>NCEB01000060.1 GCA_002280475.1 Brevundimonas subvibrioides
GACCGGGCACCCGCCCCTCGAGGTCCGAAATGTCCTGAACGCCGACGGCCTTCAGATCCTCGCCCGTCAGGGCAACGGCGGTGCCGGCGTAGTTCTGCAGGCTTTGTTCGCGGCGCTCGACCGTGACCACGATGTCGTCGAGAACCGTCTCTTGCTGTTCGTCCTGCTGAGTCGCCGGCGCGGGGGCGGCCGCCGTCTGGGCCATCGCCAGGCCCGGTAGCGCGAAGGCCAGTGCCGCGCCGCACAGCAGTGCCGTCTTCCGGTTATGCATTGGATCGTCCTCCCGATGCGGACCTTTGAACATTCCGCTTGCCTTCAATGCGCCATTATCTGACAACGTTGTCAACCTCGCGTTTTCGACTGGTGTCTCTGGGTGGGATTGGTGCAACACAGGGACGTCGGCGCTGGGGCTCGCCGGGGACGGCTCTCGAGAGGTGCGATGTCGAAGGTCACCATCCGCCATGTGGCCGAAGCCGCCGGCGTCGCGGTCAAGACGGTGTCGCGCGTCATGAACGGCGAACCGAATGTGACCCGGGACCTTCAGGACCGGGTGATGAAGGCCGTCGACGCGCTCGGCTATGTCCCCAGCATGGCGGCCCGTCGCATGGGCGGCAGCCGGTCCTTTCTGCTGGTGGCGCTGAACGACCGCCTGAACACGATCAACAATTGGCGAAGCGGTCGCGGCAATGACTGGATCGACCAGATGCTGCACGGGGCCATGCTGACATGCGAGGCGCATGGCTACCGTATGCTGTTCGAGCTGGTCGAGGCGGGCTCGGACGACCTCGATCGCAAGGTCGTGGCCATCCTGTCGGCGCTCCAGCCCGATGGGATCATCCTCACGCCGCCGCACTCTGAAAATCGGGCCCTGGTCGAAATGCTGACGCGCCGCCAGGTGCCGGTGGCGCGAATGGGGGTGCGAGGCGAGGGCCTCGGCTTTGGTGTGTTCATGGACGATCGCCGGGCGGCCGAAGAGGCGACGCGACATCTGATCGGACTAGGGCACGCACGCATCGGCTTCATCGCCGGCAGCCCCCGGTTTCAGGCCAGCCGGCAGCGCCGCGAGGGCTATGCCGACGCGTTGAGGTCCGCCGGCCTGACGGTCGATGAGGCCCTGATCGCGCCGGGCGACTTCACCTTCGAGAGCGGCGTGGCGGCGACCGAACGTCTTCTGGCCCTCCCAGACCGTCCCACGGCGATTCTGGCCAGCAATGACGAGATGGCCCTGGCGGCCCTCCACGTCGCTTCGCGGCGTGGGATCGGAGTGCCGGACCTGTCACTGGTCAGCTTCGACGATACCCCGGGCGTGAGGCTGAGCGTGCCGGGCCTGACCAGCATCCGGCAGCCGATCTCGGACATGGCCGCGCGCGCCGCCGAACTGCTGATCGGCGTCAGCAAGACCGGCGACGCGACGCCGTCCGACCATCTGCTGCCTTTCGGGCTGGAGATCCGCGGTTCGACCGCCGCTCGACAGTGATGCCGGTTCAGTCGTCCGCCGGGCAGCCGGCGGCGGTCGTCGCGTCGAGACGGATGTCCTCGACGGCCACCACGGCGGCGGCCTGGCTTTCCAGAATCCAGACGCGATCGACCCCGATCAATCTACCCCCGGCCGAGGCGAAACAGGTCAGGGGGATCAAGGCCGTTCGCCAGCCCGGACCACCTGAGAGCCGGACGGATCCGTTGCCGAGCCCGATCCGGAGTGCCGAAGCGTCACCGGCGTCCAACCGGTATCGGAACCTCAGCGCCAGGTTCGAATAGTCGGGCCCCGACAGATCGATCGCGGGTCCGGTCACGATGGCCTGCCCCGGCCCTGTGAAACGCAGCAATCGGGCCGATTCCTGCCCCTGGCCGTCGACCGGCGTCACAGTGACCACGGCCCGCGGACTGACGCCGCGCGCGCCGTCGGCGATCCGGGCCTCTCCGCCCTCGTCGCGAACGACCAGGGACCAAGGCGTGACGAAGCGACCGTCCGCCAGGAACCGCATCGCTCCCGCTCCGGCCGCCTCTGTGACCTCCGTCAAGGTCGGGGTCTCGGCTGGGATCGCATAGGTCAGGCCAAAGCCGTAGGGGAACTGGGGGTCGTAGCCCTGCCCGCCCCGGTTCTGAGGCCCCTGGTCGGGGCTGCGCGGCCAGCTGAAGGACAGTCGTCCCCGAAAGTCGTGACGCGGCGCGCCGTCCGAACCGGCGACCAGGACGTCGGCGATCCCCCCGCCCTCGGAACCAGGCAACCACGCCGCCACGAAGGCATCGGAGGCATTGATCTCGGGGTTCACATAAAGCGGTCGTCCCGACAGGAAGACCGCGACGGTGGGGATACCGTCTGCCTGCAGGCGGCGGAGCACGGCCAGTGGCTCGCGCGGACGGAAGTCGAGGTCGGAAAGGTCCCCCTGGAACTCGGCATAGGGCTCCTCTCCGAACACGACGACGGCAACGTCCGGGCGTGTCTCGAACGCACCCGCAGGACTGAGCTCGGCGGTCCCTCCCGTCGCCTCGACCGCCGCCTGCAGGCCTTCCCAGATCGACTCCGCGCTGGGGAAGTCGGCGCGGGTGTTGCCGGTGCCCTGCCAGTTGATCGTCCATCCGCCCGCCGCCTGGCCGATGTCGTCGGCGCTCCCGGCGACCAGCACCCGCGCACCCGGCCGGATCGGCAGGATCGACCCGTTGTTCTTCAGCAGAACCAGAGACTGCCGCACGGCCTCGCGGGCCAATGCGCGGTGGTCCGACGACCCCAGGACATCGACCCGCCCCTCGACGGGACGTTCCGCCTCGAACACCCCGGCCTTGACCTTGACGGTCAGGATGCGCCGCACGGCTTCGTCCAGCCGGGCCATGGGAATCTCGCCCGACCGGACCTGGGCCAGGGTGTTGTGGAACAACGGCCGCCAGCTATCCGGGGCCATGAACATGTCGATCCCGGCGTTGAAGGCGGCGGCGCAGCTTTCGTTGGTGCAGCCCTCGATCTGGCCATGCGCGTTCCAGTCGCCCACCACGAAGCCGTCGAAGCCCAATGGTCCGCGCAAAACATCGGTCAGCAAGTCGGGGTTTGCGGTGTGCTTCACACCGTTCCAGCTGGAGAAACTGGCCATGATGGTCAGCACACCCGCGTTGATCGCGGGGGGATAGCCGGCCGCATGGATGTCGATCAGCTCGCGCTCGCTGATCAGGGCGTCGCCCTGGTCCTTGCCGTTCAACGTGCCGCCGTCGGCCAGATAGTGTTTCGCCGAGCCCGCAATCCGGCCCGCCTGGAGCCGACCTTCGCCCAGCGCCCCCTGAAGGCCGAGGGTCATACGGCCAGCATAGGCAGCGACGATCTCGGGGTCTTCGCCATAGCCCTCGTAGGTTCGGCCCCAGCGGTCGTCGCGCGGCACCGCGACCGTGGGTCCGAAGGTCCAGTCCGCACCCGTCGCCGCCACCTCCAGGGCCGTCGCCTCGCCGATCCGTTCGATCAGGTCGGGGTTGCGCGTCGCTCCCAGGCCGATGTTGTGCGGAAACAGGGTCGCGCCCACGACATTGTTGTGCCCGTGAACCGCATCGATGCCGAACATCAGCGGTACCCGCGCCCCGGGCCGTTCCTCCGCCGCGGCCCGGAAGGCGCGTGCCAGTTCGACCCAGGCATTGGCAGGGGCTCGCTCGTCCCCCGCTGGCGCCGAGTTGCCGCCCGCCAGAATCGATCCCAGGGGATAGGTCGCGAGATCGGCGGGGGTGATGGAACCGATGTCGGCCTGGATCACCTGGCCGACCTTCTCCTCCAGCGTCATCCGGGCCAGCAAATCCTCGACAAAGGCGAGGGTCGTGGCATCGGTCATCACCTCGGGGCTGCTGGCAACGGGCCAGGATGCGATGTTGACCCCAGGGGCCGGGGACGTCTGGGCCAGTCCCGGGCCGGCCGCTGTCAGCAGCGCCGCCAGCGACGCCGCGATTGCGGCGACGCCACGCCGGGGAGCAGGATTGTGCATGGGTCTCGTCCCTATGGCTGAGTTTTGATACAAGGTGTCGGGAGTTGACAACGTTGTCAAACCGAGTTTGCCTTTTGGCAGTCCGTCCAGTAGTGGCCCTCGGAGGAAAGAATGCGGTCTCGCAGTTTGACGGTGGTCGGGTTGGCGGCCCTGGGCTGCATCGGCGCGGCCCCCCTTCCCCAGGACGACAGTTTGGACGGATACCGGCTGGTCTGGAACGACGAGTTCAACACCGACGGGCTCCCCGATCCGACCCGCTGGGCCTATGACACCCACCGCAACCGCGACGGCTGGTACAACAACGAGCTGCAGTACTACGCCGCCGAGCGGCCGCAGAACGCCCGCGTCGAGAACGGCCATCTGATCATCGAGGCCCGACGCGAGACGCTGACGCCGGTGCAGGTCCCTGACGCCGGCGGCCAGGCCTACACCTCCGCGCGGTTGATCTCGCGAGGCAGGGGCGAATGGACATATGGCTTCTACGAGGTGCGGGCCCGGCTTCCGTGCGGCCGTGGCACATGGCCCGCCATCTGGATGCTGCCGGTCGCGGACGCCGAATGGCCGGCGGGCGGCGAGATCGACATCATGGAACACGTCGGCCATGCGCGCGGCGAGATCCACGGCACGGTTCACACCACCCGCTACAACCACGCCCAGGGCACCGAGCGCGGAGGCCGCAAGCGCGTTCGCGACGCCTGCGACGCCTTTCACCGCTATCAGGTGCTCTGGACGCCGGACGGGATCAACTTCGGCGTCGACGACGTCGGCTACTACAGGTTCCGGAACGACGGACGCGGCGACCCCGCGACCTGGCCGTTCGACGCGCCCTTCTACGTGATCCTGAACCTTGCGGTCGGCGGCGACTGGGGCGGGGCCGAGGGGGTGGACGACCGAGCCCTCCCTCAGCGGATGGAGATCGACTACGTTCGGGTCTTCGGCCGCCCTGAATGATTCAAATGGGCAACACGATGGGGACCACAGTTCTCGGATCGTACCTGGCTTCGCCTGGTTCCTTCTGAGCCGCTACGCGGATCGAACAGTCAGCTGAAATTCGCAACAGCCGCCTTGAGCCAAAGTCGGTCATCCATCTGAAAGCAAGTCTAGCGACCCTGTGACCTGC
>NCEB01000028.1 GCA_002280475.1 Brevundimonas subvibrioides
GGGGGGGGGGGGGGGGGGGGGGGGGGGGGGGGGGGGGCCCGGCCGCGCATGGCGGCGCTCGCGGCGAGCCCCCTCCGTCGCTCCGCTCCGCTGCGCGCCACCTCCCCCAACGGGGGAGGATTTTCATCGCCTCAGTCATCCAGCACCCAGGTGTCCTTGGTTCCGCCGCCCTGGCTGGAGTTGACCACCAGCGAACCGGCCTTCAGCGCCACCCGCGTCAGTCCGCCGGGCGCGACCCGCACGCCCGCCGGGCTGGACAGGACGAAGGGGCGCAGATCGACGTGGCGCGACTGCAGCTCGGTCCCGCACAGGGTCGGGGCCGTCGACAGCGACAGCGTCGGCTGGGCGATGAAGTCGTCGGGATCGGCGATCAGCTTCCTGCGGAAATCCTCGATCTCGGCCTTGGTCGAGGCGGGGCCGACCAGCATGCCGTAGCCGCCGGATCCGCCGACCTCCTTGACGACCAGCTCGGGCAGCTTGTCCAGGACCTCCTTGAGCGCGTCCGGCTCGCGACAGCGCCAGGTCGGGACGTTGCCCAGGATCGGATCCCCGCCCGAGAAGAAGCGGATGATCTCGGGCATGTAGGTGTAGACCGCCTTGTCGTCGGCCACGCCCGTCCCGACCGCATTGGCCAGGGTGACGTTGCCGGCCATATAGGCGTTCATCAGGCCCGGAACGCCGACGGTCGAATCCGGCCGGAAGGTCAGGGGATCGATCCAGTCGTCGTCGACGCGGCGATAGATGACATCGACCTTCTGAGGGCCTTCGGTCGTGCGCATGAAGACGGTGTCGTCGTTGACGAACAGGTCGCCGCCCTCGACCAGCTCGACCCCCAGCTTGTCGGCCAGGAAGCTGTGCTCGTAGTAGGCCGAGTTGAACGGGCCGGGCGTCAGGACGACCACGTTCGGATCGGCCCCGGCGTCCTCGGGCGCGCTGGCCCGCAGGCTCGCCAGCAGCATGTCGGTATAGGTCTCGACCGGGCGGATGCGGTGTTCGGCGAACAGATCCGGGAACAGCCGCATCATCATCTCGCGGTTCTCCAGCATGTAGGAGACGCCGCTGGGCGTTCGACAGTTGTCCTCCAGCACTAGAAAGCCGTCCTCGCCGGTGCGGACCAGATCCACGCCGCAGATGTGCGTCCAGATGTCCCCCGGCGGCCGGCGGCCCTGCATCTCGGGCCGATAATGCGGATTGGTCAGGACCAGGTCGGCCGGGATGATCCCGGCCTTGATGCACTCCTGGGGGCCGTAGATGTCCTTGAGGAAGGCGTTCAGCGCCGACACCCGCTGGCGCAGGCCCTTCTCCAGCAAATCCCATTCGGCCGCCCCGATGATCCGCGGCACGACATCGAAGGGGATCAGCCGCTCGTTGGACTCGACGTCGCCATAGACGGCGAAGGTCACCCCCATCCGGCGAAAGAACAACTCGGCCTGCCGCGACCGGGCCTGCAGCAGGTCAGGGGGCGCCGTCTCCAGCCACCGGGCCAGGGTCCGATAGCTTCTTCGGATCGTCGCCGATCCGGGCGTGCCTGACATCTCGTCGAACGTGACGGTCGCTCCTGTCGCTGAAGAGATCAGCGTGGACCGGAGCACGGACGATGCGCAACCGATTTGTTGCGTTGCGGGATCAGCGGGTGACGACGTCGTCCTTCATCGGGGCCAGCTTGGCCAGGAAGCGGTTCTGGGCGCGGAAATCGACGCCTTCGCGGTCCATGGCGATCTGCAGATTTTCGACCAGGGCCCCCATGTCGGCGGCCTGCAGGCCAATGTCCCGATGCGACGTCGCCATGTCGCGCCCCGAATAGTCCACCGGCGCTCCCAGGATGTAGGCGAACTGTTCCTTCAGCACCCGGCGCAGTCGGACCATATCGTGGCTGACGAAGGTGCCGGCGATGCGCGGGTCCTCGATCGACAGGTCGATCATGGCGTCGACCACGCGGCCGATGCCCTCGACGCCGTGAAAGGCTTCCAGCATCGCCGTGCCCTCGAACGGCGTGGCTCCGGCATGGGCGTTGGACCGGTCATACGGCTCGACCGCCACCTCGCCCGGGTGTTCGGTCGACATGACGACGGGGGGCAACTCCAGCGGCGCGTCGGCCTCCTGGGCGAGGGCCGTCACTGGCAAGGCGAAGACGGCGGCGGCGAGCAAGAAAAGACGCATGGATCAGAACCCGACCTGGAGAGACAGATAGAGGCCGCGCTGGTCCTCGAAGGTCGCGATCGACCCCAGGTCCACCCAGGCGGCGGTGACCGACAGGTGCCGGTTCAAGGCGTAGGCGGCATAGACGTCGAACCAGTCGTCCTCTCCGGCGAAACCCAGATTGTCCGGCTTGGTCCGGTACTCGGCCCCAACGACCAGATTGCGGTTGAGCAGATACCCAACCGAGCCCTCGAACTGCGGCTCGACGTCGTCGTTGCGGTCGCCTCCGAAGCCGAGGAGGCCGGTCTGGTTGGCGTCGGTCCAGCGCACGGCCCCCGACACCAGCAGCGACTGCGCCAGGAACAACTTGGTCGCGGCGACGTAGACCTCGGTGCCCTCGTCGTCCCGACCGCCCACGGCGGCGATGATCGCACCCTGGTCGTTGGACTTGTGCTGCACCCCCACCGCGACCTGGGGCAGCCAGCTGTCCTGATCATAGACCGCGTCGCCCAGAACCTTGACCTTCACGCCCACGATGTCCTGGGTGAAGGTGAAGCCCGAACCTAGCCCCAGAAGCGCTCCGGTCGCGCCCGTATCGAACTCCTGACGTGCCACCGACACCTCGACCCGGTCCCAGAAGGACGCCGCCGCGCCCCACGACCGCAGTTCATAGTCGGGCAGATTGACGTAGGTGGCGTGGACATTGCCGCCGATGCCGTCCTCGGCCCCGTATCCGGAGGTGACCGCCCAGGTCGCCAGACCGCCGCCGCCGGATCCCTCGATCGTCGAGACGCCGCCGGTCAGCAGAAGCTTGCCGCCGGCTCGGCTTTCGGGGACCCAGTCGAACATCTGCGCCGAGGCAGGACCGGCAAGGGTGGCGACGATCAGACTGGCGACGACGCCGATGGACTGGCAGTGGCGCATGGCCGACCTCCGAGGCTTTGCCTTATCTATCGGCAACAGGGTTAATGGCTAATGAACCCAAGGAAGTAGAGGCGGGCAGAACCCTCACAACATTCGCCAATGTTGTGTAACGTCATTCAACAACCTTCGATTGCAGAATCGATTTACTCCAGTTTCATAGGTCAATGGTAGGCAACACCCATGCGCGCTCTACTTGTCCTGATCTTTGCCTGTTCCGCCTTCGCCGGCATGGCTCACGCGGGTGATCTCACCGTTTCCGTGCGTGATACCGGTGGACGACCCGTTCGAGACGCGGTTGTGACTGTCAGACCCGACTCCGGCGTGCCTTCCGGCCCCATCCGTTTCTCCTGGCCCCTGCGCGTGGTCCAGCAGAACGTCCAGTTCCAGCCTTATGTCCTGATCGCGCCCGTCGGCGGCACCGTGGCCTTTCCGAACCTGGATCGGGTGCGGCACCACGTCTATTCCTTCTCGCGCGGCAACCGGTTCGAGATCGAGTTGTTCGGCCAGGACCAGACCCGCACCCACACCTTCGCCGCGACCGGCGTCGCCGCCCTGGGCTGCAATATCCACGACCAGATGCTGGCCTATGTGAAGGTCGTCGACACGCCCTACGCCGGCAAGACCGACGCGGCCGGCGACGTGACGATCGCCGGCATTCCCGCCGGCGCGGCCCGCCTGATGGTCTGGCACCCCCAGCTGAACGTGCGCGGCAACGAAAGCGCCTATGTCCTGACCATCGGGACCGGCCCCGGACGCCAGACCATGACCGGCGACTTCTCGGCACGGGCCGCGGTGCGGTGACGTGACCCGTTTCCGCTATCTCCGCACGCGCCTGACGGTCCTCTATGCGGGACTGTTCGGCCTCACGCTGATGCTGGTCGCGCTCGCGGTCTATATGGCCATCACGGCCAGCGCCCGGGGGGTCGTGCGCGGCGAGCTGACGGCGTCCGGCGCCGTCTATGGTCAGCTCTGGGACTCCCGCTCCGACCAGCTGCGTCAGGGGGCGTCCGTCCTCGCGCAGGACTACGGATTTCGCGAAGCGGTCGCCACCAACGACGAGCCCACGGTCCGGTCGGCGCTGGACAATCTGCGGGGCCGTCAGAAGGTGGAAGGCGCGCTGATCCTCGGCACCGACGGATACGCCACCTCGGCGGGCGTCAGCCTGGATGACGCGGCGATCGACACTCTGTGGACCGGCCTGAACGACGCCACCCTGTCGGCGGGCGTTCTCAGTATCGAGGGCCAACCCTATCAGGCGGTCGCCGCCCCCGTGATGGCCCCGGTCCTGATCGGCTGGGTCGTCTTTCTGGAACGCCTCGACCAGGCCCAGATGCGAAGGCTCGAAGAGCTGTCGGCCATCCCTCTGTCGGCCTCGGTCCTGACGCGCCAGACCACCGCCTGGCACGACATGGCCGGACCCGCCAGCGCCCTGTCCGGCGTGGTCGACCGGGCCCTGGATGCCAGCGGCACGCCGGTCGGGGCCCGCGCGGCCGAGGGCGAGACCATGGTTCTGGCCCGCCCCTTACCCAGCTTCGGCGCCGAGGCACCCGCGGTTCTGACGCTCAGCTATCCTATGGCCCGGGCGCTGAAACCCTTCGAGCCGATGTTCTGGGCGCTCGGCGTGATCGCCCTGATCGGCATGGCCCTGCTGATGGCCGGCACCTGGCTGCTGTCTCGCGGCCTCAGCCGGCCGATCACGGCCCTGGATGAGGCCGTCCAACGCCTGCAGGCCGGAGAGGACGCCCAGGTCGAGGTCACCTCGTCGGACGAGATCGGGCGACTGGCCCAGAGTTTCAACGCCATGGCCGGAGACATCCGCGATCGCCAGGCGCGCCTGACCCACATGGCGCTGCATGACCAGGAGACGGGCCTGCCCAACCGCCTGTGGCTTGAGCGCGAGGCGGCGGTGACCCCCTCGGCCTGTGTGCTCATGTTCGGGGTCGACCGGTTCGCCGTGGTGCGCAACGCCATCGGCTTCGAGGCCATGGGGCAGCTGGTGTCCGCCCTGGCGTCGCGGCTGTCGACGGCGGCCGGTGGCGTTCGCGTCGCGCGCGTCAGCGTCGGGGCGGTGGCCATCGTGCTGGAGATCGAGAACGACGCCGAGGCCCTGAGCCTCGCTGAGCGCCTCTGCGCCGTCGCCGACCAGCCGGTGAAGCTCATCGGCGCGACCGTCGATGCCTCCCTCACCGCCGGGCTGGACCGGGTCGGACGGCCGAGCGGTCGGGTCGATTCGCTGGTGGATCGCGCCGGCATCGCCCTCGACCAGGCGAGAGACGCGCGACGCAAGGCCGCCCTGTTCGACGCTGTCGCCTATGGCGATCCGGGGGCCAACCTCAGCCTCATCTCCGACCTGATCACGGCCCTGGAGAGCGACCAGGTCTGGATGGCCTATCAGCCCAAGTTCGATCTGCGCGATAACGCCATCACCGGCGTCGAGGGCCTGATGCGCTGGAACCACCCCAAGCGGGGCTTCATCGCGCCGGACCTGTTCATCGGCATGGCCGAGGAGACCGGCCAGATCCGTGCCCTGACCGAATGGGGCGTGCGCCGCGTCATCGCCGACCAGAAGGCCCTCGCCGAAGCCGGACACGCCTTGCAGATGTCGGTCAACATCTCGGGCCGCCTGCTGTCCGACGAAGCCTTCGCCCAGTTCGCCCTGGACGCCGTGGCCGAGGCCGGGGGCGACATCTGCTTCGAGATCACCGAAACGGCCGTCATCGACAATCCCGAGGTGGCTCTGGGCATCATCGACCGGTTCGCGGCGGCCGGGATCAAGGTCTCGATCGACGACTACGGATCGGGCCTGTCGTCCCTGGCGTATCTGAAGCGCATCGCCGCCGACGAGCTGAAGATCGACAAGGCCTTCGTCCTGTCGCTGGACGACAGCGCCAAGGACGCCCTGCTGGTCAAGTCGACCATCGACCTGGCCCACAGTCTGGGCATGAGCGTCACCGCCGAGGGCGTCGAGACCGGGACGGCGCTGGCGCTCTTGCGCGGCATGGGTTGCGACACCGCCCAGGGCTATTTCATCGCCAAGGCCTTGCCGATGGCCGGCCTGATCGAGCGGCTGTCAAAGCCGGCATTGATGGAGACGAAGGCGGCCTGACGATCTCACTTGACCGTTCCACTGTTACAGCATAGTGGAACGCGCACCGATGACCGCGACCCTCGACAAACCCGCCGCCAGCCCGCCCTCGGCCGCCACCAAGGCCGACGATCGCGTCCGGCTGTTCGACGCCCTGCTGGCGCTGAAGACGCGTGAGGAGGTCGAGGCCTTTCTGACCGACCTGTGCACCCCGGCCGAGGTCCGCGCCTTCGCCGAACGCTGGGCCGTGGCCCGGCTGCTGGATCAGGGCGGCCGGTCCTATCGCGAGATCGCCTGCGAGGCAGGGGCCAGCCCGACGACCGTGGTGCGCGTCGCCCGCTTCCTGAAAGAGATGCCGCATCAGGGCTATCGCCTGGTGCTTGACCGCCTTCACCCGAAAGCCTGACCCCCAAAAATGAGTATCGTAAAGTGAGCACCGTTTCGGGGCGACTTCGCATCGCCGTGCAGAAATCCGGCCGTCTGGCCGACCGCAGCCTGGACCTCGTCCGGGACGCGGGCCTGCGCGTCGTCAAGGGGGCCAACGACCTGCTTTACAAGGTCGAGAACTATCCGATCGACCTGCTGCGGGTGCGCGACGACGACATCCCGACCTTCGTCGCCGACGGCGTCTGCGACCTGGGCATCGTCGGCGAGAACGTGCTGGAGGAAGGCAAGAACGGAGGCGCCAACGCCTCGGTCGTCATGCCGCTGGGCTTCGGCAAGTGCACGCTGAAGCTGGCCTGTCCGCCGACCCTGGCGTGGGACGGCCCGGCCTCTCTCCAGGGCCTGCGCATCGCCACCTCCTACCCCAGGATCCTGCGCCGCTATCTGGACGACCAGGGCGTCGCCGCCGACATCGTGGTCATGCGCGGGGCCGTCGAGGTGGCGCCCCGGCTGAAGCTGGCTTCGGCCATCTGCGATCTGGTCTCGACCGGCGCGACGCTGGAAGCCAACGGCCTGATCGCCAAGGACACGGTGTTCGAAAGCCAGGCGGTGCTGATCCAGTCGCCGGTCGCGCCGGAGCCGCAACTGGCTCACCTGCTGGAATCGATCATCGAGCGGATGGCGGGCGTCGTGTCCTCGCAGGGGGCCAAATACGTCATGCTGAACGCGCCGCGCAGCGCGCTGGACCAGATCACCGCCATCCTGCCCGGCGCGGGTGCCCCGACCGTCATGCCCCTGATGGGCCGCGACGACGCCGTCGCCGTCCACGCCGTGTGTCAGGAGGCTGTGTTCTGGGAGACGCTGGAGAAGCTCAAGGCCGCCGGGGCCTCGGCCATCCTGGTCCTGCCCATCGAGAAGATGATGTGATGACGACGCTCGACGTGAAACGGATCGATTGGGCCTCGCTCGACGGTCAGGGCAAGCATGATGCCCTAGCCCGCCCCGCGCGCCGCAGCGAGCGGGACGTGCAGGACGTGGTGCACGGCATCTTCGAACAGGTCGGCTTCTCCGGCGGTTCGGCGGTCAGCCAGTTCGCCGAGAAGATCGACGGCTTCAAGCCGCGCCGCATCGCCATCACCGATGCCGCCGTCGCCGAGGCCCGCGCGTCCCTGGCCCCCGCCGACGCCCGCGCCATCCGCATCGCCGCCGACAATGTCCGGGTCTTCCACGAGGCGACCCGGCCCGAGGACACCGCCTGGGTCGAGACCACGCCGGGCGTCCGCTCGCGCCTTGTCTGGCGGCCGATCAAGGCGGCCGGAATCTATGTGCCCGGCGGCACCGCGCCGCTGTTTTCGTCGCTCCTGATGCAGGCGATCCCGGCCCAGGTCGCGGGGGTGACCGAGCGCGTGGTCGTCACCCCTCCGGCCAAGGACGGCAGCGTCCACCCCGCCATGATCCTGGCCGCCGCCGAGGCGGGTCTCGACGCGATCTGGCTGCTTGGCGGGGCCCAGGCCATCGCGGCCATGACCTATGGCGTGGTGCTGGACGACGGCGAGATTCCGGCCTGCGACAAGCTGTTCGGCCCCGGTAACGCCTTCGTCGCCGAGGCCAAGCGATACGCCGCCGCCCTGCCCGGCGGCCCGGCCGTGGACATGCCCGCGGGTCCGTCCGAGCTCATGGTCGTGGTCGACCGCGACGCCGCCCCCGAGATCGCCGCCGCCGACCTGCTCAGCCAGGCCGAACACGACGCCGACGCCCAGGTCATCCTGGTCTCCACCAGCCGCGCCAACCTCGACTACATCCTGACCGAGGTCGAACGGCAGGTCGCCACCCTGCCGCGCGAGGCCATCGCCCGCGCCAGCCTGAACGAGGCCCGCGCCATCCTGGTCCGCGACGAGGAGACGGCCTGCGACGTCATCAATCTCTACGGCCCCGAGCACCTGGCGCTCCAGGTCGAGGAGCCCGAGGCGATGCTTCCGTCCATCCGCGCGGCGGGCGCCATCTTCGTCGGCCGGTTCGCGGCTGAGACACTCGGCGACTACGCCGCCGGCCCCAGCCACGTCCTGCCGACCGACGGTGGCGCGCGGACGCTGGGCGGCATCACCACCGCCAGCTTTATGACGTCGATGTCGGTCCAGACGGTGACGGCCGAAGGAGCCGCTGCGCTGGGGCCGATCGCGGCCCGGCTGGCGCGGCTGGAAGGCCTCGAAGCCCATGCGAGGGCGGCGGATATGAGGAGCGGGACATGAGGGCTGCGACGACTTTCTCCCTCCCCTTCATGGGGAGGGATCGCGAGGCGTCAGCCGAGCGCGGGTGGGGTTCGAATCGGACATCGCACTCCGCATGCACGGGCCCCACCCTGGCTGCGCTTCGCTCCGCCGTCCCTCCCCATAAAGGGGAGGGAGAAAGCAGATGACCCTCCCCGCCCCCTTCCCGCCGCTTGTCTCCGGCGCCGACGGCCTCGACCGCTACCCCGGCGACACCGCCGCGCTGGCCGCCCGCATGGCCCAGATCTACGGCGTCACCGCCGACAAAGTCCTGCCGGTCCGCGGCCTGACCCACGGGCTCGAGCTGGTCTGGCGCCTCGCCGCCCGCGACGCCGGCTCGGTCGAGGCCCCCGACGCAGAGCCCTACGCCGGACTGTCCCGCATCTATCGTGTCGCCAGCGGCGAGACCGTCGCCACCGTCGTCCGCGCACTCGGCTCGGCCGAGGCGGTGGCCGAGATGGCCGCTCGCCTCTCACCCGGCCTGCTGGTCGTGGACGAGGGCCTGGTCGAGTTCGCCGACGCCCCCTCCGCCGCCGCCTTGATCGGCGACCACGCGAACCTGGTCGTGCTCCGCAGCCTGTCCCTGGCCTACGGCCTCGCCGGCGCTCGCGTCGGAGCCGCCCTCGCCCAGCCCGAGACTCTGGCCCGCCTGTCCGAGGTCGTCGAACTCTACGCCCTGCCCGAGCCGCTGGTTCGACTGGCCATGCAGGCGCTCGACCCGTCCCGCATGATCGAGACCGCCGAACGCATCGCCGGCGTCCGTCGCGAGCGCGAGCGCCTGGTCCGCGAGATCGGCCGCGTCATGGTGGTGGAGCCCGGCGTCGGGCCGATCCTGATGGCCCGCCCCTCCGACATCGAGGCGGTGCTGGCCGACCTCGCCCGCTTCGGCGTCGCCGCCGACCGCTCCGGCGATCGCCTCCGCCTGCCGGTGTCGCTCAAGCCCGAGGTCAACGACCGGCTGCTCGCCGCGCTGGGCCTCACGGTGGGCAAGACTCGCGCTCACCGCACCGGCCAGGCCGTCCGCGATACGAAAGAGACCCGCATCGTCTGCGCCGTCGACTTGGACGCTACCGGCCCCATCAGGATCGAGACCGGCGTCGGCTTCTTCGACCACATGCTGGAACAGGTCGCGGCCCACGGCGGCTTCTCGCTGCGGCTCCAGTGCGAGGGCGACCTGCACACCGACCCGCACCACACCATCGAGGACAGCGCCATCGCGCTCGGTCAGGCCCTGAAACAGGCCTTGGGCGAGCGGCGCGGCATCGCTCGCTACGGCTTCGTCCTGGCCATGGACGAGGCCCAGGCGAACGTCGCCATCGACCTGTCGGGCCGTCCCTATCCGGTGTTCGAAGGCAGCTTCTCGACGCCCTTCATCGGCGAGTATCGCACCGACCTGACCGCCCACGTCTTCCGCTCCCTCGCCGAGCACCTGGGCGCGGCCGTCCACATCTCGGTCACGGGCGACGACGACCACCACAAGACCGAGGCCGTCTACAAGGGCTTCGGCCGCGCCCTGCGCCAGGCCATCCGCATCGAGGGCGACGCCGTGCCGTCGACCAAGGGGGTGCTGTGATGGGCGCTCTCCAAATCCTCCCCCGTTGGGGGAGGTGGATGCGTAGCGAAGCGAAGCAGACGGAGGGGGCCCGGGCCAAACGCCATCGTGCGCGGTTGGCCCCCCCCACCCCTTCGCCGTCCCCCCCCCCCCGCCGAGGCCGAGCGCCTCGTCCTGCCCGGCGTCGGCGCCGCCGGCTACGCCATGAACCGCATGGCCGAGCTGGGCCTGACCGACATCATCAAGGCCTTCTCCCGCCCCCTGCTCGGCCTGTGCCTGGGCCAGCAGTTGCTGTTCGCCGAGAGCGAGGAGAACGGCGGGGCGACCATGCTGGGCTTCATCCCCGGCCGCGTCACCCGCATGCCCGTGCGCGACGACCTGCCCGTGCCGCACATGGGGTGGTCCCAGCTGAACACCCTGTCCGACGACCCGATCCTGGAGGGCGTGCGGGACGGCGACTACGCCTATTTCGTCCACTCCTACGTCTGCCCCGACACGCCCGCGACCATCGCCTGCGCCGACTATGGAGCATCGGTTCCGGCCATGGTCCGCAGCGGCAACCGCTGGGGCTGCCAGTTCCACCCCGAGCGCTCGGCCGCCGCCGGTGCCCGCATCCTGAAGAACTTCCTCGAGCTGCCCGCATGATCGTCTATCCCGCCATCGACCTGCGCGGCGGCAAGTGCGTGCGGCTGATGCACGGCCGGTTCGACCAGGTCACCGAATACGACCCCGACCCGGTCGCCCGCCTGACCGCCTTCGCCGACGAGGGGGCCCAGTGGGTGCACGTCGTCGATCTGGACGGCGCCGAGGCCGGCCGGGCGGTCCAGCACGACCTGATCGGTCGGCTGGCGGCGACCCACCTCGGCCACATCCAGTCAGGTGGGGGCGTCCGCTCGGTCGAGGATGTCGAACGGCTTCTGACGGCCGGGGTCTCCCGCGTCGTGGTCGGATCGCTGGCCGTGACAAAGCCCGACGCCGTCGCCGAATGGCTGGCCCGCTTCGGCCCCGAGCGCCTGACCCTGGCCTTCGACGTCCGCGTAGCGGAAGACGGCGTGCCGACGCCCGCGCTCAAGGGCTGGACCGAGGCGGCCGGGTTCGATCTGTGGACAGCGATCGACCGCTATCCGGCTGGAACCCTGTCCCATGTCCTTGTCACCGATGTCGGCCGCGACGGTGCCCTGACCGGCCCCAACCTCGACCTTCTGGCCGAGGTCGTCCGCCGTCGTCCGGAGCTGAAGGTCCAGGCGTCGGGCGGCGTCGCTAACCTGGAAGACCTGAAGGCCTGCGCCGACATCGGCTGCGACGGCGCCATCACCGGCCGCGCCATCTACGAAGGCCGCTTCACGGTCGCCCAGGCCATCGAGGCGGTCGGATGAGCCTCTCTCTCTTCCGCTCATCCCCGCGAAAGCGGGGACCCAGTGCTTTGGGCGATGACTTGAACCCACTAATTCGCGCTGCCGATCCCGGACACCCCGCCTCACAACAGGACTGGGTCCCCGCTTTCGCGGGGATGAGCGGAGTATTGGGGCGTCAGACCCCATGACCGCGCGCCGCATCATCCCCTGCCTCGACGTCAAGGATGGCCGCGTGGTCAAGGGCGTCCGCTTCGAGGGCCATGTCGACATGGGCGACGCGGTCGAACTCGCCGCCCGCTATCGAGACGCGGGGGCCGACGAACTGGTCTTCTACGACATCACCGCCAGCCCGGAGGGGCGCACCCTGGACTACGGCTGGGTGCGCGACATCGCCCGGCTGCTGGACATCCCCTTCTGCGTGGCCGGCGGCATCCGCACCGTCGACCAGGCCGCCGCCTGTCTCGACAACGGGGCCGACAAGGTCTCGATCAACTCGCCCGCCCTGGAGCGTCCCGAGCTGATCACCGAAATGGCCGAGCGCCTGGGCAGCCAGTGCGTGGTCGTCGGGGTCGACTCAAGGCGCGAGGACGGCGACTACGTCGTCCACAAATACACCGGCGACCCGAATGCCCGCCGTCTGGCAGGCAAGAAGACCATGGACTGGATCACAGAAGCCCAGGAGCGCGGGGCCGGCGAGATCGTCCTGAACTGCATCGATCAGGACGGCGTCAGAAAGGGCTATGACACCGCCCAGCTGTCGGATGCCCGCAGCCGCCTGACCATCCCCCTGATCGCCTCGGGTGGAGCGGGCGCGTCGTCCCACTTCCTCGACGTCTTCGACCGGGCCAATGTCTCGGGTGCCCTGGCCGCCAGCGTCTTCCACTCCGGCCAGATCTCGGTGCCGGATCTGAAGGCCTATCTCGCCGGCGCGGGCGTGGAGGTGCGGCAATGATCGATCCTACGACCCTCGACTTCGACAAGGGCGGTGGCCTGATCCCCGCGATCGTGCAGGACGCCGACACGCTCCAGGTCCTCACCCTCGCCTACATGGACCGCGCGGCGCTGGACGAGACGGTCCAGTCCGGCGAGGCCACCTTCTTCTCGCGCAGCCGGGGCGGACGGTGGAGAAAGGGCGAGACCAGCGGCAACCGGCTGAGCGTCGTCTCCATCACGCCCGACTGCGACGGCGACGCCCTGGTCCTCGCCGTCCGTCCGATGGGCCCGGCCTGCCACCTCGGCACCACCAGCTGTTTCGGCGAGGCCGACGCCCCGGGCCTGGGCCGCATCGCCCGACTGGAGCGGACCATCGCCGAACGCGCCTCGGCCGACCCGGAGTCCAGCTGGACCGCCAAACTGCTGGCGCAGGGTCCGAAACGCGCGTCCCAGAAGGTTGGCGAGGAGGGCGTCGAGACCGCGCTGGCCGGTGCCGCCGGGCCAGATGAGGAGCTCGCGTCCGAGGCGGCGGACCTGATCTATCACTTGCTCGTTCTGTTACGGTCGCGTCACTTGTCGTTTCAGGCGGTGCTGGACGTGTTGGCCTCGCGCGAGCGACCGGCCAAACAGCCACAATAGGTCACGGAGGCTCGATCCTCCGGTCATGGGAGACGAGCGGGCATGACGGCACTGGTGCTGTTCGGCGGCGGCGGCGATCTGGCGATGCGGATGCTTCTTCCGTCGCTGTATTTCCTCGAGCATGACGGACTGCTGCCCGAGGGCCTCAAGATCATCGGCGCGGCCCGCTCCGAAGAAACCCGCGAGGAATACATCGCCAAGGTCCGCGCCGCGGTCCAGGGCAAGGCCGACGGTCACTGGTCCGACGACGCCTGGGCAAAGATGGAAGCCCGTCTCGACTACCTCGCCGTCGACGCCACCTCGGCCGAAAGCCTCAAGCCCCTCCGCGACAAGGTGGGCGACGGGTCGGTCACCAGCTTCCTCGCCGTCTCGCCGTCGCTCTATGCCCGGATCGTCACCGCCATGCGGGCGGCGGGTCTGGCCGAACCCGAGGATCGTGTCGTCCTGGAAAAGCCGGTGGGCCGCGACCTGGACAGCTTCCGCGCCATCGACGACGCGGTGGCCGATGCCTTCGGCGAACATCAAGTGTTCCGCATCGACCACTATCTGGGCAAGGAGACCGTCCAGAACCTGATCGCCCTGCGGTTCGGCAACACCATCTTCGAGCCGCTCTGGAACAACCTGTCGATCGACCACGTCCAGATCACGGTGGGCGAGACCGTCGGCGTCGGTGACCGCTGGCCCTACTACGACGAGTACGGTGCGCTTCGCGACATGCTGCAGAACCACATGCTGCAGCTGCTGTGCCTCGTCGCCATGGAGCCGCCCTCGGACCTCGACCCGGACTCGGTGCGCAACGAGAAGGTGAAGGTGCTTCGGTCGCTGCGCCCCGTCACGCCGGACGAGGTCGAGCGCGTCACCGTGCGCGGCCAGTATGTTTCGGGCACCGTCGAGGGTGCCCGCGTCAAAGGCTATGACGAGGAGCGCGGGGCGGACTCGGACACCGAGACCTTTGTCGCCATCCGCGCCGATATCGATAACTGGCGCTGGGCGGGCGTGCCCTTCTTCATGCGCACCGGCAAGCGGTTGCCCGAAAAGCGCACCGAGATCGTCATCCAGTTCAAGCCGGTGCCGCACTCCATCTTCGACCGCGACTCGCGCGGCGAGGCGCGCGCCAACCGCATGGTCATCGAGCTCCAGCCCGAGGAGGACATCTCGCTCACCGTGATGAACAAACGTCCCGGTCTGGACCAGAAGATGCAGCTCCAGCGCATCGACATGTCCCTGTCCTGGGGCGTGGGCCAGAAGGGGGCGGAGCCGCCGCGCCGCCGCATCGCCTATGAGCGGCTCTTGCTGGATGCATTGAACGGCGACTCCACCCTGTTCGTCCGCCGCGACGAGGCGGAGAAGGCCTGGGAATGGGTCGACGGCGTCTCGGCGTCCTGGGCCGAGGGCAAGGTCAAGCCCATGCCCTATCGCGCGGGCACCTGGGGTCCGGACGCCGCGGACCTTCTGCTGGCGCGCACCGGCCGGGAGTGGAAGACCAATGGGTAATCTCTTTCCGCTCATCCCCGCGAAGGCGGGGACCCAGTGCTTTGGGCGATCAATGGCCGAGTTGGCGTTGACGAGCCTATCCCCGACGCCCTGCCTCATTTCAGACCTGGGTCCCCGCTTTCGCGGGGATGAGCGGTAATGAAATGAGCCAGATCGAATCCTTCCCCGACACCGACGCCTGGGCCGCCGCCATCGCCGCGCGGCTGGAGGAAAGCCTCGCCGCTGCCGTCATCGCCAACGGCCGCGCCGTCTTCGCCGGTCCCGGCGGCACGACACCTTCGCCGATCTACGCCCGCCTCGCCCAGGCCGACATCGGCTGGGACCGCATCGCCGTCACCCTGGTCGACGAGCGCCATGTGCCGGAGACCTCGCCGGACTCCAACGCTCGGCTGATCCGGGACGTCCTCCTGCAAGGCCCGGCCGCCGCCGCCCGCTTCATCCCGCTCCATTCCCCCGCCGTGACCGTCGATCGCGCCGCCGCGCTCGCCGCCCACGCCCTGGCCCAGGCCGGAGACCGCCTCGATGCCGTCCTTCTCGGTATGGGAGAGGATGGCCATATCTGCTCGATGTTCCCGGACAGCCCAACGCTGAGGACGCTGCTGACACCGACGCTGAAGCCGACGGTGCTGGGCGTGCCGCACGGCCGCGATGGTGCCGCCCCGCCGCAGGAGCGGCTGTCGATCAACCTGCCCTGGCTGATCTCCGCCGATCGCGTTGTCCTGGGCCTGAAAGGCGCGGTGAAGCGTTCCGTCTTCGAACGCGAGGCCGAGGGCGATCCAGCGACCCAGCCCATCGCCGCCCTGATCGCGGCGAAAGTCCCGCTCGAAGTCGTCTGGACGGAAGGCTAAGCCATGCCCCTTCATCCCGTGGTCAAAGAGGTCACCGACCGCATCGTCGCGCGTTCCAAGGAGTCGCGCGCCGATTATCTCCGCCGCATGGACGCCGCCCGCGATTCCGGCGTCGGTCGCGCCAAACTGTCCTGCGCCAACTGGGCCCACGCCTTCGCGGGCCAGACCATCGCCGACAAGCTGACGGCCATGACGGGCAAGACGCCCAATGTCGGGATCGTCACCGCCTACAACGACATGCTCTCGGCGCATCAGCCGTTCGAGCGCTTCCCCCAGGTGATCCGCGACGCGGTGCGCGAGGTCGGTGCCACGGCCCAGGTCGCGGGCGGCACCCCCGCCATGTGCGACGGCGTCACCCAGGGCCGGCCCGGCATGGAGCTGTCGCTGTTCAGCCGCGACGTCATCGCCATGTCGGTCGGCATCGCCCTGACCCATGACGCCTTCGACGCCGCCTTGTGTCTGGGCGTGTGCGACAAGATCGTGCCGGGCCTGTTCATGGGCTCGCTCGCGTTCGGCCACCTGCCCGTGATCTTCGCGCCCGCCGGGCCCATGCCCAGCGGCATTCCCAACGCCGAGAAGGCCCGCGTCCGCGCCGAATACGCCCAAGGGAAAGTGGACCGCGACGTCCTGCTGGCCTCGGAGATCGGCTCTTATCACTCGCCCGGCACCTGCACCTTCTACGGCACGGCCAACTCCAACCAGATGATGATGGAGCTGGGCGGGCTGCACCTGCCTTCGACCGCCTTCGTCCATCCGGAGACGGGGCTTCGCGACGCCCTGACCGCCGCCGCCGCCAAACAGGCGGTCCAGCTGGCCGAGAGCGGGACCGGCCGGATGGCCGACGTCATCGACGAAAAGTCCATCGTCAACATGATCGTGGCCCTTCTGGCCACCGGCGGCTCGACCAACCACGCCATCCACCTGGTCGCCATGGCCCGCGCGGCCGGTGTCCTGATCGACTGGACCGACATGGACCAGCTGTCGTCCGTCACGCCGCTTCTGGCGCGGGTCTATCCGAACGGCTCGGCCGACGTGAACGCGTTTCAGGCGGCCGGCGGCGTCGCCTTCGTCGCGCGCGAACTGGCCGAGGCGGGCCACATCCACGCCGACGTCCAGACCGTCATGGGCCCGGGCATCCATCACTATTTCCAGGAGCCCTCGCTGATCGACGGCGACCTTGTCTGGCGCGACGGCGTGGCCCAGAGCCTCGACACCGACATCCTGCGACCCGCCTCGGACCCCTTCGACAAGGAGGGCGGCCTGCGCCTCGTTCACGGCAATCTCGGCCGCGCCGTCATCAAGATCTCGGCGGTCAAGCCCCAGCACCGGATCGTCGAGGCCCCTGCCCACGTCTTCGACAGCCAGGAGGATGTACTGGCGGCCTTCCAGGCGGGCCAACTGGATCAGGGCGGCGTCATCGTCCTGCGCTTCCAGGGGCCCAAGGCCAACGGCATGCCCGAGCTGCATTCCCTGTCGCCCCTGATGAGCGTGCTGCAGGATCGCGGCCTGCCCATCGCCCTCGTTACCGACGGACGGATGTCGGGCGCGTCGGGCAAGACGCCCGCCGCCATCCACGTCACGCCCGAGGCTCTGGAGGGCGGCCCCCTCGCCTATGTGAAGACCGGCGACATCGTCCGCCTCGACGCCGAGGCGGGCGTGCTGACCACCACCGCCGACCTCTCGGCCCGTCCCGCCGCCAGGGCGCATGACGTCCAGTCCTGGGGCTATGGCCGCGAACTGTTCGGGGCCTTCCGCGCCGCCGTGTCTTCCGCCGAGCAGGGCGCGTCCGTCTGTTTTCAGGCGGCGGCGACGGCACGCCAGCCCGAGCTCCGTGACGTCGCCGATCACAACATCCAGAACCGGGCCATCGACGCATGAGTGACCCCCGCACCCTCCTCGTCGGCGACGTCGGCGGCACCAACGCCCGCTTCGCCCTGGCCCGCATGGTCGACGGCCTGCCGGTGCTGGACCATCACGAGAGCTTCCCGGCCGAACAGTTCCCGACCTTCCTGAAAGGCGTCGCCGCCTTCATCGAGGGCTGCGAGGTCAAGCCGTCGGGCGGCGTCATCGCCGTGGCGGGGCCGGTCGAGGACGGGGCCATCGACCTGACCAACTCGCCCTGGGCGGTGTCGGAGGCGGAGCTGGCGACCCTGGGACTGAACCCGGTCAAGCTGATCAACGATTTCGAGGCCCTGGCCTGGGGCGCGCCCATTGTGCCGGCCGCCGACCTCGTCCACCTCGGCGGTCCCGCGACGGGCGATCCGCACGCGACCCTGGCGGTGCTCGGGCCCGGCACCGGCTTCGGTGTCTCGGCCCTGGTGCGCGACGCTCACGGCGGTGAGATGGCCATGCCGTCCGAGGGCGGCCACGCCTGCTTCCCGCCGGGCGACACGGTCGAGGACGAGATCCTGCGTATCCTGCGCGAACGCTATGATCGCGTGTCCATCGAACGGCTGATCTGTGGGCCGGGCCTGTTGAACATGCACCGCGCGCTCGCCCGCATCGACGGCCGCGAAACCCATATCGACGACCCCGCCGAAATCACCGAGACCGCCCTCAAGGACCCCGAGAGCCCATGCGGCGCGACGCTCGCTCGCTTCTGCGCCATCCTGGGCGCGGTGGCCGGCGACATCGCCCTGACCACCGGCGCGCGCGGTGGCGTCTATATCGCCGGCGGCATCGCGCCCCGCATCCTCGATTTCCTCAAGGCCAGTCCCTTCCGTCGCCGCTTCGAACGCAAGGGCCGGTTCAAGGACTATATGGCCGACATCCCGACCTGGGTGATCACCCACAAGCACGCCGCCTTGCTGGGGGCCGCTCGCGTCGCCTTCGCGGAGACGGCATAACGCCGTTCGGATTTTGTCTCACGCGCCCGTGAACCCGGCGTGATCGGCGGCGTTTCCCCGACTTCACAAGGAAGGGATATCCCATGCGTAAACTGACCATCGCCTCCATCGCCGTCGCCGCCATGGCCGGCCTGGCCGCCTGCCAGTCGCCCGCCGACGACGCCGCCGAACAACAGGCCGACGCCCTGGAAGCCCAGGCCGACGCCGCGCCGACCGAGGCTCAGGAAGACGCGCTGAACGCCCAGGCCGACGCCATCGAGCAACAGGCCGGCAACGCCGACGGCGGCCTGACGACCGAGAACACCCCCTCGACCACGCCGCCCGCCGACGGCGCGATGGCTCCCGCCAACTAAGGCGGACCCCGGCGGGGCTCATGACCCCGCCGATCCTTCGGAAGAGACGTTCAGACCCCCGCCGCGATCGCTGCGGGGGTCTTCTCGTGGGTCAGAGGCGCGTCTCGCCGTTTCGGATCGCCGCGAAGGCGTCGGCCGTCAGCCTCTGGTAGCCGGACTTGCCGCCTCGCACATAGACGGTTCCCACCACGGCGGGATCGAAGCCCTCGGCGACCAGATCCACCTTGCGGTATTTGAACGTTCCGGTCGTCTCCAGCGTCTTGGCCAGCCGCACGAAGACGGGCCGCGCATAGGGGGGCAGCTGGGCGTCGGCGTACTCGGCGAACGCCTTTGGCGAGAACTTGCCTTCGACGACCAGCGTCACCATCCCGGCCTTGCCCTCGGCACCCGGCACCGGCACGCCATAGGCGATGACTTCCTTGACCCCCGGCGCTTCGGCCAGGCGCTGCTCGACCTCGGCCGTCGAGACGTTCTCGCCCTTCCAGCGGAAGGTGTCGCCGATCCGGTCGATGAAATAGAAATAGCCCTCGGAATCCTGGCGCATCAGGTCGCCGGTGCGGAACCAGCGGTCGCCGCGCTGGAACACGTCGGTCAGGATCTTCTTCTCCGACGCCGCCTTGTCGGCATAGCCCGAGAAGTCGTGGCGGATGTCGTTGCCGATCAGGCCGATGGCCTCGCCGATCTCGCCCGGTTTGGCTTCGACGCAGCAGCCGTTGGCCGCCCGCACCGGCATTTCCGTGTCGATGTCGAACTGCACCAGGCGGATGTTGATCTGCTTCTTGAGGAACTTGGGCACCCGCCCGATCGAGCCCGGCTTTCCGTCGAAGTTGAACACCGAGACATTGCCCTCGGTCGATCCATAGAACTCGAAGATCTCGGGGATCGCGAAACGAGTCTGGAAGTCTGACCAGACGTCCGGCCTCAGGCCGTTGCCGAAGGCCAGCCGCAGCTTGTGCCCGCGCTCGCCCTCCTGCTCGGGACAGTTGACCAGATACCGGCACAGCTCGCCGATGTAGACGAAGACCGTCGCGCCCGTCGCATTGACGTCCTTCCAGAAGCTGGAGGCCGAGAATTTGCGCCTCAGGATCAGCCGCCCGCCGTTCAGAAAGGCCGGGCCGATTCCGACCAGCCCCCCGGTGGAGTGATACAGAGGCAGGACGTTGAACACCCGGTCCTCGGCCGTCGTCGCCGTCGCCCCGGCGAAGGCCCGCATATAGGTGCGCGCGCGGGCGTGGTGGATCTTCGCCGCCTTTGGCAGGCCGGTTGTGCCGGAGGTGTAGATGTAGAGCGCCGTATCGCGGTTGGTCAGGCCGTCCCGCGCGGCTTTTGGCGGACGCACCGACGAGCCGCTGCGGACCGCGTTGTCCAGTCCCCGGCGCTCGGACATCTCGTCCTCGCCGCGCAACCCCAGCACCCACAGCATCATGGTGCGGGTGACGAAGGGGCGGGCCTCCTCGCATTTGCGCCAGGTCTCCTCGTCGGCGACGACCTGGGAGACACCGGCGATATTCAGACAGTGGGCCAGGGCCTGGCCGGTCAGGTTGGTGTTGATCAGGGCCGTGGCGATCCCGACCTTGGAAAAGCCCATCCAGGCCGCGATGAACTCGGGCCGGTTGGTCATCACCAGGCCGATCACATCGGACCGGCGCAGATTGCGGCTGCGCGCCCAATGGGCATAGCGGTTGGCCATGCCGTCCAGCTCGCGATAAGTCAGCGACCGGGTCTCGTCCTCCAGGGCGATGTTGTCGCCGAACCTGTCGACAGCCTCCTCGAAGTCGTCGCAGACCAGGACGTCGCCATCCAGGCTGATCGGCTTGATGCGCTTCAACAGACGCCGCAGGCCAGCGGCGAACTTGAGGTCACGTCGGATATTGGCCGCCAGACCCATGGTCTCGGTCGCTCCGTGTGCAGGCGCAAAAGGACAGGCCCCCGTGATGAACAAGCCCCGGCGTCCGGTCAACCGTCGGGAGAATCCTTGACGGGTCGCCGCGACGTTTCCCGGTCCGCGTGGCATGTCGGACCCGGTTGACGCAGCGATAACATACGACGCGTTCTGGCTTTAACGGCTACGATTTCGCCCGATTTGATCAAGAAGCGGTACAGGAACGCGGCGATCCCGGTTCTTCTTCGAGGCTTTGTTGATCTGGCAGGAACCGGGGTCGTCGAAGTCTGTTTTCTTGGCCTCAATCAGGAGGACCACAGATGACTGTGACCTATACCGACGACACTGCGCGCAACGAGCCGATGATCGAAGAGGTCTTCGTCCCCCGCTATGCCCGCACCAGAAAGTCCCGCTCCAAGGGCGGTATCCGCACCTGGATGATCCTGGCCCCGGTCGGCGTGGTCGCCCTCATCGGCGGCGGCGCTGCGGTCATGATGTCTGGCGAGACCGGCAACGAGCCCCTGGTCGCTCGTGAAGCGCCGGTGCCGCTCGTCCAGCCCGCCGTCCCGCTGGAAAGCTCGACCGCTCGGGCCGCACTGTCGACCGACGACCTGCCCGGCGGCGTGACCCTCACCGAGACCGCGGCCGCCCCGGTCGTCCGCGAGGCTCCGCCCACGCGGCCTGCCGCGATCCAGCGTCGCCAGCCTGTCGAACGCCGCGCCGCCCCCGCCGAGCCCGCGCCCGTCATGGAACAGGCTCCGACCGAGCCCACCGGACCGCAGCCCTATGTTGCGACGACCCCGACGATCGATGCTCCTGCCCCGGCCCCGAGCATCGTCCCGGCCCCGCTGGACTGACGCTCGCCCGATACGATCAAGGCCCCCGGTTCACCCGGGGGTCTTTTTCGTGCGCGCGATCCCGCTGATCGGTCAGGTCGCCGGCGCGACCCGCCAGATCACATTGCCCACGTCGTCGGCGACCAGCAGCGCCCCCGATCGATCCGTGATGACGCCGACCGGCCGACCCAGCGCCTCGCCCTCATCGTTCAGGAAGCCGGTCAGGAAGTCCTGCGGCGGGCCGGCCGGACGACCGCCCGCGAAGGGCACGAACACCACCTTGTAGCCGCTCTTGGGTTCGCGGTTCCACGAGCCGTGCTGACCGATGAAGGCCCCACCGCGATAGGCCGGGGCGAAGCTGGCGCCATCATGGAAGTGCAGGCCCAGCGAGGCCGTGTGCGCCCCCAGCGCATAGTCGGGAGACAACGCCGTGGCCACCGCCTGCGGGTTCTCCGGCTTCACCCGGCGGTCGACCGTCTGGCCATAATAGCTCCAGGGCCAGCCATAGAAGCCGCCGTCCCGGACCGACGTCATATAGTCGGGCACCAGGTCGTTGCCCAGCTCGTCGCGCTCGTTGACCGCCGTCCAAAGTGCCCCGCTGGTCGGCTCCCACGCCAGGCCCACAGGATTGCGCAGACCCGAGGCGAAGACGCGACGCGCGCCAGTCGCGACGTCGATCTCCAGAATCGCGGCCCGGTCGACCTCCTCGTCCAGCCCGTTCTCGCCGATGTTGGAGTTGGACCCCACCCCGACGTACAGCCTGGTCCCATCGGCCGAGGCGACCAGGGACTTGGTCCAGTGATGGTTCCGCCCGGCCGGCAGATCGGCCAGCTTGACCGGCGCGGCGTCGATCCGCGTCTGGCCCGTCTGATACGGCACGCTGACCACCGCGTCGGCATTGGCGATGAACAGCCGATCGCCGACCAGGGCCATGCCGAACGGCGACATCAGGTTCTCGAGAAAAGCCGTCCGCGTCTCGGCCACCCCGTCTCCGTCCGCGTCGCGCAAAAGCGTGATCCGGTTCGCGCTGGGGACCGCCGCCCCGGCCTGCTTCATGACGAGCCCCATGATCCAGCCGCGAATGCCGCCCTGCTTCTCTTCAGGCTTGGGTGGCGCGTTGGTCTCGGCCACCAGCACGTCGCCGTTGGGCAGCCGGTACATCCAGCGCGGATGATCCAGCCCCTCGGCGAAGGCCTGGACCGCGAACCCTTGCGGGGCCGTCGGCGTCACGCCCCGGGGCCAGCCCACGGCGGGGGCGATGTTGACCACGGGCAGGATCCGGCTGCTCGGCTCCACCAGCGTGGGGTTCTGGCCATAGGTCGAACCGGCCGGCGCCAGAGGGCCGCTCCCACACGCGGCGAGGGTCAGGGCGGCGGCGGAGACGGCGAACAGGGTCAGGCGCATGGGACGATCTCGGTTCAGGACGCGGTTTCGGGAAACTCGAGGCGGCTCACATCATAGCCCAGGGCGCGCGCTCGCTCGACGAGGGCCGCCAGTTCGGCGGGCGACGGCGGGGTGCGGGTATAGATCCACAGCTTTTCGAACCGCGGGTCGGCCGAGATGAACCAGCTGTAGTCGTCGGCCCGGTCCAGCACCCAGTATTCCCAGGTGACGAAGCCGCCGAAATACGGGGCTCTCAGCTTGGCGTTGAAGCCGGGGTCCAGGATCACCCCGGCGGCCCCCACGGCGCGTTCCTTGCCGTCGACGCCGCCCTGGCGACAGGTGTCGCGCAGGTCCACCCGCGTCGCCGAAACGATCACATAGTCGGTGGCCGCGGCGACGCAGCCGTCGGTGATGCCCATAGGCAGGCGGGCGACCTCCAGCCAGCGGCCGGAATAGAACCGGTCCAGGTCGATCGGCCTGGTCGGTTGGGGCGCGCGAACCTGGTCGGCGGGTATCGAGGTAGCGCAGGCCCCAAGCCCGAGGCTTACGGCGACAAAGACGGCGGCGGTCAGGCGGGCGAAGATCACGGGCGGGCTCCGGTCGTGGTCATGAAGGCCGAAGATACGGCCACGGTTCCCGATCCGGACGCGCGGCGAATGCGCGCGGCGCTCTATCCCGGAGTCAGGTCGCGCGGCGGGCGGATGCGCCGAAACCGCGCCTCGACGAAGGCGAACAGACCAAAGGCGATCAATCCCAGGGCCGTCACCCCCAGAACCCAGCTTCCGCCCGGCTGACGTTCCAGGGCGTCCAGCGCCTCGCCGAAGGCGGTGACCTCGGCCGAACTGGCCCGCCATCCCGCCAAAGAGACGAACACCCCCAGCGGCAGATAGGCGACGCCGCGCGCCACATAGCCCGCCCGTGCGATGGGCGAGAGCCGCTTGCACACCTGCGGCGAACACGACAGCGCCTCGCCGAAATCGGCCTTGACCCCCTTGATGATATTGCCGACGCCGATGCCCAGGACGATCAGTCCGACGCCCAGCAACAGCCAGTGGCCGTTCGGGAGGGCCAGCAGACTGGCCGCCTTCTCCTGGTTCTCGGCCACGTCGTCGGCGGCCGCCGATCGCTCATACTCGTCCAGGAATTCGAACACGGTCGATGCCAGCAGACCGTAGAACACGCCGCTCGCCGCCTGCCCGGCGCGCAGCATCAACGCCTTCCTCGACGTCCCCTCGCGGTCGGCGTCGAACACCGACTGCAGCACGCGCCATGACACGAAGGCCCACAGTCCCGCGCCCAGCAGCATCAGCCACAGCCGGCCGAACGGCTGCTCCGCCAGCATCGCGGCCGCACCCGTCGACCCGACCGCGTCGCCGGTCATGTCCAGCGCCGCCATCAGGGCGATGACCCCGATCGACACATAGACGAAGCCGCGCGCGCCATAGCCGACGCGCGCCGCCATCTCGAGCAGGTCGCGCAGCGGCGGCACCCGTCTCAGGATCGCGAACCGTCCGCGCCCGGCCTCGCCCAGCGCCGCCAGCCGGGCGCGGAGGCCGTGGATCGGAGCGAAGACGTCGGCCATCGAATGTCCTGGGTGAAAGCTGCGCCGTGCAACGCGCCGTGATGCAGAAAGGCTCCCGACCGCTCTTGAGCCCCGGCCGATCCACGCCATATCCCGGCCACGGCGCGCAATGCCGGTTGAGGGGCACCGCATGCCGCCGGTCATCGACATCCAGGGCATCTCCAAGACCTACAAGGGCGGACTTCAGGCCCTGAAGACGGTCGACCTCCAGATCGGCAAGGGCGAGATCTTCGCCCTGCTCGGCCCGAACGGCGCGGGCAAGACGACGCTGATCTCCATCATCTGCGGGATCGTGACGCCGTCCACCGGGACCGTGATCGCCGACGGCCACGACATCCAGTCCGACTATCGCCGGGCCCGCTCCAGGATCGGCCTGGTCCCCCAGGAACTGACCACCGACGCCTTCGAGACGGTCATCGCCACCGTCACCTTCAGCCGCGGCCTGTTCGGCAAGGCGCCGAACCCCGGCTTCGTCGAGAAGGTGCTGCGCGACCTCAGCCTGTGGGAGAAGCGCAACGACAAGATCATGACCCTGTCGGGCGGCATGAAGCGCCGCGTCATGATCGCCAAGGCCCTGAGCCACGAACCCGACATCCTGTTCCTCGACGAACCCACCGCCGGCGTCGACGTCGAGCTGCGCCGCGACATGTGGGAGCTGGTCCGCCGGCTGCGCGAGAGCGGCGTCACCATCATCCTGACCACCCACTACATCGAGGAGGCCGAGGAGATGGCCGACCGCGTGGGCGTCATCCTGAAAGGCGAACTGATCCTGGTCGAGGAAAAGACCGCCCTGATGAAGAAGCTGGGCAAGAAGACCCTGACCCTGAACCTGCAAGACCCGCTGGCGAGCCTGCCGCCCGAGCTCGGCGAATGGGATCTGACGCTGAGGGCCGAGGGCAACGAGCTGGAATACGTCTTCGATTCCAACGCCGAGCGCACCGGCGTCCCGTCCCTGCTGCGCCGCCTGTCCGACCTGGGCATCGCCTTCAAGGACCTGAACACCCGCCAGAGCTCGCTGGAGGACATCTTCGTCAGCCTGGTCCACCGCGATACCGGAGCCAGCGTGCAAGGAGTGGGGGCATGACGTTCAACGGCTGGGGCGTCTGGGCCCTGTATCGCTTCGAGATGGCCCGCTTCGGCCGCACCATCTTCGGCAGCCTGGTGACGCCGGTCATCACCACGGCCCTGTATTTCGTCGTGTTCGGCTCGGCCATCGGCAGTCGCATGGAGGAGGTCGGCGGCGTGCCCTACGGCGCCTTCATCGTGCCGGGCCTGGTCATGCTGTCGGTCTTCACCCAGTCGATCTTCAACGGCAGCTTCGGCATCTATTTCCCCAAGTTCACCGGCACCATCTACGAGATCCTGTCGGCCCCCCTGTCGCCGCTGGAGACCGTCACCGCCTATGTCGGGGCCGCGGCGTCCAAGTCGATGCTGGTCGGTCTGGTGACGCTGGCGACCGCCGCCCTGTTCGTGCCGCTCCAGGTCCAGCACCCCCTGGCCATGCTGGGATTCCTGCTGCTGATCTCGGTGACCTTCAGCCTGTTCGGCTTCATCATCGGCCTGGTGTCCAACAGCTTCGAGCAGTTGCAGTTCATCCCCATGCTGGTGGTCACGCCCCTGACCTTCCTGGGCGGGGCCTTCTATTCCATCGACATGCTGCCGGCCGCCTGGCGCACGGTGACCCTGTTCAACCCGGTGGTCTATCTGATCGACGGGTTCCGCTGGGCCTTCTACGGCGTCTCGGACGTCGGGGTGGAGATCAGCGTCGCGGCCATGGCGACCTTCTTCCTGATCTGCCTCGGCGTCGTCGGCTGGATGTTCAAGACCGGCTATCGCCTCAAGAACTGAACGGAGACAGACCCATGCCGACCGCGACCTGGAACGGAAAAACGATCGCCCAAAGCGACGACACGGTGGTGGTCGAGGGCAACCACTATTTCCCGCGCGACGCCGTCGACCAGGCGGTGCTGACGCCGTCGACCACGACCTCGGTCTGCCCGTGGAAGGGGACGGCCTCGTACCATTCGCTCGTCGTCGACGGGAAACAGAACACCGACGCCGCCTGGTTCTATCCCGAGCCCAAATCGGCCGCCGCCGAGATCAGGGATCGCATCGCCTTCTGGAAGGGCGTCGAGGTCCGCGCCTGACCCTCTCGTCATTGGACGGCCGCACGTCCCGGGGCTAAGACGCCGCCATGTCCGACACGCCGCCGACCGATCCCAAGAACCGCCCGACCGGCGCCGCCCCGGGCGCCGCCGCGCCCGAGCCCTTCGTGCGTGGCCGCATCGTCTGGGGTCGCCCGCCCGAGACCGTTTTCCGCGCCGGCCCCCTGCCCCGTGCGCCCGAGAGCTGGTCCCAGGCCGCCCCGCGTCCGGCGACGCCTCCGACGCCGACCCCGCATCCGGCGACCAACATCTTCACCGGCTCCATGATCCCAACGCGCGCGGCTCCGGCCCCCGAGCCCGAGCTGCCCGGCGAGAAGCCCCTCTCCCCAGAGCCGGACGCTGCGGACCTTGAGGCCCCCGCCGAGCCCCTCGTCGCCAGGCCGCGGCGCGCCCGCAAGGCCGCCGCCGCCCCGAACCCGGTGGCGACGCCCGAGATCGCGCCCGCGCCCGAACCGCCCTTCGAGACGGTCGTCGAGGACGTTCCCGTGGTCGAGGCCTACGCCGAGCCCGAGCCCGAGCCCTTCGCCGAACCGGTTCTGGAGACCATCGTCGAGCCCGATCCCGTCCGCTCGGCCGCCGCCGCGCGCCCCACGGTCGAGATCATCGTCGAGCCCGAGGCCCCCGAGCAGATCGACACCCTGCCTCCGCCCCTATCGGGCGCCGCGACCGGCCCCGCCGACCCGCGCGCCATCCCCTCCGTCGTCGTGACCCCGACCCTCTACGCCCGGGTCGAGGCCGTGATGGAGAAGGTCAAGACCAACGACACCTGGCGGATCGCCGCCGTGGCCGGTGCCCTGATCGTCATCGCCGGTTTCGTCTGGCTGGCCACCCTGCCCGCCGGCGACGCCCCGCCTCTCGACATGGACGCCCCGCCCCCGGCCGCCCCGGGCGCAGAGGTCCTGCCGCCCGTCGAGACCGCTCCGATCCCCGCCACCGAGGCCCCTCCGCCCGCCGCCGTCCAGACCGAGGCAGAAGCCACGCCCGCGCCCACCCCGGCCCCCGCCCGCGTCGAGCCCGCGCGTCCGACCGCTCCGCGCGCGGCACAGTCCACGACCCCGAGCGTCACCACGCCCCCGGTCGAGCCGCCTCCCGCCCCGGTGATCGAGCCCGCCCCCCTGGTCATCGAACCGCCCACCGCCGCCACGCCCACCCCCACCGACCCCGACGCCCCCATCGAGACGAGGCCTCAGCCGCTGAACTAGGGGAGGTTGCGAGACCCTGGGGTCTTCTACTGGGCGCGTGGATGACGTCAGCTGTAGACCCGTTGCGGACTTTTGATGACAGTCCGCCGCGTGATCAGAGCCAAAACGACGAGTTAAGCTTACATTTTCATTGGGACCTCTGCAGAGGCTAGCCTCCCAGATAGTAGAAGAAGAAAGCGTGTAAGCGGAGGGTCACAGTGCGGAGAGCTATTCAGATCGTAGGATTCTGCTCCTGCGCTGTGGCAGCAACGGCTCTGGCGCTAATCGAGCGGAACGTTCGAAACGGTCTGGGCGCGGGAAGCTCGCCAGAGCTGCTACTGATTTTTCGGTCAGCGCCGCGATCGTCTGCATCGCAGCCTTCTTTTACAAGAAGAACGCCTGACGCAAACGTCCGCTTGGGGCACCGCCCCGCCGGCTGACTCGCCCCAGCTTGCCCCGTCTCTCACCCCTTCTCCGCCGCCCGATAGGGCAGATACCCCCGCTCCACCATCCGGCGCAGGCCCTCATAGGCCTCGGTCAGTTCCTCATAGGTGGTCCGCATCGCCACCAGCCGCTCCGCGTCGTGGGTCGAGACCGCGTGGCCCTGTTCGGTCAACCTCAGGGCCTCGGCGATCCAGCGGCCCCGCGCCGTGGCGGCGGCGACGGCCAGGCGCTGGAAGGCGGCGGGCTCGGTGTGATTGGCGCCCAGCCCCATGACCTGGGGGATGACCTCCCGATTGGACAGGAAGGCCGTGTAGTCGATCTGTTCCAGGTGGCCGCGCAGCCGGCGCTGCTCCTGCGGATCGGAGTCCGAGGGTTCGAAATGATCCCCCCGGCTGCGGGTCCTGGCCGACATCATCGTGCCCATCGTGGTCTCCTCGGGCGCTCTCCCGGCCGAGATGCTGCGCCCCGCCGGTTAACGCCGCCTTTCACGGCACCGCACCTCAGGGAAAGGCGAGATAGGTCCAGACCGGCCGATACAGCGGCGCGCCCTGGGCATCCCGCGGCGTCACCGCATCGGCGACAGTCGAGGAATGCCGCGGCTGTTGTACGAACGCGACTGGATTGGGATTGGGCGGGGCGCTCGTGACCAGGCGCCGTGACAGGCCGTAAGGCGGCACCGCTCCATCCACCGAGGTGTTCGGACCGAACTCCGACAGTCCGAGCAGCGTCCAGTTCTGGTTGATCAGCGCCAGCGGCACCAATTCATCGTCCGTGTGGGTGAAGCCGAACTGGCGGCTCGCCGATGTGACATTGGGCAGGCTTAACCATGGCGCCGGCGTCGTGGTCATCAAGCCGACGTCCGCTGGACCGGAGAACATGACGATCCGGTCGAGCGCATGGAGCTTGCCCAGATAGGCCGCATGGCCAGAGCCCTGCGATTGACCCGCCACAGTGATCCGGCTCCAGTCCAGCTGGCCCGAAACCAGCAGCCGACCCCACCCCTCGGTCGGGAAGGTGCGATCCAGGTAGCGGATCAGGTCCTCCAGACGGCCGATGATGGAACCGTTGCGATCCACCGTGACCAGCGGGCTGTGGTCCACCCCCGTCAGGATCTCGCGGCGCGCCTTGCCCGCGCAGTCCGGATCGGGGCTGGGCCTGCACAGGTCGCCCACCGCCGTGTCGTTGGGATAGGTCAGGCCCACCGCGTGATAGCCGCGCGAGGCCCCCGTGCGGACGATCTCGCGATAGAAGCGGGGCACGCCGTTTGTCCCGGGCAGCATGACGAACAGCCGGTTCTGCGCCAGGACCGCCGGATTGGGCGTCACCACGAAATGGGCTGAGCTATTGGTCGCCACCGCCGGGTTGACGGTGGTCGGAGACAGTTCGCGCTCGACCGAGACCCCGGCGGGCGGCGGCGGCGGTGGAGGCGGCGGAGGAGGCGGTGGAGGGGGCGGCGGGGCCGGAGGCTGGGTGGGCGGGGTGGGCGGGGTGGAGGGGCCGTCGCCCCCGCCTCCGCCCGAGCAAGCCGCGAGGGCAGTGCCGGAGAGGACAAGGGCTCCGATCAGGCGGAGAGCTTGGAAAGTGCGGTTCATGGAGACTCGTCTTCTTTGAGCGATCATGGATATCACGCGCCAGGCCTGCTGATCCGTCGCGTTTCGCGGGCGGCGCGCGCCGCCTTGCCGACAGGCCCCAGATGGGTGTGATCGAAGCTGGAGGCGGACTTCAGCCCGTATCCGACCAGCCGGTCCCAGCCGACGTGCGCGGCCCAGATCAGGGCGAACGACAGGGCGGCGGGCGCGACCGTCAGGCCGACGAGGCCCAGCGCCACCGGTCCGACCTCGGTGTGGGTCAGGTTGTAGGCCAGCGTCCCCGCGCCCCGCCCAAGCCCGTAGGCCAGGAACGACAGGTCGGGCACCAGGAACAATCCGGCGAACCACCACCACGACAGACCCGTCCGGTGATACAGCACACAGGCCACCACCAGCAGCGCCAGCCCTTCCAGCCGCAGCAACCGGCCGGGCCAGCCCCCGGCTCCGCCCTCGGTCTGAAGGATCGCGCTCATGTCGTCTCCCCCTGAATCGCCCAGGTCAGGCCGAGCGCCACCAGCCACGCCAGCCAGGCCATGAAGACCCACTGGGTGATCTGGAACGCGGGAAAGGCCGCATCGACGGTGGCCAGCAACTCGACCTGCCCCACGATCCACAGCGGCGACAGGATCAGGGCGATCACCCCCAGAGCCTGCGTCCACCACCCCCGCGCCATGGGCCCACGCACCAGCGCCAGCCCGACCGCCAGGGTCCAGGCCGCCAGCAGGGTCTGACCCAGCCATTCGCCGATCGCCACGCCCGCGAACTGATGCAGGGCCTGATAGGTCCCGACCGCCACGGTGCTCTCGGTCGCCGAGCCGTCCAGCGCCCGGTCCGCCAGACCCGGCACGACGAAGCTCCAGCGTGACAGGCCCACCGCCTGGGCGACGGCCGAGGCCGCGCCCGCGGCCGCCGCCCAGGCGGGCCAGCGCGCTCCACCCGCCCGGATCGCCTCGCCCGTCCAGGCCGAGACCCACAGGAAGGCCAGGGCGCACAGGGCGAAGGCCAGCCAGATCACGATCAGCTCGGGCCCACCCGCCCGGAAGGCCGCCAGCACCTCAAGCGGCGGCTCGCGCAGCACATCGTCGTATCCGAACCGATCGACCAGCAGGGCGAAGGGAACATTGGCGGCCAGGGCGAAGCCGGCCATCGCCAGCCCCGCCTTTCGTCTCATCGATATCGTCATCGAACTTTCCCCGTTGTCTCAGTTGTGAGACTTCTATATGTCCCATCATCGAGACATGTCAACCGGCAGTCCGAACAAGCTGAAAAGAGAGACCCCCATGAACATCGCCTCCCCCCTGATCGCCCTGCCCCTCGCCGCCCTTCTGGGCCTCGCCGCCTGCGCCGCGCCCCGTGTGGGCGTCGACGACCTCGACGTCCTGTCGGCCCAGGCTCCGGATGAAGTCATTGCCAGCGGCCGTCCGGTCGAGGCGCTGGCTGCCTGTTTTCAGGAACGCGCCGACTTCCTGCCGCTCAGCCGCTTCGTCATGACCGAGACCCACTGGCGCTATTCGCTGGCCGGCTATGGCTCGGCCTATGAGAGCGTCACCATCCGCCCCACGGCGACGGGCTCCGAGGCAGAGATCCGGCTCGGCGCCTATGACGCCCGCTGGACCCGGAACTTCGAGGATGGCCGCGGCCAGGCCTTGCGCGCCTGCGCCGCCTCGGACACGAACGGGTGATGACGCCAGACACACCAACCCGCGCTCAAGTAGCGAGCGACCGCGTCGCGAGCGGTAGCGCCAAAAGCAGGCCGCGCGACCGCGCGGCGACGGAGGCGGCGATCGTCTCCGCCGCCGAGCGGCTGCTGCTGCACGACGGCTGGAGCGGGCTGAACGTCAACACCCTGGCGGCCGCGGCCGGCGTCGATCGCAAGCTGATCTATCGCTATTTCGAGGGCGTCGAAGGCGTCGTCGAACGTCTCGCCGGCCAACTGGACCTGTGGCTGGGCGAGACCCTGGCCGCCCAGCCGCCGACCCAGGCGACCTCCTACCGCGACTTCGCGCGCGAGATGCTGACCGGCTATCTGCGGGCCCTGCGGGCCAGCCCGCTCATACTGCGTCTCGTGGCCTGGGAGCTCAGCGTGGACACCCCCTTGCTGCGGCGTCTGGAGGCGGCCCGTTCGGCTGTGCTGCAGCGCTGGACGGCCTCGCGCCGCCCCAACCTGCCCCTGCCGGACGGGGTGGACGTGGTCGCCCTGAACGTCGTCTTCCTTGCGGCCATCCAGCACCTGGCCCTCGCCGCCCAGTCCCGCGACCGCTTCGCCGGCGTCACCCTGGACGACGCCGGTTGGGCCCGCATCGAGGCGGCCATCGACCGGATGCTCCTGGCCTATCCGGCCTGACCGCAGGCCTCCTCCATCTCCTTGAAGTGCTCTTCCTCGCATGGCGCGGGCATTTCCGGCGCGCCCGCCCGCGTCACCACCCGCGCGCCACTTTCCAGCGTGCGGTGCACCGGGCATTTATCGGCGATCTCGAACATCCGGACGCGCTGCTCCTCGTCGAAGGCCCCCTCCAGCCTCAGCGTCCGCTCGAACACGTCGGGCGGCGCCTGCCCCGCCTGACGCTCGTGGCGCACCTCGACCGAGGCCCGCTCCAGCGGCAGGCCCTTCTTGTCGGCATAGAGCCTGAGAGTCATGACCGTGCAGGCCCCCAGGCCGGCCGCCACCAGCTCATAAGGCGTCGGGCCACTGGCCAGCCCGCCCACCGACACCGGCTCGTCGGCCAATAGCAGGGCCCCGCCCGCCTCGACCTTGACCTGGAACTTGCCGGCCCCCGTTTCGGACACCCGCACCACGCCGTCGGACGCCGGCGCCGTCCCCGGCGTCGTCATGTCACCGATATAGCGGCTGGCCCAGGCCGCGATCACCGCCGCCGCATAGGCCGCGTCCGCCGGATCGCTCAGCAGATGGTCGGCCTTGTCCAGCGAGACGAAGCTCTTGGGATGTTTCGCCGCCAGGAAGATGCCGCTCGATTCCTCGATCCCCACGATCTGGTCCACCGGCGAATGCAGCACCAGCAGCGCCCGCTTCAGCCCCGTCAGCCGCGTTTTCTGGTCCTGGGCCCTCAGGTCCTCGGCGAAGCCCGCGCCGACCGACACCGGCCGCCCGCCCACGCTGGCCGTGTGGGTCTCGCCGTGCATCAGCCCCTCAGCACCCGGCCCCAGCAGTTTCAGCACATGGTCGACATCGAACGGCGCGGCGATCGTCGCCACCGCCTTGACGCTGGGGATGTCCCCCGCCGCCGCGATCGCCGCCGCCCCGCCCAGGCTGTGCCCGATCAGCAGGCCCGGCGCGCAACCGTGCCGCGCCATGTGCGCCGCCGCCTCGACCAGGTCGCCGACATCCACCGTGAACCCCGCCGGCATGGGCGTCATGCCCGCCTCGCCGATCCCGGCGAAGTCGATTCTCAGCGTCCCCACCCCCTCGGCCGCCAGGGCCCGGGCGATCCGCGTCGCCGCCAGGTTGTCCTTGCCGCAGGTGAAACAGTGGGCGAACAGGGCCCAGGCCCTGACCTGCCCGTCCGGCCGATCCAGCCGCCCACGCACCCGTCGCCCGTCGGAGCAGTCGAAGTCGAAGGGTTCGGTGCGCATGGTCGTTCTCCGGGCCGGGCCTCCAGCCTAGCCCCGGATTTCGCCCCGCGCCTCCGAAAGGTTTCCAAGCCTCGCGCGCGCGCCTATGCTCGACCTGTTCTCCCGGGGGCGGTGCCTGAGCCGCTGAGATAGAGGTGATCCTCTGACCGGCCGAACCTGATCCGGGTCATGCCGGCGAAGGGATGGGAATGCTTGTTTCCATCCGTGCACCCCGGCGAAGGCCGGGGTCCAGGTCACGGACTCCGTCGGTCGGAGTGCGCGGCCCTGGATCCCGGCCTTCGCCGGGATGCACGGTGAAGAGGAAGCGGATCAGTCCGGAGCCGGCGCACCTCAACTGCACAGAGGCCGCCATGAACATCCACGTCACGCCGCACGCCAAGGTCGATGAGGCTCAAGCAGCGATCGACCGCGTCGAGAGCGATAGCCTCCCCCTCGCCGAAGCGCGCAAAGAGGTGATGCGCGAGACCGGCGCCATCCCCACCGGCGAACGCGCCGGGTCGAGGAAAGTCTACGTCTCCGGCGAACTGTTCTCCGACATCCGCGTCCCATTCCGCGAGGTCGCCGTCCACCCCAGCGCCAATGAGCCGCCGGTGACCATCTATGACAGCTCCGGCCCCTACACCGACCCCACCGTCGCCATCGACATCAAGCGCGGTCTCCCCCTCGTCAAATCCAGCTGGCAGCTGGATCGCGGCGACATCGCCCCCGTCGCCAATCCTCGTGAAGTGAAGCCCGAGGACAACGGCCACGCCGAGGGCAGGCACCTGGCCCCCCGCTTCGACACCTCGCGGCACAAGGTCTTCAAGGGCGTGCCCGGCCGCCCGGTGACCCAGCTGGAATACGCCCGCGCCGGCGTCATCACGCCCGAGATGGAATACGTCGCCATCCGCGAGAACCTGCGTCGGGAAGGGTCGAGGGTCGAGGGTCGAGGGTCGGAAGGAACCATCACCTTCGCAGATGGGTCGACGATGCCGTCCCCCAACGCAGCCTTCTCCCCTTCCTCGACCCTCGACCCTCGACCCTCGACCCGGGACGGAGAGTCCTTTGGCGCCAGCATCCCCGACTTCGTCACGCCGGAATTCGTCCGTCAGGAGATCGCCCGCGGCCGCGCCATCATCCCGCACAACATCAACCACCCCGAGGTCGAGCCGATGATCATCGGCCGCAACTTCCTGGTGAAGATCAACGCCGGTCGACAAGCTGGTCTGGGCCACCCGCTGGGGCGCCGACAATGTCATGGACCTGTCGACGGGTCGCAACATCCACAACATCCGCGACTGGATCATCCGCAACTCCAGCGTCCCCATCGGCACCGTCCCCATCTATCAGGCGCTGGAGAAGGTCGGCGGCGTGGCCGAGGACCTGACGTTCGACATCTTCGCCGACACCCTGATCGAACAGGCCGAACAGGGCGTGGACTATTTCACCATCCACGCGGGCGTGCGCCTGCCCTTCGTGCCGCTGACGGCCAACCGCGTCACCGGCATCGTGTCGCGCGGCGGCTCCATCATGGCCAAGTGGTGCCTGTCCCACCACAAGGAGAGCTTCCTGTACGAGCGCTTCGACGAGATCTGCGAGATCCTGCGCGCCTACGACGTCTCCTTCAGCCTCGGCGACGGCCTGCGCCCCGGCTCCATCGCCGACGCCAACGACGCGGCCCAGTTCGCCGAGCTGCGCACGCTTGGCCAGCTGACCAGGGTCGCCTGGGACCACGGCTGCCAGGTCATGATCGAGGGCCCCGGCCATGTGCCGATGCACAAGATCAAGGCCAACATGGATGAGCAGCTGAAACACTGCCACGAGGCGCCCTTCTATACCCTGGGGCCGCTCACCACCGACATCGCGCCGGGCTATGACCACATCACCAGCGCGATCGGCGCGGCCATGATCGGCTGGTTCGGCACGGCCATGCTCTGCTACGTCACGCCCAAGGAGCACCTGGGCCTGCCGGATCGTCAGGACGTCAAGGACGGCGTCATCACCTACAAGATCGCCGCCCACGCCGCCGACCTGGCCAAGGGCCACCCCGCCGCCCGCGCCCACGACGACGCCCTGTCGCGCGCCCGGTTCGAGTTCCGCTGGGAAGACCAGTTCAACCTCGGCCTCGACCCCGAGACGGCCCGCAAATACCACGACGAGACCCTGCCGAAAGAGGCCCACAAGACCGCCCACTTCTGCAGCATGTGCGGGCCGAAATTCTGCTCGATGAAGATCAGCCAGGACATCCGCCGGGACGCGCAGGCGCAGAATGACGCGGGGGGGTCGCTGGCGGAGGCGGAGGCCGGGATGGCGGAGATGTCGGCGAAGTTCCGCGCGGGGGGCGGGGTGGTGGAGGTGAAGGTGTGAGGGGCCAAGCGCCACTTTGACTATGGTCGGAACTTGGGTATGATGTTCCTACTACGTTCGCGTCCGGAGTGAAGGTGACCGGTTCTACTGGTGCGCTGGATTTCCGAGGCGGCGGGTCGGTGGCGGGACAACTCGTCGCCGCGCCCGTTCGGATAGGG
>NCEB01000061.1 GCA_002280475.1 Brevundimonas subvibrioides
GCAGCGAGGGTCGAGGCGAAGGGGGCCGATGCGGCCATGGGCGGTCTCCTGAGGCGAAGGATGATCCCCGGATTCTCTCAACCGGGCGATAGGTGATCAGCGCGGTGCCGGCCCTTGAGCACTGGGGGCCCGGTCGATGGGCGGGGGCGCGACGCCGCGACGACGCGCCTCGGCGGCGAAGGCCTCGACCTCGGCCTGGGTCTCCGCCGTCACCGGCGAAATCTGCTGGGCGTCCACGCGGGCGGTGATCTCGCGGGACAGGGTGGCCGGATCGCCCAGGGTCCATTCGATCCGCGCCGCCTCATCGGCCAGGGCCGTCCCTTGCGAGGCCAGGCCCCGCACGCGGCTGGCGACCTCGGTCGAGGGCGGTGTCGTCGTCGAGGCCACGGGGAATTCCGTCCAGCGCGGATAGGCGCGGTTGGCGTCCACCAGGGCCTGGACCCGGGGCGCGATCGGCGAGGCGGTGTCGGTCTCGGCCTCGAAGGCCCCGGCGCATCCCGTCACGGCACCCGCGCTCAGGATCAGGGCCGCTGTCTTTTTCGCTCGATGCGCGTTCATATCGGGCCGGTCTTAGGCCATGATCGTGCCAGGCGCAAAGGGCGGACGACGCGCCCGTCGCCCCCAAGGACACGCCGGAGACCCCATGGCCAAGACCCCCCGGACCCCGCCCAAGCCCCTCGCCGTGGCCAGCGCCCCGCGCAAGCCCGGCCGCACCACCACGGCGAAGCCACGCGCCCCCCGGGTCAAGAAGGCCCCCGTCGAAGCCGCCGTCGCGGCCGAGCCCCTGATCGCGGCGGAACCCTCTCCCGCTCCGCCCGAGGCCCAGCCCGCCCCCGACATCCCCTTCGCCTTCCCCGGCGAGGACCAGCGCCAGATGATCGAGACCTTGTCGCTGAACCTGGCGCGGGCCGCCATGACCGCCCAGACCGCCATCGCCGAGGCCGCCCTGTCGCAAGCCGACCGCCCGACAGCCCTGTCGCCCGACCCGTTCAACGTCGGCCCGGCCATGAACTCCGTCATGACCAGTCTGGCCGCCCGCCCGGACAAGCTGTTCGCCGCCCAGGCCGACCTGTTCAACCGCTACATGGACCTGTGGGCCTCCACCGCCCGCCGCGTCTCGGGCGAGGAACCCCCGCAGCCGTCCAGGGACAAACGGTTCAAGGACCCTGCCTGGTCCGAGAACCCCATGTTCGACGTGATGCGTCAGTCCTATCTGGTCACCGCCGACTGGATGAACGGCCTCGTTTCCTCGGTCGAGGACGTCGATCCCCGCACCAAGCGCCGCGCCGAGTTCTTCACCAAACTGCTGACCGACGCCTTCTCGCCCTCCAACTTCCTCGCCTCCAACCCGGCCGCGCTCAAGGCCATGGCCGAGAGCAACGGCGAATCGCTGGTCAAGGGCATGCAGAACTTCGCCGCCGACCTCGAGCGCGGCATGGGCAGCCTGAAGATCAGCCAGGCCGACTACGGCAAGTTCGTCGTCGGCGAGAACGTCGCCACCGCCCCCGGCCAGGTCGTCTGGCGCGACGAGCTGTTCGAGCTGATCCAGTTCGACGCCGCCACCGACCAGCAGCGCGCCATCCCGCTGCTGATCTTCCCGCCGTGGATCAACAAGTTCTACATCCTGGACCTCCAGCCCGAAAACTCGATGATCCGCTGGCTGTCGGCCCAGGGATTCACCGTCTTCGTCTGCTCCTGGGTCAATCCGGACGTGTCGATGGCCGGCCACGACTTCGACGACTATCTGGAAAAGGGCATCTATCGCGCCACCCAGAAGGTCATGGAGCAGACCGGTCAGGACCGGCTGAACACGGTCGGCTACTGCATCGGCGGCACCCTGATGGGGGCGGCCCTGGCCCATATGGCAGCCAAGGGCGACAAGCGTGTCAACGCCACCACCTTCTTCGCCGCCCAGCACGATTTCGAGGAGGCGGGCGACCTGCTGCTGTTCACCGACGAGCACTGGCTGGGCCAGATAGAGCAGCAGATGGACGCCGCCGGCGGCGTCCTGCCCGGCGCGGCCATGGCCGACACCTTCAACGCCCTTCGCGCCAACGACCTGATCTGGTCGTTCTTCGTGTCCAACTATCTGATGGGCAAGGAGCCGGCTGCCTTCGACCTGCTCTTCTGGAACGCCGACCAGACCCGCATGCCCAAGGCGCTGCACATGACCTACCTGCGCAGCATGTACGGCTCCAACAAGCTGACCCGGGGCGAGTTCGAGATCGGCGGCATCAAGGTCGACCTGTCGAAGGTCAAGATCCCGCTGTATTTCCAGGCCAGCCGCGAGGACCACATCGCCCCGATGAACTCGGTCTATCGCTCGGCCCGGGCCTTCTCGAACGCCGACGTCACCCTGACGCTCGCGGGCTCGGGCCATATCGCGGGCGTGGTCAATCCGCCCAGCGCGAAGAAGTACCAGCACTGGATCAACCCCACCCTGCCCTCCACCCTCGCCGAATGGCAGGCCGGGGCGGTCGAACATCCCGGCAGCTGGTGGAACCACTGGGCCGAATGGCTGCATGCCCGGTCGGGCGAATGGGTCGCAGCCCGCGATCCCCACAAAGGCCCCCTTTCACCGCTAGAACCCGCCCCCGGGTCCTATGTGAAAGTGAAGTCTTGAACCGTCTCGAACCGAACCTGCTGCTCGCGATCTCGACGGGCCTGCCCCTGCTGCTGCTGACCCTGACGTCCGCCGTCTACGGCGAGCCCGCCCCGATGTGGCGCTATCCCTTTCTGGCCGGGCTCTACACGGCGATGTTCGTGGTGCTGCACCGCCCCCTGTCGAAGCTCATGCGGATGGACCCGGACCGTCCGCCGATGATCGACATGCGCGCGCCGACGTCCGCCCTCTGGGCCGCCATCTTCCCCGCCGTGGTGACGGTGCTGGCGGTCGTGCCCTTCTTCTTGCGGGGCTGGGACTACGGCCTTCTGGTGGTCATCGCCTCGGTGCTGTTCGGCTACACCGTCCGCTCGGCCATGAAGGCCCCCAAGGCGGGTCTCTAGGCCGGCCGGAAGGTCAGGGCCACGCCGTTGTTGCAGTACCGCTTGCCCGTCGGGCGCGGTCCGTCATCGAAGATGTGACCCTGGTGCCCCAGGCAGCGGGCGCAGTGATATTCGGTCCGGGGAATGCCGATGGCGAAGTCGATCTTGGTCCCGATCGCGCCCGGCAGCACGTCGTAGAAGCTGGGCCAGCCGGTCCGCGAATCGTACTTCGTCGTCGAACTGAACAGCGGCAGCTCGCACCCTCGGCAGACGAAGGTGCCCCTGCGGCTCTCGTCGTTCAGCGGACTGGAATAGGGCCGCTCGGTCGCCTCCTCGCGCAGCACGGCATAGGTGAAGGCCGGCAGTCGCTCGCGCCACTGGGCCTCGGTGATCCGGCGGAACGGAGAGTTGGCGTACTGCGCCGTGGACGCGTCCGCCTCTCCGGGAGACGAACAGGCCGCGAGCGCGGTGGCCGCCCCGGTCAGCAGGACGGCGCGGCGGGTGTGGGTGGAGGTTGGCGTCTGGGTCATGGCCTCACATACGTCGGCACAACGGCGCGGGTTTCAAGGCGTCACATCCGCGCCGCTCAGCTGAGCCCTGTCGCCTCGTCCAGCCCCAGCATCAGGTTCAGGTTCTGCACCGCCGCGCCCGACGCCCCCTTGCCGAGGTTATCCAGCAGGGCCACCAGCCGCGCCTGGCTCCCGCCCCGGTCGCCGAACACATGCAGCCGCATCCGGTTCGTCCCGTTCAGCCCCTCGGGATCCAGTCCCGTCATGGCCTCGGTCTCGTCCAGCCCCGCCACCTCGACGAAGCGACAGCCGTCATAGGCCTCGACCAGAGCGCCGTGCAGCCGGTCGATCGACGGCGTCTCGGGCAGGGCCGCCAGATGCAGCGGCACCTCCACCAGCATCCCCTGCCGATAGGCCCCCACCGCCGGCGAAAACAGCACCGGCACATGCAACCCGCTGTGCCGGGTCATCTCCGGCACATGCTTGTGCTTCAGCGTCAGCCCATAGGCGCGATAGGGCAGCGCGCCGCCAGTCTCGAACTCCGCGATCATCGCCTTGCCGCCGCCGGAATAGCCGCTGACGGCGTTGACCGTGACCGGCCAGTCCACCGGCACAAGTCCCGCCTTCACCAGCGGCCGCATCAGGCCGATGAAGCCGGTCGGATAGCAGCCGGGGTTCGACACCCGGTGCGAGCCCACGATCTCGCCCCGCTGGACCGCGTCCATCTCGGGAAAGCCATAGGTCCAGCCGGTCGCCGTGCGATAGGCGGTGGATGCGTCGATGACCCGCACGTCCGGGTTCTCGATCATGGCCACGGCTTCCTTCGCCGCGTCGTCGGGCAGGCACAGGATCACCGCGTCCGCCGCGTTCAGCGCCTCGGCCCGCGCCGCCCGATCGCGCCGCCGGTCGCCCAACAGGATCAGCTCCAGATCGTCGCGCCGCTCCAGCCGCTCGCGGATCTCCAGCCCCGTGGTCCCGGCCTCGCCGTCTATGAAGATGGTGTGGGTCATGATCGAGTGAAGAGACTCAAGACTGCCTTTATGGCGGTTGATGGAAGTCCGGCGGCAACAAGAGCAACGCCGGAGAGGAGCGGTATCAGCCAACCGGCAAACCGAAGGGCTGTCAGAACGGTCAGAATGGAAGGCAGATAGTGCAACGCCTCGCCGGATGCTTCGCAAATCCCGGTCTTCATATCGACTTTCAGTTTGTCTGAGGGGCCGTATCGACGACGCTTTTTCCTCTCACGCACGAATGCCTCCCGAGTTGACTGGAGGCCACTTTGTGGCGTCGATAATGTCGGATCGGGTAGTTTTTTGGGCATGTGGCACACCTCCGCATTAGCGAATGATGTGCAGTCCCTTCGGGTATGGGACGGATTTCGACGGCAGCGTCAAGCATGTCTTGTTGTCAGATGCGGCCCGCAAAACAGCAAATCAGAAGGGGTTCGGGACGGATTGTCCTTTGGCTCGCCTAAACCAGCATTCGGTGACTTGGAACAACTCCGCGTGATGTGACCATAAGGGACGTTAGACCAAGAAAAAAAGGCACCCCGAGTTTCCCCGGAGCGCCCTTGTATTCCAGGTCGCGGCTGCGACCGACTTAGCGCTTCGAGAACTGGAAGCTGCGGCGGGCCTTGGCGCGGCCGTACTTCTTGCGCTCGACGACGCGGCTGTCACGGGTCAGGAAGCCGTGCGGCTTCAGGACCGGGCGCAGCGCCGGCTCATAGTGCGTCAGGGCGTGCGACAGGCCGTGGCGGATGGCACCGGCCTGGCCCGACAGGCCAGAGCCCTCGACCGTGCAGACCACGTCGAACTGGGTGACGCGATCGGTGACTTCCAGCGGCTGGGCGACCATCATCTGCAGGACCGGACGCGCGAAATAGGCGTTCAGTTCCTTGCCGTTGACGGTGATCTTGCCCGAGCCCGGCTTCACCCACACGCGGGCGATGGCGTTCTTGCGCTTGCCGGTCGAATAGGCGCGCCCCTGGGCGTCCAGCTTCTGGACGTATTCGGGAGCCGATTCCGCCGTGCCGGCGGTGCCCAGGCCCTTCAGGGCGTCGAAGCCGCCCATCTTCTCTTGGGAGGCGGCTTCCGGGGCCGTGTCTTGCGTGACGTCGGTCATGGCTTACAGGCTCCGGGTGTTCTTGGCCGAGCGGCCGGCGAAATCGATCGTTTCGGGCTTCTGGGCTTCGTGGCGGTGCGTGGGGCCGGCGAACAGGCGCAGGTGCGTCATCTGCGTGCGGGCCAGGGGGCTTTCCTTGGGCAGCATGCGCTCGACGGCCTTCTCGAGCACCCGCTCGGGGAAGCGTCCGCCCAGCACCTTCTGCGGGGTCGTCGACTTGACGCCGCCCGGGTGGCCGGTGTGGCGATAATAGATCTTGTCGGTGGTCTTCTTGCCGGTGAACACGACCTTGTCGACGTTGGTCACGACGACATAGTCGCCCAGGTCGACGTGGGGGGTGTAGGTCGGCAGGTGCTTGCCGCGCAGGCGCATGGCGATGAAGGTCGCGAGACGGCCCACCACGACGCCTTCGGCGTCGATGTGGATCCACTTCTTGTCGACCTCGGACGGCTTCAGCGCAGCCGTGGTGCTCTTCAGCATGACGAGGGGTCCTTGGGACGGGAGACGAAACGGGGTCGCCCCGGACGGGCCGGAACGAGCGAAGGCGCGTCTCTAGAGGAGCGGCTCGGCGTCGTCAATGCGTGTCGATCCCCACTTCTAAGTCCAACCCACTGAGTTTCCTCGTGAAAACCCTTACGGTATTAAAATACCGTGTTGTTCTGAGCCGTTTCGAGCCCTCAGAACCACAGCCGAACCGCGTCCAGGCATACCGGACCATCCACCTGGGCCGTATTGACCGTATAGCTCACCCGCGCTTCCCGCGATCCGCACTGGCAGCGAAACCGGTTCGATCTCCCGGCCACCGGCCAGTTCCGCCGCGCCCCGAACAGCGTCCGGGGATCCATCAGTGACGCCCGCTCGCAGTCCTTGGCCAGGCAGGCAACGATCAACCGCGCCCCGACCCGGGGCTGGCGGATGTCCCGGGGAACATGAAAGTCGGTCCTGACGTCGCGCATGGAGGCTCCTTCTGGCCCGATTAAGCGCCGCCTGCTTGACTGGCACAACTCAATTGTTCTTCTTTTGTTCGCCCGCCTGTGGGCGGAGTGGCACGTCCTCTCTGAAGCTTGATGAGCGCCAGCGGATGCCTTTCTCGCCGTGCGCGTCGACAAGGGATCGCAAGCCTCACCCCTTCTCCCCTTGCGGGTCGACGAGGATCGCATGCGATCCGAGGAGGGGTGGCCCGGAGGGCCGGATGAGGGGTGAAAGG
>NCEB01000029.1 GCA_002280475.1 Brevundimonas subvibrioides
CCTCGGCGCGGAACAGGCCTCGATCGACGAACTCCACCCCCTTGGGATCGGTGTCGTAGGCATGGATTGTGACCCCGGGCATCATGCGCGCAAGACCGACCGCGTAATAGCCCTCGGCGCACCCGATATCGACGATCGCCTCTAGACCCTCCTCGGCGAACGCGGCCAGGTCGCCGTGCAGTTCGGCTTCGTAGCAGCCCAGCAGCCGCGGCAGCAGACAGCCCTCGGTGGAGTAGTTCAGATACTCCATGCCCTTGAACGGCCCACTATATATGGTCAGGCCGTGATGGCTGGCGAAGGTGTTTCCCAGCACGGTCTGGCGCCACATCGCCATGCGACGCAGCAGGCCGTTCAGCAGCTTGGGATCGTCCAGCCGATGATCCATGGGCAGCGATCGTCGGATGATGTCGGCGGTCGCTTTCGATCCGGCCATATGGGCAGTGTCCGCTTTCTCAGGTCAGGCTTGGGCCTGATGGTCGGGGTCAGGTGACATGGCGCACCGGCCTCGTCAAACGCCCTTGCTGACGCTTGCTGGAAGGGCCCATGGGTTGGGCGCAGCGCTCGCGTCCAGGTGCTTGATGACACGACTGAGCGGCAGGTCGCGCAGGCCATCGTAGGGGCGATGCATTTCCGCCGCCCACTGCGGGTTGTAGCCGGGGTCGTAGAACAGGGCCTCGCCCCAGCGGACGTGCATGTCGGCCAGCTCCGCGTCATCCCACGAGACTTTTTCGGGGTTGTCGTTGAAGCCCCGGGTGCGCGATTCGTGATGGATGGCTTCGATGTCGGCGGCATAGACGACCGCCAGCCCGGCTCGGCGGGCCTTCAGGCAGAAATCGATGTCGTTGTAGGCGATGGCCAGCCGCTCGTCGAAACCGCCGACGGCATCGAACGTCTGGCGGCTGCAGGCCATCAGGGCCCCCGTGACCGCCGCCACGGGCCGGGAACGCCGCCAGCGCGCCAGCGGGCCATCGGGCTCGACCGGGGGCAGCTGACCGTCATGAACCGGACGACCGGCCCAGGCTCCCAGCAGAATCCCCCCGTGCTGGAGCCCGCCGTCCGGATAGAGCAGGCGCGCGCCGACGACGCCGACGCCCTCCCGTCCCAGCCAGCGGCGCAGGCGATCGTCCCAGCCGGACGTCTGCATCTCGATGTCGTTGTTGGCGAAGACCAGGATGTCCTGGCTCCCTGTGGCCATGCCCCGGTTGTTGCAGCGCGACCAGTTGAACGGTTCGTCGTGGGCCAGGACCGAGACGCCCGGCTCGCTCGCGAGCGCCGCCAGGGCCAGGGGAGTGTCCGCATCACGGCTGCGGTTATCCAGGATCAGGATGTCGATCTGGGCGGGGTCGCTCGCCCGGTCGCGCAGGGTGCGGACGGCGCGGGTCAGCATGGCCGCCTCGTCGCGGGTCGGGATGACGACCAGAATCCGTCCCGGCAGCGGGCCGCCCGCATCGCCTGCATTCGATACGGGTGCGGACGCCTGACCGGTCGGTACGCTGGACAGCAGACGGGGCAGATGAGCGACCGGCCCCGACCGGATCGCGGCGTCCAGGGCCTCCATCGCCGTCGCTCCCGGCCCGGAGGTCAGGACGACGGTCGGCGGGTCGGGATTGGTCTCCAGATCCAGCGCGTGGGCCATCGACTGGAACGCGGGCGAGTGCCTCACCAGGCCCTGACGCCAGTCGAGATCGTATCGGTCATGGTCGGCGTAGATGGCGGTCGCGCCGGTGCGCTCCAGACCGAAGGCCAGCCATCCCAGCGCCTCGGGATCGAGGACGGCGCCGGCCGGGATGTGAAGAACGGTGCCTTTTGCCCCGCTCTGCGACGCGTCCGCCGCGAACCGCACACAGCCTTCGCCGAGCCCCAGACTGGCGACGGGGTGATCGACCATGGCGGCGTCCGCCCCCACCACGATGGCGGACCAGCCGGTGTGACGCTGGTCCAGCAGACTGGTCAGGGTGGCCCGCAGCATGGCGGGCGTCGCGTCCCCGGCCGCGATCAGGGCCGTCACCGTCAGCGTGGCCGCGCCGGGCGGTGGGGTGATGGGAAACCGGCGGCGAAAGGCGTCGTGGGCTTCAGGCGGAAAGATCGACTGCTCGGCGATCTCGCGAAGGCGGGTCGTCACGCCGTTCATCTCGGCGGTCAGTTTGGCCATCGCCTGCGCCGCCTCTGCCCGGCCGTCCAGAAGCCCGGGCAGGTCGCCGCGCCCGCCCAGCCGCACCAGTTCCACTTTCGCCGGGACCAGCTCGGGGTCGATGGCCAGCGCGTCCGAATAGGCTTGCCGCGCCGCCGCGTCTTGACCTAGCAGCTTCAGGGCATGGCCCAGCTGAAGCCGGACGTCGGCGTCCTCCGGCATCTCTTCCGCCGCCTGACGATAGGCGGCCTGCGCCTCGGCCAACTGACCGGATTCCTTCAGCGCGTGCCCCATCTGAACGCGAAGCGAGGGGCGGGCGGGGTCCAGCGCCAGGCTGTCGCGGTACAGGCGCGCGGCCCCGGCCCAGTTCCGCGCATCCCGCGCCCGGTCCGCCTCCTCGGCCAGCCGTCCGGCCTCGCGCAGGTCCCAGGCGGAAGGATCGGTCACGCCATTGGCTCCCGGACCAGCACGGCCATGAACTCGTTGCGTCCGTATGGCGTGGAATAGATCCTCAGCGGCCGGAAGGGCGAAAGGCCCAGCGTGTGCAGGCCGCCCAGCACCCGGCGAAACGCGTCCGGCGTGAACTGCCAGGCATGGACGTCGATATAGCCGCCCGCCGCCGCCTCGATCTCGTTCAGCGCATAGTCGATGCGGCCGTCCAGACCGTCGGGCGCCGGACCATGGTCGCCCTGCCAGTGACGCAGGGTGTCGTTGTGGCAGGTGAAGGCCCGGTGCTCGATCACCGACTTGGCGGTGTGCAGCGCGCGCTTCTCCACATGGGCCCCGACCACGGAGGCGAGGTCCAGATCAGGCAGGAAGTGGTCGAAGCAGAACCGCCGGTCGGGGATGACCAGCATATAGACCCCGCCCGGGGCGACGGCCTCGCCGGCCTGTCGCAGGTGGCCGATCAGGTCGGGGTGGTGCTCGATGTTGTGGCAGCTGAAGATGATGTCGAAGTCGGCCCCGCGCGCGGACTCCAGGCTCGGCGTGTAGTGGATCACCTCGGGAACCCGGCCGACGTCGCGGCCCAGCTCGCGGCCCCAGGCTCTCAGGGCGTCGCCGTCCAGAACATCGAAATAGCGGACGTTCGGCCCCTCGAACATGGGATGGGTGAAGGGCCCGACCTCCAGCACCCTGGCCTCGGCCGGGACCAGTCCGACGAAGGTCTCACGCAGCGACGCCAGCGACGCCAGCCGGCCTTCGTTTCGGCCATAGGTCTCCCAGTGGAAGGCCATGGCGGCGTCGTCCTTGTCAGCGAGGTCGCCGTGCGTCGCCCTCAGCACGTCGAAATCGACCTCGGCCGGCCAGTCGATGGCCACCGCGCGCCTGTCCAGAACGGTCGCCGGCTCAGTCATCGCGCGCCAGCACCGCCATGAACTCGTTGCGATTGACCGGCGTGTCATAGACCCGGAACGATTTGAACGGGATCATCTCCAGCTCGATCAGCGTCGACAGGATGCGGCGCAGGACGGGCGGCGTCAGGTGCCAGGCGTGGACGTCGATATAGTCCTCGCCCTTCTCCTCGATGTGCTGAAGCGCCCAGGTCAGCCGCTCGCGTTCCAGCACCGAGACGTCGTCGTGGTCGCCCTGCCAGTGCCGGACCGGATCGTTGTGGTCCATCAGCACGACCTGGTCGATCACATTGCGCCGCGTGTTGCGGGTGCGGCCGCGCGCGTCCAGCACATCGGCGATGGTGGAGGCTGGCCGCTTCTGGTCGAAGCAGAACCGCTTGTCCGGGCAGATGATCCAGTAGAGGCCGCCGGGCTTCAGCGCCGCCGCCGCCTGCTGCAGGTGGGTGACCAGGTCAGGCTGATGCTCGATCGCATGGCTGGAGAAGACGGCGTCGAAGTCGGCGCCCGCCGCCTCGCCCAGGCCCCGGGTATAGTGGATCTCGGCCGGACAGCCCTCGGGATCGGCACCCTCGGCGGCGGCGAAGGTTCGCAGGCTTTCGGCGTCGAAAACATCCAGATAGCGGACATTCGGACCCTTGAAGGCGGGGGTGAAATACGGCCCGATCTCCAGCAGTCTCGCGTCCGGATCGATCATCGGCAGGAACAGTTCACGCAACGCCACATCCGCCGCGATCCGCCCCTCGGCCCGCCCGTGGCTCTCCCAGTGCGACAGCAAGAAGGCGTCGTCGCGATCGGCCAGATCCTCGTAACGGCGCCGCAGGACATCGGGCGAAACCTCGGGCGGCAGATCGGCGAACCGCTGGACGCGCGGGCTGGGCGGCGGCGGGGCCTCGGACCACGGCGGCGGCGGCGGGGCCGGCTTGACCCGCTTGGACGGGGCCTCGGCGGCGCGGGGGCGTTCCATCCGCCACGGCACCGGCACCCGGGGCGGGTTGGCGACGACGAAGTCTCCTCGCTCCAGGCTCAGGTTCGGCGAATAGAACGGGTCGTTGTCCAGAACCTGGGCCCAGCGGTCGCGCATGGTCGCCGCCTCTGCGGCCAGGCGCTCGGCCCGTTCGCCGCTGGCGTCGCTGCCGCGCGACTTGGACTCCTTGTGGATCAGGGTGATGTCGGGATCGCCGACGATCTTGTGGCCGGCCGCCCGGACCTTCAGGCACAGGTCGACGTCATTGTAGGCGACGCGCAGGTCGGGATCGAACCCGCCCGCCTCGGCGAAGACCTCGGCGCGCACGAACATGCACGCGGCGGTCACGGCGGCGAACTGTTGCATCAGCCGCGCCTTGCCGAAATAGCCGGCGTCGTCGCCGGGCTGACCCAGATGCGGCGCGCCCGCCACCTTGTGATCCGCCATGCCGGTGATCAGGCCGAAATGCTGCAGCGTGCCGTCCGGATACAGCAGCCGGGCGCCGACCATGCCCACGCCTGGCACGGCCAGCAGGGTGCGCGCGCGCTGAAGCCAGTCGGTCGTCAGGACCTCGGTGTCGTTGTTCAGGAAGCAGAGGATCTCGCCCGTCGCGGCCCGGGCGCCGATGTTGTTGATCTCGGAGAAGTTGAACGGCGCATCGTGACGGATCACCCTGGCGGTCCCGTCCGCCTCGATCTGGTTCAGATACTCCAGGCTGGCCGGATCGGTCGTCCCGTTGTCGATGACGATGATCTCGCTGTGCGCGTGATCCGACGCCAGGATCGAGTCCAGACAGGCCTGAAGCTCGTCGCCGTGATCGCGGGTCGGGATGACGATCGATACCGTCGTGGTGAAGTCCCGGGTCCGGGTCAGGCCCGTGCAGCCCGGCGCGAACCCCTGGACCGAGCGCAACGGAAACCCGCGCCGATCGAAATGACCGTTGATCGCGGCGCCCGCCGCGTGGATCGCATAGCCCTTCTGATCGGCCGAGACCGCGGTCGATCCCGGGATCGCCCGCCAGTGATAGAGGACGTGAGGGATGTGGACGACGGCGTCGTCGCCGACGATCTCGGCGCAGCGCAGCAGCAGATCGTAGTCCTGGCTGCCCTCGAGCCCCAGCCGGAAGCCGCCGATCTGTTCCAGCAGGTCGCGGCGATAGACGCCCAGATGGCTGACCATGTTGTGGCCGTACATCAGGAAGGGATCGTAGCTGCCCTTGAAGTACGGCTGCACCCGCTCGCCCGATAGGGTGACCTTGTCCTCGTCCGAGAAGAAGACCCGCCCCTGCGGGTGCTGGTTGATGTACCAGGCCACGGTGAACAGGCAGTAGTCGGGCACCAGGTCGTCGTGATCGACCAGCACGATCCACTCGCCGGTCGCCAGCGCCAGGGCCGAGTTGCTGGCCGCCGAGATGTGGCCGTTGTGACGCCGCGCGGCGATCTTGATGCGGGGGTCGCGCCGCGCGTACCGCTCCAGCGTCTCCAGCACCGCCGGGTCCGGCGACCGGTCGTCGGCGACGCAGATCTCGAAGTCCTGGTAGGTCTGGTTCAGCAGTGAATCCAGACACTCCTGCAACAGCCCCACTGGCGTGTTGTAGACCGGCATGACGAACGAGAAGGTCGGCCGCTTGGGCAGTTCCGCCGTCATTTCGGCGATGCGGACATAGTCGTCGCGGGTCGGCTCGACCCAGCGGCGACGCCAGAACTCGTAGTGAAGGGCGCGGGTGCGATAGGGTACCGAGAGCAGTCGCGTGACCCGATGGGCGTCCTTGGCCCTCAGACCCTTGGAGCGCAGGGCGTGGCGGGCGGCCGTCAGATCGTCCTCGATCGCGATCTCCGGAGGATAAGCGGCGCGTGCGGCGTCGATCGCGGCCTCGATGTCGATGTCGGCGATGAAGGCGATGCGATCAATCCGGATGTCGGTCGACCCGTCATGGGGGTCGAAGCGGACCGCCCGCAACAGGTCGGGCCGCGCCAGCGCCACCGTGACGTCGAGGGTGTCGGTCCCGGTGCAAGGCGGCAGATCGATCGCCTCGTTCGGGTCGAAGCCGTGGCCATAGTCCAGATAGAGGCGGCCTTGCGGAGGGCCGTGTTCGTCGGTGCCCGCCATGCGGATGGCGAGGCCCGCCATGGCCGCGTCCTCGGGCGCCTCCATGATGCGCAGACAGAACCACGGATCGTTGGAGATCAGCCGGTAATGGCCGGGTCCCAGAGTGATCACCCCGGCGCTTTCGCTGAGGAACAGGCCCTCCAGTCGACCCGCCAGGCCCCTCGCGCCCTGCGCCGCCAGGGCCTTGGTGACGGGCTCCGTCAGATGCTTGGCCAGGGGCGACGCCGATAGCGCCTCGGCGATGGTGGGGCTGAGGTCGATCTCGGCCGCGCGCATCAGCAGCTCGGCCGCGCGCTTGGGCTTGCCGAGTGTCCGCTTCAGCGTGCCGTAGTGAAGCAGAAGGTCGGTGTCTTCGGGCCGCAGGGCCAGGGCGCGATCATAGGCCTGATCCGCCTCGACCAGACGGTTCGTGTCCTTCAGCATGTGGCCCAACTGGACCCAGATCGGGAAGTCGTTGGGAAAGGCCTTCAGGTGCTCGCGATACCCCTCGGCGGCCCCGATGAAGTCGCCGGCGTCGCGCGCGGCGTCGCCGGCCGAGCGGGCGGGCGATTCCTGCAGCGAGGTATCGATCGGCACGGCCTCGACCGGAGGCTTGAGGGCGTCGACCAGAGAGCGGATCACGGAAATCTTCAAGAAGCCCTCAAGGGTCGCAGTATCGCCGGGCCGGACGGCCCATGGCGGCTTACCAATCCTGAGGCCGCGCGCCAATGGTCTGATGGGTCGCGCGCGCCCTTGCCAAGAACGCGTCGGGGCGGCTAGGCGCGGAGCCTCGTCACCCGGAGCGCGCCATGTCCACGACCGTCCAGCTGATCGAGACCCGCCGGTTCGGCGACGACCGGGGCTGGTTCTCCGAGACCTGGTCGCGGCCCAGGTTCGCCGCACAGGGCATCGATCTGGACTTCGTCCAGGACAACCAGTCCTGTTCGATCCATGTCGGTACGATCCGGGGCATCCATTTCCAGCGCGCGCCCCACGCCCAGGCCAAGCTGGTCCGCTGCGTGCGGGGGTCGATCGTCGACTATGCCGTGGATCTGCGGAAGGGCTCGCCGACCTGGGGGCAGGTCGCCTTCGCGACGCTCAGCGCCGCCAACGGCCGCCAGCTGTTCGTGCCGGTCGGCTACGGCCACGCCTTCGTCACCCTCGAGCCGGACACCGAGGTCGCCTACAAGGTGTCCGATGTCTATGCGGGGGACTGCGACGGCGGCGTCGCCTGGGATTGCCCCGAGATCGGCATCGGCTGGCCCCTGCCGCCGTCCGGCCCGGTGCTGTCGGACAAGGACAAGGCCCTGCCGCCTCTGGCGGACTTCGACAGTCCCTTCGCTTATGACGGGGTCCCGATGGCGGCGAAGGGCGATCTGGGCTAGGTCGCGGCCCCGAGGAGAGACGGCTTCATGCGCATTCTGGTCACCGGCGGCGCCGGCTTCATCGGCTCGGCCCTGGTCCGTCGCCTGATCGAACACACCGAGCACGAGGTGCTGGTGTTCGACAAACTGACCTATGCGGGGCTGCTCAGCTCGCTGGAGCCCGCGTCGAAGTCAAACCGCTACGGCTTCGTCCAGGGCGACATCTGCGACGCCGAGGCCGTGCGCGCCGCCCTCGCCGATTTCCAGCCCCAGGTCATCGCCCACCTGGCGGCCGAGAGCCACGTCGACCGCTCGATCGACGGCCCGGGCGAGTTCGTCCAGACCAATGTCGTCGGCACCTTCACCATGCTGCAGCAGGCGCTGGGCTACTGGCGGGGCCTGCCCGACGCCGACAAGGCCGCCTTCCGCTTCCACCACATCTCGACCGACGAGGTGTTCGGGTCGCTGGGCGAGACCGGTCTGTTCTCCGAGACCACGCCCTATGACCCCCGCAGTCCCTACTCGGCGTCCAAGGCGGCGTCCGATCACCTGGTCAGCGCCTGGGGCCACACCTATGGCCTGCCGGTCCTGATGACCAACTGCTCGAACAACTACGGGCCCTATCATTTCCCCGAAAAGCTGATCCCGTTGATCATCATCCGCGCCCTGAACGGCGAGCCTCTGCCGGTCTATGGCGATGGGTCCAATGTGCGCGACTGGCTGTTCGTCGACGACCACGCCCGCGCGCTCCAGGCCGTGTTCGAAAAGGGCCGCCCGGGCCAGACCTACGCCGTCGGCGGCAATGCGGAGCGCAGGAACATCGACGTCGTGCGCGCCATCTGCGCCAGCCTGGACAAGAAGCGCCCGCGCCCCGACGGAGCTCCTTACGCCGACCAGATCACCTTCGTCACCGATCGCCCGGGCCACGACGCCCGCTATGCCATCGACGCCACCAAGATTCGCGACGAATTGAGCTGGGAACCCTCTGTCACCTTCGAGACGGGTATCGAACAGACCGTCGACTGGTATCTGAACAACCGCGACTGGTGGCAGGCCATCCTGGACGGCCGCTACAAGACCGAGCGGCTGGGCGTCGCGAATGGTTGAGGACGCCCCCTACGAAGTCCGCGACATCCTGATCACCGGTGGGGCCGGGCAGGTGGGGCTGGAGTTGGCCCGCGCCGACTGGCCCGCAGATGTCCGCCTTCACATGCCGACGCGGGATCAGCTCGATCTGACGGATGCCGACGCCGTCCGCGTCGCCTTCGCCGCGACGCCGTTCCGGGCCGTCATCAACTCCGGCGCCTATACCGCCGTGGACAAGGCCGAGACCGAGGTCGCCGCCGCCTTCGCCGCCAACGCCATGGGCCCGGCGATCCTGGCCGAGGTCACCCGCGCGGCGGGCATTCCCCTGATCCAGGTCTCCACCGACTATGTCTTCGACGGCTCGGGCGAGCAGGACTATGCGGAGAGCGATCCGGTCGGGCCGCTGGGCGTCTATGGCGCGTCGAAACTGGCGGGCGAGGTCGCGGTCACGACCGGCAATCCCCGCTCGGTGGTGATGCGCACCGCCTGGGTGCTCAGCCCCCACCGCGCCAACTTCCTCAAGACCATGCTGCGCCTCGCCGCCGACCGGCCGGCCCTGCGCGTCGTCGCCGATCAGGAGGGCTGCCCCACCTCGGCCCGCGACATCGCCGAGGCCCTGAAGACCATCGCCCTGCGCATGATCGACGACGCGGGCGCCCCCACCGGCGTCTATCATTTCGTCAACGCGGGCTCGACCACCTGGGCCGGACTGGCGGCTGAGATCATGGCCCTGTCGGCCGCGCGCGGCGGCCCCTCGGCCACGGTCGAGGGCATCCCCACGGCCGACTACCCCACCCCCGCGCGGCGCCCCTCGAACAGCCGGCTGGACACCTTCAAGATCACTCGCGACTACGGCATCGCGCCGCGCCCCTGGAAGGACGCGGTGGCCGAGATCGTCGCCGAACTCATTCCGGAGACCACACGATGAAGGGCATCATCCTGGCCGGCGGGTCCGGCACCCGGCTGCATCCCATGACGCTGGTCACGTCCAAGCAGCTGATGCCGATCTACGACAAGCCGATGATCTACTATCCGCTGTCGACCCTGATGCTGGCCGGCATCCGCGAGGTGCTGATCATCTCCACTCCGCGCGACGTGCCCAGCTTCCAGGCCCTGCTGGGCGACGGATCGAAGTGGGGCATGGACATCCAGTACGCGGTCCAGCCCAGCCCCGACGGCCTGGCGCAGGCCTATATCATCGGCGCGGATTTCGTGGCGGGCGGCCCGTCGTCGCTGATCCTGGGCGACAACATCTTCTACGGCCACGGCATCATCGACCTGTTCAAGAGTGCGATGGACCGGCCCAGTGGCGCGACCGTCTTCGCCTATCACGTCAACGATCCGGAGCGGTACGGCGTGGTCGAGTTCGACGCCGACATGCGCGCCTTGTCGATCGAGGAAAAGCCGCCGGTCCCCAAGTCGCCCTGGGCGGTCACGGGCCTGTATTTCTACGACGAACAGGTGGTGGACATCGCCGCCAACCTGAAGCCCTCCGCGCGCGGCGAGCTGGAGATCACCGACGTCAACCGCGAATACCTGAACCGCGGCCAGCTGTCGGTCGAGATCATGGGCCGCGGCTTCGCCTGGCTGGACACGGGCACGCCCGACAGTCTGCTGGAAGCCGCCGAGTTCGTGCGAACCCTGGAAAAGCGCCAGGGCTTCAAGATCGCCTGCCCCGAAGAGATCGCCTTCGACCAGGGCTTCATCGACCGGACGCAGATGGAGGCCATCGTCACCGCACTCGGCAAGAGCGACTACGGCCGGTACTTGCGCACCACGGTGCTGGAGCGGAAATGACGATGGGGGCGCGGGCGACCCTGATCGGTCTTCTCGCGCTCGGCCTGTCCGGCTGCGCGGTTGATCCGGCGCGGGGCCAGTCGCCGGACCCCACCGAGTTCTTGATCCAGATGGTCTGCGTGGACGCCAGCGACCAGGCGATCTTCGCCGATCCCGTGTCCTGCCCCGACAGCCGACGCAAGCTCCGCCCCGGCGAGCCCTTGCCGTATCACAAGCTCGATGTCGGCGGTTATCACGTCAGCGACAGCTTCCCGGTCGAAGACCCCGATCCCTCCAACTTCGGGGCCCGCACCCTGGGGGTCCAGACCTACTTCTTCACCGACGCCTGGGACCTCGACCCGGCCTTTCCGCGCCAGGTCCATCTGGATCCCGCACGCGGTGGCTACAACATCATGGGCGCGAGCGAAGACTGGGTCGCCTTCCTTGGCACCTCGGACCCCGGCTCCTACTGGCAGCCCTGGTGGCGGCCGGATTGCGATCTCGGCGGTTGGCGGCTGTTCCCCAACAGCGAACGCGCGCTCCGGGGTGGAGACGACGCTTCGCCCACGACCTTCGCGCCCAACTGCGAGCAGCGCATCCGCACAAGCGCGGCGCGGGTGGAATGGCGCTTCGTGCCCGACCATCCCTATGTCGTCGACCCGGCCGATGAGGACCGGACGCGGCGTCTGGACTCGCTTCTGGTTCGCCACTTCGCCTCGGGCTACGGCTCGATGGAAACAAACTGGTTCACGCGCGAATACGGCGCGACCCGGTGGGAGGCCTGGCGCGCGGGTGAGGGCCTGACGCCGGAGTTCCTGAAGGCCCGCTGCCCCGCCTCGACCTACGACGCGGTGTTTCACGGCCGGGCCATGTCGATGGTCGACTGCCGCACATGGACGACCCTGATCCGGCCCGAGGGCGGGTCGTGGGAGCCGGACGGCGTCTCGGCGCTCGATCCGACGATCCGAACCTTTCCGGTCGATCCGCTCTATCTGTCGGGCAACCTGCTGTTCAACAGCCACCTGGGCGGCCCCTATGTGCCCGAGGGCGACTATGCCTGCGAGACCCGCGCCTGGGACAGCGAGGGAGAGGGGGCCGAGCTGACGTTCGGCGACGTCACCGGCCCGCCGTGGAACGCCAACGGCGCCTGCATGCGTACAATCCGCGCCGAGACCCTTCCGGCCCGCGATTGGGGCCAGACCATCGACGCCCCGCCACCGGGCGACTACCGCTTCGGCGCCAGCCTGTTCGCGCCTGGCCTGGCTCGCGGCGAAGAGGCGAGCGCCGAGATCGTGGTGACGCAGAGAGACGGCGAAGGGCGGGTGCTGGCGACCGAGCGGCTGCCGATGCGGGTTATCGACCGATACCGGACCTTCGAGGGGCGTGTACGGGTGGTCGAAGGGGCGAGCGAGGTGAGGGTGGCTGTGGTTCCGGGATCATCGGGTGAAGTGTTAGCCATTACAGGACTTTTCCTCTTTCGTTGATGGTGCCCGGCCAACAGGCATTTTCTCACTAACGGCCGTTTCCAATCGTCTTTCGCGCCCCTAGAGAGATGCGGCCGGAGCAGGCGGTGCGGTATGCGTTTTCCCCCTTGGGCCAAGAGAGTGCGAATGACAGCTTCGGAAGGAAGTCTCGTCGGGTTGAACGAGCTTTTGTCGTTCGACAGATGGACGCTCGAACGCCGAAGCCGCGCGCTCTGTCAGACCGCCTTCCTGGGCTATCAGGTCACGCTTTGCCGGGTGCTTGGGCGCTACAAGCTGTACATGCCCACCACAGACATCGGGTTCGGCGCCCACATGATGCTCGACGGGTTCTGGGAGCCGTGGCTGACCGTCTTCATGGCGCAGCGCTTGAAGCCAGGCATGCACGTCGTCGATGCCGGGGCCAACCACGGCTATTACACGGTCCTGTTCGCTGACATCGTCGGTACGCAGGGGCGTGTCGCCGCCATCGAGGCAAACCCGAACACAGCGAAATTCCTACGGCAGACGCTGTATGTGAACGGGTTCGATGATCGGGTCACTGTCATCGAAAAGGCGCTAGGCGATGTCGATGGGCGGGCGATCACGTTTGAGACGCCAAGTTCTGAACCTAAGAACGCGAGGATTGTCGCCGATTCCGAGGCTGGTAGCGAGGGGACGATCCAGGTAACCAGCGCACGGCTCGACACCTTGCTCGCGGACTGGCCGACTATCGACTTCATAAAATTGGACGTTGAGGGGGCAGAAGAGGCGGCCCTGGCCGGCGCCTCAGGCATCCTTCAAGCCCACCGCCCCGAACTGCTGGTAGAGTTCAACAGCCACAGGTGCCAGGACGCCGCTGGGCTTCTGGACCGGCTGGAGGCGCTCTATGGTCACGCCCCCCATTATGTCAATCACGACAGCGCCTTGACGCCTGTGTCGCGTGCTGAGTTGCTCGATCCGCTAAACCGCGAAGACTGGATGCTCTCGTTCAAGCGAGCGTGAATTGTGGCTCCGACACGTAAGCCACTGTCGCTCCCAGAAAGTCCAGTCGCCCATCGAAAGCGCCTTCCATGATCCAGAGGCGTATTTCAGCCATGGCGCTGTCGGGCCAGACATGTTCGAGTTCGATTTCGTAGACGCCTGGCGCATTGGGGCTGACTGAGGTGGACTGAAAGTCCGCAGGCGTGCCCCAATCGATCCTGAACTCCCGCTTGCACGCCTGCTCATCGACGGCGAAGCGAACCTTCGCCCGCCAAACGCCGGCTGGCAAAGCAAGATAGGGTCCGTACACCAGAATTCTGGGCCGCCCTGTGACGTCCAGTTGCCCGGCAGCATCCCAATCACGCGCCGCTCGTTCGTCATACTGAAAAATTCTTTCGGACCAGACGGCTTCAAGTCCCGGTTGCGGTGCGCCGTCCGCGAACAGAGACAGAGCAGTCCGGACCGCTGGGCGGACCGGGACGACATCGCCCGCACGCGGCGGCTGAATCGACAACCAGTCCGTCAGGCTGAAGCGGCGTTCGCGGATATGGTTCAGCTGATTGCCGCTCACCACAAGGGCACCCTCGGCCCCTTGATCGACGGCCCGAGCGAGGAGGAGAGACGCTTGCCAAACGCTGTGCGGCGCATAGGTCCCCCGAGCATCGGCGACGGCCTCCGGCGCTGTGTCCGGCCGGGGCATGAAGACCACGATCGGCTTCTGGCCAAACTGGCGGGGAAGAAGGGCGTCTTCGGTTAGCCAGACCTCGTTGTAGGCTGGTTCACGCCCGGCATCTGACAGTCGATCCGCGTCGACGAAGGTCAGTTCTGCCTCACTCACAGCCGAAGCGATCGCCTCCCGCCACGCCTCGTCATCAGCAGAGGGCGTCAGAATTATCCATTGCGGCGGAACGCCCGCCACCACTACGCCGCCCTCAGCCAGGTATAGACTTCCACCGCCTCGTCGATGTCCTCGAACAGCTTGGCCTTGCCGCTTTCGATGATCAGGGCGCGGTCGCAGTGGCGGGCGATCAGGTGGGTGTCGTGGCTGGCCATCATGAACGACCGGGTGGCGCGGCGCTCGAACAGCTCTTCCTGGCATTTCTGCTGGAAACGGGCGTCGCCGACCGCCACCAGTTCGTCGATCAGATAGCAGTCGAACTCGATCGCCAGCGACAGGCCGAAGGCCAGGCGCGCGCGCATGCCGGAAGAGTAGTGCTTGACCGGCAGCTTCAGCGACGAGCCCAGCTCGGCGAAGTCGTCGACCCGCTCCAGGATCTCCTCATAGGGGCGGCCGTAGACGCGCGAGATGAAGCGGATGTTGTCCAGGCCCGACAGGCTGCCCTGAAAGCCGCCGCCGAAGCCGATGGGCCAGGACGACGACATCAGCCAGCGGATGCGGCCCTCGGTCTCGGGCAACACGCCGCCCAGCATCTTGATGAGGGTCGACTTGCCCTGGCCGTTCCGTCCCAGGATGGCCAGCCGCCCGCCCCGCGCCAGATCGAAGCTGAGGCCCGTGAACAGCGGCTTGGTCGCGCCGTGATAGGTCATGCCCAGGTTCTGGACACTGAGACCGGGCGGCGCGGCGATTTCCTCCAGGACGGCGGCCATCGATCAGTCCTGGCGATGCTCGCGCACGCCCGCCCAGATCAGCCAGCCGATGCCATAGGCCAGCAGCGACGAGGCCAGGACCGTCAGGACGGCCAGCCAGCGCTTGGGCTGGGCCGGTTCGTCCGGCAGGCTGGGGCTGACGACGCGGTCCAGATACAGCTTCTGGCGGCGGGCTTCCTGTTCGGCGGTGATGACGGCGGCCGTGGCCTGGGTCAGTTCGCGGTCGGCCAGTTCGCGCGCCAGGGCCAGGTCCTCATAGACGCTGATCATGGGGGCCAGGGAGCTGGAGGTGCCCGCCATGCGGCTGCGCTCGATTTCGATCTGCTGCTCATACGCGCGGATGCGGCTGTCGAAGGTGGGCAGCTGCGGGCTGTTGGGGGCCTCGGCGGCGACCTGGGCCCGTTCGGCGCGCAGGCCGGCGACCTGGGCCTGAAGCCCGCCGATCAGCTGGGAGCTTTCGCGCGCGACCAACTGGGGATCGATGATCTGCTCGCGGTTGCGGAAGGCGGTCAGCTGCTGCTGGGCCCCGGCCAGACGGGCGCGGGCCTCCTCGCGGGCCTGCTGGGCCTGGGCCACGGCGTCGGCGGAGGACCGCTCGTTCATGCGGTTGATCAGCTGCTCGCCACCGCTCAGCAGCGACTCGGTCAGGGCCTGGGCGTCGCGCGCCCGGAAGGCCTCGACGCGCAGGGTCGAGATGCCGGTGGTGGAGTCGTAGCCGACCGTGACGAACCGCTGGAAGCCTTCGTGCAGCCCCTCGTTGGAGCGGTCTTCCCAGGGGCGGGGATAGCGTGAGAAGGCGTCGGCGCCGCGCGGCCCCAGGATGGCCGGCAGATCATAGCGCCGCGACAGCTCGCGCAGGGCGTCGCGCGAGGTGATGTATTCGTGGACCGCGAAGGCGTCGGTCTGGGTCGGGGCGATGCCGATGCCCTGGAGCGCCACGCCGATGGTCGACGGCGTCGACTGTCCGGCCGCGCGCACGATGAACTGGGTCTCGGACACATACCGGGGCGAGGCGATCAGCAGATAGTAGATCGCCGCCAGCAGCGTCGGCAGGGCGATGACCAGGATCGCCGCCACCGGAATGCGCCGCCACCAGGCCGGACGATCGCGCTCGAACGTCAGCAGCTTGGGGATCGGCCCGATGTAGTTGAGCTTGGTCTCGGTCATTCGATGGCAACCCGGTTCTTGGCCCCCGCCAGCAGGATCATGCCTGTGAACAGCATGACCGCGCCTGACAGAAGGGCATAGTCGGCGTGGTAATAGGTGTCCACGAACTCGCCGAAAACCCCCGCGCGCACCATCTCGATGGCGTTGGGGAAGGGCACCCAGAGGAATGGTTCACGATACTGCGCCGGCAGCCACGAGACCATGAAGAAGGCCCCCGACAGCGGGATCATGGCATAGGTCAGGATCGGCACCAGCCGCTCCATCACCTCGAACCGGAGCGACAGGCCGGCGAACACCAGGGCGATGCCCACCCCTGTCCACCCCACCATCAGCCAGCCGCCGTAAAGCAGCAGCCAGTCGGCCGGCAGACTGACCTGGCCCATGGCGATCAGCGTCAGATAGACCACGACGAAGGCCACCGTGCCTCCGGCGAACTCCATCAGGTTGCGGGCGAAGAAGATATGCATGATGCCCACCTGGCGGTGATGCAGCAGGCCGATATTGGCGTTCAACGCGCCGATGCTGAAGCTGATCATATGGCGATACATCAGCAGCGACATGTATCCGGTCATGACCAGCGGCCCCAGGCGGATGCCGTGCTCGTACTCGGGCTTGATCAGCGTCCACATGAACAGCACGCCGAAACAGAACATCAGCGGTTCGCCGATGACCCAAAGGAATCCCAGACCCTCGCGGCCGAAGCGCGTGGTCATCTCGCGCATCAGAAGCGCGCCGATGATCCTGAAATGCCGGCTCAAGGAAATACACTCACAGGGGTCGAGGAAAGGCGCGTGGTCAGGGTCCGCATGCCCGACAGGCCGGCGGCGGGCCGATACCCTGGCTCGCGGTTCGGCTGACCTGAAAGAGACGACGCACCCGGCCGGGAACATACGCGGACGCGCGGGCTTCGCAAGCGGCCAGAAGGTGTCGGGCGCTCAGGCCGGGTCGAACACGGCGCCGAAGTCGCTCTGGGCGCTCTCGAAGTCGGGCGGCCGACCGATGTCCAGCCAGTATTCGTGGATCGGATAGGCCCCGACCATCGCCCCCTCCGCCGCCAGCGAGGCCAGCAGTTCGGGCATGTCATAGGGGCCCTCGGCCGGGACCCGCGACAGCACCGACCCGTCCAGGCAATAGACCCCGGCGTTGGCCAGCCAGCGAAAGGTCGGCTTTTCGCGCAGCGCCGTCATCCGCACCCCGTCCACCTCGGCCACGCCATGGGGGGCCTGGAAGGCGTGTTCGCGCACGCACAGGGTCGCCACGGCCCGGTTCTCGATATGGAAGTCCACCAGATCCCCGAACGCCATCCGCGTCAGGACGTCCCCGTTCATCACCAGCATCGGCTGTATGATCGGATCGGCCACCAGCGACAGGGCCCCGGCGGTGCCGCGCGGATGATCCTCGCGCAGGTAGCGGATCTCGACCCCCATTCCCGAGCCGTCGCCGAAATGATCCTCGATGATCTCGGCCAGATAGTTGACCGCCAGGCGGAAGCGGTGAAACCCCTGCGCCTGCAGCCGCTCGATGATGGTTTCCAGCAGCGGCCGGCCCGCGACCTTCAGCATCGGCTTGGGGCAGGTCTGGGTCAGGGGCGCGAGCCGGACGCCCCGCCCCCCGGCCATGATGACCACCAGATTGTCGCGCTGCGTCCCGGCGGAGACCGCGTCGGGATACAACCCCACGACCCGGTCGTTCCGGTCGAGCACCGGGGCCAAGCTGACGCCCCTATCGGCCAGCCGCACCCGCGCCTCGGCCTCGGACCCGTCCAGCCGCAGGGCGACGGGCGCGACGTTCATCACCGCCGAGACCGCGTCCTCCATGCTCAGCCGTCGCATCAGGCCGCGCCGGATGTCGCCGTCCGAGACCGTGCCCAGCAGGCGTCCATCACCGTCGACCACGATCAGCAGCTTCTTTCTGACCGCGTCCATCCGCTCGATGGCTGCCAGCAGCGGCGTGTCCGGCGTGATCAGATTGCCCGTGATGTCGCCACCCCCGGTCACACCGCGTACTCCTCGGGCCGATAGAGAGCCGGGTTCTCGCGCACGAAGGCGACGACCCGCGCCAGGCCCTCTTGGATGTCGACCGTCGGGGCCCACCCCAGCCGCTCTCGCGCCAGGGTCGCGTCGGCGCACAGCCGCTCGACCTCGCTGGCCGGGGGCCTCAGGCGGCTCTCGTCCTCCTCGACCACGAACGCCATTCCGGCGGCCTGCGCGATCAAGGCCGGCAGATCGCCGATCCGGGTCTCGCGCCCCGTGCCGGTGTGGACGGTCAGTCCCTCGATCCCCTCCACCGTGCCGGCTTTCAGGAAAGCGGTCACCGTGTCGTCGACATAGACGAAATCGCGCGTCGGCCGGGTGTCTCCCAGCCGGATCGGCCGTCCGGCCAGCAGCTGGGTGGTGATGGTCGGAATCACCGCACGGGCGCTCTGGCGCGGCCCATAGGTGTTGAACGGCCGCAGCGTCACGACCGGTGCGCCGAACGACCGGTGATAGCTCTCCGCCAGCTTGTCCGCCGCGATCTTGGAGGCGGAGTAGGGCGACTGGCCGACCAGGGGGTGGGCCTCGGTCATCGGCACGACCTGCGCCGAGCCATAGACCTCGCTGGTCGACGTATGGACCAGCCGCCCGACGCCCAGCTCCCGCACCGCCTGCAGCACATTCAGCGTGCCCAGGATGTTGGTCCGCACATAGCTCTCGGGCGCAAGATAGGAATAGGGAATGGCGATCAGCGCCCCCAGGTGGAACACCAGATCCGTGCCCCGGACGGCGTCGAACACGCTGTCGCGATCGGCCAGGTCGCCCCTGCGCACATCCACCTGTGCCCGGATCGCCGACCGGTCCAGCCAGCCGGCCTCGCCGTCGGAGGTATAACGCACCAGGGCCCGCACCTCGGCCCCCGCCTCGACCAGCCGCTCGCACAGCCGGCTGCCGATGAAGCCGCCGGCCCCGGTGACCAGCACGCGGCGGCCGTTCAGGGCCGGAATGGAGGTGTCGGTCATGGCCGGTGTTTCGCCTTCCAGGCGCCGCAGGGGACCAGAAGGCCGACCGGGCGCGAATCAGAGTCTAAATGACCCTCCGCAGGGCGTCACGGAGAGCGACATGGTCGGCGAGGGCGCGAACGTCGGCCGGGTGCTGGGTCTGGTCCCTGCGAGGGCCGGGTCCCAGGGGCTGCCCGGCAAGAACACGCGTGATCTCGCGGGCCGTCCCATGGTGGCCTGGACGCTCGAGGCCTGCCGCGAGTCCACCGTGCTGGACCAGGTCGTGGTGTCCACCGACGACGAGGCGGTGGCCGGCATCGCGACGGACCTGGGCTTTGCGCCCCCCTTCCGCCGTCCGGCCGCCTTGTCAGGTCCAACGGCGTCCGTGATCGACGCGATCGAGCACGCCCTGGAGCAGATCGAGGGGCGCTGGGACTATGTCGTGCTGCTCCAGCCGACGTCGCCCCTGCGTCTGGGGGCTGACATCGACGGCGCGGTCCGGCTCTGTCACGACACGGGCGCTCCTGCCGTCATCGGCGTTTCGCCCGTTCTCAAGCCCCAGACCTTCTACGGCCGCCTGACCCCCGACGGCACCTTGCGCGCCGACGCGGCCCGACCGGACGAGCCGGTCGTCATCAATGGCGCGGTCTATGTCGGCCGACCCGAGGTCTTGCTGAAATCCCGCACCTTTCAGGGATCCGGTACCCGGGGGTGGCTGATGCCGCCGGAACGGGGCTGGGACGTCGACACGGCCTTCGACTTCACCGTCTGCGAGGCGCTGTGGCCCCATGTGCGCGGCGAGGGGGCCGCGCCGCTCGACAGTATCCGGCGCTAGCGAAAATCGACGAAGGGCTTGCGCGCCAGTCCCGTCAGATCCGTCCGCTCCAGGATGTCCACGATCCGGCGGCCTGCCGTCCCGTCCCCGAACATAGGCGGCAGCGCCCGCGCCGCCGCGCCGAACGCGGGCGTCAGGGCCTTGGACAGCGCCGTGCGAATCGCTCCGGGCTCCAGCGCGCAGTCGATCACGCTGGCGGGCTTCAGACGGCCGTCCTGTCGGCGACCGACATTGACCGAGGGCACACCGGCGGCCGGGGCCTCGATCACGCCGCTGGACGAGTTGCCGACCACCACATCGCAGGCGGTCAGGGCCGCCGCATAGCCGCGCGCGCCCAGCGATTCGACCAGCCGCACCTGCCCGGACCGTTCCGCGGCGAAGGCCGAAAGCGCGGCCCGTATGGCACCCGCGCCCGCGTCCGCATTGGGCTGGGTCATCAGGATCGGGCGATCCGATACGCTCCGCAGGCCGTCCAGGAATGCGGTGATCTGATCTTCCGGCGTGTCTTCGCCCAGGGTCTCCGGATGAAAGGTCGCCAGGACGAAGCCCTTGGACAGATCCAGTCCGTCCAGAGCCTCGACATCGGCGGGCGCGGCTCGACCCAGGGCCATCAGGGTGTCGACCCCCGTGGATCCCACCGTGAACACCCGCTCCGGGGCCTCCCCCATCTGCAGGATACGTTGGCGATAGGGTTCGGCGGCGGTGAAATGCAGGGCGGCGAGCTTGGTCACGGCATGACGGATGGAATCGTCGATCGCCCCCGCCGTCCGGTGCCCTCCCTCCAGATGCAGGATCGGCAGTCTCAGGGGCACGGCGGCGCAGGCGGCGGCCAGCACCTCGGTCCGGTCGCCCAGCACCATGACGGCGTCCAGCGCGAGAGCGGCATAGGCCCGGGCCACGCCCGCCAGGGTCGCGGCCATGTCAGTGGCCACCGAGGCCCCGTCGTCTCCCGCCAGGGGCACCGGCACGGTGGCGTCGATCTGGCGCCCGTCCGCCTCGATGTCCGAAACCGTTCGTCCGTGCGCCGGCGACAGATGTGTCCCGCCGACGATGAGCCGGGACTCGAGCCTGTTCGAGCTGTCCAGAGCCTCCAGCACAGGCCGCAGCAGGCCGTACTCGGCGCGCGTCCCGGTGAAGACGCCGATCCGCGTCACGCCTCGATCCACGCGCCGACCGCATAATCCCGGTCGGCCGGTCGGCCGGTGATCTCCCAGAGCCGCGCCGGCTCCGCGCCGCCGCCGGCCCGTCGCGCGGCGACATTATGGGGACCCACGACCTCCCCCGCGCGGATGGCCTGGGTGGCGACCAGGCGTCTGCGCGCGACGGCCATATTGATCCGTTCGGCCTCGACCGGACCCTTGTCGGCCGATCCCAGGGCCTCTGTGACCCGGCGGGCCCCGAGGACCATGGCGGCCATCTCGGCGGGTTCCAAGGACGCCTTGTGGTCCGGCCCCGGCCGACCCCGGTCCAGCGTCAGATGCTTCTCGATCACCCGCGCGCCTCGCGCCACGGCGGCCAGGGCGACCTCGATGCCCAGGGTGTGGTCCGACAGGCCGGGAACGACCCCCAGCGCGCCGTAGGTGTCGATGACCCTCAGATTGGCCTGGTCGTGGGGGGCCGGATAGGCCGTGACGCACTGCAGGACCATGGTGTCCGCCAGGACCGTCTCCGCGTCCGACAGCGTCAAGGCCTCGCGCACCGCCGACAGCGAGGGTCTGGCCGTCGATTCGGCCAGGCGGCCGAACACGACCGTCCCCAGCGCGTCCCTGACCTCCTGCAGGGTGGCCATGCCCGTCGAAAGGATCAGCGGCCGGCCGAGCCGGGCGAGATCCAGCAGAAAGGGCAGGTTGGTCAGTTCCCCGGAGCCGACCTTGATCCGGCCCATGCCGAGCTCGTCGACCAGAAACCGGGCGGACCCGATGTCGAACGGGGTCGACAGGAAGGCGATGCCGCAGGCCTCGGCCTCACGCGCGATCCGGCCCCAGGCGGTCATGGGCAGCGCCAGCCGTCGCAGCATGCCCGTCTGATGTCCGCCCTCGCCGGCCGCAGCCTGATAGGCGGCGGTCGGGGCGTCCGACGTGGCCAGTTCGTCGGCGTCGAAGGTCTGGAACTTCACCGTCGGCGCGCCGGCCTCGGCGGCGGCCTGGACCAGCCGCAGGGCGTCGGCTTCCACGCCGTCGTGATTGACGCCCGCCTCGGCGATGATCTCGCAGGTCGAATTCGTCTGGCTCATGGGTCTGGCTTAGACAGGTTCGCGGGGACGAGAAAGCCGTCGTGGGTCCGGCCCAGGCTGGCTTGGGGCTCTGGGCGCCGATGGCGGGGCGGAATTCGTCTGTAGCTTCAACATCACGCTTCCTGCGCGACCGTGGGGTATCGGAGGGAACCTATCGACCTGATGCGGCAACGCTGTTATGACGCCCGCAAGGCGGTGAGACCGCCCCAGAAGATCAATTGTGGCTGCGGAGGGCTCACACCCATGCGTTTCAAGACCTTGTTCCTGGCGACCAGTGCGGCGGCGGCTCTCGCCCTGTCGGCTGGTGCTGCTTCGGCTGAGCCGGATGGCTGGTACGGCGCGATTGACGCGGGCGTTCACCAGATGGACGACATCAACGCCGAGTCTTCGACGACGGGCGTGAAC
>NCEB01000030.1 GCA_002280475.1 Brevundimonas subvibrioides
GAGCAGGTTCACCGAGGCGCAGATCATAGGCGTGCTGCGCGAACAGGAGGCTGGCGGTGCGACGGCGGAGGTCTGCCGGCGGCACGGGATCAGCGAGCAAACCTTCTATCGGTGGAAGGCCAAATACAGCGGGATGAGCGTCTCGGACGCCAAGAAGCTGAAGGCGCTTGAGGACGAGAACCGGCGGCTGAAGAAGCTGCTGGCGGAGTCGATGCTGGACGTGTCGGCGCTGAAGGATCTCCTGGGAAAAAACTGACCGGGCCCGCTGTTCGCCGGGAAGCCGCGCTTCGCCTCATGGCGGAGCGCGGCTACTCGCAGCGGCGGGCCTGTGGGCTGGTCGAGGTCGATCCCAAGACGGTGCGCCGCGCGCCTGAGCCTGGCGACGCAGAGGTGCGCGAACGCCTGCGGAGCCTGGCCGGAGAGCGTCGTCGGTTCGGCTACCGGCGGCTGGGCATCTTGCTGGAGCGCGAGGGCGTCAGCCTGAACAAGATCTACTGACGCCGTGGCGTGACAAACTTGCCTGGTTTACAAGACGCGATCAGGCCGTAGATCAATTGGAAACCTTTACAAAACTTGTGCGAATTTTGGGATAATTCTCGTCGGAAGTCATTGATAATGCTGTACTGGCGGGCAGCCCTACATCACCCACCATCGTCCTTCAATAAAGTCACAAGTTCATCGCGAGTGACGTCACGGCGGTTGGTGAGCGTTCCCGCGATCCCCGTTCGACCCGCAAGGGTTGAGCGAAAGACAGGGTCTTTGTCAGGCGAGTACGACGACCTCCCCGAGGCCGACCCTGCCGTGCGCTCCGGTAAGCCATTGCATCCCCGGTCCGAAGTTGACAGCGTCACACGATGGCAGCCGTCCTTGTCGATCCTGATCGCCTGACGATTGAAAGCGATGACGTGGCACCGCTCTGGCGCTTCGCCGACACGCTGGACATGGCCGCGCCGGTGGGTCCCCTGCCGCTGGTGGAGCATTTCCGCCTGCTGCAGCGACTTTCACTAAAGGCGGGCGACGAAACCTGTCACCTCTCGCTCCGTCCCCTCGCGGTCGGAACCACCGACTTCGTTGTCGAGACCCTGGCCGACGCGGGGCATGTGCAGGAAGCCATGAGACGGATCGCGCGCGCCTACAACCTGGTTCACGGGGGTCACTTCAATCGCGTTGAGCGCCGCCGCCATGGCCTGGTCTACGTCATCGACGATCATGATTTTCCCTATGCCTTTCCCGCGAACTCGCCTGCGGCCTATGCGACGATGGAGGGGGTGCTGATCTTCCTGCACGCCATGCTGTCCCTGGCGGCCGGTCGGGACCTGAGCTCGAGCCTGCGGAGCGTGAGGACGCGCCGGCCGCGCCGCACCGCTTCTGACGGATTTCTGTCGTTCTGGACGACGCCGGTGAAGACGGGCGGCTCGGTCTATGCCCTGGAGTACGATCTCGACACCGGCGAGATACCCGTCGCCCTGGCCCACAGGAAGGGACGCGCGGTCGACGTCTATGCGGCTGTGGAGGCGATGATCCTCGAGCGGGAACAGGCCGCCGACACGACCGACTTCATCCGGCGGGTCGGCGACGTCATCACGGCCGGCATAGACGACCAGGCCGAGGCGGCCCAGCGACTGGGGGTCAGCGTGGCCACGCTTCGCCGACGCCTGACCCAGGCCGGAACCGGCTTTCGCCAGTTGCGCGCCCAGGGCCTGAACGACCGGGCCAAGCAGATGCTGGCGGCCCACCGCCATCCGACCGACGTGGCCGAGACCCTGGGCTTCTCCGACAGCCGCAGCTTCGCTCGCGCGTTCAAGGCGTGGAACGGAGTGACGCCCGCCGGCTGGCGTCCCGCTGTGAGCGAATTTGTCCTGAACGATTGAACGCGGCGGTCATAGACCGAAAGCCAGGGCCCTCGCATCGTCATCGCATAACGCCGACTTAGATCGGCGGCCGAGACAGAGGGACGGGAACCATGAGGATCACCAAGGCACATCCGCGCCATGGGCGCGCCGGCGGCTGGGGCCGCGCGCTTCTGCTGGGGGCCTGTTCGCTGGCGGCGCTGACGACGGCGACCGGGGTCCACGCCCAGGAGGCCACCTCGGCCCAGACCGGCGAGACCCAGTTGGACGAGATCGTGGTGACGGCGCGACGCCGCGCGGAATCGTTGCAGGACGTGCCGGTCGCCGTCTCGGCATTCAGCGAGGAGCGGCTGTCGGACCTGCAGGCCGACGACATCTCGGGCATCCAGTATTCGGTGCCGAACCTCTATCTGGACAGGGGCGATGGGGCCAATGCCGTCGTCTATCTGCGCGGAGTGGGCCAGAACGACTCGCTGGCCTTCGCCGATCCGGGCGTGGGCATCTATGTCGACGACGTCTTCATCGCCCGGTCGCAGGCGGCCTTCCTGGAGCTGTTCGACGTCGATCGCATCGAGGTGCTGCGCGGGCCCCAGGGGACGCTGTATGGCCGCAACACCATCGGCGGGGCGGTCAAGTTCGTCTCGTCGCCCCCGCCCTCCACGCCCGACGCCTATCTGGAGGCCGGGATCGGCAACTATGACGCCCGTATCCTGAAGGGGCGTCTCGGCGGTCCGCTGATCGACGGCGTGCTGAACGGCAAGATCGCCTTCGCCTGGTCCGAGCGCGAGGGGTATGCCGAGAACTCCATCGACGGCCAGGACGACGGCGACCAGAACAGCCTGGCGGGCCGCATCGCCCTGGACTGGACGCCCAGCGACCGGCTGCAGGTTCTGTTAAGCGTGGACGCCAAGCGCGACCGCCCTGACACCTCGCGCAGCCCCGTGCGCGAGACAGCCCTGACCGGGGCCCTGACCAACGGGACGTTGGTCACCTTTCCCGCAGCGACCGACCCCTATGAGGTCGACGTCAACGCCAACGGCCTGTCGGACCTGACCGGATACGGCGCCTCGGTCACGGTGCGCTACGACATGTCGGACGCGGTGACGCTGGAATCGATCACCGCCTATCGAGAGCTGGATTTCGACCTGAACCTGGACGCGGACGGTTCGCCCCTGCCGATCCTGGACATCCTGCTGCTTCAGGACCAGACCCAGTTCAGTCAGGAGTTCCGCGCCAGCTATGACGCCGGCGGGCGGTTCACCGGCACGGCCGGCGTCTATTACTTCAAGGACGAGGACACGACCTTCTCCGGCGTCGACAACGGTGGTGCGACCATCTTCGGCTTTCCGGTCACCGTCTTCGGCTTCCAGACGTCCAGCCTCGCGGATACGCGCCAGGACACGGAGTCCTGGGCCATCTTCGCGGACGTTTCCTATGACCTGACCGAACGGCTCTCGATCGGAGCGGGCCTGCGCTACACCACAGAGGAGAAGTCCTCGACGCGGCGGTTCGAGAACTTCTTCGATCCGACCGTATCGGTGATCGACAACACGCCGCCGTTCCTGGCCGGACAGGGGACGGCGGGAACGCCGATCACGGGCGATGAGGACTTCGACGCCTTCACGCCCAAGGTGTCGCTGGCCTACTCGCCCAACGACGACCTGCTCCTGTATGCCTCGGCCTCGCGCGGGTTCAAGAGCGGCGGCTTCGACGGTCGCGCGACCAACGACTTCTCTTTCGAGCCCTTCCGGCCGGAGTTCGTCTGGAGCTATGAGGCCGGGGCCAAGATCACCGGCATGGACGGCCGGCTGATCTTCAACGCCGCCTATTTCTACAACGACTACACCGACATCCAGGTGACGAGCTTCGGCTCTGATCCGGTCACGGGCGTGTTCGTCAGCCTGTTCACCAATGCGGCGGCGGCGACCATCCAGGGGCTGGAGTTCGAGCTTGCGGCTCGCCCGACCGACCAGCTGTCGATCAACGCTTCTCTGGGACTGCTGGACGCTCAGTACGACGAGTTCGACATCCTGGTCGGCGGCGTCGCGACCGACGTCAGCGACCGAGCCCTGGTCAATAGCCCCGAGGTCAACGCCAGCCTGGCCGCGACCTGGGAGCAGCCGCTGGACAACGGCCTGACGCTGGTGCTGCACGGCGACGCCGGATACCGCAGCGAGATCGCGACCGAGATCACGGACTCGCCGATCCTGCGCCAGGAGGCCTACACCCTCGTCAACGCCTTCGCCGCGCTCCGATCGACCGACGGCGTTTGGGAGGTCCGGGCCGGGGTCCAGAATGCAACGGACGAGGCGGTGCGGGTCCAGGGCTTCAACCTGGCCGATTTCCCGGGGGTACAACTAGGCTTCTACGCCGCGCCGCGCACCTACGACCTGCGCGTGATCTGGCGCTACTGAGGCGAACGATGCTGGACCCCCAATCCCGGGCCCTGCTCGAGGATCTGAACGCCATGACGCGTCAGATGGACATCAGTGGGGCCGACGACCTCGCGGTCGCCGCCCGCACCCAGGCGGCGACGATCTTCAAGGCCTTCGCCGGGACGTCTCCGGACGAGGACGGAGTCTGCGCCACCGCCATCACCGTCGACGGGGGCGACGGTGCCCGGCCCGCGCGGCTCTACAGTTCGGAGGCCCCCACGGTCGCGGCCCCGGCCCTGGTCGTCTTCTTCCACGGCGGCGGATGGGCGGTCGGCGACCTGGACTGCTACGACGGGCTGATGCGGGCCCTCTGCCGTCTGTCCGGGGCGGTGTTCGTCAGCATCGACTACCGTCTCGCGCCTGAGCACGGCTTTCCTGCGGGCCTCGACGACGCGCTGGCGGCGACGCGCTGGGCGGCGCGGAACGCCGCCGACCTGGGCTGCGATCCGGCCCGGATCATGGTCATGGGCGACAGCGCGGGCGGGAATCTGGCGGCGGTCGTCGCCCAGCATGCAAGGGATCACGGCCAACGCCTCGCCGCCCAGTATCTGCTCTATCCCGTGATCGACGGCAGTCGACCGCACGAGGCCTATCCCTCGCGCATGGCCAACGGGAACGGCGACCTGTTCCTCAGCCGGGACGCGATCTCGGGGACCCTGGCCTGGTATCTGGCGGCTGGGGGCGGCGTTTCCAGCGATCCTCGCGTATCGCCTATCAATGCGCCAGACCTGTCGGGCCTGGCCCCGGCCTACATCCTCGTGGCCGACCACGACCCGCTGCGCGACGAGGGCCTGGCCTATGCGCGGCGGCTGGACGCAGCCGGGACGCCCGTCGCGACCGAGGTGGTCCGGGGCACGATCCACGGCTTTCTGACCTTCGGCGATCTGGACGTCTGCCACGCGACACGGCGTCGAATCGCCGAGGATATCCGTCTGCGGCAAGGCTCGCCCGCCGGCTGATCAGGGTTCGACGCGAGCCGACAGGGAGGAGGCTTCGATGATCACGATCCGCAGACAGAACCCCAGACCGGCCGGGCACCGCCTGCTGGCGGCCCTGGCCATGGCGCTGGGACTGGGCGGCATGCTCGCCGGGCCGGCCACGGCCGGGCCGACGACGCTGGAGGCGACCTACAGCAGCGGCATCCAGAACGGCTGGGTGCGGGTGGAGCGATGGCGCGACACCACCAGCGCCTTCACCCAGGAAGCCTTTCCGCCCGACGGACGCGGCGACCAGACGGGCCAGCGCGCCACCTATTTCGCCGACGCCTCGCCGCATTCGTCCAAGTTCCTGATGTATTATGCGCCCGGCTGGAACACGGGAACGCGGCCCGTGCCCGTGCTGCTGGTGCACGGAGCCAACCAGGACGCTGACGTCGCCTGGGCCGACCCCAACGAGGCTGGACCCTATGGCTGCGGGCGCTACTCGTGTCCCTCGACCGGCATGATGCAGTCCCTGTCGGGCGCGGGATACAAGGTCTTCGCCCTGGGGCTGCCGCACAAGAACGGCGACGGCTACTTCTGGTCCGAACAGATCGCCGACGCCATCGCCATCATCAAGAGCCGCACCGGTGCCACCCAGGTCGATGTCGTGGCCTGGTCCAAGGCGGCGTCGAATGCTCGCATGTATGTCTCCAATGTCCGCAGGAGCTGGGGAACCAACTATCGCGGCGACATCCGCCGGCTGATCTTGCTCGGCTCCGCCAACAACGGCATCGACCTGTCGTTCCGCCACGGCTGGACCTTCAGCCTGGTGGTCTATCCAGAATGTGGGGGCGTCATCAACGGCCCGACGCCTCACGACTATCTGGTCTGCTACGGCGCATGGCGCGAAGGGGCGGAGTGGACCTATGCCTCGACCTACTTCCCGGGCTCTGCCCAGCTGCTGAAGCGTTGGGACGCCACCTACGCCCTGCCGACCTATGAGCAGGACTGGTACACCACTTTTCACGGCGGCCAGGGCTTCTACAGCAGCGGACCCGGAATCGACGCCTATCTGGGCGCGTCCCTCGTGAACACGATCCGCAACGCCCCTTCGCCGTCCGGCGTGCGGATCCACAATCTTTGCGGCAATCAGAATGACATCGCCCTGCTGCACAACGAGCACACGGGTCCGTCCGATGGTGTGGTGTTCATCCAGAGTTGCCGCGACATCGTAGGGGTGACCAACCATGGCGGCAGCGCCACCCTCGCCGTCAATCATCTTGAACTGGGCTGGGAGGCCACTGCGCTCACTCAGGTCCGGTCCTGGCTCGCGGCTGCTTGACCCCTTCCTGACGGCCGCTCACTGGGGACCGTTCCGTCTCGCGCGGAACGGTCCCGTTTTCTTGCGAGCCCCGGCCGTGGGTTTTGCCAAAGCCTTCTCCCAGGCGGTCCCTGGTTCGCGACCCTCGCGATCGTCTCTCCCAGGAACGGCCAGCGTGTCCAGGAACCGGCCCGAGGGCTAGCGACGCCTTCGACGACGCCAGTGATGCCGGGCCGTCATCGAAGGCGTGCTTCGGCCTCTGTCGCGCGTTACCGGATCTCCGCCTCCTCGATCGCGATCTCGGTGGATCCGCAAGCGCCACAGCGCGCCGTCGATGTGCGAGGCTGGCGCAGATCGACCTGCCTCCTGGCTACGCCGTCCCAGGCGATCCGGACCTCACCGGCCGCGTTCCAGCGCAGGATGAGGTCAGACCGCGCACCGCAATCCCGGCATCGCGCCGGATAGCGATCGGGCACCCATGATCCTCGGAGCGTGTCTTTCACTTTGGTACCCGCCCACCGCGCGGCGGTCGCGACTTCGAAACAGAACGGAGGACCCGAGCACCGGGTTCCTGGCCCCCTGTGATGACCGCATCTCCAGCTGTCCCAGTTCCGCCCGGGGGTCGACTCTCGCGAAGGCGTGAACGGCCGGTGCAATCCCACGAAAGTCGCACCCGCAAAAAGCGTTGCGTCCAACCGAAAGGGGCTGAGGCTCACGGAGGAACTGTCGTCCCGCCGTTCCAGATGGACTGCCTATCGCACGCGCCGCCCGTTCAGCGCCAGAACGAGGCCGCTGACCGATTCCGCTCCGGCGACCGTCAGACCAGAGCTTCCAGGGCGATCAGGCCTGCGATCGTGGCGGCCAGATAAACCACCAGCCATAGGCTTCTGGGGTCGATCCGGCCCGGGACCGTGCTCCAGCCGTCGATCGAGGTCGGGGCCCCCGACGCCTCGAAGCGCGCGCGCTGGCCAGGGATGGAATAGGGCGACCAGTCCGCCTGCTTGCCGCTCAGGAGGCGGCTGGCGATCCAGCCCACGCCCATCGTCGCCCCGCCGCCGATGAGACAATACCAGGGCCAGGCGATGTCGGTCCGGGTCGCCACCGCCCAGATGACGACGAAGCCGACGAAGACCCCGACCAGTAGTCCGCGCTCGGTGGTGTGTCTGGAGAAGAAGCCCAGGCCGTACATGCCCAGTTTGGCCCCCACGAAATAGCTGCCGATCTTTGACAGCACCTCCAGGATCGAGCCGGTCGAGTTGGCGTAGAGGATGGCCGGCACGATGATGATCGCGCCCCAGACCAGGGTCATGATACGCGTCGCTGCCAGATAGTGGGCGTCCGAGGCCCCCTTCCTGAAGTACCGCTCGTAGAAGTCGACGACGCTGGCCGTGGCCATGCTGTTGAAGGCCGAACTGAGCGTGGACATCGACGCCGCCAGCACGGCGGCCGCGAGGATGCCCAGCAGGCCGGGAATTCCGGAATCCAGCGCGAACTGAAGGATGATATCGTTCGTGTTCTCGAACGGACGGCCCTGATAGTAGCCCCAGGCCAGCACCCCGATGAAGAAGAACAGGAAATAGATCGGGAAGGCGGCATACCCCATCAGCAGATAGGATTTCTTGGCGTCTCCGATCGATTTCGCGCCGAGCGTCCGCTGCACCATCATCTGGTTCGCGCCATAGACGGTGACGTGGAACAGGGTCATCCCGATCAGCCCCGACCAGATCGTGGTCGGCACGGTCGGGTCCGGCGTCAGGTCGATGGCGCTGAGCCGGCCCGCCGCCTTCAGGTTCGCCAGAACCTCTCCGATCGGTTCGGGCATCAGGACGAACAGGGCGATCATGATGACGATGGCCCCGCCAAACAGGACCGCGGCCTGGAACACGTCGGTCCAGATCACCGCCAGCATGCCGCCCATGGTCGTGTAGATCAGGGCCAGGATGGTGATGGCGACGATCGCCCAGGGGATCGGAATGCCGGTGATGAACTGGAGCACCAGGGCTGTGGCGTAGAGGATCGCCCCGGTCGACAGGCCTTGCGTGACCAGGAAGATGGTCGACATCACGGCCCGCGACGTGGGGCCGAAGCGCCGCTCCTGGTACTCGTAGATCGAGGCGACGCCGGAGTTGTAGAAGAAGGGCAAAAAGAACGCCGTCACCCCCAGGATGACGATCGGATAATTCAGGTGGATGGCCAGCGCCGCCAGTCCGTCGGAATAGGCCCAGGCGGGTGCGCCCAGGAACGACAGGGCGCTGATGTAGGTGGCGATCACCGAGACGCCGATGGCCCACCAGGGTGTCTTGCCGCTGCCGATGTTGAACTCTTTCGCCGTCTTGACGCCGCGACCGAGGAACCAGCCCATCACCAGATTGGCGGCGATGAAGACCAGGACGATGGTCCAGTCGAGGGTCGAGAACGTCATGCCGCGTCTCCCGACTTCAGTGCTCCGAAGATGTCGAGACCGGATTGCAGCATGACGTGGGGCACGTCGATGAAGACCCAGTTCTCCTTCAGGGCATCCCCGTCCCGCCGCCACCAGTCCATGACTCTCATGGTGATCTGACGACCGGTGCCCGGCACGCCCAGCCAGGGGCCGGCGTGGGTGGCGGTGATGCTGGGCCACCCGGTCGAGGCGACATAGGTGCCGTCGGCGAAGCGGGCCTTATGATTGCCGCCGACCCGGTCGGGGAAGGCGGTCAGGAAGGGCCTCTGGTGATACCTCTGAAAGCCGGTCACGCCCCGGTTGGAGCCGATACCGCCGGGGCCGTACCAGAGCATCTGGGGGCTCCAGAACTGCTCCATGCCCATGCGTTTCAGGTCGCCCTCGGCGAACTTGTGCAGGCCGAAGATCATGGCCTCGACCAGGGCCAGCGAGGCGTCGGTCTCGGATTGCGGCGCGGGATCGAAGCGGACGCCGTCCTGGGTGATCGGGGCGGGGAAGATGTCGGGGACGCCGGCGGGCGGCGCGGGCAGAGGGTTGATCCCGGCCTGACGCATCAGGTCGATCAGGTCGTGGATGGCGTAGACCTCGGCGATCCGGTCGCCCTCGATCCGGTAGAACTCGCCGAAGCGCAGATTGACCAGGCCGTCGGTCGCCGGGATGCCCAGCCAGGGGCCGGTCATCGTCCCCTCGAACACGCCGAGCGCGCAGACCCAGTCGGCGTCCCTGAACCGCCCGGCCATCAGGGCAAAGGTCCGACGTTGAAGGTCGGGGATGGCGGCGCGCAGCGGCCCGACCAGACCGGCGATCAGGCCCTCGGGCCCGGCCAGGTCATTCATCGGATGGACGGCGTGGAAGACGGCGTCGGGCGTCATCGCCGCGCGCCACAGGGCGGCGGCCTCACCTGCGTCGGCGGCGTCCAGGCGCTGGAACAGGGTCCAGATCAGCCGTTTGCGGTCTTGATCGTTCATTGGGCGGTCCAGCCTCCATCGACCAGCAGGCTGGAGCCCGTGACCAGCGACGCGGCGGGCGACAGCAGGAAGACACAGGCCCCCGCCACCTCCGCCGCCGTGCCGACGCGACCCAGGGGGATGCGGTCCAGCACGAACCGCCCGAAGGCCTCGTCGGCCAGCATGGGGGCGGTCATGGGCGTCTCGATGAAGGTGGGGGCCAGGCTGACGACGCGGACCCCATGGGGTGCCAGTTCAACAGCGGCGGCCTTGGTCAGGCCCTCCAGCGCGTGCTTGGTCAGGCAGTAGACGGTACGCCCCGGCGAGCCGACATGGCCCATCTGGGAGGTCATATTGACGATGACGCCCGACCCTTGCGCCACCATGACCTTGGCCGCCGCCTGGGCGGTCAGAAAGGCGGCGCGGACGTTGAGCGCAAGCATGCCGTCCAGGGTCTCGACGTCGACCTGGGTGAAGGGCTGGGGCCGGTTGAAACCGGCGTTGTTCACGAAGCCGTCCAGGCGCGGCAGGGCGGCGACGCGGGCATGAAAGGCAGAATCGGCGACGTCCATGACCCAGGGCTCGATCTGGCCCGGACGCGCGGCGGCCAGATCGTCCAGATCGGCGGCAGAGCGGGCGACGGCGATGACGTCCCCGCCTGCGTCGACCACCGCCTCGGCGCAGGCGCGGCCGAGGCCCCGTCCGGCGCCGGTGATCAGGACGCGCAGGCCCGTCAGATCGCTCATGCGCCGTTGGCCCGGGCGCGGGCGACGATGGCGCGATAGGCACCGGCCGCCGGCTTGGGCGTGCGTACGAAGGTCTGCCTGTCCACCGAATAGAGGCCGAAGCGCGGGCCATATCCCGACCGCCATTCGAAATTGTCCAAAAGGCTCCAGTGGATGTAGCCGAGCAGCAGGCCCTCGGTCAGGCAGATCTGGACCTGCTCCAGGGTCTCGTTGATGTGGCGCACGCGCAGGGTGTCGTCGTCGGTCTCGATGCCGTTCTCGGTGATCATGATCGGCGCGCGGCAGTTGGCCCGGACCTCGCGCACGACGGCGGTCAGGGCGTCGGGCGAGGCGTCGCGGCCCGAGTGGTTGACGATCACGCCGGGCGGCGTCGGCAGGTAGCCGTCCGGCCCCACGATCAGCCGCATATAGGGCTGGACGCCGATGAAGTCGTCGCCGGAGGCGGCCGCGTAGAAGGGAGCGCGGGCGTTGTCGAAGATGCGGCGATAGCGGGCCTCGCCGCCGGGGCCGGGCTTCAGGTCCTGCAGCGCCAGGGTCAGGCCGGTCTTCACATGGGGCGCGGCGGTCTTGATGGCCTCGGTGGCCAGAGCGTGGGCGCGAAGGCATCCGTCGCGCACGGCGAAGGAGTTGCCCATGAAATAGGCCCCCCAGCGGTCAGAGCCGACGGCCTTCGTCGCCTGGCGGATGACCTCGTCCTCGTTCGGGAAGGGGGCGTCGTCACGCATCACATAGGACGTCACCTGCGCGTTCGGCTCGTTCATCGTGCAGACGTAAGCCAGGTGCTCGCCCAGCGCCGCCGCCACGATCCCGCAATAGCGCGCGAACTTGGCCGGGGCCTCATCCGCCTCCCAGCCGCCCAGCGCCGCGAACCATCGCGGGCTGGAGAAGTGATGGAGCGTCACGATCGGCTCGATACCCGCCTCGCGGCAGGCGACGCACATCTGGCGGTAATGGTCGAGGGCGGCGTGGGAGATCATGCCGTCCTCGGGCTCGACCCGGGCCCATTCGATCGAGAAGCGATAGGCGGTCAGGCCGAGGGCCTGGATGATGGCCACGTCCTCGCGCCACCGGTTCCAGCTGTCGCAGGTGTCGCCCGAGCGATCGACGAAGTTGGTAGCGGGGATGGTCTCCAGCACCCAGTAGTCGCTGTTGACGTTGTTCCCCTCGATCTGGTGGGCGGCCGTGGCCGTGCCCCACAGGAAGTCGGCGGGCCAGGAGGTCTGCGCTCTCGCGTTCGCGGTGGGCAGGGCTCCGATAGCGAGGCCAGAGGCGATGGCCAATCGTCGCGACACCTGCATGGCACCCTCCACCCGCCGCCTCGAACACCCCCTTGCATTCGAATGCAACAAACCTAGACTGACCTCAATTCGAAGCGTCGCGCAAGCGCCCTTGAGGAGGAACAGATGGCCCGTTGGCTGAAGGAAGGCCGCTCGGTCGAGGCCGTCAAGGCCGACGGCGCGCGGGTGCGCGAGACCGTCGAGCGGATGCTCGGCGAGATCGAGGCCGAGGGCATGGAGGCGGTGCGCCGCTATTCCCGCGACCTCGACACATGGGACCGCGAGGATTTCCGGCTGAGCGAGGACGAGATCAAGGCCGCCTACGCCGCCCTGTCCGACCGGACCATCGAGGACATCGCCTTCGCCCAAACCCAGGTCCGCAACTTCGCCCGGATACAGAAGGACGCGCTGAGGGACGTTGAGGTCGAGACCCTGCCGGGCGTGATCCTGGGCCACAGGAACACGCCGGTGAACGCGGTCGGGGCCTATGTGCCGGGCGGCAAGTATCCGCTGGTGGCCTCGGCCCACATGGGGGTGGTGACGGCCAAGGTGGCGGGGGTCAAGCGCATCCTGTCGGCCGCCCCGCCCTATGACGGTCAGGCCAATCCCGCCATCGTGGTGGCCCAGCACATGGCCGGCGCGGACGCCATCCTGGCGCTGGGCGGGGTGCAGGCCATCGGGCTGATGGCGCTGGGGGCCGTCGGCGCGCCCGGCGGCGATATCGAGCCGGTCGACATGCTGGTCGGACCGGGCAATGCCTATGTCGCCGAGGCCAAGCGCCAGCTGTTCGGCCGGGTCGGCATCGACCTGCTGGCCGGCCCGACCGAGACCCTGGTCATCGCAGACGACAGCGTGGACGGTGACCTGTGCGCCGCCGACCTGCTGGGCCAGGCCGAGCATGGGCCCAACAGCCCCGCCATCCTGCTGACCACCTCGGAAAAGCTGGCCCACGACACGGTCGAGGCCATCGAGCGCCAGCTGAAGTGGCTGCCGACCGCGCCGATCGCCTCGGTCGCCTGGCGCGACTATGGCCAGATCATCCTGGCCGACAGCGACGCGGAGATGGTCGAGATCGCCGACCAGATCGCGTCCGAGCATGTCCAGGTCATGACCCGCGACCCGGACTATTTCCTCGCCAATATGACCAACTACGGGGCCCTGTTCCTGGGCCACCTGACCAACGTCAGCTATGGCGACAAGGTGATCGGCACCAACCACACCCTGCCGACAATGCGCTCCGCGCGCTACACGGGGGGCCTGTGGGTGGGCAAATTTATGAAGACCTGCACCTATCAGAGGGTCCTGACCGAGGAGGCCAGCGTGATGGTCGGCGAATACTGCTCGCGGCTGTGCGCGCTGGAAGGATTTGCGGGACACAAGGAACAGGCCGATATCCGGGTGCGCCGTTACGGCCAGAAGGAAGCCGCCTAGACCCATGGCCCCGAGAGACCCCGATCGGCGCGCCGGACGCGCCACCAGCTACGACGTGGCCAAGCTGGCGGGCGTGTCCCAGTCGGCGGTCAGCCGCGCCTTCTCGCCAGGCGGCAGCGTCTCGGACGAGACCCGCGAACGCATCCTGGAGGCCGCGCGCAGCCTCGGTTATCGCCCGAACGCCATCGCGCGCGGTCTGATCACGCGGCGCTCGAACCTGGTCGGCCTGATCCTGCCGGCCATGGCCAGCCTCTATTACCCCGAGATCATGGTGGAGATCACCGCCGAGGTCGCCAGACGCGGCGCCCGGGTGCTGCTGATCACCGTAGAGAACCCGGCCGAGGTCAGGGCGGCGCTGGAACAGCTGTGGAGCTTCCAGGTCGATGGGGTCATCGCCGCGACCGCCATGACCGCCGAGCAGCTGGAGGACTTCGAGCTGCACCGCACGCCGGTGATCTTCTACAACCGCGCGCCGCCGCATCATGCGGGGAACTCCGTCGCCGTGGACCATGCCGACGGGGAGGGGCGGCTGGTCGATCGGCTGTGGCAGGCCGGGCATCGCCGCTTCGCCATGATCACGGGGCCGGACGGGTCCGAGGTGGCGCAACAGCGGGCGGCCGGTGCGCGGGCGACGCTGGAGCGGCTGGGCGGCTGCATCACGGCGGTGACGCCCGGCGACTATCGCTACGAGAGCGGGATCGAGGCCTTCGGGCGTCTTTGGGCCGGCGGTGAGCAGTTCGACGTCGTCCTGTGCGCCAACGACGCCATGGCGCTCGGCGCGATGGACGCCGCGCGGCTGAAGCACGGGCTGAAGGTGCCCGAGGACGTCTCGGTCGCGGGCTTCGACGGCTTCAACGCCGGACGCTGGCTCGCTTATCAGCTGACCACGGTGCGCCAGCCGATCGGGGCGCTGGCGGCGGCGGCGGTGGAGATGCTGTTCGCGCGGATCGAGGACCCGGACCTGGCACCGGAGCGTCGTTTGTTCAGCGGCGAGATCGTCCCCGGCCGGTCCGCCCGGCTGGCCCCGAGCGGGGGATGATCCCGGTCGTCCTGGCCCCGGGCCTGTTGTGCGACGACCGGCTGTGGTCGGCGGTGACGCCGCTGCTGGCGGGGCCGGTCGTGACGGTCGATTTCGCCGAGGACGACACGATCGAGGCCATGGCCGACAGGATCCTGACCGAAGGGCCGGAGCGGTTCGTGCTGGCGGGCTTCTCCATGGGCGGGATGGCGGCGATGGTCGCGGCGGCGCGCGCCCCCGGCCGGATCGCGGGCCTGGCGCTGATCGACACCCATGCCGAGCCGGAGACGCCGGACCGATCCGAACGCCGCGCCCGCCAGATCGCGACCGCTGACGCCGGCGGCTTCGCCCGGCTGGTCCGCGAGGAGCTGAAGCCCGTCTATTTCGCCGAGCCCGAGGTCCACGAGGCCGAGCGCCGTCTGGTGTCGGACATGGCGCTGGAGGCCGGCGCGCGGCAGTTCCGACGCCACGTCCAGGCCCTGATGATCCGGCCCGATCCGACGTCCCTGCTGCCCCTCCTTACCATGCCGGTGACGGTCGTGACCGGCGAAGCCGACGGCCTGGCCCCGCCCGACGCCGCCCGCCGTCTGGCCGCCGCCGTGCCGGACGGCCGCCTCGTCCTGGTCCCCGACTGCGGCCACATGGCTCCGCTGGAGGCGCCCGCCGTGGTGGCCGCCGAGATCAACGCCCTGTGTCGGCAGCTGGAGACCGCATGAAGACCTCGACCGACCGCATCCTGACCACCCATGTCGGCAGCCTGCCGCGCCCCGCCGCCGTCGCGGACGGCCTGTTCGCGCGCGAGGGCGAGGACCCGGCCTTCGATGCCGCCGCCTTCGAGGCGGTGGTGGCCGAGGCGGTTTCGACAGCCGTGGCGCGCCAGGTCGAGACCGGGCTGGACGTCGTCTCTGACGGGGAGATGAGCAAGATCTCCTACGCCACCTATGTGAAGGACCGGCTCAGCGGCTTCGGCGGCGACAGCCCGCGCCGCGCCCCGCAGGATCTGGAACAGTTCCCGGGCTTCCTCGCGCGTCAGGCGTCCGGCGGGGGCACGCCCACCTATCGCCGGCCGATGTGCGTCGGGCCGATCGCGGTCAGGGACGACGGCCCCCTGAACGCCGACATCGCCAACATGGCGGCGGCCGCGGGCCGAGCCGGGCCGGTCGAGGCCTTCCTGAACGCGGCGTCTCCGGGTGTCATCGCCCTGTTCCAGCCCAACGGCCATTACCCGACGCAGGACGCCTATCTGGCGGCCCTGTCTGAGGCCATGCGGTCCGAATACGAGGCCATCGTCGGGGCGGGCTTCGTGCTCCAGATCGACAGCCCCGACCTGGGCGTCGGCCGGCACATGATGTTCAAGGACCTGCCCGAGGCCGACTATGTCCGGGCCTGCGAAGGGCATCTGGAGGCGCTGAACGCGGCCCTCGCGAACGTGCCGCGCGACCGGGTTCGGATGCACGTCTGCTGGGGCAACTACGAGGGGCCGCATCACTGCGACGCGCCGTTCGAGACGGTGTTCAACCTGGCGCGGCGGGCGAAGGTCGGGGCGATCCTGTTCGAGGCGGCCAACCCCCGCCACGCCCATGAGTGGATCTGGTTCCAGGACAACGACCTGCCCGACGACCTGGTCATCATTCCCGGCGTGATCGACTCGACCACCAACTTCATCGAGCAACCCGAACTGGTCGCCCAGAGGATCGAGCGGTACGCCCATCTGGTCGGGCGAGAGCGGGTGCTGGCGGGGGCGGATTGTGGCTTCGGCACCTTCGCCGGGTTCGGGCCGGTCGACCCGGAGATCGCTTGGGCCAAACTGGGGGCTCTGGTCAAGGGGGCGGCCATCGCCTCGGACCGGCTGTGGAAATCCCGATGAGCGTCGCGGCCGACTTCAAGGCGCGGCTGGTCGCCGGCGAGCCCCTGCTGGGCACCTTCGTCAAGACGCCGCATCCGTCGGTGGTCGAGGTGATGACCCAGACCGGGCTGGATTGTCTGTGCCTCGACGCCGAGCACGCGCCGTTCGACCGGGTCGATCTGGATCGCGGCGTCCTGGCGGCGCGGGCGGGCGGCATCCCCGCTCTGGTGCGTGTGGCCTCGGCCGCGCCGCACGAGATCCTCACCGCCCTCGACCTCGGCGCGGCGGGCGTCGTGGTGCCCCACATCCGTTCCCCCGAGGAGGCGAAGAGCGCCGTTCGCGCCTGTTACTACGGCGCGGGCGGGCGGGGCTATGCGGGCGGAACGCGGGCGTCGGGTTATGTCAGCCCGCCGATCGGCGAGCGTCTGGTTTCCACGCGCGCCGAGACCAGCGTCATCCTGCAGATCGAGGACGTCGAGGCGCTGGAGCACCTGGACGCCATCGCGGCGGTGGACGGGGTGGACGCCCTCTTCATCGGCCGCATCGACCTGACCGTGGCGTTGGGCGAGACCGACCCGAAAGCGCCGCGCGTGATGGCGGCGGTGGCCGATATCCTGGCCGCCGGCCGCGCCGCCGGACGGACCGTCGGCATGTTCACGCCCGACCTGACCGAGATCCCGATGTGGCGGCATCAGGGGGCGAGCCTGTTCCTGCTGGGGGCCGACCACGCCTTCATCCGCGCCGGTGCCGTCAGGCTTCGGGCCGACGCGGGGCTCTGAACCCCGGGCGAAAAAAGGGGGCGGCCGAAGCCGCCCCCGGAGGCTCATCGGGGTGATGAGAGGTCAATAGGCGATGCCGAGCCGCAGGCCGTACATGCGCGGCGCGTCGTAGCTCTGCAGGATCCCGCGCGAGCCGAAGGTGGCGCGGTTCAGGGTGATCTCGTCGGTGACGTTGTTGACGAAGGCGTCGACCCGGTAGCGACGCGACACGTCTTCCCAGCTCAGCCGCAGATCCAGCTTGGCGAAGCTGTCCTGACGGTCCAGCACGGTGTTGGTGTCGGTCAGCTGGTAGTCGCCGGAATAGAGCACCGTGGCCTGCGGCGTCAGGGTGCCGTTGGCGCCCAGGTCGAAGTCATAGCTGACCTGACCGGTCAGCTTGATGTTCGGGCTGTAGGGGATGTCGTTGCCGGAATAGTCCTGGAGCCCGGTGTAGTTGGCCGGGGCCGGGACGTTGCGATAATCCTCGAACTTGGCCTCCATCAGGGTGGCCGAGAAGGCGAGGTTCAGATTGTCCATCGGCACGGCCTCGAACTCGACCTCGATGCCCTGGCTGTAGGCCTCGGCCGCGTTCAGGATGACCGAGGCCGTCGTGGTGACCGTGGGCGTGACGATCAGGATCTGGTTCTGGACCTGCAGATCCTCGAACTCGTTGCGATAGGCCGAGATGTTCAGCCGCACGCGGTTGTCCCAGAACTGGTTCTTGGACCCGATCTCATAGGCGGTGACGGTTTCTGGCCCGAACGACGCCGGAATGGCCGGGTTGGTGAAGAAGCCGCTGTTGAACCCGCCCGACCGGAAACCGGTCGAGACCGTACCGTAGATCAGGTTCTGGTCAGCGAGGTGGTACTCAACGTTCGCCCGCCACGTCGTCTCCTCGAACATGAAGTCGAATTCCTGACCGGTCGGGGTGACGGAGGTGATCCGCTGGCTGCCGTTGGTGGTGGCGGTGGCGCGGCGGATGGTCTTTTCGTCCTCGGTATAGCGCAGGCCGCCGGTGATCCGCAGGCGATCGGGGATGATCCAGTAGGACGCCTGGCCGAACACCGCGTTCGAGGTGGTTTCGGGCAGGCCGGCCGCGAAGGCGCAGCCTGGCGTGTTCTGTGCGCCGGTGGGGCAACTGGAGAAGAACGAGGCCGTCACGTCTTCGTTGAAGTAGAAATAGCCCGCGATCCAGGAGAAGGGTCCGTCGCCGTTGGAGGCGATCTGGAACTCCTGGCTGAAGCTTTCCAGCTGGTCTTCCTGGCCGTCGATGTTGCCGACGCGGGCCGAAAAGTCGCCGTCGGCGTTGCGGAACACGGAATAGTCAATGTAGCCCGTGATAGAGCGCAGGGTCACCGGCCCGGCGTCATAGGACAGGTTGGCGCTGAAGGCCTCCTGCCTCAGGTCCTGAACGACCTTGGTGTTGCCGGCGTAGAACAGGGGATCGGGGTTCAGCGGGAACCCCTCGACCAGCGGACGGCCGGTACGGGGAATGTCATAGAGGATGGCGTAGGGCTGGCCGTTCAGATCGAAGTTGCCGGTGGTCGGATTGATCAGACTGCCGCCGACCCGGTAGCCGAAGGCGCCGCCACCCGTGCCCTGTTCCTTCCACAGGGAATAGCGCAGAACCGCCTCGAGCTGGGGCGTGGGCGCGAAGCGGACGCCGATCCGGCCATAGCTGGTGTCTCGATCGAACAGGTCGAGTTCATCGGTCGCGCCGCGGACATAGCCGTCCATGGTTTCGCGCAGGCCCGCGATCCGGACCTGGAGCATGTCGTTGAGCGGGATGTTGACGAAGCCCTCGGCCTGGCGACGATCGAAGCTGCCGACCGTGGCGCTCAACCCCGCGTCGAAGTCGGCGTCGGGATCATTGGTCGTGATGGCGATATTTCCGCCGAAGGTGTTGCGTCCGTAGAGCGTGCCCTGCGGTCCGCGCTGGATTTCGACCCGCTCCACGTCGACGAACGGCTCGTTCGCCTGGGAGGCGCGGCTGCGATAGACGTTGTCGCTGAAGAAGCCGATCGACGGATCGCCCGAGACACTGACGTTCTCGGTTCGCGCACCCCGGATGGCCGGGCGGGCGTCAGACCCCGAGCGTCCGAACGAGAAGCCGGGCGTCAGCACCTCGACCCGCGACAGGTCACGGATGTCGTTGTTCAGCAGCGTCTCCGACGACAAGGCCGTCACCGCGACGGGCACGTCCTGCAAATTCTCGGCCCGACGCTGGGCGGTGACCACGATGTCCTCGACGGTCGAGGTCTCGGGATCCTGGACCGTCTGGGCCCAGGTTGGCGAGGCCGCCAGGGCCAGAACCGCGATCGAAACGCTCGTCAATCCGTACCTGTTCACCATCGTCTTCAAGCCCCCTCGGCAATCCGCTCCAGATCAGAGAATGCGAGACTGCATTCGAATGCGTAGCTTGTCCACGCTATTTGCATTCGAATGCAGCGAACCTGTCGCCAAACTGGCACACTGGGCGGCGTTCGGGCGGCGTGAGCCCGTCACAGCCGGGGCGACCAGGCGCGCGCAAGGGCCTGAGCCCGCCCCGCGACGTCCAACCGCCGCTCGCCGCCGTCCGCGTCGGCGACGATCAGGGCGTTGAAGGCGACCGGGCGAGGAGGCCCCTGCCCTGCCTCGCCCTCCAGCCGCAGGAGGGCGACGGCGACCGGGCCGAATGAAGCCGCCCGGAGAATCGCGGGTCGGGGGGCCGACACCTCGGAGGACGGCCAATCCGCCGCGCTCGAGAGCAGACCATCGGCGTCACCGGCCTGGAGCTCGGGATGATCGGCCGGATCGAACCGCACGCCGCCGTGGGCCTGGGCCAGGTCCGGATCGGCAGGCAGATCGACGGCGGGCGGTGGCGACAGTCCGACCGTCTTGCCCAGCAGCCACAGCCGCTGGACGAGGCCGCCGGCGAGATCGGCAACAAGCGCGTGACGCGCGTCGAGCCAGACACCCAGACGGCCCGTCTCGACGTCGATCGCGGCGGGCCCGGGAGTCAGCGCCTTCAACGCCTCGCCGATCGCCTCGCGGCCGTAGAGTTCTCCGCCCAGCCCTTCGAACCGACAGGTCTGGAGCACGCGGGGTCCCTCGCCACCCAGCAACCGTCCGAGAACGGTCATGCGCCGAGCCCTCCCGCCAGTTGGCGAAGCACCGCCAGCTCATCGAAGACGGTGACGTCCTCCAAGATCCGCCCCTGCCTCGATCGATAGTGGCTGACGCCGAGAACCAACAGGTCCCGGCCGGTCGGCGGGCCATAGACGCCGGGCCGAACATGCCGCCCCGCCAGAGACCAGCGCAGCGCCACCGCGACCTCGTCGTGCGGCAAGGCCGTCGCGGCCCAGTGGTCGATGACCAGACGAGGCGCGTCGAGGACTGCGGTGAGCTGTGTCACCGCGCCGATCCAGCCACCCCGTCCGATCCACCGGCGACCCGAAGGCCAGAAGCCTTCGGCGGACACCGACAACAGCCCCGCCGCCTGGCCCAGGTTCGCCTCGTTGACGGCGGTCGTCAGCATGGCGGCCGGTGTCAAGGCCGGGTGGTCGGTGGACGGCGGCGCGACCAGGGCCCGGTCTTCGCGAACGCGCGCGATCTCGGCCGTTCGCCAGCCGTGCGATGCAGGATCCAGCGCCCGGTCCGCCTCGGCCTGGGCCCGTGCGACGGTCCAGGGATCGAGCCCCAGCTGGCGCACCAGCTGGGCGTTGTCGCGGACCAGCCACTCCTCGACGATCCGGTTCTCTCGCACCAGACAGTCGGCGATGGTGGTGACCTGGGCCCGCCGGCCCGTCGCGGGACCGAGGGCGTCGTCGCCCAGATGCGTCATCAGGCTGACGATCCGGTGGGAGGTGTGAAACAGGCCGGGCGCGTCCTCGCTCCAGATCACGTCCTCGCCGATCAGGCTGCGGTCGGGAAAGGCGGCCAGGGTCGCCAGGGTGTTGGCCACCACCGCCTCGACGCCGGTCACAGGCCCAGCCAGGGTGTGGATGGCGCAGTCCCGGGCATAATGCGAGCGGCACAGGCCGACGTTCTTCTCTTCCCAGATCCGGTGGGTGCAGCGGATGATGTAGTCGACGATGTCGCTGTAGTCCGGATCGAAGCCGGTCAGGGTCTGGCGACGCGGCCGCGGCGTCAGCAGATCCTCGATCGAGCGTCCGACCGGAGACGGCGAGACGGCGGACGCGTCGATCCTCCTTGCCGTCTTCGGCATCAGACCGCCCCCGCGTCCATGGCCCGGGCCGGATAGGGCGCGTCGCCGCCCCGGGTGACGAACAGGTCGGCCCCCGCCGATGACGCCATCGCCCGCGCGGCGCCCACCGGGACGGTCACGGTGTCGCCTGCCGACAGATTGGCCTGTTCGTCCTCGATCCGGATCGTCAGGTCACCGGACTGGACGAAGATGACCTCCGGCTCCATCCGGCGGACCGGCGCCGGCGTCGATCCCGGGGCGAGGCGCACGCGGCGACAGACGAAGCCGTGCCGCCAGGCGAGCGGAGCGGCGGGCGCCGCCTCGAGCGGGTTGGCCCCACCGATGACGACGCGTTCAGTCACTCCCGGGGGCGTCGCCGGAACCTCGCCCACCGGAGCGCCGTCGCGGACGACGACCGCCTCCAGCGCCGGGGTATCGATATGGCGCACGATCCGCTCCAGCGCGGATCGGGCCTCGGGCTGCACCACGGGATCGTCCTCGCCGGGCGCGGGGTCCGTCACGGTGTCCACCAGCCGGCCGCTTTGAAGCAGGACCAGGCCGTGGCCGCGGGCGCGCACCAGAACATCGGGGGCCCAGACGACCCGGCCGGGATCGTCACCGCCCAGGACCGCGTAGAGAAAGCCGGGCCCGTCGCCCACGTTCTCGAAACCCCGGAACACATGGACCGGGATCGAGATGGTGTCGCCGGGATGGAGGATCACCTCGCCCTCGTCCGCCCGCTCGCCGGTCCGAAAGGCCCAGCGGCCGGAGTGGACGAAGAAGACCTCCGCCGTCTCGTGAAAATGCTGGGAGTTCAGGCAGTGAGGCGGTTGGCGCGCACCTCCGATATTGAAACCGTGCGGTTCCCGGATGTGGACGTGCTGGTCCGGATTCTCCGCGACCCCCGGCCCGATGATGGTGAAGTTCTCCTTGGCGTCGGAGCCGGGCGTCCGCGAATCGATGAACGCGGTCGTGCAGGGGATCAACTCGCTGAATCTGACGATCCTTTGGGCGAGAGGCGCGATCGCGGACAGGGTGGACATGGACGTATTGAGAAACACTTTGCATTCGAATGCAAGCAATGACCGGTGTGACGCGCGCACGTCGGCGCCCTCGCGCGAATGCCACGAAGTGGGAAGGGCGGGCGGAGCGTCCCGGCGGTCGCCGGGATGACAATGAAATACCGTTTCGCGAACGCCTCGACGCTCCGCGCGATTGGTCTGATCGGAAG
>NCEB01000031.1 GCA_002280475.1 Brevundimonas subvibrioides
CTGATCCCACCGTCGACGCTGGCACCAGCGTGAGGTCGGAGCGAGTCAGCGCGTCCAATGCTGATGCCGATCTGAGCAACCGCCTTTTTCAACGAAATCCACCAATAGCAGACTCCGCTTCTAGCGAAGCGATCAGACGTTCAACGAGACGGACTGGCGACCCCGGCAGGACTCCAACCTGCGACCTCGGCTTTAGGAAAGCCTTGCTCTATGCGGCTGAGCTACGGGGCCGTCGAGGGCTCCCCTAGCGGCTCGCGCGGCCTGCGAAAAGCCGCCGCGCGAAATCATCGCTGTCGCCACCTTCGTCGTTGTGGTTAATCCGGCTTAAGATACAATATCTTGGGGTGAACAGATCGCGAATCGGGCCGTGTCGGTGATTCGGTCCTGATTCGTTTCGGCCCTGTTCCGCCGGTCGCCTCGCTCGCGTTAAGCCCTGTCCCCGGAGCCACCGCCATGAGCCTCGAGACACAGTTCAGCCTCGCCAACGCCGTCGCTCTCGTCGGCTGGATCATCCTGGCCTTGGCGCCGCTGCGCCGCCCTCTGGCCATCGCGGCGGCCCGGACCATCGGTGTGGCCCTGGCCGTGGCCTATTCGGCGCTTCTGATCCGCGCGGTCACCGGCGGCGGGTTCGAGGGCGACCTGACCACGCTCGCCGGCCTGACAGAGGGCTTCAGCCGACCGGAGGCCGTGCTGGTCGGCTGGGTCCACTATCTCGCCTTCGACCTGTGGGTCGGGGCCTGGGCGGTCGAGGACGCGGGCCGGCGCGGCCTGCCGCACTGGGCGGTCCTGCCCTGCCTGTTCTTCATCCTGATGGCCGGGCCCTTCGGCCTGCTGCTCTATCTCGCGGCGCGGACGGCCCTGCGTCGTTGACGCCTTAGTTTTCATATGAAACGGTCTCTTCCCAAGGAGAGATCGATGTCGGCCACCCCCACCTGCCTGATCGTCGGTGCCGGAGACGGCGTCGGTTCGGCCATCGCCCGGGCCTTCGCGGCCGAGGGCCTGACGGTGTGCATGACCCGCCGGGCCCGCAACCTGGATCAGCTGGAGGCCGTCGCCGCCGCCATCCGCTCCACCGGTGGCACCGCCCACGCCTTCGGCGTCGACGCCCGGGTCGAGGCCGAGATGGTCGGCCTGGTCGACAGAATCGAGGCCGAGATCGGCCCGCTTCAGGTCGTGGTCTTCAACATCGGGGCCAACGTCCGCTTTTCCGTGATCGACACCACCGCCCAGGTCTATTCCAAGGTCTGGGAGATGGCGGCGCTCGCCGGTTTCTTCACGGGGCGAGAGGCCGCCCGTGTCATGGCTCCGCGCGGACGCGGCACCATCCTGTTCACCGGGGCCACAGCCTCGACGCGCGGCGGCGCGGGCTTCTCGGCCTTCGCCGGGGCCAAGGCGGCGCTTCGACAGTTGGCCCAGAGCCTGGCCCGCGAGATGGGGCCACAGGGCATCCACGTCGCCCACGTCGTGGTGGACGGCATGATCGACGGCACCTTCGCCCGCGCCATCGCCCCCGACATCCAGGCCCTGCTGGACGCCGACGCCATCCTCAAGCCCGACGAGATCGCGAAGAACTACGTCTGGCTCCACAATCAGCAACGCAGCGCCTGGACCTTTGAACTGGACCTGCGCCCCTGGAAGGAAACCTGGTAGTGGCCAAGACGATCGACTTCATCTTCGATTTCGCCAGCCTGAACGCCTATCTGGCCTACCGGACCCTGCCGGCGGTGGCCCAGCGAACGGGCACGACGATCACCCTGATCCCGGTCCTTCTGGGCGGCGTCTTCAAGGCGACCGGCAACCAGGCCCCCTTCACCGCCTTCGGCGGCATCAAGGGCAAGCTGGACTACGAGATGCTGGAGATCCGCCGCTTCATCGCCGCCCACGGCCTGGCCGAGTTCCAGATGAACCCGCATTTCCCGGTCAACAGCCTGACCGCCATGCGCGGCCTTTGCGCCTGCGCGCCGGGCCCCGAGTTCGACGCCTATGTCACCGCCGTCGCCGCGGGCTTCTGGGAGCGCGGCCTGCAGATGGGCGACCCAGCCGTCCTGGCGTCCGTCATCACCGAGGCGGGCCTCGACGCCGAGCGCCTGCTGACCCTGGCCCAGACCGACGCCGTCAAGGCCCGCCTGGCCGACAACACGGCGGCGGCGGTCGCGCGCGGGGCCTTCGGCTCGCCCACCTTCTACGTCGAGGGCGAGATGTTCTTCGGCAAGGAACGCCTCGGTCAGATCGAGGCGATGCTGACGGCCCACTGACCGCGACCCCGGGCGGCGCTTGCGCATCCGCTTCGGACGCGGAACAGTCCCGCTTCGTCTTCGGGGGATGCATGCGGTTCTGGGCGATCATCCTGTGCGCCGGGCTGATGGGGCTCGCGGCCCCCGCCGCCGCGCGCCAGACCGCCGCCGATCCGCGCCCGGTCCAGAGCGTCTGCTCGATGGGGGTCTATCTGGGCGACCTCTACGACATCGACACCCGGGCGGGGCGCTTCGGCGCGGACGTCTGGGCGTGGAGCGTCTGCACCGGCGATCGCAACGCGCTCCAGACCGCCGAATGGCTGAACGCCCATGAGCAGGTCCAGTCCCTGGAATACGCCGACCCGACACCGTTCGGTCTGTGGTCCCAACGCAAGGTCGCCGGCGTCTATCGCCAGTCCCTCGACGTCCGCAACTATCCCTTCGACCGCCACACCCTGCGTATGATCGTGGAAGACACGGCCGACGACGCCACCACCCTGCAGTATGTGGCCGACGACCGCCGCTCGTCGGTCTCGCGCACCCTGGCGGTCGACGGCTGGCGCGTCACCGGTTTCGCCGTCCAGGCGCGTGAGGAGGTCTATACGACCGCCTTCGGCGACCCCAGCCTGCCCGATGATGTCACCACCATCTATCCGCATCTGGAGATCGTGATCGACATCGAACGGGCGGACCTGTGGACCTTCTGGAAGCTGGTCGCGCCACTCTACATCGCTTCCATGCTGACCCTGCTGACCTTCCTGATGCACGACGAGGAGGGGCTCTACCTCAGTCCGCGCCTGGGCCTGCTGGCGGGGGTGCTGTTCGCCATCGTCCTGAACATGCGCTCGGTCGAGGACGTGGTCGGCGAGACGGGCGGGCTGGGACTGATGGACAACATCCACCTGCTGGCCCTGTTCTTCGCCGTTCTGGCCATCGCGGCGGCGGCGGCCTGGACGATCCTGACGCGCAACGGCTGGGGCTCGGCGCGGGTGCGGCGCTGGGACAAGCGGTTCTTCCTGTCCGGCTCGATCGTCTATCTGGTCCTGAACGCCGTCCTGATCGGCGCGGCCGTCCAGGCGGGCTGATCCGCCACGCTTGCCGCCCCCCCGGCGAATCGCCACCTTGGTCGCATCATGAGCGACCGTTCCGCAGGCCAGGCCCCCTCCCGCGTCGTGGCGGTCCTGGGGCCGACCAACACCGGCAAGACCCATCTGGCGGTCGAACGGATGCTGGGTCATGCCTCGGGCATGATCGGCCTGCCGCTGCGCCTGCTGGCGCGCGAGGTCTATGAGCGGATCGTGCGCGCCCGGGGCCAGGCCTCGGTCGCCCTGATCACCGGCGAGGAGAAGATCATCCCGCCCCGGCCGGTCTATTTCGTCTGCACGGTCGAGGCCATGCCGATGGAGCGCGAGGTCGAGTTCCTGGCCGTCGATGAAATCCAGCTGGCCGCCGACCCCGAGCGCGGCCATGTCTTCACCAGCCGCCTGCTGCACGCGCGCGGCCGGTTCGAGACCATGTTCCTGGGGGCCTCCACCCTGGCCCCCCTGATCCGCCGCCTGATCCCCGATGTGGAGATCGTGTCGCGCGAACGCCTGTCCAGCCTGACCTACGCCGGGTCGAAAAAGCTGACCCGCCTGCCCCGCCGCAGCGCCATCGTCGCCTTCTCGACCGAGCAGGTCTACGCCATCGCCGAGCTGATCCGGCGCCAGAGGGGCGGGGCGGCCGTGGTCATGGGCAGCCTCAGTCCCCGGACCCGCAACGCCCAGGTGGCCCTGTTCCAGTCCGGCGAGGTCGACTTCCTGGTCGCCACCGACGCCATCGGCATGGGGCTGAACATGGACGTCGACCATGTCGCCTTCGCCGGCCTGAGGAAGTTCGACGGCCGCCGCACCCGCTGGCTCCACGCCCACGAGATCGCCCAGATCGCCGGCCGCGCCGGCCGCCACATCCGCGACGGCACCTTCGGGGTGACGGGCGAGGCCACCATCATGCGCCTGTGGGAGGCCTGCCAGCTGCCGGACTTCCAGAAGACGACGCTGGACGAGCACGCCCGCCTGTCGCGCGACGTCTTCATGGCCCTGACCGGCAAGCGCGGTCGCCTGACCGACGACTGGTTCGCGCCCCGCTTCGCCGAGGTCGATCGCGACGACGGCCAGATCGACCAGCTGTCGGCGCGGCTCGCGGGGGTGCGCACCCTGTCCTACATCGCCAACCGCCCCGACTGGGTCGCTGACGCCAAGGGCTGGCGCGAGCGGACCCGGGCCCTCGAAGACCGCCTCTCCGACGTGCTGCATGAACGGCTGACGGCCCGCTTCGTGGACCGCAAGACCACCGCCCTGATACGCTCCCTGCACGACCGCGAGGCGAGCCTGGCCGAGGTCGCGGGCGACGGCGTCGTCACCGTGGACGGCGAGGCCGTGGGCCATCTGGAGGGCGTCCGCTTCGCCCCGTCGTCCGGAGGCTCGGCACTGGCCGACCGAACGCTGAAGACCGCGGCGCTCCGCGCCGTCGGGCCAGAGATCGCGCGCCGCCTCGGCCGCCTCGCCGCCGACGCCGACACGGCCTTCACCGTGTCGCCGGACGGCGACGTTCTCTGGCAGGGCGCGCTCGCGGCCCGGATCATCGGCGGCGATCCCTTCAGCCCCCGCATCCGCCTGATCGGCGACCTCGGCCCCCAGGCCGCCCGCGACCGCGCCCAGCGCCGGATCGAGGCCTTCCTGTCCTCCGAGGCCGGCCGGGCGCTGCGCGATTTGCGTCGCCTCAAGACCGCCATCGAGACCGGCACCCTGACCGGCCTGCCGCGCGGCCTCGCCTTCCGCCTGGTCGAGGCCGGCGGCGTCATCGACCGCCGCGAGGTTGAACGCGATCTCGCCGCCCTCAGTCACGCCGAGCGCCGCACGCTCAAGACCTTCGCCGTCCGCGTCGGGGTCCACTCCGTCTGGCTGCCCGGCGTGCTCAAGCCCCGCGGTCGTGCCCTGGCCCAGGCCTTCGTCGCCGACGAGCCCTTCCACCCCCGCGCCGAGGGCCTGACGGTCATCCCCGACCCGCCGCCCAGCCCCCGCGCCCTGTCTGCCCATGGCCTGCGCGCCATCGGCCGCGTCGCCGCGCCCGTCGAAACCCTCGAACGCCTCGCCGAACACAGGCGCACCGCGCGCACGGCCGACCTGCCCGACGCCGCCCTCGCCGACCTCGGCTGGACCACCGCCGAGGCCAGGGCCATCCTCGGCGCGCTTCGGGTGCCCCGCGCCAAACAGCCCGACCGCTCCGACCGTCCGGTCGCGCCTCCGAAGGATTCGCCCTTCGCCGCCCTCGCCGCACTGACCGCGCCGCCCGCTTCGGTCAGGCGGAAGAGGCCGCGCCGGAAGGCCCGCTCCGTTTGAGCGAGGCCTGCCGCATCGACGTCTGGCTGTGGCGCGCCCGTTTCGCCAAGACGCGCGGTCTCGCCGCCGCCCTGGTCGAGCGGGGCGCCGTCCGGCTGACGCACAACGGGGCCCAGGTGCGCCTCGACAAGCCCAGCCGATCGGTCCACGTCGGCGACGGCCTGGTGTTCGCCCTGTCGGGCCGCGTCATAGAGCTGACGGTCGAGGGGCTGGGGGACCGGCGTGGCCCCCCGGCCGAGGCGCGGGCCCTCTATCGCCTGTCCGGCGACGAAGGGCGCGCCTGAAGTCCCTCACACGACGATGTTGAACTCGCCCTCGATGTGCAGTTCGACCTCGTCGGAGATCGCCGGCAAGGCGTAGTCGATGCCGAACTCCGACCGCTTGATCGTCGCCTCGCCGTCGAACCCGGTCTTGTAGGCGCCCATGGCGGTGCCGGCCTGGTTGAACTCGACCTCGATCGTCACCGGGCGCGTGACGCCGCGCAGCGTCAGGTCGCCGACCACAGTGGCCTCGTTGGGATCATCGGCGTCGACCGTCACCGAGCGCGACACGAACGTCGCCGTCGGATGGTTGGCCGTGTCGAAGAAGTCCGCCGTCTGCAGATGCGCCTTCAGCCGGTCGTCGTTTGGCGCGACGTCGGTCAGGGGGATGGTCGCCGTCAGGGTGCTGGCCGACGGATTGGCCGGGTCCAGCGTCAGCTGCGCCTGCACATTCACGAACTGGCCGTAGTAGGTCGAGAAGCCCAGATGATCGACCGACCAGGTGATCTTGCCGTGGCTGGAATCGAGAGCGTAGTCGCCGGCGCGCACCTCTGCCGGGTTCTGCGTCAGGGCGGCCTGGGCCACCACGGCCCCGCCGGTCAGGGTCACGGCGGCGGCGACGACGAGCGCCAGGCGGCTGGGGCGGAACTTGGATACGGTCATGGGTCTCTCCGGTCGGCGGGATGGATCGACCGCGCCAATCCGCAGCCGTGTCGGTAACAGTTGGGACGGGATCGTCGTTCCGCAAGGCGCCGCGACCTCGCATCGGTTGACAGTCCGCCCGCGCCCGGCCATCTCCGGAACCGCTGAGCCTCAAGGACCGACCCGCCCGCCCATGACCTACATCGTCACCGACGCCTGCGTGAAATGTAAGTTCATGGACTGCGTGGAGGTCTGCCCCGTGGACTGCTTCTACGAGGGCGAGAACTTCCTGGCCATCGCGCCCGACGAATGCATCGACTGCGGCGTGTGCGAGCCCGAATGCCCCGTCGACGCCATCAAGCCCGACACCGAGGACGAGCCGGACGGCAAGTGGCTGCAGATCAACGCCCAGTACGCCCGCGTCTGGCCCAACATCACCGTCAAGGGCACGCCCCCCGCCGACCGCGAGCAGTTCGAGCGCGAGAATGGCAAGTTCGAGAAATACTTCTCGCCGGAGCCCGGCAAGGGCTCCTAGGATCCGTCTGGTTCCGGTTCGGGAATCCGACGGACGGCGCCGCATCCGCACGCGACGTTTTGAAATTCCGCATTTTTGTGATAGGTTGCTGACATTGGGTCGGGCGGTCTGCGTTTTCTGCGCGCCGCCCGCGTTTGCGACAGAATCCCGCCCATGAAGGCGGGATCGGCCAGAGGTTGGGTGATCCGTTTCCGCGACTGACGACTGATTTCACGCATCGGCGAACCCCTCGTCGCCGGGCCTGAGAGCAATTGCCGTCGCGCCTTCGCGTCTCTCCGTCCCTGCGTCCGGGAAAGGAATGACATGACGAACAAGACCGGTCTGGAGTTCAAGGTTGGCGACGCCGTCGTCTATCCGGCGCACGGCGTCGGCAAGGTCGCGGCCATCGAGACCCAGGAAGTCGCGGGCATGTCTCTGGAGGTCTACGTCGTGACCTTCGACCACGAGAAGATGACCCTGCGTGTCCCCACCAGGAAGGCCAAGACCGCCGGCCTGCGCACCCTGGCGGCCGAGGACACCGTGTCCAAGGCCCTGACGGTGCTCAAGGGTCGCGCCCGCATCAAGCGCACCATGTGGTCGCGTCGCGCCCAGGAGTACGAGGCCAAGATCAACTCTGGCGACCTGATCTCGATCGCCGAAGTGGTCCGCGACCTGCACCGCGCCGAGACCCAGCCGGAACAGTCCTACTCGGAGCGCCAGCTTTATGAATCGGCGCTGGACCGCATGGCCCGCGAGGTCGCCGCCGCCAACCGCATCGACAAGGACGCGGCCGTCGCCCTGCTCGGCAAGTCCCTCAGCGCCAAGAAGGCCAACCAGCCCGTGGCCGAGGAAACCGAAGAAGCCGAAGCCGCCTGATCCAGGCGGCATCGCCGAAACGAAAGAAGGCCCGGTGGAAACACCGGGCCTTTTCTCTTTGCGTCCCCGCGTGCGATCGTTCGGCGACCCGCGCGGAGACGACATCTTGGACGCTGACCTGAGCCAGGCCCCCGGCCTGAAGCGCGACGACCGGCTGGTGATCCTGGCGTCGTCGGTGGGCACGGTGATCGAGTGGTACGACTTCTATCTGTACGGCTCGCTGGCGGCGATCATCACGGCCCAGTTCTTCTCGGGCGTGAACGAGACCACCGGCTACATCTTCGCCCTGATGGCGTTTGCCGCCGGCTTCGCGGTCCGGCCGTTCGGCGCGGTGTTCTTCGGGCGGCTGGGCGACCTGTGGGGCAGGAAGAACACCTTTCTGGTGACCATGCTGCTGATGGGGCTGTCGACCTTCGTGGTCGGCCTGTTGCCCTCCTATGCCGCCATCGGCGTGGCGGCGCCGGTCATCCTGATCGCCATGCGGTTGGTCCAGGGGCTGGCGCTGGGCGGCGAATACGGGGGCGCGGCCACCTATGTCGCCGAACACGCCCCGCCCGGCAAACGCGGCTTCTACACCAGCTTCATCCAGATCACGGCGACGGCGGGCCTGCTGCTCAGCCTGGTGGTCATCCTGGGCGTGCGTCTGGCGGTGGGCGAGGCGGCCTTCCTGGACTGGGGCTGGCGCATCCCCTTCCTGGTGTCGATCCTGCTGCTCGGCGTGTCCCTGTGGATCCGGCTGAGGCTGGCCGAGAGCCCGGCCTTCGCCCGCATGAAGGCCGAAGGCAAGGGATCGCCCACCCCGCTGAAAGACAGCTTCGGCCGATGGCCGAATCTGAAACTGGTGCTGATCGCCCTGGTCGGGCTGACCGCCGGCCAGGCGGTGGTCTGGTATACGGGCCAGTTCTACGCCCTGTTCTTCCTGGAGAAGGTGCTGCGGGTCGACGCGGCCCTGGCCAACATCCTGATCGCGGTCGCTTTGCTGCTGGCCACCCCCTTCTTCGTCTTCTGGGGCTGGCTGTCGGACAAGGTGGGGCGAAAGCCGATCATCCTGGCCGGGTGCCTGCTGGCCGCCGCCACCTATTTCCCGCTGTTCTCGGCCCTGACCGAGGCGGCCAACCCCCGGCTGGCGGCGGCGACCGCCTCCTCGCCCGTGACCGTGGTCGCCGACCCGGCCGACTGCTCGGTCCAGTTCGATCCGGTGGGCAAGACGGTGTTCGACAGCTCCTGCGACCTGGCCAAGGGCTTCCTGGCCAAGGCGGGCGTCAGCTACGCGAACGAGGCCGCCCCGGCGGGCACGTTGGCCCAGGTGCGGATCGGGGACACGACGGTCGCCGGCGTCGACGGCACCGCTCTCGCCCGCCCGGCCTTCGCCGAGGCCAAGGCCGGTTTCGAGGCCACGCTCGGCACCGCCCTGGCCACGGCGGGATACCCGCCCAAGGCCGAGGCCACCCTGGTCAACCGGCCCATGGTCGTGGCGATCCTGTTCGTGCTCGTCTTCTATGTGACCATGGTCTACGGGCCGATCGCGGCGGCCCTGGTGGAGATGTTCCCGACCAACATCCGCTACACCTCCATGTCCCTGCCCTATCACATCGGCAACGGCTGGTTCGGCGGCTTTCTGCCCACCACGGCCTTCGCCATCGTGGCGGCGACCGGCAACATCTATGCCGGGCTCTGGTATCCGGTGGTGGTGGCCCTGGCGACGGTGGTGCTGGGCTATCTGCTCGTCACCGAGCGGAAGGACGTGGACCTGTCGGCCTGATCACCGCTCGACCAGCCGCGTGTACAGATGCCAGGTGGCGTATCCCAGCACCGGCAGGACCACCGCCAGGCCGATGAACAGCGGCAGGGAGCCGAGCACCAGCAGGACCGCGACCCTTAGCCCCCACGACGCCACCGTCGGGATGTTGGCCGAAACCGCCCGCACCGAGGTGCCGACCGCGGTGCCCGCGTCCACCGGCTTGTCGACCACCATCGGGAAGGACACCAGCGTCAGGAACACGGTCAGCACGGCGAACACCGCCCCGACCGCGTTTCCGATCACCACCATGGCCAGGCCTTCGGGCGTGGAGAACAACTGCTGAAACCCGCCCGCGACCGTCATGGGCGCGACCCTGCCCAGCGTCAGCTCGTAGACGATCCAGGCCGCCGCGATCCACACGGTGAAGAACACCAGCGACATCAGGGTCAACATCACGAGGGGCGTGCGGCTGCGCCCGTTCAGCGGGTCGAAGAAATGCGTCCAGCTGGAGCTGATCCCCAGGTCCCGACGCCGCGCGATCTCATAGAAGCCGGCCGCCACGGCGGGTCCCATGACCGTCAGTCCGGCCACCAGCGGAAAGAACACCGGCAGCAGCCGGTCGTTCAGCGCGATCGCCGCCGCCAGCAGGCCCAGCACCGGATACAGCACCGCCAGCACCAGGATGTCGCCGCGCTTGGCGTTGAAGTCCTTCCACCCTTCCGACAGGGCCCAGTCGAGGTCCGCGCCGGAGATGCGGCGGACGGCGGGCGCGGAGGGGCGCGGGTCGACGGGAATGCTGGACATGAAGGGCTCCGGGAGGACGGTGGACAGCGGGTCGGGACTCTGAGGCTGGATACGGTGGTCGGATGGGTTCGTTACCGAGCCTAGGCGCGGCCGGGTTCGGCCGCCACCCGGCGGGTGTCACGGCTTGGTGATCGCGAAAACGGCCCCCGCTTGAAAAGCGGGGGCCGTCCTTCAGGTCCGGATGTCGCCCTCGCCTATTGGGCGGGCGGGGTAGAGACCGTGCCTTCCGGGAGAGGCGGGACCTCCGTCATGGTGCAGCCGCCGCCGATGCGCTGGGCGACCTCGCACGGATAGACCTGCTGCACGGCGAACTGGGTGTCGAAGCGCACGATGATGCCGTTGCCCGCCGCGCACTTGGCCTCGAAGAAGCTGCCGTTTGCGTTCGCCCCCATGTAGCGGCCCTGGGTCGGGTCACAGGCGGCGGCCTCCGCGTTCGAGGCGAAGCGCGCCTTCAGCGTGGCGTTCTGCTCCGCCGCGGTCGAGTACCGGCAGGTGCCGTTCTGGGTGATTACCTGGGCGCAGGCGGTGACCTTCCAGCCGGTCGGCAGGCGCTCGATCCAGGCCCCGTCCACGCCGCTGCAGCCGACCTCATAGATCAGATTCTCCTCGCGCGACTTGCCGATCGAGGCGCCCTGATCGACCGGGCAGGTCACCCCGGCCTCGGCGGCGTAGGCGCTGACGACCCGCAGCACGTCGGTGTTCTGGGGGATCAGGCATTGGGTGCCGACGTCGGCGGCCGGGTCGCGAGCGCGCTCGATGTCGGCCTGGCCGGCCAGCAGCACGCAGTCCACGGCGCGCGGCGGGGTCGATCCGATCAGGATATAACCCGGGCCCGTGGCGCAGGCGGCCTCATAGGTCAGCTCCTGCTCGGCGGTCTGGCCCAGCAGATTGGCCTGGGTCACCTGACAGGTCGTGCCCGCGGCCGTGGCCATGGTCTGGGCGGCGGCGGCGATTTCCTCCGGCGTCGGCGGGGCGGGCTGGCTGTTGCGGTTGCGTCGGTTGTTGCCGGACTGCTCGGTCTGTTCGCCCTCCTGCCCCTCCTGGGCCTCGGCGTCCTGTTCGGCGGCGTTGCGGGCCAGCGCGCGCTGCGTCCGGGTCTGGCCCGCCTCGGCCTCCCCGCTCGCGGCGAAGACGGCACCGCCGGACATCAGGTTCAGGCACAGGGCCGCCATGGACACGGCGGCGAGAGGGGACTTGGACACGAGGGAGGCTCCTGGACGCTGATCGAGGGTATGGGCGTTTCGCACCAGCCTTGGCGACCGCTCGGGACCAGGTCAAGACCATGACGCGGCGGAAACTGGACGGCCCGCGCGTCTGTCGCTAGGGTCAGCCCGTTGCGATTGGAGACGGACTTGGCCGACGGCCCCCTCATCACCGACGGTTCCACCGAGATCGCCGAACCGTCGCGCGGCCTGACCTATCCCCTGGGCGCGCCCCCCGCCCCGGGCGAGGCGGTGCAAGCGGCGCCCGGCGTGCTGTGGATGCGGCTGCCCCTGCCGATGGCGCTGAACCACGTCAATGTCTACGCCATCGCCGACGGCGACGGCTGGGTCGTGATCGACACCGGCCTTCGCACGCCCGACTCGGTCACCGCATGGGAGGCGGCCTTGGCGGGCCCTCTGGGCGGACGTCCCGTCACCCGGGTGATCTGCACCCACATGCACCCCGACCACATCGGCCTGGCGGGCTGGCTGTGCGAGCGATTCGAGGCGCCCCTGCTGATGTCGCGGCTGGAATACGTCACCGGCCGGATGCTGGTCGCCGACACCGGACCCGCCCCCGAGAGCGGCGCGACCTTCTTCCGCGCGGCGGGATGGGAGGCCGAGCGCATCGATCGCTGGCGCGCCTCCTACGGTATGTTCTCCAAGGGGGTCGCCCCCCTGCCGCCCAGCTATCTGCGGGTCAGCGCCGGCGACACCCTGTCGATCGGCGGCGAGGACTGGAGCGTCGTCGTCGGCGACGGCCACAGCCCAGAGCACATCTGCCTGTGGCGGCGATCGGACGGCGTCCTGCTGTCGGGGGATCAGATCCTGCCGCGCATCTCGTCCAACATCTCGGTCTGGCCGACCGAGCCGATGGCCGATCCCCTGGGCGACTGGCTGACGTCGCTGGACCGGCTGGAGGCCACCCTGCCCGCCGACACCTTCTGCCTGCCCGGACACGGCGAGCCCTTCACCGGCGTCCTGCCCCGCATCGAGGCCCTGCGGCGGGGCCACGCCACCTCGCTGAAACGACTGGAGCGCACGCTCCACACGCCCCGCCGCGCCGTCGATGTGTTCGGCTCCCTGTTCGCCCGGCCGGTCGGCGACGGCCTCTACGGCATGGCCACCGGCGAGGCGATCGCCCACCTGAACCACCTGGAGGCCCGGGGCCGGGCCCGCCGCGCGCGCGACGCCCACGGCGTCGACTGGTGGACCGCGACATCATCCGAGGAGAGCCCCGCTTGACCGACCCCGTCCTGACCCAGTTCGCCGACGGCGTCCTGACCGTCACCCTGAACCGGCCCGAGAAGAAGAACGCCATCACCCAGGCCATGTACGCCGTCCTGGCCGAGGCGACCGAGCGGGCGCGGACCGACGACGCCGTCCGGGCCCTGCTGTTCCGCGCGGAGGGCGACAGCTTCTCGGCCGGCAACGACATCGCCGACTTCATCGCCATCGGCTCCTCGGGCGGGAGCCAGGTGGTCGACGCGCCGGTGTTCCGCTTCCTCAAGGCCCTGGCCGATCTGGACAAGCCGGCGGTCGCCGCCGTGCGCGGCCGGGCGGTGGGGATCGGCCTGACGCTGCTGCTGCATTGCGACCTGGTGGTGGTGGCCGAGGACGCCCTGCTGTCGGCCCCCTTCATCAACCTGGCCCTGGCCCCCGAGGCGGCTTCGTCGATGCTGCTGCCGATGGTCGTCGGCCATCAGCGCGCGTTCGAGATTTTCGCTCTGGGCGAGCCGATCGACGGCCGCACCGCCCTCGCCTGGGGCCTGGCCAACCGCGCCGTCCCGGCCGCCGAGGTCGACGCGACGGCCGTCGCCCTCGCGGTCAAGGTCGCCGCCCGCGCGCCGAACTCGATCCGCAAGACCAAGCGGCTGATGCGCGACGCCGAGAGCCTGTGGGCCCTGATGCAGCGCGAGGGCGAGGCCTTCGGCTCCCAGATGTCCAGCCCCGAGGCCATGGAGGCCTTCATGGCCTTCACCCAGAAGCGCGCCCCGGTTTTCGGCTGAGTGGACTTTGGCGGAGCGGAAGAAAGGGGTTGATCACAGCGAGCACAGCGAAGGCACGACGGACACGGCGGGACCGAGTTCGCAGTTCCGACATCGATCGGTCCCGTAGAGACCGGAGATCCGTAGAAGGCTGGCGGCGAAGCCGCCCTTCATCGCGTGGCAATCTCGGAAATGGCCGGTCGACGTCTTCCCCGTTCGCTCGGTCCCGCCGTGTCCGTCGTGCCTTCGCTGTGCTCGCTGTGATGAACCTCTTGCGCCCGCAGGACGGCTCCCTCTAGGCGGCGAACACCTTGCCCATCAGCCGCTCCAGCGCCTCGGCGTCCACTGCGTCGAACGCCGACTTTCGTGTCGCGTCGACGTCGAACACGGCGATCAGGGCGCCCGAGCCGTCGAACACCGGCACCACGATCTCGCTCTCGGAGCGGCCGTCACAGGCGATGTGGCCGGGAAAGGCGTGGACGTCCTCCACGATCTGCGTCCGCCCCGTCTCGGCCGCCGTCCCACAGACGCCCCTCCCGAACGCGATCCTCAGACAGCCCAGCGTCCCCTGATAGGGCCCGACCACCAGCTCGCGCTCGCGGGTCGGGTCGACGACATAGAAGCCGGTCCAGAAATAGTCCTCGAAGGCATCGGCCAGCATCGAGGCGACGGTGGCCATCCGGGCCGTCCGGTCCGGCTCTCCGTCCAGAACGGCCAGGATCTCGGCCTCGACCTCGGCATAGCGTTCGGCCTTGTCGGCGGGGCGGTCGGCGCGGGCGAGATAGGACATTGAACGGCTTTTCGAGAGGCTGTGCAGGACGCGCCACATAGGGTCGCTCCGCTCCAAACGCCACACCGCCACTCGCCCCATGGGCGTAAACCCCTGATTTCTGTGGACGAAGCTTGGCCAGGCCCGATTGCGGCCAACATGCGGCAACGCTTTGTCGTCAAACGGCGTTAACCATGATCGGAAGTTCACTGGACCCGAACCCCGGTTTGGGAAATGGTTAACGCCGGGGCGCGGAAACAGAGTGGGGATGGGTATGCGAGACCGCGAGGCCACGACAGACGACCGTCCGCGCCGTTCGCGCGGGGCCCTCGCCGTGGTGGGCACGATCGCCGTCCTGGCCATGCTCGCCGGTTCGGTCGCCAGCTGCAGCGACCCCAACCTGGCCTTCTGGCGGCGCGGAGACGCGTCCGCCGCCAACGCCTGCCCGCGCCCGCAATCGGTGACCGGCTCGGAGTTCAACGCCCAGGAAGCCGGCCTGCGCCAGCTGCGACGCGCGGCCTTCCGCGGGGACTTCTTCGCCCAGCTTGAACTCGGCACCCGCTACGCGGCGGTCAGGGCCACCGACAAGAACATCGAGGACCCGATCGAGAGCGCGGTCTGGACCGGCCTCGCCCTGGCCAACGACGAGGGCTTCGCGCCGATCAACCGCGTCGACCGGGGCGGCTTCGGCGGCTGGCGTCCGGTCTCGCGCTATGACGACTGCCGCGCCTGGGAACGCCATATCGCCTATCAGCGTCTGGACGGTCAGCTGTCGCGCATGACGATGGAGGAGCAGGGCGAGGTCCGGAACCGGATGATCTACGTCCTGTCGACCCAGGACGCCGACGGCTTCCGCACCCTGGCCCGGCTGCACGACGCCCTCTACGGCCCCTTCGGCGAGCCGTCTGACAATCGAGAGGCGCGCGAGGCCGTGGGCCGCGGCCCGAACGGCCAGGTCGACCGCCGTCGCGCCGGTTTCTATTCCGCCGTCAGCCTGTTCCCACGGAACGACGTCGACGCCTATCTCTACAACTATCTGGCGGTCCAGACGGGCGACGTCGGGGCCTATGTCCTGCTCAAGGACTTCGAGCGTTCGACGCCGGCCCGCTCGCGCTACGGCGCCTTCGTCGAGGCCAAGGCGCGCCAGTGGGTGCCGCCCTATGAATTCTACCCCAACGAGGCCCCGGCCTCGGGCGTGCCCTTCTCGGACGAGAGCCGCCCGCGCGGCGACGCCTATGAATACGCGCTCGGCCGCATGACCGAACTGCCCTTCGTCCACGTCGGCCGGGCGCTGCGCTACCTCGGCGTGACCGAGACGGTGGCCGAGCGCGCGAATGACCTGTCGGCCCGCCAGATCCAGACGCTGGAGGCCATGCTGGGGCACGACATGGAGTCGCACCTCTCCTATGTGGAGATGGTCCGCGCCGTCCAGCTGGCGGCGGTCAACGGCTCCTCGGAGGCCCAGCTGGTCCTGGCGGTCATGTATTCCGAGGGCATCGGCGTGCCGCCCGACTATGCCCGCGCCTTCCACTGGTATTCCCAGGCCGACCGGCAGGGATCGCCCGAAGCCAAGTTCGCCATGTCCACCTATTTCGCCCTCGGCGTCGCCGGGGTGGCCGATCAGGACAAGGCCGAGGCGGTGGCGCTGCGCATCGATTCGGCGCTGGCGGGCTTCGGCCCCTCCGCGTCTCGCCTGCAGGCGGTCCTCGCCCAGGTTTCCCGTTCCCAGCGTCGCTGAAGGAGGAGATGATCCGATGAAGACGTTCGCCGTCGCCGCCTCCGCCCTGATCGCCCTCGCCGGTCTCGCGGTCGCGACCCCCGACGCCCAGGCCCAGACCGCCGCCCGGGTCGAGAGCCAGACCCGTCCCAACTTCGGCCTGCTGCTGGACCCGCCCGCGCGCCAGAGCCGGCCGCGCCAGAACCGGCGCTGGTCCTATGGCAATCATCGTCCCGACTGGCGTCCCGGCTACGCCCCGCCCCCGGTCCACTATCCGGCGGGCCAGGAGGAGATCGTCCTGGTCGACTGCGGCGGCAACCCGGGCACCGGCGCGGTCGAGGCGGCGGTCCAGCGGGTCCGCCCCGGAGGCACCCTGGTGATCCGGGCGCGGGCCGGGGCCTGCGTCGGCTGGCTCAACATCGACAAGCCCATGACCATCATCGGCGAGGGCGGCTTCGACCCGCGTCGCTGGAACCAGAACCCCGCGCCCACCCTCCAGGCCCCCGACGGCCTGCCCTGCATCACGGTGGCGCAAGGCGTGCGGCTGGAGCTGCGCGACGTCGTCCTGGCCTCGCCCAACGGCGGAGACGCCGCCTGCGTCGTCGGCTACGGCGCGGACATCGTCATGAACCGCGTCGGCTTCCGCCACGTCGGCGACGAGGCGGCGATCTACGCCGACGGCGGCACGGTCGATCTGCGCGACACCGTCATCGACGCCCAGACCGTCGCGCCCGCCATCGTCGCCGACGGCGCGACCCTGACGGCGTGGGAGACGGTCGTGACCGGGGCCCAGTCCGGCATCGACATCACCCCCGGATCGGGCGAGCCCTCGCGGCTGGATTCCGTCACCCTGTCCGGCGTCGAGACCCCCAACAATTTCGGTCCCCGCGCCATCGGCCTGCTGGTCCGCTCGCGCCGAGACTATGGCCGGGTCGAGGTCACCAACAGCCGCATCTGCGGCTACAGTGAGGGCGTCGCCGTCGAAGGCGCCTCGGTCTCCATCGAGGGGTCGCGGATCTGCCGCTCGGACAAGGGGCTGGTGCTCTACAACGGCGAGCTGACCCTGCTGGACAGCCGCGTTCGGGCCCGGACCATCGGCCTGGCGGCCGTGTCCGGCCTGGCGGTGGTCAGGAACAACAGCTTCGTCGGCGTGCTGGACGTCTTCTATCGCGAGTACCGCGCCAACATCGACGCGTCGGGCAACCGCGTCTGGTCCGACGGCCCCCTGTGCCGCCCGACCTATCGCCCCCGCTACCGCGACCGCTACGAGCCTCAGTGGACCCAACGTCCGGACCAGGGATGGGTCTGTGAATACTCCCCCTATCCCCGCGACTGGTGGGACGAGATGGATGGCGCCTACGGCGACCCCTACGACGACTTTTCGTACCAGCCGGACAACTACGGTCGCTTCCAGCAGGGCTATGGCTGGTACGACAGCTCGGGCCGCTACATCGAGTCCGACCGGCACCAGGGCGAGGCCCGCTGGCGTAACCGCTAGGCCACAGTCCGGCGTTTCGCGGGCGGTGTCCGGGCACCGATGCGTCCAAATCCGGGCTCGCGCGTAGTTGCGCTGTCAGGCCCGGAAAGCGGCCGCCTCAGGAACGATAGACCATGACCAAGACCTTCGCCGCCGTCAGCGCGGCCGCCCTCGCCCTCGTCGCCATGCCCGCCGCCGCCCAGGACTGGCAGGGCGGCTATGTCGGCATCGCCGGCGGATATGCCATGGTCGACGACGAAGAGTCGGAGACCACCCCCTTCGACACCGACCTGAACGGCACCTTCGGCGACACGGTCCGCACCACGACGGGCGCCGACGCCTTCAGCCCCGGCTTCTGCGGCGGCGCGCCCAACAGCAACAATGCCGCCGCCGGGTGTCAGGACGACGACGACGGCCAGGGCGAGATCTCCTTCCGCGCCGGCTATGACTGGCAGTCGGGTCCGATCGTGTTCGGCGTGGTCGGCGAGTTCACCATGAGCGACGCCTCGGACACGGTGACGGCCTTCAGCATCACGCCGGCCCAGTATTCGTTCGAGCGGTCGCTGGACTACATGACCGCCGTGCGCGGCCGGGTCGGCTACGACATGGGCCGCTTCCTGCCCTACGTCACCGCCGGCGGCGTCTATGCCCGCCTCGAGAACCAGTACAACACCTCAAACGGCGTCAACACCTTCACGCCCACCAGCAACGGCGTCGAGAACACCGGCTTCCAGCTCGGCGGCGGCGTCGAGGCCCAGGTGACCCAGGTCCTGCGGCTGGGCGTCGAATACCTCTACACCAGCATCGAGGACGATTCGGACTTCACCGTCCGCGTCGCCGGCGGACCGGCGACCAGCCCCTTCCTGACCGGCAATGCGAGCGGCACCGACCAGCGTCGCTCGGGTTCGGATTTCGACACCCACGCCTTCCGCGTGACGGCCTCCTTCGCCTTCTGATCCCCCTCTTCTCCAGAGAGAGCCTCGGCCCGGCCTGTTCGCAGGTCGGGCCTTTTCTTTACGGAGGTGGTAGGCCCGGCAGGACTCGAACCTGCAACCAGACCGTTATGAGCGGTCGGCTCTAACCATTGAGCTACGGGCCCCCGGGGGATGGCTTCGCCTAGCAGCACCTTACCGCGATGTCACCGCGATGAACGAAGCCTGCAAGCGGAGCCGTGCGGCGGTTCAGGCGTTCCCGTGCAAGGATCCGTCACGGCCGCGCGGGAGACAGCGGCCGTCGCACGCGCTCGTCTCCGAAAAAAGGCTGTGTCCATGACCCGAACCCTTCCTGCCCTGATGCTGGGGGCCGCCCTGGTCGCACTGTCCGCGCCGGCCGCCCTCGCCCAGTCGGCGCCGACCCCGCCGATGCAGGTGCATGCCATGGCCGCCCAGCCGGCCCTGAACCTCTCGGCCCACGGTGAGGTCAAGGTGGCGCCCGACATGGCCACGATCACCTTCGGCGTCACCACCGAGGCCCCGACCGCGCGGGCCGCCATGGCCGACAACGCCAACCGCATGGCCGAGGTCTTCGCCGCCCTGGGACGGGCCGGCATCGACGAGCGCGACATCCAGACCTCGGGCCTGAACCTGTCGGCTCAGTACGACTATGTGAACAACCAGCCGCCCCGGCTGAGGGGCTATCAGGCGTCGAACCGCGTCACCGTCAACATCATGGACCTGACCGAGGTGGGCGATGTGGCCGATGCGGTCGTGGCCGCCGGGGTCAACCAGATCGACGGCATCGGCTTCGGCCTCCAGGACCCCAAGGCCGCCGAGGACCAGGCCCGGGTGCTGGCCGTCCGCGCGCTCCAGGACAAGGCCCGCCTCTATGCCCAGGCCCTGGGCGTCGAACTGGGCAGCATCCGCTCGCTGAACGAGGGCGGCGGCTACCAGCCCGCGCCGCCCATGCCGATGCTGCAATACGCCCGCACGGAGATGGCCGACGGCGCGGCGACCCAGGTCGCGGGCGGCCAGCTGACCGTCCGCATCGACATCACCGGGACGTATGATCTGCGGTGAGGCCTACCCGTCTCCTCCCCATCGCTGCGCGACAGGGAGGAGACTTCGCATCAACCACCCACACTGTTGCAGTTTCCCGCGCCCCTCCTATATCCTGCCCTACAGCAACATCGCGGCGGGACGGCCCGCCGACGGAGAGACGACATGATCGAGGTCAGACCCTTCGACAGCCTGGGCGGCGCGGACCACGGCTGGCTCAAGGCCAAGCACCATTTCTCGTTCGCCAGCTACCATGACCCCGCCCGCATGAGCTGGGGCAATCTGCGCGTCTGGAACGACGACGAGATCGCGGCCAACTCTGGCTTTCCGCCCCACCCCCACTCGGACATGGAGATCATCACCTATGTCCGCGACGGGGCCATCACCCATGAGGACAGCCTGGGCAACAAGGGCCGCACCGAGGCCGGCGATGTTCAGGTGATGAGCGCCGGCACCGGCATCCGCCACGCCGAATACAATGTCGAGCCCGAGACGACCCGCATCTTCCAGATCTGGATCGAGCCCACCCGTCGTGGCGAAAAGCCCGCCTGGGGGGCCAAGCCTTTTCCCAAGGGCGACCGCGCCGGTCAGTTCGTGGTCCTGGCCTCCGGCTTCGAGGATGACGCCGATGCCCTGCCGATCCGCACCGACGCCCGCGTTGTGGGCGCGACGCTGAAGGCGGGCGAAAGCGCTACCTACCCTCTGGGTGCCGCCCGTCGTGGCTATCTGGTTCCCGCCAGGGGCGTGGTCGAGGTCAACGGCGTGACGCTGAACGCCCGCGATGGCGCGGCCATCACGGGCGAGGACACCCTGACGGTCACCGCCGTCAACGACGCCGAGATCGTCCTGGTCGACGCGGCCTGACGGCCGCTAGGCCGGGCGGTCCATCACCAGGCAGGTGGAGGTGGCGGTGGCATACAGCTTGCCGTCCAGCCCCTCGAGGCGGGCTTCCGAGAAGCCCGCCTTTCGGCCCACCTGAATGACGGTACCGATGCAGCGCACGGGAACGCCCTCGGTCAGGGCCCGGTGGAAAACCGTCTTGATCTCGAGCGTCGTATAGATCTGCCCGGCCTTCAGCATGGAATGCACGGCGCACGCGCAGGCCGAGTCCAGCACTGTCGCCATCCAGCCGCCGTGGACCGTGCCGATGGGGTTGTAGACGGCCCGGGTCGGCGTGCCCTCGAACACCGCCCGCCCCTCCTCGACCTCGACCATCCGATAGTCGAGCGTGCGCGCGATCGGGGCCATCAGCTCCTCGCCCAGGAAGGCGAGGCGAAGCTGCTCGACCCCGCTCAGGTCCGGGCGATCCAGGATGTTGGGCATGACGAAGGGCTCCAGGAAGGTGCGTCCACATTAAGGACGGACACATGGCGCGCAACCCTCACCCTACGCTCCGCTTTCCTCGGACTTGATCCGAGGATCGGACGTTCAGCAGCGGTCATGCTGAATGAAGGCACACTCGTCCGTGCCTCTGCCCAGTCGCTCGCCGTGTCCGACGTCCGATCCTCGGGTCAAGCCCGAGGATGACGGAGCGTGGGAGAACGTGGCGTCGCGCCCTACAGTCCCGGCAGCTTGAAGCCGCCGTCGCGACGCGGCTGGATCAGGATCGACTGCTGCGTCCCGGTCAGGGCCTGCAGGCGCGCGGCCTCGGTGGCGGCGTCGATGGTGACGGCGCCCTGGGCGGTCTGGGTCTGGGTCGGCCCTTGCGTCGAGGGATCGTCGCGGCGCCAGAACAGCACGCGATCGGCGAAGCTCTCTTCCTTGTGGGCCAGGTCGCCGAACTCGTCGTCGATGACATAGCGGGCCAGGGGGTCGGCCCGATCGGCGCCGGCGGCGGTGACCAGGGCGGTCTCGCCCGCCGTGCGGGTGACGGCCTGGCGCTGGCCCAGCAGGATCTGGCGAGCGGCGCTTTCCGGGGCCAGTTCCTGCGGCCGGGGCTGGCCGGGTGCCGGCGGGCGCAGGCCGTATTCCGGCGGCACGGTCAGGGGCGCGGTGGACACGGTGACGAACTCGTCCGGCACCACCTTGGTCAGGCCGATGGATTGACGCAGGCCCCCGCACGCCGTCAGGGCGACGGCGGACAGGGCGACGAGGGAAACGGTCAGCAGACGCATGGTCGGTTTCGGCTCCGGCACGGATGTTCGCGCGTTGTCGGCTTCTGGCAAGATCCAGGAAAGAGCGGGTGATTACGCCTTTTCGTGGGCCTCGCCAACGGCGGGTTTCTTCTCCGCCATCACGCTATCGAGAATCAGCAGGGCGACGCCCACGGTGATGGCGCTGTCGGCCACGTTGAACACCCAGGGAAACAGGCCCGTCTGGGAGAAGTCGACGAAGTCCACCACATAGCCGAATCGTATGCGGTCGATGACATTGCCGATCGCCCCGCCGATGACCAGGCCGATGGCCGCCACCAGCATGCGCCGCTCGGCCTTCAGCGCCCACCACGCCAGGGTGCCCGCGACCAGGATCGAGAACCCGCTCAGCGCCCAGCGCGCCTCACCCCCGCCGAACAGGCCGAAGCTGACGCCGGTGTTGCGAACCATGGTGAAGGAAAGGATGCCCGGAATGACCTCGGCGAACCGATAGCCGCCCGGGATCAGGGCCGGGTCTGACACGTCCGCCGACCCGAGGATCCAGGCCTTGGTGATCTGATCCAGGATCACGACGACGAGGGCGAACCCATAGGCCGCCCAGGCGATGCGAGGGATTTTCATGCGCTGCGGGTTAGCAGGAGGAGGGGTCACGCGCCAAGCGGTCCTTCTCCCCTTGCGGGAGAAGGTGGCCCGGAGGGCCGGATGAGGGGTGAAACTCGGTCTTCAGCTCCGAGCGGCGGCGTGGTCCAGCACGGCGTTGAACAGGATCGACGGGTTGGTCAGCACCGCCTGATTCCGGAAGCGCAGAACCGTCCAGCCGTTCTTCGTCAGCCAGGCGTCGCGCGTGGCGTCCGCTTCCAGCCGAAGGTCGTGAACCCCGCCGTCAAGCTCAACGATCAGCCTGATCGACGGGCAGGCGAAGTCGGCGATACAGGGTCCGAGCGGCATCTGTCGCCGGAACTTCAGCCCCTCCAGCCGACGATCTCGCAGCATCTTCCAGAAGATCGCCTCCGGACGCGTCGGGTCGGAGCGTCCTCTTCGAGCCGCTGCGCGCATTCTGTCCGTCGGCTTCAGCATGGCCGGAGCTTAACCGTCGAACGGCGGTGTTTCACCCCTCATCCGGCCCTCCGGGCCACCTTCTCCCGCAAGGGGAGAAGGGAACGGTTAGAGAGAAGGGAACGGTTAAATCGGCATCCGCATGATTTCCTGATAGGCCGAGATCACCTGGTCGCGCACCGCGATCACCGTCTCCAGCGAGGCCTCGGCCGCCGACACGGCGGTGACCACGTCGATCATCGAGCCCTGGCCCTGGACCGTCTGGGTCATCTGGGTCTCGGCGGCGCGCGTCGCCTGGGTCATATCGCCCATGACGTTCTGCAGCAGTTGCGAGAACTCCGGCCCACCGGCGTCGGCCACGGCGGCACCGGCACTGGCCCCGCCAACGCCCTGCGTCGCCGCATAGGCCCGGGCCGCCATCAAGGGATTCATCGGCTACGTCCTATCGCTTCAGGATATCGAGGGTGCGGCTCTCCATCGACCGCGCCGTCTCGATGACGTTCAGATTGGCCTCATAGGCGCGCTGCGCCTCGCGCATGTCCATCGCCTCGATCAGGGTGTCGACATTGGGCCGCAGGACGTATCCGTCCGCGTCCGCCGCCGGATGTGAGGGGTCATAGTCCCTGCGGAACTCGCGCTGGTCGGGCCGCACCTCGGCCAGCGAGACGCCCATGGCCCCGTCCAGCCTGCGCGCCTCGAACACCGGCACCTGCCGACGATAGGGTTCGCCGCCCGCCGTGCGCGCCGTCGATTCGGCATTGGCGATGTTCTCGGCGATGATCCGCATGCGCGATTGCTGGGCCGTGAGGGCCGAGGCCGCCACCTGCATGGCGCTGTTCCGCGGCGCGCCACCTCTGCCGTTGATCGGATCAGGCATCTATCGGCTCCTCATCGGCCCGGCGGCTTGGCCGCCAGGCGCAGCATGGACATCGACTTCTGGTACAGGCCGATGGCGGCGTCATAGGCCATGCGACTCTCGGCCATCTTCAGCATCTGCTCCTCGACCACCACGGCGTTGCCATCCAGCGTGGTTTCCGAATCAGGCGACGCCTCGGATGTGAACCGCGCCACCGGGGCTCCGTTGGGTCCGCCGACCGGCATGTGGCCCGGCCGCGTCTGGGCCATCCTCAGCCCCCCGCCGGCCCGCATCGCCGCGGCGAAGTCGGCGGGCATGGCCAGGTCGCGCCCGACGTAGCCGGGCGTGTCGGAGTTGGCCACGTTCTGCGCGATCATGCGCTGGCGCTCGTCCAGCCAGGACAGACGGCCCTTGATCTGGCCCAGCAGCGGCAGGTCGGCGATGCCCATCGGGATCGTCCCAGGTTGCGGATAGGCAGAAAATGCCCTGCGCGTGGTTAACGAGGCCTTATCTAAACGCGGCGTTAACCCTGATCCTTAAGGCTCCGGTCAGTTTCCGCAGGCCCTTTCGCGCATGAACTTCCTCGATCTCGCCCGGGCGATCTTCGGCCTGGCCTTCACCCTGGGACTGATCGGCTTGGCCGCCTGGGCCGCCCGCCGCTACGCCCCCCAGCTCATGGCCCGCCTCAACGCCGAGCGCGGCGAGCGCCGCATGAAGGTGGTCGAGACCCTCGTCCTCGACCCCGCCCGCCGCCTGGTCCTGGTCCAGATCGACGACGAGGAGCGCGTCATCCTGCTGGGCGAGGGCAAGGAACTGATCGAGCCCAAGGGGATCTCCAAATGAGACCCCTCTCCCCTTGTGGGAGAGGGCTTGAGCGCCCGAGAGCGTCAGCGATCGGACTTGCGCGAAAGGGTGAGGGGTATACTTCCGCGCACTCCGCACCGCCCCCCTCACCCGCCCGCGCCAGAACGACGGCCAAGCGGCCGTCGTGCGCGGCCTCCCTCTCCCACGAGGGGAGAGGGGTCCTGTGTGTCCCCACCCGCGCCGAACTCTCCCGTGCGCTGAAGCTTTCCGCCCTCGTCACCCTGCTCTGCCTCGCCTGGCCGCTTGCCGCCCTGGCCCAGGACGCGGCCGCCGCCGGCGCGACCGGATCGGCAATCAACATCGATCTCGGCACCGGGGCCGGCCTGACCGAGCGGGTGGTCCAGCTGGTCGGTCTGATGACCGTCCTGTCGCTGGCTCCGTCCATCGTCATCATGACCACCAGCTTCGTGCGGATCATCGTGGTGCTGTCCCTCCTGCGCACCGCGCTGGGCATGCAGCAGTCTCCGCCGAACGCCGTTCTGGTGTCTCTGGCCCTGTTCCTCAGCGCCATCGTCATGGCCCCGACCTGGCAGGACGCCTATGATTCGGGCATCCGTCCCCTGATGGATCAGCAGATGGAATTGCCCCAGGCGTTCGATCTGGCGTCGGAACCTGTGAAAGATTTCATGCTGGCCCAGGTGGACCAGGGCGACCTCAACCTGTTCACCCGCCTCAGCCGCCTGGAGACCTCCACCACGGCCGACGAACTGCCGCTCCGGGTCATCGTTCCCAGCTTCATGATCTCGGAGCTTAAGCGCGCCTTCGAAATCGGATTTCTCCTTTTCGTTCCGTTCCTTGTGATCGATCTGGTGGTCGCCAGCGTGCTCATGTCGATGGGCATGATGATGCTGCCTCCGGTGGTGATCTCCCTGCCGTTCAAGCTGATCTTCTTCGTGCTCGTGGACGGCTGGCGACTGGTCGCCGGCAGCCTGGTCGAGAGCTTCCGACAGGCTTCCGGAACCGGCTAGAACCCCGCCCTCAAAGGGTTTCAGCGGCATTCCCGCTTGCATTGTCCGACGAAAGGCGCGTTGATCCCCCCGTCATCGCTCCCGGGAATCGGGGCGAGCTTTTCGGGAAACGACCCTTATGACCACCCAAGCTGAACTCATCGCCGCCGTCGCCAAGGATGCCGGTGTCTCGCAGGCCGACGCCGGCCGCGTGCTGGAAGCCATCGTCAAGAACATCCATTCGTCGCTGATCGGCGGCGGCGACGTGCGCATCTCGAACCTGGGCGTGTTCGACACCGCCGCCCGCGCCGCCCGCGAAGGTCGCAACCCCGCCACCGGCGCGACCATCAAGATCGCCGCCTCCAAGGCCGTGCGCTTCCGCGTCTCCAAGCCGCTGAAAGACGCCGTCAACAAGTAAGAGACAAATCCTCCCCCTCTGGGGGAGGTGGCGCGGCGCGCTTGGCCAGGAATGGCCGATAGTTCGCCGACAGCCGCCCCAGCGCGCCCGCGTCCCTCGCCAGCGAGTATCCGACGCCCGCCCGGATCACCCGGCTCTCCTCGTCCGGCGTCAGGGCGGTGGCCGTGTCGGCGTGCCTCTGGCCCAGCCGCCCTTCGTACAGCGCCGCCGCATCGCCCCACTTCTCCTGCTTCCAGAAGATGTCGGCGCGCACCGCCTGGGCCTCCGGACTACGGTCGTCGGCCAGGGTCTCCAGCGCGTGGTCGTGGCGCCCCAGTTCCATCAGCGCCCTCGCCTCCAGCGCCCGCCGCTCGGCGTTCAGCGCGCTGGGCAGCAGGGTGGTGCGCGAGCTCCAGATCGCCTGCAGCGCCGGCTCGGGCTGACGGTCCATCAGCAGCACGGTCGCCAGGGTCGTCGCCACCTGGGCCTTGGCCACCCCCTCCAGCCGATTGTCGACCTGGTATTTCAGCAGCTCCGCCGCCTGGTCCAGCAGGTCGACGTCCACCAGCCGGCGCGCCAGTCGCCGCACCATCTCGTCGCCGTCCGCCCCCACCGGCGTCAGGTCGCGGAAGTCGTAGAACAGCGCCAGCGCCTGCACCGGCTGCAGTCCGTCCGCCGCCCCGTCCAGGAACAGCGCCTTGAACGCCTCGGTCAGATCGGCCTGCAGCTCGACCGCGCCCGGCAGGTTCGCCAGCCGGTTGCCCGCCCGCTTCAGCGTGTCCATCGCCTCGCGGTATCGCCCCTGCGACAGATACAGGTCCCCCAGCGTCCGGATCACCGACAGCTCGGTCGCGTCGCCGCGCCAGCGCCACTTCAACTGCTCCAGCTGGCCCGCGGCCACGTCCGCCGTCATCGTCCCCTTGGCCATCTCGATCTTGATGACGCCCAGCTTGGCGGGCGTCGCGATCCCGTCCAGCGGGGCCCGGGCGATCGCCTTGTAGACCGCCAGCGCCCGCTCGCTCTGGCCGTCGATCTCGAACAGCCGCGCCTGCACCAGCCGCGCCGTCAGCTGGTCCGCCGCCGGGGCCTCCTGCGAAAAGCTGTAGGCCAGCAGCGCCCGCGCCGCCGTCAGGTCGCCAGTCTCCAGCGCCGCCATCGCATGGGCCGCCCCGAACCGCGCCCGCCACTCGGCCGGAAACTTGTCGATCGCCTCGGCCCCGCCGGCGAAGGCCAGCCGCGCCCCGGCCCAGTCGCCCTGCTCGGCCGCCAGATACCCTTGCCAGACCTTGGTCGCCGGATCTCCCGCCAGCGCCCCGGAGGCAAAATCCAGCGTCGCCTCCTCGACCCGCCCGATCGAGGCCCGCGCCGCGCCGCGCAGCCCCCTCAGCTCCGGCTCGCCCTGCAGGGAGGGAATTTGCGTGAACATGGCGTTGACGACGCCGACCGCCTCGTACCCCAACCCCGACCCGACCAGGAACCGCACATAGGCCAGCCGCGCCGCGATCGGCGCGCGCGGATTGTCCGAGGCCGCGATACTCTCCTCGGCCGCCGCGTCCTGCAGCCTGCGGTGCCGCGCGGTGAAGCCCTCGTCGCCCACCCCGGCCCATTCGGCCAGGATCAGGGCCGGATGCTCGGCCTTCCTCGGCGTCTCGGCCTCGACCGGCGCCGCCGCCTCCAGCGCCATCGACGGCGGCGACAGCGTCAGGCCACCCGGCCGCCCCAGGGTCACCAGATCGCCCTCGGCCCGGATCGACAGGTCGTCCGTCGGCGTCTCGACCGCCAGGCCGTGCGCCGTGGGCAACAGCGTCAGGTCCACGGTCCTGCGCCGGTCGCCGAACCCCTTGCCGGGGGCCAGGGCCGTCACCGCCGCGAAACGGTCGCCGACCATCGGATCGGTCAGCCACACGGTCTTGGTCGCCCCGGCCATCTGCGCCACCAGGGTCGTCGCGCCCGCGTCCTCGCGGTCCACCGTCACGCCCGACGCCGAGCCCGGCGGCCCGCCCAGGGTCACGCTCCACGTCGCGCCCTGCCCGCTCGCCGTGACCGCCAGCCCTTCGGGCGCGGCGATCCTGAGGGCGGTATAGTCCGGCCCCGTCGCCCATCGCGCGTCGGTGGCGGGGCCCAGGTCCCGCGCCCGGCTCATGTCCATGCGCGCGGCCGTGTCGAACACGATCCACACCGCCTCGCCCCGGCGGAACACCGCCGCCCCCACCGGCGCGCCCCAGGTGAAGTCCAGGGTGACGCGGTCCTGCGCCGTCGTCGCCACCACCGGCACCGCCCCGCCGGCCGGCACGGCGCTCGCGGTCGTCTGCGGGGTCGCCGCTCCGGCCGGATAGAGGTTCAGCCACACCGCCCCGTCGGCCATGCCGGACCGGGCGTCCGCGCCCTCGGCCAGGGTCACGACCAGTTCGGTGGCGTCCATCGCCGCGCGGGTCTCGACCTTCTCCACCCCCGGCGGCGGGTCGACCTTCAGGCGGCTGACGTCCGGCGCGGCGGTGGAGCCGATGCGCACGATGACCGCCTGGCCTTCGCGGCGGATGCGAGATCGCGACCCCACCACGCCGGCGAACTCGATGCGGGTGAAGCCGTCGTTGGCTCCGACGCGGATGGTGACGGGGTCCAGCGCGGCGCCGACTTCCTGCGCCAGCACCGGTCCGACGGCCGCCAGCACGGGGGCGAGCGCGATCGTCCCCGCGACGCCCAGCGCCGTCGAGGTCCGTCCCATCGCGGTCCTGGAGCGCGCGCCGGCCATATCGATCCCTGTTTGCCGGATCGCCCTTTCGACGCGGTTAACGGGATGTGACCGAACGCCCCTTGAAGCGTTGTGCCGTAAGGCCGAGACCCGTGCCGTCAGGAGCCCGCATGACCTCGCCGCACACCCCCGAATGGCCCCGCCTGTCGACCCTGTCGACCGGCCTTCGTTGCCGCTGTCCCCGCTGCGGCCAGGGCCCATTGCTCAAGGGCTTCCTGACCATCCGCGACCGCTGCCCGGTGTGCGACCTGGACTATGGCTTCGCAGAGCCCGCCGACGGCCCCGCCTTCTTCGCCATGAGCGCGATCGGCGTCCTGGGCATGCTGGCCTTCATGGCCTTCGAGTTCACGGTCCAGCCCCCCATCTGGGTCCACTTCGCCGTGACCTTCCCCCTGATCGCGGCCGCCTGCGTCCTGGTGCTCCGCCCCTTCAAGGGCTGGCTGGTCTCCGAACAATGGATCCACAGGGCCGCGCCGCCCGAATGGGAAAGCGTCGGCAAGCACGGGGATTAGGGACGGGACCGGTCGGCCGGAAGGGTTTCATCACAGCGAGCACAGCGGGTTGACAACGGACACGACGACACCGAACGGACGGACAGGTCGCCGACCGCTCACCCCCGATAGCCCAGCAAGGAAGCGCGGCTCCGCCGCCAAACCTTCTGGCCCCCGCTCCCACCGGGACCGATCGGCGCTGCGGACGCGCGCGCGGTCCCGTCGTGTCCGTTGTGAACCCGCTGTGCTCTCCGTGATGAAACCCTTTCGGGCCTCAAACCCCGCCCGTCCCGTCGAACGAAAATCTCAATCATCCGAACTCGCCCGGATTCCGCCAACGATTCCAACGCCCGCCCCGCTCGAAGCCCCGCGAACGCGCCCGCATTGACGCGCGTGCTACCCTCCCCCTCGGTTCCGTCGCCTGGGAAGGGCGCAAGGCCTTGCGAGCTTGTCGCGGCGGAAGCGGT
>NCEB01000032.1 GCA_002280475.1 Brevundimonas subvibrioides
GATAGCACGATTACCCGTCTACTCACCCCCCAAAAGATTTACACCTGGCCGGAAAAGCCTGAAACCGCGTGAACAATAATCAGCCCATATATCTGTTTTTATGAAGTTAAAAAAAACAGCTGAAACGGCGTGAATGGCGGAGAATCGGACACCCTGTCCGCCATCCACCGTGTCGCCGGCGGTACAGCGCTCAGTCCGGTGCCGGCTCCGAGGCGATCGCCTCGAAGACCTTCAGCACCTCATCCTCTCCGACGCGCTCGAGGACGCCGTCCGCCACCTCGGCCGGGCTCCACATCCAGGATCGCGCAGGATCGTGGCGCATGGCCCACTGTGGGAACAGGCGTGTCATCGCCGGGCCGGCCAGCAGACGTCGCACGTCCTGATGGCGATCGTCGCGGGCGATTCGTGCGAAGGCCCCCCGCACCGCGGGCTCGGGCCCCTCAAGCCATTGCAGATAAAGATCGGCCCGGCACACCAGGGCCCCGGTGATGTCGTCGCGGACATTGCAGCGCCGCGCATCCGCCAGGATGCCGTTCAGCATGGCGTCGTCATAGCCGAAGGGCTGGGATGCATAGACGACGCGGAAAAGAAGACCTGTCGAAGTGCCGCACCGTCGCGCGTCTCCTGTGTGACGCAAGCCCGCGTCCTTTCAATCAGGACCTCGCCATGACCCGCGCCTTCGCCCCCCTCGCCGCCGCCCTCGCCCTCCTCGTCATCGCCGCGCCGGCGTCTGCCGAGCCGTTTGCCCTGTTCGTCTATGAGACTCCTTCTGACTTCGCCGCCCGAAACGATCCGGCCCGTGCCCAGGCCTATTGGGCTGGTTTCGCGGCCCTTTCGGAACAGATGAACGCCGCCGGGATCGTGCGGGGCGGCGGCCCGCTGGCCGAGCCCTCCTTGGGGGCCACGGTGTCAGTGCGCGACGCGCGCGCAATCTCGGCCCCTGTCGACGGTTACGGCGAGGCGCTCAGCGGCTGGTTCGTCATCGAGGTGGCCGACCGCGCCGAGGCCGAGGCCTGGGCCGCGCGGGTTCCGGCCGCCTCGACGGCCCGGATCGAGGTCCGGCCAATCCTCGACATCCCCATGGCTGGTGGCATGGCGCGCTGACCGATCGGGTCCGGGGAGCGCGGGTCGTTCCCCCGGCCCCTCAACCTGAATGCTCCATTCAGCGTCGGTTCATGCAGACGATCCGACCTTGCACCCTGTCGGGTTTCGCCGTGACCGCCCGCGGGCGCGGCTTGTGCAGCAGGAGCATGTGATGAAGACCAGAACCCTGATCATTGGCGCCCTGGCGACGCTCGCCACCGTGGCCGCGCCGATGGCCGCCTCGGCGCAGCACTGGCGCGGCGACCGTGACCGCGACGGTCGCTATGAGCGTTGGGAACGCCGCGCGGACCGCAATCGCCACGACGGCGGCCGCTACACCCATCGCGAACGCTACAACGACTATCGCCGCGGCCAGCGCGATCAATACCGCGACGGCCGCCGCTATTACTCCCCGCCCTACGGCAACGCCTATGGCCACCGGGGTCGCTGGTATCGCGGCGCGACCATCCCCTACGACTATCGCGGCCGCTGGTATGTCCGGGACTACCACCGCTATGGCTATGCGCACCCGCCGCGCGGCTATGGATATTATCGGACCGACACCGGCGACGTCGTTCTCGCGGCTCTGGCGACCGGCGTGATCATCTCGCTGCTGAACTAGGTCAGAGCAGGCAGACAGGGCCCGTCCGGAGCGATCCGGGCGGGCTTTTCGCGCCCGCGTTCAGGCAGCGTCTCGCCGCGCGGCGAGCGTCAGGGCGCTAGGACAATCCCAGCTTGGCCTTGAGGATGTCGTTGACGGCCGCCGGATTGGCCTTGCCCCCTGTCGCCTTCATGACCTGGCCGACGAACCAGCCGATGGCCTGGGGCTTTTCGGCGACGGCGGCGGCCTTGTCGGGGTTGGCGGCGATGATCTCGTCGACGGCCTTTTCGATCGCGCCGGTATCGGTGACCTGTTTCAGGCCGTGCTTTTCGACCACCTCGGCCGGAGAGCCCTCGCCGTTCCAGACGTGGTCGAAGACTTCCTTGGCGATCTTGGACGAGATGGTCCCGTCCTCGATCAGAGCCACCAACTCGGCGACATGCGCGGCGGGAACGGGGCTTTCGGAGAAGTCCTTTCCGTCCGCCGCCAGCCGCGCCGAAAGCTCGTTTGTCACCCAGTTCGACACCAGCTTGGCGTCCCGCCCCTGGGCCGCCGCCTCGAAATAATCCGCCTTGGCCTGCTCGGAGATCAGCACCACGGCGTCGTACTGCGACAGGCCATAGTCGCTCATCAGCCGGCGGCGCTTCTCGTCGGGCAGTTCGGGCAGGGTGGCCTTGATCTCGTCGATCCAGGCTTGTTCCAGCTCCAGCGGCAGCAGGTCCGGATCGGGGAAGTAGCGATAATCGTTTGCCTCCTCCTTGGACCGCATCGACCGGGTTTCGCCCTTCACGGGGTCGAACAGCCGGGTCTCCTGATCGATCTTGCCGCCGTCCTCCAGGATTTCGATCTGGCGGCGCGCTTCATATTGGATCGCCTGAGAAATGAAGCGGAAGCTGTTGACGTTCTTGATCTCGCAGCGCGTCCCAAGGTGGCTGAACGACCCCGTCTCCTTGAACTTCGCATAGCCGCCCTCGCGACACACCGAGACGTTCACGTCCGCCCGCAGGTTGCCCTTCTCCATGTCGCCGTCGCAGGTGCCGAGGTAGATCAGGATGGTGCGGATCTTCTTGACGTAGGCGACGGCCTCCTCGGGGCTGCGCAGGTCGGGCTTGGACACGATCTCCATCAGGGCCGTGCCCGCCCGGTTGAGATCGACATAGCTCTCGGTTGGCGACAGGTCGTGGATCAGCTTGCCCGCGTCCTGTTCCAGGTGCAGCCGCTCGATCCCGACATTGAAGAAGCTGCCGTCCTCGGCCTCGACCTCGACCACGCCTTCGCCGACGATCGGGAAATACAGCTGGCTGATCTGATAGCCGGTCGGCAGGTCGGGATAGAAGTAGTTCTTGCGGTCGAACTGGCTGCGTTTGTTGATCTGCGCCTTCAAGCCGAGCCCGGTCTTCACCGCCTGTTCGACGCAGTGCCGGTTCAGCGTCGGCAGCATGCCGGGGAAGCCCGCGTCGACCAGCGACACCTGCTCGTTCGGCCCCGCGCCGAATCCCACGGCCGCTCCGGAGAACAGCTTGGCCTTGGAGGCCACCTGGGCGTGGATCTCCAGCCCCATGACGATCTCCCAGGCCCCTGTGCGGCCCTGGATCAACTTCGATGTGTCGAGCGTGTCGGTCATGCGCCGTGATTAGCGCTCCGCGCGGACCTGTGGAAGGTCGTGTCTTGAGCCTGTCGCGATTTGGGGGTCATCTGCGTCCTCCCATCCTCGGAGTCTTCCATGATCAAGTCCGTTCTCGCCGCTGCCGCGCTCGCGGTTCTGGCCCCCACCGCCCTGGCCCAGACCGCCCCGGCCCAGGATCACTCGAACCACGCGGCCCCGGCAACGGCCCGTCCCACCATCGCCAGCCCGATCAAGGACCTGCTGAACAACGCCGAAACCGCCGCGGTCATGGAAAAGCACCTGCCCGGCGTCGCCCAGCACCCCATGCGTCCGCAGTTCGAGGACATGACCCTGGCCCAGGTCATGCCCATGTCCGGCGGCATGATCAGCCAGGCGACGGTCGACGCCATCGACGCCGACCTCAAGGCCCTGCCGCAAACGCCGGCGTCCTGAGCCCACGGGTGGCTGATCAGGAACCGTCATTGTCGGGAATCGGGGAACGTCGTCATATCGACGGATGACACAGCCTGATCCCACCGAGCACGCCCCCGTCAGCCGCAGACAGCGGGTCTCGCTGGAAGGAACGATCGCCACGGCGTCGGCCGTCTCGGCCTGCATCGTGGCGGTCGCTTCGATGTTCACCGCCGTTCAGGCGCTGGACGTGTCGCAGGCGGCCGCCCGTCAGCGCATCTTCGAGCAGCAGTTGTCGGTGTGCCTTCAGTTCGGTGAACTGACCTCCCGGGCGGTGGCCGACACAGAGAAGAACATCGATCGCGTCGCGGGGCCCCTGGACGACGCGGGCGTGGCCGAGATCGAGGCCGCCTTCGCCAGCAGCGCGGAGTTCTCGCGCCAGATGCATCAGCAGTATCTGCAGATGACCATGCTGCTGCCCGAGGACGTGGCTGACGCCGCCTACAAGACGATCGAGAAGCGCACCGAGATCTACAACGCCCAGATCGAGATCTACAACGCGGGCGAGATAACGCCGGCCGCGCTCGCCGCTTTGACCGCGCTCGGCGGACAGGAGCAGGATCTGCTGAACGAGGCCTCCACCGCCTGCAGCGGCTATGTCTCGGACAAGGCCGGCATCAAGGAGTAGGCCCCCGGGTCAGCCGGTCGCATGGACCGTGCGACCGGCGACCACAGTCCGCGCCACCCGGCCCTGCAGCCGCCGTCCGTCGAAGGGCGAGTTCTTCGACTTGGATCTCAGCGCGTCGGCATCGACGATGATCGGCGCGCCGGGGTCGAACAGCACCAGATCGGCCGGGGTGCCCGGGGCCAGTCGTCCGGCGTCCAACCCCAGCAGCGTCGCCGGCCCTTCGGTCAGCGGCCTCAGCACGTCCAGCAGGTCGATCCCCTCCTCGTGATGCAGGGTCAGGGCGGCGGGCAGCAGGGTCTCCAGACCGACCGCGCCCGGTGCCGCTTCCGCGAAGGGTCGGCGCTTGTCCTCGGCTGGCGCGGGGGTGTGAGCCGAGGTGATGGCCTCGATCAACCCGTCCCGGACCGCCTCGATCAGCGCCCGGCGGTCGCTCTCTGGCCGAAGCGGCGGGTCCAGCCGGTAGAAGGTGCGATAGTCGCCGATGTCCACCTCGTTGAAGCACAGGTGGTTGATCGACACCGAGGCCGCGACCTCCAGCCCCCGGCCCCGCGCCCGCGCCAGGACCTCCAGCGCGGCCTCGGTGGATATCTGATCGACCAGGAACCGCGCGCCGGTCTGTTCGACCAGGGCCAGGTCCCGTTCCAGCTGGATGCGCTCGGCGATGGCTGGCGCGCCAGCCAGGCCCAGCCGGGTCGCCAGCTCGCCCGAGGTCGCCACCGCCCCCTCCGACAGCCAGGGATCGGCCGGGCGGCAGGCGATCATGGCGTTGAAGGCCGTGGCATAGGCCATGATCCGCTGCAGCACCCGGCTGTCGGCGATGACATGGTCGCCGTCGGTGAAATACAGGGCTCCCGCCTCGTGCATCAGGCCGATCTCGGCCATGCGCGTCCCGCCCTGTCCCTTCGTCGCCGCTCCCGCCGCGCGGACATTGACCAGCCCCAGGGCCGCGCCGCGCCGCTGGATGAAGTCGACCATGGCCGGATCGTCGACGGCCGGGTCGGTGTCCGGCTGAACCACGATCGTCGTCACGCCTCCGGCCGCCGCCGCCAGACTGGCGGACTTCAGCGTCTCCTTCGGCTCGGCCCCCGGCTCGCCGGTCCGCACGCGGATGTCGATCAGGCCGGGAGCGAGGCACAGGCCCTGGGCGTCGATCATCTGATCCGCCCGTCGCGTCGACGGTCCATGATCGACCAGGGTGATCACGCCGTCCTCGATCAGCACACACCCCGGCCCGTCATAGTCGGTGGCCGGGTCGAGCAGGCGAGCGTTGACGATGGCCAGCGAACTCATGCGGCACCCTCCAGCCGGGCCGACAGCGACGCCAGCACCGCCATCCGAGCCGCCACACCCATCTCGACCTGATCCTGGATCAGGGACACCGAAAGGTCATCGGCCACGTCCGAATCGATCTCCACCCCCCGGTTCATCGGTCCCGGATGCATGACCTTGGCGCCCGCCTTGGCCCAGGCCAGCTTCTCGCGGTCCAGCCCCCAGAAACGGAAATACTCGCGCGTGGACGGCACCAAGGCTCCGTCCATCCGCTCCAGTTGCAGCCTCAGCATCATCACGACGTCGCAGCCGACCAGCCCTTCGCGCATGTCGTGGAACACCTCGCAGCCCCAGCGATCGGCGTCTCCTGGCACCAGGGTGGGCGGCCCAATCAGCCGCACGCGCGCCCCCATCATCGACAGCAGCGCGACGTTCGACCGCGCAACCCGGCTGTGGGCGATGTCGCCGCAGATCGCCACCGTCAGCCCGCCCACGTCCCCAAACGCGCGCCTCAGGCTCAGCAGGTCCAGCAGCGCCTGGGTCGGATGTTCATGTCGTCCGTCCCCCGCGTTCACGACCGCGCACCCGACCTTCTGGCTCAGCAGGGCCGCCGCTCCCGACGCCCCGTGCCGTACCACCAGGATATCGGGCCGCATGGCGTTCAGAGTCACGGCGGTGTCGATCAGGGTCTCGCCCTTCTTCACCGAACTGGCCCCGACCGGCATGGTCACGACATCGGCCCCCAGCCGCTTGGCCGCGATCTCGAACGAGGAACTGGTTCGGGTCGAGTTCTCGAAGAACAGGTTCAGCACCGTGCGCCCGCGCAGCAGGTCCAGCGCCTTGGTCGACTGGCGATTCAAGTCGACAAAGGCGTCGGCCAGATCCAGCAACGACGCGACAAACGGCGGGTTCAGGTCGGCCGCCGCCAGGAAATGGGGTTTCGGGAACGGGACCAGCCGGTCGGCGATCAGGTCGGCGGCGGCGGCGGGATGGGTCATCAAAGCCCGCCTATAGCGCCGGATCACCCGAGATGGAACAGCGCCAGCAGGATCGGTATCCCCGCCGCGCTGCCGACGGTCGTCAGGGCCACGATGCCGGCCATCAGCGGCGCATCCCCGCCCATCTGCCGCGCGAGGATGTAGGACGCCGCCGCGCCCGGCGCCGCGCCGCACATCAGCGCGATCCCCTGCGCCGTCTCCGATCCGCCATAGAGCCGACAGAGCCCCCACATCACGAAGGGCGTGATGACCAGCTTCACGACCGAGACCCCGGTGATCGTCACGCGCCGCCGCGCCACCTCGGCGAAACTCAGCCCCGCCCCCGCCACGATCAGCCCCAGCGGCAGGGCTGCGCCGCCCAGCAGCACCAGCGTCTCCGATATCCCCGCCAGACGCGGCACGCCGCCCAGGTTCAGCGCCAGACCGATCAGACAGGCCACCAGGATCGGGTTGGAGACGATCGCCCTGGCCAGCGACAACGCCGACATCTCGCGTTGATCGGCTCCCCACCGCACCAAGACGATCACGCACAGGATGTTGGTGACCGGGATCATCGCCCCGATCACCACGGCCGCCAGCGCCAGCCCGTCCGGCCCATAGACCGCCTGGATCACCGGGAGGAAGACAAAGCTGTTCCAGCGGATCACGCCCTGAAACACCGAGGTGAAGGCCGGCCCGTCCAGCCGCAGCATGGGCCGGACCAGCAGCGTCACCGTGGCGATGATCAACACGGCGCTGACCGCCGCCGCCCCCGCCGCCGTCGCCCCGCCCCCCGAGATGTCGGCGTGCCAGATCGCCGGGATCAGAAAGCCCGGATACAGCAGATGGATCGACAGCCTCTCGATCGGCCGCCACGCCGCGTCCGGCAGGAACCCGGACTTTCGCAGGCCATAGCCGACGGCGATCAGCACAAAGACCGGAACGACCCCGGCGAACAGGGCGGTCACACCCAGGTTTCCTGATCCCGCACGCGGTCCAGCGCCCCCTGCAAAATCCACGCGGCCGCCGTCCGATCCACCACGCCCGCGCGCCGCTTGCGGCTCAAGTCCAGCTCGTCGATCAGGAATCGCTCGACGGCGCTGGTGGACAGCCGCTCGTCCCAGAAGGCCACGCTTGTCGGTCGAAGCCTGTCCAGATTGCGCGCGAAGGCCCGACAAGACTGCGCCCGGGGCCCCTCGGTCCCGTCCATGTTCATCGGCAGGCCGATGATCAGCGCCGAGATCTTGCGCCCGTCCATCAGTCGGAACAGCGTCTCCGCCTCGGCCGTGAACTTCGACTTGCGAACCAGCTCCAGCGGACTGGCGATCATCCGGCTTGTGTCCGACACGGCCACGCCGATGGTCTTTTCGCCCAGGTCCAGACCCATCCAGGGCGTGCCGGGAGGACAGGCGGCCGCGAGGTCTGTCAGGTTCAGTATTGGCACGCGGGCGGCCTAGGCGTTGCCAGCGGCGCTGTCAAAGCACAGGGTGCAAGCGTCACCATTGGGAGGGGTTCCATGTCGCGTTCCGTATCGTCCATCATCGGCCTGCTTGCGCTGGCCTTGTCCGTCGGTGCCTGCGAGGCCTCCTCAAACGGTGCGGCGACGCCCGCCGGCACCGCGCCGGGCACAGAGGCACCAGCCCCTCAGGCCACGCCTCTTGCCGCCTCCGGCGCGCCGGAGGCGGTGCCGATCGCGGTCGACGCGGACGGCACCCTGATGTCGGCGGCCAGCGTGGTCCGCATCGACTGGGTCGCGGACAATGGGGCGAAGGTGTTCGGCACGGCCGGCGGCGATCCCGCCGCAAACGGCCTCTACACCTACATCGCCTTCTTCACCGATCCGGGGGGCGAATGGGTGATCTACGAACTGGGCAACATCCTCGAATACACGGTGCTGTCGTCCTCCGTCGGACGGGTCGACCTCGACATCCACGAGAGCACCATCGACGAGGCGACCGGCGAGATCGACAGCCGCCACCGCAAGGTCATCGTCTCCTGGACGCCGGGGGTCGACGGCGGGCCCCCGACGGGCGTCATGGTCACACCGGCCCAATAGAGTCGGCCGGTCCTTGTGCGGCCCAGTCCTTGTGCGTTGCGGTGCGGGCGGCTAATCCCGCCCGCTTGAACCCGCTCGACTGGAGGGCCCCTTGGCCATCGACGCCGAAACGGTGAGGAAGGTCGCCCACCTCGCCCGCATCAAGACCCCCGACGACCGGCTCGAAGGCCTGGCCGGAGAGTTGAACGGCATCCTCGCCTGGATCGAACAGCTTCAGGAAGTCGATGTGACCGGCATCGAGCCGATGACCTCGAACGTGGCCCAGCCGCTTCGCCTGCGCGACGACGTCGTGACCGACGGAGCCCGGGTCGATGCCGTGCTGTCCAACGCGCCCAAGTCCGCCGACGGCTTCTACGTTGTGCCCAAGGTGGTCGAATAGATGTCTGACCTCACCTCGCTCACCCTCAAGGCCGCCGTCGACGGCCTCAAGACCAAGGCCTTCTCCTCGGAGGAGATCACCCGCGCCTTCGTCTCGAACATCGAGGCCGCCAACCCGACCCTGAACGCCTATGTCGTCGTGACCGCCGACAAGGCGATCGACATGGCCCGCGCCTCCGACGCCCGCATCGCCTCGGGCGACGCCGGTGCCCTGGAAGGCGCGCCCTTGGGCATCAAGGACCTGTTCTGCACCGACGGCGTCCAGACGACGGCCGGGTCGAACATGCTGCGCGGCTTCGTCCCGCCCTATGAGTCGACCGTCACCGCCAACCTGTGGCGGGACGGGGCGGTCATGTTGGGCAAGCTGAACATGGACGAGTTCGCCATGGGCTCTTCGAACGAGACCTCGGCCTTTGGTCCGGTCAGGAACCCCTGGAAATCAAAGGGTTCCAACTCCGACCTGACGCCGGGTGGCAGCTCGGGCGGCTCCGCCTCGGCGGTCGCGGCCGACCTGTGCCTGGCCGCCACGGCGTCTGATACCGGCGGTTCGATCCGCCAGCCCGCCGCCTTCACCGGCACCGTCGGCATCAAGCCGACCTATGGCCGCGCCAGCCGCTACGGCATGGTCGCCTTCGCCAGTTCGCTCGATCAGGCCGGGCCGATCACCCGGACGGTCGAGGACGCGGCGATCCTGCTGCGCTCCATGTGCAGCTTTGACGTGAAGGACTCGACCAGCCTCGACATTCCGACGCCGGACTGGACCCAGTCCGTCGGCCAATCGGTCAAGGGTTTGCGCATCGGCGTGCCGCGCGAATACGTCGTCGACGGCATGCCGGCCGAGATCCAGGCCCTGTGGGACCAGGGCGTGGCCTGGCTGCGCGACGCCGGCTGCGAGATCGTCGACATCTCCCTGCCCCACACCAAATACGCCCTGCCGACCTACTATATCGTCGCCCCGGCCGAGGCCTCGTCGAACCTTGCCCGCTATGATGGCATGCGCTTCGGTCATCGCGCCGAGCACGCGACCAGCCTGACCGACCTCTACGAGACCAGCCGCGCCGAGGGCTTCGGCAAGGAGGTCCAGCGCCGCCTGACGATCGGGGCCTATGTGCTGTCGGCCGGATTCTACGACGCCTACTACGTCCGCGCGCTGAAGGTCCGCCGCCGCATCGCCCAGGACTTCGACGATGTCTGGGGCAAGGTGGACGCCATCCTGACGCCCTCGACGCCGTCGGCAGCCTTCGCCCTGGGCGACAAGCAGATCGACCCGGTGACGATGTATCTGAACGACGTCTTCACCGTGACGGCGAACCTTGCCGGCCTGCCCGGCATCTCGGTCCCCGCCGGACTCGACGCCAACGGCCTGCCCCTGGGCCTACAGGTCATCGGCAAGGCGCTGGACGAGGCCACGGTTTTCCAGGTCGGCGCGGCGCTGGAACAGGCGGCGGGCAGCGTGGGCCGGCCCGATCGCTGGTGGTGATGACGTCCCTCTCCCTATGGGAGAGGGCAGACCGCGGCGCGCTCCAGTTCCGCCCCCAGAACGCCCTTGACCGCCAGAGGCGCGTCCGTGGCGATCACCACGGCACCCTGCTCGAACAGGTCACGATACTCCGACACGTCGCCGTCCTCGGCATAGCGGTCGTCCAGCCGCCGCCCCGGCGCGCCCAGCGTGCCGAACTGCGCTTCCACGCCCCGCTCGGCCAGCGCCCGCCACAGCCCCGGCCGCGCCTCGCGGGTCCCGGTCCACGCGAGGATCTGCGCCGGATTGAGCCCCTCCAGGCCCGCCACGGCGTCCAGCCCCGCCGAAATCATCATCTCGGGCGCCATCTCCGCCACCGCCCGCGCCGTCTCCGGCGAATAGGTGATCAGAATCACACGATCCTGCGCACCTGCCTGCCGCACCTCCTCGATCACCCGCCGCGCCAGGGCCAGCGTCGCCGTCTCGTCCGCCGGCTTCAGATCGATCGAGGCGATCACCCGTGCTCGTCCGGCCGCCTCCAGCGCCTCGACCAGCGTCGGCGGCGGCGCATCGATCACCGTCCCGTTCGTCGCCTCCAGCCGCGCCATCCGGACCGTGGCGAACGTCAGGTCCGCCACCCGCCCCGCGCCCGTCGTCGTCCGCTCCAGCGTCTCGTCGTGCATCAGCACCAGACGTCCGTCCGAGGTCAGGGCCGCGTCGATCTCCACGATCGCGCCGGGAATGGCTCGCCCGGTCGCCTCGATGGCCTGGATGGAGTTCTCCGGCTGGTCGTCCGCCGACTGCGCCCGGTGCGCCGACACCATCACCCCGCCGGTCTCGCGCACGCAGTCGAAGAAGGCCGCCAGCGCCGGGCTCCCCGCTGCCGTCTGGGCCGACGACCCGGGCGCGGCGGCGCATCCGGGCGCGATGAGAAGAACCGTCGTGGCGGCGAGGGTGCGGATCATGGGGCGACTCCGAAGGCCGCGTGTCATAGCCGCCACGACCCCCGGGCGGAACCCATTGCGCGATCCTGGGTGCCGCTTGCCCCGGCGCTCCCGCCGACGCATCTTGAAGACGCACGTTTTCCGGGAGCGAATCACTTGCAGGATCTGGTGGGACCCGCGCTGGGCACCCTCGCGGCCGTCGCCGTGGGCGGATACCTGCTGGGATCCATCCCGTTCGGGGTCCTGATCACACGCGCGGCCGGGGCCGGCGACGTCCGCAACATCGGCTCGGGCAACATCGGCGCGACCAATGTGCTGCGGACAGGCAGGAAGGACCTGGCGCTCGCCACCCTGCTGCTCGATGCGGGCAAGGGCGCGGTCGCCCTGCTGATCGCGCGCCAGCTGTTCGGCTCCGAGGTCGCCGGGGCCATCGCCGGCGGCGCGGCCTTCCTTGGTCATCTGTTCCCCGTCTGGCTGGGCTTCAAGGGCGGCAAGGGCGTCGCCACCTTCTTCGGCCTGCTGATCGCCGCCGCCTGGCCGCTCGGGCTGATGGCGGGCGCGACCTGGCTGATCGTGGTCTTCGCCCTGCGGTATTCCTCCCTGGCCGCCCTGATCGCCTCGGCCGCCGCGCCCCTGCTGGCGCTGCTGCCCCTTTCCTCCGTCGGCCTGCCCGTCGCGGCTCCGATCCTGGTACTGTCGGTCTTCACCGCCGTCCTGATCTGGATCCGCCACCATGAGAACATCGGCCGCCTGCTAAAGGGGGCCGAGCCCCGCATCGGCGCGGCGAAACAGGCGTGAGCCTGACCGAGGCCGAGCGGTTCGCGCGGCTTCGTCTCGCCCGCACCGACCGCGTCGGTCCCGTCGCCTTCCGCCAGCTTCTGCTCCGCTTCGGCTCTGCTGAGCGCGCCATCGAGGCCCTCCCCGATCTGGTCCGCAGCGGCGGAGCGCACGGCTTCACCCTTCCGCCGATGGACCGCATCGAGGCTGAGATCGAGGCCGGCGCCCGCATCGGCGCCCATCTGGTCGTACTGGACGACGAGGGTCATCCGCCGCGCCTCGCCGCCCTCGATCCGCCCCCGCCGATTCTTTGGGTCCGGGGCGACGTTGGCCTGTTGTCGCGAGATGCCGTGGGCGTGGTCGGGGCCCGCATCGCCTCGGCCGGGGGTCAGCGGATCGCCCGGGGCCTGGCCCAGCAGTTGGGCGAGGCCGGCTTCGTCGTCGTCTCGGGCCTGGCGCGCGGCATCGACGCGGCCGCGCATGCGGGGTCGCTCGAGACCGGCACGGTGGCGGTGCTGGGCGGCGGCGTCGACGACGTCTATCCCCCCGACAACGCCGCCCTCTACGACCAGATCGTCGAGCGCGGCGCGGTCGTGTCCGAAAGCCCGATGGGCAGCCGCGCCCAGGCCCGTGACTTTCCGCGTCGCAATCGCATCATCTCCGGTCTGTCGCGCGGGGTCATCGTGGTCGAGGCCGAGATCCGCTCTGGTTCCCTGATCACCGCGCGACTCGCCAACGAGCAGGGTCGCGAGGTCTTCGCCGTCCCGGGATCGCCGCTCGATCCCCGGTCCAAGGGGCCGAACGAGCTGCTGCGCCAAGGGGCCCACATCTGCGAGGGCCTCGACGATGTGATCCGGGGGCTTGAGACCCTGCGGACCCTGTCCGAACCGTTCCGAGACGACCCCTTCCAAGACGCGGAGAACACGGGCGACCTCGACGCCGCCTTCCTCGACCGTGTCGCCACCCTGCTGTCGCCCACGCCGACCCCCCGGGACGAGATCGCCCGCGCCCTGGACGCGCCCATCAGTAGCGTGGCGGCGGCCTTGCTGGAACTCAGCCTGGCGGGCCGGGCGACCTTGCTTCCCGGCGGATCGGCGACGATCTAGACCCTGATCGGCTGAGGGGGAATCGTTTCGCGATTCCGCTGATGCCGTGACTCAGGGTCCAGGATCCAGCGAGAGCATGAATCACGCTTTCGGCGGACCCACGCAGTGGGTCCTCCTTGACCGATCATGCTCTAAGCCGGTCTTCGTCGGGACGGCTCTTCCTGAGCGACGTCCGAGGCTTGCGACGGCCGGACCTCGCCCGCCCGGGCGGCGGCGCTGTCCAACAGCTGTCCCAGGACCTCGTCCCCGTCCCAGCGCGCCATCTGCGCCAGCTCCGTGGCCATGGCCCCGATGTATTCGCGGACCGGGAACTCCCGCCGCTCCAGCTCGGTGGCATGCGCCGGGTACCCTGTCGTGGACGGGATCGGTTGAACGGTCATGGCGATGCCCCTCACTGGGTTGACGGCCTCACTTGGACACAACTTCAGACTGTTTGGCAACCTAGCCTTGAGCCGTCGTTTCTGCGTCCGATTGACATAGGGCGCGAGCCTGACCACGTTCGCCCACCCTCCCCTCAGACTGAGCCGTAATGAATCTCGTCATCGTCGAGAGCCCCGCCAAGGCCAAGACCATCAACAAATACCTCGGCTCCGGCTACGAGGTGCTCGCCTCGTACGGACACATCCGCGACCTCCCCTCCAAGGACGGCTCGGTCAAGCCCGACGAGGATTTCGCCATGGACTGGGAGATCGATCCCAAGGCGTCCAAGCGCATGTCCGAGATCGCGGAGGCCGCCAAGCGCGCCGATCGCCTGATCCTGGCCACCGACCCCGACCGCGAGGGCGAGGCCATCAGCTGGCATGTGCTTGATGTCCTGACCAGGAAGAAGGCGCTGAAGGACACCGCCGTCGAACGCGTCACCTTCAACGCCATCACCAAGTCGGCTGTGCTGGAGGCCATGGCGGCCCCGCGCCAGATCGACATGGAGCTGGTCGAGGCCTACCTCGCCCGCCGCGCGCTCGACTATCTGGTCGGCTTCACCCTGTCGCCGGTCCTGTGGAGGAAGCTCCCGGGGGCCCGTTCCGCCGGTCGGGTCCAGTCCGTGGCCCTGCGCATCGTCGTCGACCGCGAGCTGGAGATCGAACGCTTCCGGCCCCAGGAATACTGGTCGATCGAGGCCGATCTGGCGGCCGACAGCCCGCCCTTCACCACCCGCCTGGTCAAGCACGCCGGCCAGCGCGTGCAGCGGCTGGACATCAAGGACGAGGCGACCGCCATGGCCGCCCGCGACGCCATCCAGTCCGGCGACTTCACCATCAGGTCCATCGAAAAGAAGCCGGTCCGTCGCTTCCCCTCGCCGCCCTTCACCACCTCGACCCTGCAGCAGGAGGCGTCCAGAAAGCTCGGCTTCGATGCCCAGCGCACCATGCGCGCGGCCCAGAAGCTGTACGAAGGCGTCGACGAGACCGGCGGCCTCATTACCTATATGCGGACCGACGGCGTCCAGACCACGCCCGAGGGCATCGCCCAGGCGCGCGAGGTCATCGGCAAGACCTTCGGACCCGCCTTCGTTCCAGCAGAAGCCAAATATTACAAGTCGAAAGCCAAGAATGCTCAGGAAGCGCACGAGGCGATCCGGCCGACCAACATCGCCCGCAAGCCCGAGAGCCTGCGCCTCGAATCCGATCTCCAGCGCCTTTACGAACTGATCTGGAAGCGGATGGTCGCCTCCCAGATGGAGGCAGCCCGCCTGGACCGCACCACGGTCGAGGTCGAGACGCCCGACGGCCTGACGGGCCTGCGCGCGACGGGCCAGGTCGTCACTTTCGACGGCTTCCTCGCGGTCTATGAGGAAGGTCGCGACGAGAAGCAGAAGGGCGCCGAAGCCGAGGAGGACGACGATTCCACCCGCCTGCCGGCGCTCAAGGAAGGTGCAAAAGCCAAGATCGAGGCGGTCCGCACCGACCAGCATTTCACCGAGCCCCCGCCCCGCTACTCCGAGGCCACCCTGGTCAAGAAGCTGGAAGAGCTCGGTATCGGCCGACCCTCGACCTATGCCTCCATCCTGACCACCCTGCGCGACCGCCAGTACGTCCGCATGGACAAGAACCGCTTCATTCCCGAGGACAACGGCCGCCTGGTCACCGCCTTCCTGGAGCAGTTCTTCGGTCGCTGGGTCGAATACGACTTCACCGCCGCGCTGGAGACCCAGCTGGACGAGGTCTCGGCCGGCGATATGGACTGGAAGGCGCTGCTGCGCGACTTCTGGTCCAAGCTGAAGCCCGCCACGGCCGCCGTGCTGGAACGCCAGGGCGTGATCGACGAGCTCGACACCGCCATCGGCCCCTTCCTGTTCCCGGAAAAGCCGGACGGTTCCGACGCCCGCCTGTGCCCCCTGTGCAAGACCGGGCGGCTGCATCTGAAGGCCAGCTTCAAGATGAAGTCCTCCTTCATCGGCTGCTCCAACTACCCGGTATGCCGCTACACCCGGGGCTTTGGCGCGGGCGAGAACGCGGGCGACGAGGCCGGCGGCGACCGCGATCTGGGCGTCGATCCCGAAACCGGTCAGCCCGTGGCGCTCAAGATCGGCCGCTTCGGCCCCTATGTGGAAACCTCGGTCCCCGGCGAGGAGAAGCCCAAGCGGTCCTCCCTGCCCAAGGGCTGGTCGCCCGCGACCCTGACCCTGGAACAGGCCTCGCGACTGCTGTCCCTGCCCCGGACCGTCGGCGTTCACCCCGAGGACAACCAGCCGATCACGGCGGGCCTCGGCCGCTACGGCCCCTTCATTCTTCATGTCGGGACCTACGCCAATGTCACGGATATCGATGAGGTTTTTGACATCGGTCTGAACCGAGCCGTCGTCCTGCTGGCCGAAAAGCGCGCGGGCGGCTTCAAGGGTCGCGGCGCGGCCGTCGCGCCGCTCAAGGACCTGGGGGCCCACCCCGAGACCGGTGAGCCCGTCCACGTCATGTCCGGCCGCTTCGGCCCCTATGTGAAGTCCGGCAAGATCAACGCCACAATCCCCAAGGGCACCGCGCCCGAGGATATGACGATGGAGGTGGCCGTGCCGCTTCTGGCCGCTCGCGCCCTCGTCGCTCCCAAGGGCAAGAAGCCCGTGGCGAAGAAAGCCGCGCCCGCAAAGACCTCGACCGCCAGGAAGAAGCCGGCGGCCAAGAATGCGGCCCCCAAGAAGAAGGCCGGAGCCTGAGACGACGGCGGAGAGCGTGCCAGCATCTCCGCCGTCAGGGCCGCGTCGGGTTGAAACCCGAGCCCGATCACCTTAAGTATTGGATATCCTGAACCCCACCCCCTTTCTCGTCGGCGTGATTGCGCCGGCGCGCGAACCTGTTTGGCGGGGACTTTCGGGCCGAATAAACCTGATGGAGACGCCATGTTCGCGCAACGCAAACTTCCCTACCAGCCCCGCTCCACCCCCGGTGCCCGCAGCGGCTACCGTCTCGCACCGATCCGGGCCCGCGCCGGCCTGGCGATGCGCCGCGCCATGAGTTTCGGCGCCATGCCGGACGCCGAGGCGGTCCTGCGGGCCAGCGGCCTGTCGCTGGCCCCCGTGTCGGTCGGCGACGAAGGCCTGAGCGTCGGCGGAACCAGCATCCTCGCGACCGCCTCTCCCGCCGACATCGACAGCGGCGCCCTGAAGGCCCTCGTCGTGCCGGCCGGAAACGTCGACGAGACGTCCCAGGCCGCCCTCGATGACCTGATCATTCGCGCCGGCACCAAGGGCGCGCCCGTGTTCGCGTTCGGCGAGGGCGTGGCCACCACTCTGCGAGCCCTCGGCAAGCCCACCGGCCCCTATCGCGAATCCGTCGCCGTGGTCGTGACCGGCGACACGGTCGAGAGTCTGGCGGACACCTCCGCCCTCGCCGTCGCTGCGGGCCGCGTCGGCTGAATACCTCGGGCGGCTCCTGCGGGAGCCGCCCACGCCCCCTTATGCCCGACAATCGCCGCTTCTACGGCTGGGCCGCGTCCATAATGTTCTTGCTTTGTTCCGAATCTTGATTAGGTTCGGGCCATGCATTCTGCCCCTCTGCCGACGAAAGGACGCGGCGCCCGATCCAACGCCACCGGGCGCTACGAACCGACCACGACCGAAGCCTTCGATGACGGCTGGACCGCCGAGGATGAGGCTCCGACCCAGATCCGCACCATCCTGACCCCCGAACACGCCCGGACGATCATCGCCGGAAACACCAGCCCGGACATCGGGTTCGACCGCTCGATCGACCCCTACAAGGGATGCGAACATGGATGCATCTACTGCTACGCCCGTCCATCCCATGCCTTCATGGGCCTATCCCCGGGCCTGGATTTCGAGAGCCGGATCTTCTTCAAGCCCGGGGCCGGGCGTCTCCTGGAACAGGAGCTCGCCGCGCGCCGCTACGTCTGCAAGCGGATTCACATCGGCGGCAACACCGACCCGTACCAGCCGGTCGAGCGGGACCTTCAGTCCACCCGGCAGATCCTTCAGGTCTGCCGACGCTTCAACCAGCCCCTGTCCATCATCACCAAATCGAATCTGATCACTCGCGATGTGGACATTCTTGGGCCGATGGGCCGCGACCGTCTGGCCAGCGCCTTTGTCTCGATCACGACGCTGGATCGCCGGCTCGCCCGCGCCATGGAACCCCGGGCCTCGACCCCGGCCAAGCGTCTGGAGGCCATAAACCGCCTGGCCGACGCCGGTGTCCCCGTCGGCGTCGGCTTCGCGCCGGTGATCCCCGGGCTGAACGACCATGAGCTGGAGGCCGTACTCGAGGCTGCGTCCAAGGCCGGTGCCACCACGGCCATGTATGTGACGTTGCGCCTGCCGCTCGAGATCAAGGACCTGTTCCGCGAATGGCTGGCGGACGCACGGCCCGAGCGCGCCGCCCGCGTCATGTCCCTGGTTCGCCAGACCCGGGGCGGCAAGGACTACGATCCCGACTGGAACACCCGGATGAAGGGCACCGGCCCCGTCGCCGACCTGATCGCCGCCCGGTTCAAGGCCGCCATCAAACGCTACGGCCTTGACGCCCCTCGCCACCCGCTCGACGAGACAAAGTTCCGCGTCCCCGCCGACGCCCGGGCGCAGCTGGAGCTGTTCGGCTGACGCTCAGACGGCGCCCTCGACCAGCGCGCGCCATGTCGGATCGGTGTCATCGACCAGGTCCACATCCTCCAGCAGCACGACCACCCCCTCCCCGTCCGGCAGGATGACGCCCAACACTTCCATGACCTCGCCGTCGGGACCGACATGGCTCTCGGCCTGGACCGCCACCGCGCCCTGTTCGCCGTCCTCGTCCCACCAGATCACCGGCTGGGGCAGGTCCATGCCGATCGGCCGGGCGTCCGACGTCTCGGCCAAGGCGAAGATCGCCCGCCGCGCCTGCACGTCGTCCAGGGTCGCGACCCGGCCGACGAACGGCGCCAGCCGCGACCAGTCGTCCACGTCGAAACCGCCCCAATCTTCATCAGGACTGCCCTCGCCGAAATCCGGTTCCGCGTCTGCCATCGTCTATCTCCGAAACACGCCGACCAGCTCGACATGGCTGGACCACAGGAACTGATCGACCGGCGTGACCCGCTCCAGCCGGAACCCCGCCTCGATCAGCACGCGGGCGTCCCGCGCGAAGGTCTGGGGGTTGCAGGACACGCCGACCACGACGCTCGCCTTCGTCTCCGCGATCTGGGCCGTCTGATCGATCGCCCCGGCCCGCGGCGGATCGAACACAATGGCCTCGCAGCCCTTCAGATCGAACGGCGTCAACGGCCTGCGAAACAGGTCCCGCGCCTCGGCCACGATCGGCTTCAGCCCCTTCGCCGTGCCGATGCCCGCCTTCAACGCCGCGATCCCGGCCGCCGAGGCATCGACCGCCACAACGCCGGCCACCGTGGCCAGGGGAAAGGTGAAGGTCCCGGCCCCGCAGAACAGGTCCGCCACCTTCTTGACCCCCCTCACCGCCTCGACGGCCCTGGACACCATCGCCGCCTCGGCCTCGGGCACGGCCTGCAGGAAGCCGCCAGCCGGCAGAGGCACGGTCGCGGGACCGAACGCCACCCGGGGCTGGCGCGCCATCACCAGGGTCTCGCCCGCCAGCGACAGACGGGCCAGATCGGCCGCCGCCGCCGCGCGGATCGCCTGAGCCCGGCCGTCTCCCGACAGGCCCGAACGCCGCTCGACCCCCGTCACATCGACGTCCAGCCCATCCAGCGTCCAGGTTACATGCAGGGTCGGCGCCGACTTGGGATGATCCAGAAACGCCGCCGCGACCCGCGTCAGCACGGGAAAGGCCCGCACCAGCCGGGGGTCCGCAACCGGACAGGCCGTCACCTCGACCAGCCGCCAGGACTTCCTCGCCTTGAAGCCCAGCACGACACGTCCATCCACCAGCCGCCGCGCATGCAGCGCCAGCCGGCGACGGCTGCCCGGCGGCACGGCCACGGTCGCCTCGACCTCGGTCTCGATCTTTTCGCGCGCCAGGGTCGCGATCACCTGGTCCCGCTTCCACGCCAGATAGGGGCCGCTGGCCCAGTGCTGCAGCGAACACCCGCCGCAGTCGCCATAGTGGGGCGACACCGGCGCGACGCGGTCCGGGCTCGCCTCGACGATCTCGACCCCCTCCAGCCGCCCGTCGCCGACCTCTCCCCGCACCGTCTCGCCGGGCAGGGTCAGGGGCGCGAACACTGGACCCGTGGCGGTTTCGGCGACGCCGTCCCCCTGCCCCGCGACCCGGGCGATCCTCAGCGTTGTGGTCATTGCGTCTTCTAGACCGCTTCGCCGCCCGGCCGAAACATGAACGGAGATGAACGGCCGGCTCAACGCCGGTTCAGGTTCGCCCCCCTAGAACACCTCCCAACAGACGCCGGATGTCCCGACGTCGGAACAGGGGTTTTCATCATGACCACCAGGTTCTCCAAGCCCGTCGCCGCCCTGGCCGCCCTCGCGGCCGCCGCGACGCTGGCCCCCGCCGCCGCCTCGGCCCAGTCCTACGGCTACGGCAACGGCTATTCCAACAATGGCTATTCGAACAACGGCTACAGCCAGCCCTACGGCCACAACAACGGCTACGGCCAGAGAAGCTACGGCTATGACCGCTGCCAGACCTATGGCCAGGGCCGGACCGGCGCAGGCGCCCTGATCGGCGGCGGCATCGGAGCCGTCGCGGGATCGCAGGTCGCGGGCCGTGGCAACCGGACCGAGGGCTCGATCATCGGCGGCATCCTGGGCGCCGTGATCGGCTCCCAGGTCGGGCGGGCGTCCAACGAGAACTGCCGCTCGGACTATCGCGGCCAGACCCACACCCAGGCCCAGACCTACTACGGTGGAAATGATCGCTACGACGACCGCGCCTATTCGTCGGGCTACTATGACGATCGCGGTTATCGCGACGACCGCCGCTACGATGATCGCCGGGACCAGGGCCGTTACCAGAGCGGCTATCAGGTCTCCGCCGACGGCTACTACTATTACGATCCGCGGCGGGGCTGGCTGCCGCGCTGATCGATCAAGGTTCGCGGTTCCGGTTAGTTTTCAGCCCCCCTGTCGATCGGGATCGTGACGGGCGCCGCCGGCGGAGCAATCCGCCGGCGGTTGCTTTTGTGCGGTGTCGCCAACGCTCGGCTCGCGGAGTCTCGCCGCTTGAGCGACGGGGTCCTGTTGGTCGCTACCGCTCGCAACGCGGTCGCTCGCTGCTTGAGCGACTCCCTTTGGTCGCTATCGCTCGCGACGCAGTCGCTCGTTACTTGAGCGACTCCCTTTGGTCGCTACCACTCGCGACGCGGTCGCTCGCTGCTTGAGCGACGTCGTCATCCGGGCCGCCGCGACGCCCAGAGCAAGTATTCGACATTGCCGTCGCCGCCGGGGATCGGGCTTTCGGTCGTCGAGCGGACGGTCCAGCCGAGGCTCTCCAGCCAGGCCGAGACCCGCTCCACGGCCGCCCTGCGGGCCTCGACGTCCTTGACGATCCCGCCCTTGCCGACCGCGCCGGGCCCATCCGCCTCGAACTGCGGCTTGACCAGCGCGATCAGCTCGGCCTCTTCCGGCACCAGATCGAGTGCCACCGGCAGAACCTTGATCAGACTGATGAAACTCGCATCGCAGACGATCAACTCAGGGGGCGTCGAAATGAGATCCGGCGTCAGGGAACGGGCGTCGGTCCGCTCCAGCACCGTCACGCGAGCATCCGCCGCGACGCGGGGATGCATCTGCCCAGAGCCCACATCCACCGCGAAAACCCGCGCCGCGCCTCGCGCCAGGCAGACCTCGGTGAACCCTCCGGTCGAGGCCCCGACGTCCAGCACCGTCCGTCCCTCGACGACCACGGGCCAGAGGTCCAGGGCGTGGACCAGCTTCCATGCGCCCCGCCCCACCCAGGGATGCGGCGGCTCGACCGTCAAGACGGCGTCGTCGGTGACCTTCTCCGAGGCGGCCCGCGCGGGGCGACCGTTCACCGTCACGCCCCCGGCCTCGATCGCCGCCCTGGCCCGCGCCCGGCTGTCGACGAGACCTCGCGAGACGAGCATTACATCCAGTCGCGTCGTCATCGTTCGTCCAGCCTCAATCGGGGTGTCAGGTGATCCAGGAACAGCCGGGCCTTTCGCGGCAGGTCCCGGTGGGTCCACAAGGCTGCCACCGGCGTCGGTGGGCCTGACCAGTCGGGGGCCACGCGGACCAGCCGCCCGTCGGCGATGTCCCGGGCCACGGCAAAGGACGGCATCAGGGCCACGCCGGCCCCCTGGACCGCGAGGCTCAGCACCACGGCCCCCGCCGCTGCGCTGAGTGTCCCGGACGGCTCCATCTCGACGACCCCCGCAGGGCCCGTCAGTCGCCATTTCTGGCCGAGCGTCGAGCCGGAGAAAACCACGCAGCGTCCGTTCAGCCGATCCTCCAGCGGGGCCTCCCCATCCAGCGCCTGGACGACCGCCGGCGACGCCACCAGCCAACGTTCATAGGTGCCCAGCCGCCGCCCGGTCAGACTGCTGTCCGTCAGGGGCCCGAGTCTCAGGATCAGATCGACGCCCTCCGCGACCGCATCGATCCGGGCGTCCGTCGCCGCGATGTCCAGCCTCAGCCGGGGCCAAGCCTTCAGGAAGGCGTCCACCCGATCCGCGCCCGCCGCCGCCTCCACCAGGGCCGCGTCCTCCTCCAGCAAACGCTGGGCCTGCTCATAGACGCGCTGACCCGCCTCGGTGACCGACAGCCGCCGCGTGGTTCGCATCAGCAGCCGCGCGCCCAGGTCCGCCTCCAGCGCCGCGATGGAACGGCTGGCGGCCGACTGCGACAAGCCGGCGTCGCGCCCGGCACGCGAGAAGCTTCCGCTCTCGACGGCGCGGACGAACAGGCGAAGGGCGGACAGGCGATCCATCCCTCCTCCTTTCATGCGATAAGCGCATAAGTCAAAGCCGATCCGCCCGACTAATGCACGAGCCGATCCCGGCGCATCTTCCTCCTCGACGACGCGCCGATGCGCCGCCCCACCCCACGAAGGAAGATCACCATGACCCAGTTCCCCATCCACACCCTGGAAACCGCCCCGGAAGGCTCGCGCCCCTTCATCGCCGGCGCCAAGGCCGCCTTCGGCATCGTGCCGAACCTCGTCGGTGAGTTCGCCGAGAGCCCGGCCGTGATCGAGGGCTACCTGGCGCTGGCCGGCGCCTATCAGAAGTCGGACCTGACCCCGCTGGAGCGCGAGGTCGTCCTGATCGCCGCCTCGGTCGAGAACGCCTGCCGCTACTGCGTCGCCGCCCACACCACGGTGACCCAGGGCCAGCATCTGGACCAGACCGTCATCCAGGCCGTCCGCGACGGCGGGCCGATCGCCGATGCGAAGCTGGAGACGCTGCGCGACTTCGCCACCCGCGTGGTGCGTGAGCGCGGCTGGGTCTCGGACGCCGACGTCAACCGCCTGATCGCGGCCGGCTATACGGCGGGCAATGTGCTGGAGGTCGTGCTGGGCGTGGGCCTGAAGACCATCTCCAACTACGTCAACCACATCGCCGCGACCCCGGTCGATGCCGCCTTCCAGGCCAACGCCTTCGAACCGCGTCGCGCGGCCTGATCCCTCGTAACCCCGGGGCGGCGTCGGACGAACTCCGTTCGACGTCGCTCCGACGGAGGCTCCGATGCGCGTGATCTCGGTCTTGTTCGCCCTGGCCATCCTCGGCGTGGCCCTCTGGCTCATCCCGGCCACGCGACGCGGCATGCTGGTCGCCGCCGAGAGTGTCAGCGTCAGCATGCCCCGGATGCGTTAGCCCCCTCACCGTGCACCCCGGCGCAGGCCGGGGTCCAGCGCCGCCCGCAAAGCCAAGCGAGGCTGTCTGGCCTGTCTCATGCCAGAGTGTCCGTGACCTGGACCCCGGCCTTCGCCGGGGTGCACGGCGGCGGTTATCGCAGCCCTACAGCCCCGCCAATCGGCCCAGAGCCGCCTGCAGACGCGCCTTTGTCGCTTCCGCCTCGGTCAACTTGGTGCGCTGTTCCTCGATCACCGCCGGAGCCGCCCGCTCCACGAAGTTGGGGTTGCCCAGCTTCTTCATGACATGGCCGATGTCGCTGTCGGCGGCCGCGATCTCCTTGGACAGCCGCGCCGTCTCCGCCGCCAGGTCGATGACGCCCGCCAGCGACAGGGCCGCCGCCGAGCCGCCCGACACGACCGTCACCGCGCCCTCGGGCGCCGCTTCGGCCACGCCGATCTCCGACACCCGCCCAAGGGTCAGGATCAGGTCGCGGTGCAGCGCGATCCGGGCGGTCGTGATGGCTTCCGGAGACACGAAGGTCAGCGGCGGCTTGGCGGCCGGCGGCACGTTCATCTCGCCACGCAGGGCGCGGATCTCGCCGACCAGATCGACCAGCCAGCCGATCTCGCCCTCGGCCTCGACGTCGATGAAGGCATCGGGCAGCACCGGCCACGCCGCGCCCAGCAGCATCGCCTCGTCCCGCGCCGGGCCGGTCTTGCCAAGCTCGTCCCACAGCTCCTCGGTGATGAAGGGCATGACGGGGTGCAGCAGCTTCAGCGTCTGGTCCAGGGTCCAGGCCGTCATGGCCCGCGTCTCGGCCTTGGCAGCTTCGTCTGCGCCCCCGAACACCGGCTTGGCCAGCTCCAGATACCAGTCGCAAAAGACGTTCCAGACGAAGCGATAGAGCGCCGACGCGGCGTCGTCGAAACGGCCGCCTTCGATGGCATCGGACACCTGGCGCTCGGCCTTGGTCAGCTCGCCCCGGACCCAGCGATTGATGGTCTGATCGACCGTCGCGGGGTCGAAACCCTCCACGCGGGCGCAGTCGTTCATCTGGGAAAAGCGCGCGGCGTTCCATAGCTTGGTGCCGAAATTGCGATAACCCTCAATGCGCTGCTTCGACAACTTGATGTCGCGTGTGCCCGACAGGATCGCCATGGTGAAGCGCAGGGGGTCGGCGCCCAGCTCGTCGATGATGGTCAGGGGATCGATGACGTTCCCCTTGGACTTCGACATCTTCTGGCCCTTCTCGTCCCGGACCAGGCCATTGATGATGACCCGCCTGAACGGCACCTCGTCCATGAAGTGCAGCCCCATCATCATCATCCGGGCCACCCAGAAGAAGATGATGTCTGCCGCCGTGACGAGGTCGCTGGTCGGATAGAAGCGCTTCAGGTCGTCGGTGTCCTCCGGCCAGCCCATGGTCGAGAACGGCCAGAGAGCGGAGCTGAACCAGGTGTCCAGCACGTCCTCGTCCTGCGTCAGCGTCTTGCCGCCCGCCTGCGCTCTAGCCTCGGCCTCCGTCTCGGCGACGTAGATGTTCCCTTCGGCGTCATACCAGGCCGGGATCCGATGCCCCCACCACAGCTGGCGGCTGATGCACCACGGCTCGATGTTCCTCAGCCATTCGAAATAGATCTTCTCGTAGGACTTCGGCTCGAAGGCAGTGTGGCCCTGCTCCACCGCCTTCAGCGCGGGCTGAGCCAGCGTCGCGGCATCGACATACCACTGATCCGTCAGCCAGGGCTCGATGACCACGCCGGAGCGGTCGCCGTGGGGCACGACGTGCCTGGTCTTCTCGATGTCCCTCAGCCAGCCCTCCTCCTCGGCGCGGGCGACGATGGCCTTGCGCGCCGCGAAGCGGTCCATGCCGTCGTAGTCGGCGGGCACGTCCGGCGCATCCGCCGTGGTGATCCGCGCGAAGGCGTCCATGACGTTGATCGCCTGAAGTCCCGCACGCTTTCCGACCTGGAAGTCATTGAAATCGTGCGCCGGGGTGATCTTCACCGCGCCCGAGCCCTTGGTCGGGTCGGCATAGTCGTCGGCCACGATCGGAACGCGCCGCCCGACGATGGGCACGGTCACGAACTTGCCGACCAGCCCCGCATAGCGCGCGTCGTCCGGATGCACCGCCACGCCCGTGTCGCCCAGCATCGTCTCCGGCCGCGTCGTCGCCACGACGATGAAGTCGCGCGTCTCCCATTCCGTCGCCTCGCCCGCCTCGTCGAAGGCGATCGGGTGCTCATAGGTCACGCCGTCCGCCAGCGGATAGGCGAAGTGCCAGTAGTGGCCGTCGGCTTCGCGCTGCTCGACCTCCAGGTCGCTGATGGCCGTCTGGAACTGCGGGTCCCAGTTCACCAGCCGCTTGTCCCGATAGATCAGGCCCTTGCTGTGCAACTCTACGAAGACCTTCCTCACCGCCGCGTTCAGCCCCTCGTCCAGGGTGAACCGCTCGCGGCTCCAGTCGCACGACGCCCCCAGACGGCGCAGCTGCTGGACGATGGTCCCGCCGCTCTCGGCCTTCCACTCCCAGACCTTCTCGACGAAGGCGTCGCGGCCCATGTCGCGCCGGCCGACGTTGCCGGCTGCTGCCAGCTGGCGCTCGACCACCATCTGCGTCGCGATGCCCGCATGGTCCGTCCCCGGCAGCCACAACACCGCCTTGCCCTGCATCCGGTGATAGCGCGCCAGGATGTCCTGCAGGGTGTTGTTCAGCGCATGGCCGATGTGCAGCGAGCCCGTCACGTTCGGCGGCGGGATGACGATCGAATAGGCGTCGGCCGCACCGTCGGTCCGGGGGGCGAACAGGCCAGAGCCCTCCCACATCGCGTACAGACGCGGTTCGGCGGCTTTGGGATCGAAGGTCTTCTCAAGCATCTTGGGTCTCGGAATGCAGAAAGGGCGGCCCCCCGTGGGAACCGCCCCTGTTGGTCTTAGTCGCCGGTGGCGAGCGGGGCTAGCCCGCGTTGCGGGCGATGCGTTCGACTTCCTTGCGTACCGCCGCCTCGACGATGCCGGGCAGGTTGGCGTCGAGCCATTCCTTTAGCATCGGGCGCAGCAGTTCACGGGCCAGGGCCTCGATGGTCGGGCCGCTGCCGCCGACGAGAGCCGACGGCTCAGGCCGGGCCAGGCTGGCCGACAGGCCGGCGAAGGCCGAGGCCGCGCTGGCGGCCGCACCGGCACCCACCAGACTGTCGAGCGGGGCCGAGGTCTCGGACGGGACGGGTTCGTGATGCACGGGTTCCGGCTCCGGCTGGAAGGCGGTGGGGAAGGGCTCAGGCTCCGGGTCCTCGACGGCCGTGACGTCCAGATCGCCGATCGTTTCGACGGCGGGTGCCTCATAGCGGTCGGTCAGGTCGAGGATCTCCTCCTCGGCGGCGGGCGCCGGCCCGGACTCGGGTGCGGGGCTCTCGGCCATGACCGGCTCGGGCTCGGGCTCGGCTTCCACCGCAGGCTCCGACTCCGGCTCCGGCGCGGCGGCCGGGGCGGCCTCGGCGGCGGGGGCGTCATCCTCGGAGATGATCCGGCGGATGGACGCCAGGATCTCTTCCATCGTCGGTTCTTGAGCGGTCGTGTCGGTCATGGTCGGGCCTTGAGCGAACCTTCGAAAAGGCGAAAGCATGGGCGAGAGACGCGGAGCCGACGTTCGCCAAGCCCCCCACCGTTCGTCGCATCTACCACTTGCGGAATCAACGGGACTTTTTCGCCTCGTTGGTTAACCGGGCCTGCTCGACGGCCGCTACTGGCCCCGGGGCGCGGTCCGCACGATCTCGCCGTTCAGCTGTTCGTCGATCGGCGCCTGGGCTCCATCGTTGGCCGGCGTGACCGGCGGCGAAGCGATCCGGTCGATGGCCTCGACCGCGAAATCCCACGGCAGGGCACCCCGGTTGCGCACGCGGTCGGCGTTGGCGGCGGCGTCATAAACCTCGAGCGTCGGATCCAGATCCTCGCCGCTCAACCGCCCCATGGAGGCCAGCAGATTGGCCTGGGCGACGTATTGATTCCGGCGCGCCGTGGCCAGGGTGATCTCGGCGTTGCGCAGTTCCAGCTCGGCGTTGAGCACGTCCAGCGTGGTGCGCAGCCCGACCTGCTGCTCCTGGCGCACGCCCTCGGCGGCAATCCGTGCGGCGCGCACGCCTTCCTCACCCGCTTGCAGCTGGGCGTTGGCCGAAACGATCTGGGCGTAGGACGAGCTCACGTTCTGAAGCACCGTCCGCTCCTGACCCCGGATGCTGATCTTGGCGGCGTTGGCCTGTTCCAGGGCCTGGGCGACGCGGCTGCGGTTCAACCCGCCGGTGAACAGGGGAACGCTGAGCGTGGCCCCGGCCTGGAACTGCCTGTTCCGCCCCAGATCGAACGACGCGAGTTCGTCGCTGCCGCCATAGCTGGCCGAGAGGCCCACGGACGGCATATAGGCCGAGCGCGCCTGGGCCGCCTGGGCCTCGGCGGCCCGCAGTTCGTATTCGGCGGCCAGAATGCCGGGGTTCTCGGCCAGGCCGATGTCCAGGGCGGCTTCGAATTCGGCGGGCACGCCCGGCAGGACCGGGGGCTGCTCCAGATCGGCCGGGGCCTGTCCCACCACGGCGGCATAGGCCGCGCGCGACACCGACAGCTGGGCGCGCGAGGCCGCCAGGTCCGATTCCGACTGCGCCAGCCGCGCCTCGGACTGCGCGACGTCGGTGCGAGTGATCTCGCCGACCTCGAACCGGGCGTTGGATTCCTCAAGCTGGCGCTGAAGGACGCTCAGATTGGCCTCGCGGATGCGCAGGATCTCGATATCGCGCAGCACGTCGACATAGGCCTGGATCACCGAGCCCAGCACCGACTGCTCCACGGCGCGCAACTGCTCGCGACCGCTGAGGACGTTGGCCTCGGCCGCGTCGATGCCGCGCGCGATGCGACCACCCGAATAGAGGGTCTGGCTCAGGCTCAGGGTCGCGCTGCCCGTATCGTTCTCCGTCACGCCGCCGGTGCCGGCGAAGTCGACGATTCCGTCGCCGTTGAGATCGACGCCGCCCGACCCTTCTGTTTCGGTGCGGCTATAGCGGGCGCTGACGCTGACGCTGAGATCCGGACGCAGGCCAGAGCGTGCCTGGGGCACCAGTTCGTCGATGGCGCGCTGATTCGCCCGCTGCGCCTGCAATGTCGGATTGGTGCGATAGGCCAGGGCGATGGCGTCCAGCAGGGTGTCGGCCAGGACCGGCGTGGCCAGTCCCGCCGTGACGGCGATGACGGCGACCGTTGCGAGCGCGCGCGTGCGTTTGAACATCAACCTGATCCTTCGGGGCGCCAGACCGGCGCCGGTATCCCACGAACGGCGTAGTGCGTAAGAGCTTCGCCTTGCGCCAGTTAAGTTTTTTTCACGCGACCGCCAGCGTCATGCCGACGCAATCCGGCCTTCAGAGGGCGAAAGCCGGCGCAGGTGTCATTTCCGCCAGCACCGGCGGGGCCGCGTCGAACAGTTCGCGCCGCGAAACGCCCTCGCGGCCCTTCACATACAGCACCGCCCGGCCGTTCGGCCCCGTCCGCTCCACGACCGCCAGCCGTCCCCCGACCTTCAGCACCGCCAGCCAGGCCTCGGGGCGAACCGCCACCGCGCCCTCGGAGATCACCACATCATAGCCCTCGCCCACCGGCTGGCTCAGCGACGCGACGGCCGTCTCGACCCCGGCCTCGCTCAGGGCGGGCCCCACAACGTCCAGAACGGCGGCCTCGGCCTCCTGGGCGGTGACGGTCAGGCCCAGCCTGGCCAGAACGGCCGCGGCATAGGGGGCCGCGACAGCCAGGGCGGTCTCCCCCTCGCGGGGGTCCAGCGCCTGGATCAGTTTCGCCACTTCGCGCGCCTGCATCAACCGACGACCGGCCGCGATCTCGACCTCGACCTCGCCATAGGCGGAGAAGGCCCGGGCCGGATCGCAGAACCGTTCGCGCGGCACGGCCAGCATCGCGGCCTGCAGGCCGCGATCGGTGACGTCGTTCACGCGGACCTGCGAATCGACCATGACCTTGCGGGCGGCGGCGAAATCCATAGCTGCGGGCGTCCTGACGGCGATCGTTGAAAAAACTCGGGCGCTTATAGGTCCGCCGGGCGCAACCGACAATCATCGCCGCCGACAATGCCCCCCGACAATGATTGCAGCGCTCTGGCCGATCTGATAGCGAACGCCCCTCGCGATCTGGGGCCCCTGAAAGAGGCCCTGTGGCCTGATGGCGGAGTGGTGACGCAGAGGACTGCAAATCCTTGCACCCGGGTTCGATTCCCGGTCAGGCCTCCATCGCGATCCGGACCGGATCGTCGACCCTAGACCGGCGCGGTCATCCAGCCGATCGCACCCGCCGCGCCCACGCTGGCGGCGACCACGCCGATCGCCACCGCGATCCGCACATTGCGACCCATGAAACTCAACAACCCAGCCATGTCGTCCTCCCCGGACGGTCATAGCGCCATGGAAACCGGCGTTCATCAAGGTGGACGAAGCGTTAACGGCTTGAAATTTTGGTGACGATCACGCTTCCGGCCCGCCGCAGATCTGATGCAGAGCCAGGGCCGCCGCCGTCGCGACGTTCAGCGAATCGAATCCACCCGCCATGGGCATGCCGACCGTTCTAAGCCGTGCCAGCGTTCCGGCCGGCAAGCCGGGCCCCTCGGACCCGACCAGCACCGCCTGGCGCCCCAGTCCCTTGACCGCCTTCAGTGGGGTTTCCGCCCTGGGCGTCAGGGCCAGAATGTCGAACCCGGCCTGCTCCAGCGCCTGGATCAGCGCCTCCAGCGAGGGGGCGGCGACCGTAGGGGTCCGCAACACCGCCCCGACCGAGACCCGGATGGCCTTGCGGTAAAAGGGATCGCAGCACCGGTCGTCGCGCAGCACGGCGGCGGCTCCAAAGGCGGCGGCGTTGCGGAACAGACCGCCCATATTGTCGTGGTTGCCGACCCCTGACACCGCCAGCACCACGGCCCGCTCCGGCATCGCTGCCAGCAGGGCGTCCAGGTCCGGACCCGGCGGCTTTTCCCCGACCGCCAGCATCCCGCGATGCAGATCGAACCCGGCGATCCGGTCCAGCACGGGCTGGGACGCCGCATAGATCGGCACCCCGTCCGGCACCCGCGCCAGCAGATCGCGCCGTTGCTCGATCCGGTGCTTGGCCATCAGGACCGAACGTGGCCGACACAGCGACGCCGGCGACAGCAGCATGTTCAGAACCACCTCGCCCTCGGCGATGAACAGACCTCGCCGCCCGGTCAGGTCCCGCTCGCGAATGTCGCGATAGTCGGCGACGCGCGGATCGTCGGCGTCGTCGAGGAACGCGATGGACATTGACGACATTTCCCGTTGCGCGACGCGGAAGCCCGCTGCTATAGGCCCGCCTCCCAAGTGTGCATTCCGCGGTAGCTCAGCGGTAGAGCAGCCGACTGTTAATCGGCTGGTCGTAGGTTCGATCCCTACCCGCGGAGCCACTTGGACCAGATCGGACCCGCGCCGGGCTCACGCCGCCGCCGGCGTCTCCCCCGCCCACATCCCTTGCTGCTTCAGAAACGCCTCGTGGGTGGGCAGGTTGTCGACCGTGGCGGTCCAGGCCTTGCGAATCTGCTCGAAGCCCGCCGCCACCTGGTCCAGGTTCTGATAGGCGTACAGCGGGTTGTAGGTCTTCGGCAGGATCTCCTGCCCGACCATCACCGCCATCCACGATCCCTGGCTGAAATACTCGTCGGCACCGACCTGGAACAGCAGGCCCCGGTCGCGAAACATCTCGACCCGCTCGATCAGGCTGTCGGGGATCGGCATGTCGCGGACGTGCCGCCAGAACGGCGTGTCGTCCCGGTCGGTCGCGTGATAGTGCAGGATGACGAAGTCCCGGATCAGCTCGATCTCGCGTCCCAGCCGCCGGTTGTAACCGTCTGTATTCGTTTGGCTGAAACCCGTGTCGGGCCAGTGCTGCAACAGCCGGATGATCCCGACCTGCACCAGGTGGATGCTGGTCGATTCCAGCGGCTCGATGAACCCCGACGACAGGCCCAGGGACACGACGTTCTTGTCCCACAGTTTCTTCCTGCGCCCGGTCACGAACCGCAGCGGACGTGGATCGGCCAGGGCCTCACCGTCCAGATTGGACAGCAGGGTCTCCCGCGCCGCGTCGTCGTCGATGTAGTCCGAGCAATAGACATAGCCGTTGCCCGTCCGGTGCTGCAGGGCGATCCGCCACTGCCAGCCGGCCTCGCGCGCCGTCGACGATGTATAGGGATCGACCGCCCGCACCTTGGCGCACGGCACCGCCAGCGCCCGGTTCATGGGAAGCCAGTGGGACCAGTCCTCGTACCCGGCCTTCAGAGCGCCCTCGATCAGCAGCCCCCGGAAGCCGGTGCAGTCGATGAACAGATCCGCCTTCAACGTCCGCCCGTCCTTCAGCACGACATGGTCGACGAAGCCGTCCTCCGGTCGCTGCACGACCTCGACGATCTCGCCCTCGATCCGCTCGACGCCCCGCCCGGCGCAGACCTTCCGCAGATACTGCCCATACAGGTTCGCGTCGAAGTGATAGGCGGTGTGGAACCCCGACAGCGCCGAGCGCGGGTCCGGCGACCGCTGGCCCATCCGGCCGCGCCGCGCCGCGTGGGCGCAGATCGAATAGGCCTCCAGGCTCCCCGCCTTGCCCCGCTCCTTCAGCGCGAAATAGGAGCCGGGGAAATCCCCCAGCGTCGGCCCCACGCCATAGGTGCCGAACGGATGGAAATAGGCGCTGTCGGCCTTGCCCCAGCCGTTGAACTCGATGCCCAGTTTGATCGTGGCCTTGGTCTCGCGCATGAACTCGGCCTCGTCGAGGTCGATCAGGGCGTTGAAGTCCTTGATGGTCGGCACGGTGGCCTCGCCGACGCCGACGATGCCGATGTCGGCGCTCTCGACCAGCCGCACCTCGGCATGAGGGCCCACCGACCGCTTGATCGCCGCCGCCGCCATCCAGCCAGCCGTGCCGCCACCCACAATCAGAATGGACTTGATCGGTTCAGGCATGGGTCCTCCGGCGACGCTTCGTCCGAAGATGAACCACGCGCCGAAAGTTCGCCAGACAGATATCGGGGGGGAAGATCGGTAGCCGGCTCAAGCAGCGAAGCGCCGCGCGCTGAGCGATAGCCAACCTAAAGCGCGTGGCTCAAGCAGCGAAGCGCCGCGCGCTGAGCGATAGCCACCCGAACAAATGGTCGGAGTGAGAGGATTCGAACCTCCGACCCTCTGGTCCCAAACCAGATGCGCTACCAGGCTGCGCTACACTCCGGAGGCGGGGTCTGCCAGAAGCGCCGCGCCATGGCAACGCGAGAGGCGGCTCAGGAGCCGAAGAAGGGGTGTTTCACCTGGTCGCCCGCCTTGGCCCCGATTTCCTCGGCCCGTCCGGCGCGCAGCTCGAGCACGCCATTGGCCGCGCCGTTCGAGGGGATGATCGCCTGCGAGAAGGGCGTCGTGTGAGTGGCGATCGAGACGATCCGCCCCGCCGGGTCGATGTAGATAATGTCCAGCGAGCTCGGCGTGTCCTTCATCCAGAAACCACGCTCACCGGCCTCCGGGAACTGGAACAGCATGCCACGATCGTCCGCCAGGGGTTCCCGGAACATAAGCCCGCGCTCGCGTTCGGCATCGTCGTCGGCGATCTCGACCATGAAATCGTGCTCGCCCGTCGCCGTGACGATGGTCAGCGGCTCCAGCGGATTGCCCGCGGCGTCCACCGGCGCGTTGCCGCCCGCGCAAGCCGCCAGCACCAGGCCCAGACCCAGACCCATGATCCGGCCGAAGAAGGATCGTTTCGACAGCATCGTCGCCCTTTCGGGGCGACGCTTCAGCCGCCCGGTTTGATCTCCGCGACCACCAGGCCCTTGGGCCCGCTGGCGAACCGCACCGCCACCGTCTCGCCCGGAACCAGATCGTCCAGGCCACAGCGCCGAAGCGTCTCGATATGCACGAAGATATCGCCCGGATCGGTCGAGCGCACCACGAATCCATAGCCCTTGGTGCGATTGAACCATTTGACGGTGGCCATCTCCAGGTCGCCGCCGACCTCCTCGGCCATGGACAGGCTGCGACGGTCGGACTTCAGGCTCTCGTAACCGCGCTTGGGCGTCGCCATCTCCGGGTCGGCCTCGCCCAGGTCGTGCACATGCACCACCTGCCAGCCCTTGGGCCGGCGCGCGCAATCACAGGCGATCGAGGCCCCCTCGCCCGCCAGGTCCCAGCCCCCGTCGCGCAGGCTGCTCACATGCAGCAGCACGTCCTTGTGGTCCGTCACGCCCGGGTCATCGGGAACGATGAAGCCGTACCCCTTGCCCGGATCGAACCATTTCACTCGCCCGACCACACGGACGGTGTCCGTGACGTCCAGCCCCTCAATCTCAGACACGTTCAGCCCCCCGTCCGCGCACATTGCGAACGGTTCATGTTTAACACGGTTCTGTGAAGCCGGGAAAAGCGAAAAACGCGTGTTTCAGAAACGGCTCAGCTTACCCCGTTCGAACCGTCCAGGATGTCGCGGACCTTCCGCGCCAGGTCGCCCCGGCGATAGGGCTTGCCGATCAGTTCGAACCCGCTGCGGTCGTCTTCGTGGTCCAGCGCCTGGTCGGCCCAGCCGGTGGTCAGCAGGATCTCTATCCTCGGCCACCTCCGGTGGACCTGGTTGGCCAGGGTCACCCCGTTCATCCCGCCCGGCATGACGATGTCGGAGAACAGCAGATCGACCTGCGCGCCGTCCTCCAGCCGCTGCAACGCCTCGCCCGCCGTCGTCGCCGCAAGGACGGTGTAGCCGAGGTCCGCGAGGATGCTCCGTCCCATGTCCATCACGTCGGGATTGTCCTCGACCATCAGGATGGTCTCCGTCCCGCCACGAATGTCTCGCACCGGGCGGTGCAGTGCCTGGGCCGCCTCGCCACCGATCGCCGGGAAGATCATCCGTACCGTGGTGCCCTCTCCGACCTCCGAGGTGATCACGAGGTGCCCCCGGCTCTGGCGCATGAAGCCATAGACCATGGCCAGGCCCATCCCGGTGCCCTTGCCCACGTCCTTGGTGGTGAAGAACGGCTCGGTGACGCGGGCGAGGACGGCGGGAGCCATCCCCGCGCCCCGGTCGGTGACGGAGACCACCACATATTCGCCGGGGTCAGCATCGCCCAGCTCTCCGCGCTCGGTCACAGTGACCGTCTCGGTCCGGATCTCCAGCTCTCCGCCGTCGGCCATCGCGTCGCGGGCGTTGACCAGCACGTTCAACAGGGCGACCTCGGCCTGCACCGAATCGACCTGCGCCAGCTTCAGGTCTCTGGCCAGGTTGGGGCGGATGGTGATCTGCGAGCCCAGGGTCCGCCCCAGCATATCGCGCAGGCCCTCGATCAGCAGGTTCAGATTGGTCGGACGACCGTCCAGCCGCTGCTTTCCAGATCATGCCCGTCAAAACGCGCGGTATAATCGACCAGCGCAGCTTCGCCTTTGTTGAAGTCGTGGGCGATGCCGCCCGTCAGCTGCCCGACGGCCTCCATCTTCTGGGCCTGCCGCAGGGCGTCCTCGGCGTCGCGGCGGCGAGAAACGTCCAGCTGCGACGCGAAATAGTACAGCAGCTTCCGGTCCGGCCCGAACACCGGGCTGACGAACAGGGCGTTCCAGAAGGCCGAGCCGTCCTTGCGATAGTTCAGGATCTCGACCGCGACGTCGGTGCGCGCCTCGATGGCGTTTCGCACGACGCTGACGGTCTCCGGGTCGGTGCCGGGTCCCTGCAGCAAGCGGCAGTTGCGCCCGACCAGCTCTTCGGAGCTGTAACCGGTCAGCTCGATGAAGGCCGCGTTGGCGAACATAATCGGATTGTCGGGCTTGTTCGGGTCGGTGACGATCATCGGCATGCGGGTCATCTCGACCGCGGCGAAGAAGATGTCGTCGGTGCCCGTGAACCCTTCGCGGGTCACGGTCGGATGCAGGACGCGAGGCTGGCCGTTTTCGATCACGGCGCAAAAGTCGCGACCGTACACAGGCCGCGCGAATGGCGATGTCGGAGGAGCCCCGCGTGGCAGTCCCTAGGGGAGTCGAACCCCTCTTTTCAGGTTGAAAACCTGACGTCCTAACCGATAGACGAAGGGACCGCTGCGCGAGAGCGGGCGATATAGCGGGCGATTCCGGAGGGCGCAAGCACCCCGTGTCGCTAAATGGACATGCGCGGGTCGGCGGCGTCCTCGATCTCGAACTGCACGCCGCGCCGCCCGTTCCAGTCGTCGGCTTTCAGCCGTCCGACGACGCTCAGACCCCCCTGCCCCGCCAGAAGCGACCGCCCCAGCGGCAGGTCGGCGCAGCGCCAGGCGATGGCCCTGACCGAGGCCCCGTCCGCGCCCACCAGTCGGCACCGCACATGACCGCCGTTCATCTGCACGGGCTCGCGCGCCTGCACCCCCACCAGGGCGAAGGACGGCTCGGGATTACCGGGTCCGAAGGGCGCCAGCCGCTCGAAATCCTCCAGCAGGGTTCGCGTCGCGGCACCGGGATCGATCAGCACATCGATCTCGACGCAGTCCTGCGCCTCGGCCTCGCCCTGCTCTCCCGCCATGGCCGCGTTCAGATAATCGCGCAGCGCCTCGATGCCGTCGGGCCGCACCGTCAGGCCCGCCGCCATGGCGTGGCCCCCCCCGGCCATCAGCAGGCCGTCGCGCCACGCGCCCTGCACGGCCCGCCCCAGGTTCATTCCCGGCTGGGAGCGCCCCGAGCCCTTGCCCACGCCCGCGACGGCGTCGATGCCGACCACCACGACCGGCTTTCGCCACCGCTCCCTCAACCGCCCGGCCACGATCCCGACGACGCCCGGATGCCAGTCCTCGCCCCCCACCACCACGACCGCCGATCCGTCGACGTGCTGGCCCGTCGCCTCGACCCGGCGGATCGCGGTTTCCGTGACCTCGCGCTCGACCTCGCGCCGGGCCACGTTCAGGGCGTCCAGCTCCTCGGCCAGCGCCCGCGCTTCGTCCGGATCGTCGGTCGACAGCAGCCGCGCCCCCAGATCCGCGCGACCGATCCGCCCACCCGCATTGATACGGGGGCCCAGGATGAAGCCCGCGTGATTGACCTTGGCCGGCCCCGGTTCGCTGCCCGCGACGGCCAGCAGGGCCTTCAACCCCGGATTGCCCCACCCCGACATGACGCCCAGCCCCAGCCCCGCCAGCGCCCGGTTGAACCCGGTTAGCGCCGTGACGTCGCAGATGGCCCCCAGCGCCGCCAGATCCAGCCAACGCCGGATGTCCGGCTCCGCCCGGCCGTCGAACAGGCCTCGCCGCCGCGCCTCGCGGTTCAGGGCGGCCAGCAGCACGAACACCACGCCCGCCGCCGCCAGATTCCCCTGCCCCGACGTGTCTCCCGGACGATTCGGATTGACGACGGCCAGGCACTGCGGCGGCTCCTCGCGCATCAGATGGTGATCGATCACCACGACCTTCAGCCCGATGGCGCAGGCATGGGCGATGGCCTCATTGGCCGCCGCACCGCAATCCACGGTGATTACCAGGTCGGCCCCCGAGGCCTTCAGCCGATCGAAAGCCAGGGGGCTGGGGCCGTATCCCTCGGTCAGCCGGTCGGGCACATAAATGGGCAGGGCCGACCCCATGGCCCGGAACCAGCGCACCAGCAGCGCCGCGCTGGACGCCCCGTCCACGTCATAGTCGGCGAAGACATGGATCGCCTCGCCCGCCGTCAGGGCACCAACGATGGCCTCGGCCGCCGCGTCCATGTCCATGAAGGCCGAAGGGTCGGGAAACAGCCGCTTCAGCGTCGGTTCCAGAAAGTCCGCGCCGGCCTCCGCCGCCACGCCCCGCGCCGCCAGCGCCCTCGCCAGCGGCTCCGACAGTCCCAGACCCTGCATATGAGCCCGGATCAGAGAAGCCTCGGCGGGTCTCTGTCGCCAGGCCCGGCCCGACAGGGAGCGGGCGACATCCAGAAAACCGGGCGTCAGCCCTGTCGCCGCCCCATCCGCCATCAGATCGGCCGCGTCGTCCGGATGCGCCGCACCGTCCGGGTGGAACTGTCCATCACCAGCGTGTGGGTCGTGACGAAGCCGTCCCGCATCACCACGCCGTCCAGCATCGCCCCCTTGGTCACGCCCGTGGCGGCGAACACCGCGTCCTTGGACACCAGTTCGTGCAGGTCGTACTTCCGGTCGAAATCGGTGACGCCCGTGCGCTCGGCCCGCGCCCGCTCGTCGTCGTTGCGAAACAGCAGCCGCCCCTGGAAATGCCCGCCGACGCACTTCAGCGCCGAGGCGGCCAGCACGCCCTCGGGCGCGCCGCCTGACCCCAGATACAGGTCGATGCCGGTCTCGGGCTCGGCCGTATGGATCACGCCCGCCACGTCGCCGTCCGTAATCAGCATGACCCGCGCGCCGACCTCTCTCAGCGCCGCGATCAGGGCCTCGTGGCGCGGACGATCCATGCAGCAGACGGTGATCTGGTCGGGCCGCACGCCCTTGGCCGCCGCCAGCGAACGCACATTGTCGCCCGGCGTCATGTCCAGGTCGACCGTGCCCGGCGCATAGCCCGGCCCGATGGCGATCTTGTCCATGTATGTGTCGGGCGCGTGCAGCATGCCGCCCGCCGCCGACATCGACAGCACCGTCAGGGCGTTGGCCATGGCCTTGGCTGTCAGGGTGGTCCCTTCCAGCGGGTCCAGGGCGATGTCGATGGCCGGGCCTTTGCCAGTGCCGACCTTCTCGCCGATGTAGAGCATGGGCGCCTCGTCGCGCTCGCCCTCACCGATCACCACGGTGCCTTCGATGGCCAGCGAGTTGAGCGTGGTGCGCATCGCATCGACAGCGGCCTGGTCGGCCGCCTTCTCGTCGCCGCGGCCCATCAGCTTGGAGGCCGCGAGGGCCGCCGCCTCTGTCACCCGCACCGCTTCCAGCGCGAGGTTGCGATCCATCTTGCCTGTCTGGTCTTTCGTATCGGCCATTATTCCCTCCGTGGCGCCTCCCGGCGCCCTCTAGAACTTCTCGATCCTGATGACACACGGCTCCTCGGCGACGGCGCCGAGCTTGGCAATGCGCGCAAGCGCGCGCCGCATCGCAGCCTCTTCTGTCTCGTGAGTGGTCAGCACCACAGGCACCTCGCCCGAGTCCGAGCGTCCGCGCTGCAGCATCGATTCGAGCGAGATGCGTTCCTTGGCGAGCGCCCCCGATACCGCGGCAATGACGCCCGGCCGATCCTGCACCATGAGGCGAATGTAATAGGCGCCGACGTGGCGATCGATCGGCGAGGCCTTCTTGGTGGCAAGCCGGTCGGCCGGGACGACGAACGCCGGCATGTGCCGTCCGCGCGCCACGTCCACGAGATCGGCCACGACGGCAGAAGCGGTCGGCCCCTGCCCGGCGCCGCGGCCCTGGAACATCGTCGTGCCGACGAAGTCGCCCTCGACCACGACGGCGTTGAACACGCC
>NCEB01000033.1 GCA_002280475.1 Brevundimonas subvibrioides
TGGGTTGCAGGCACGCGAACTGCGCGCCTGAAACCCTGCCCGTCGGCGAGACCGGGGTAGCAAGGGCCAGGGCGGACCGGCCGGAGGGGGATCGCCCGGCCTGCACAAGCCGATGACGATGATGATCATGAACAGCATGACCGCGCGGAAGGTCGGGGAGACCGGCCGGTCCGGCGGCGGAGCCGCTTTACCCTGGCCCGCGCGAGGGCGGAGCCCTTAGCTCTGCAGGCGTTCGAAGGGTCGGGGCGTGCGCGTGGACGACCGCCCGACGCGTTTACGGTCGTGAAGTTCGGGGTTGCGCCCCACGGAACGAGCGGTCACATTCTTGGTCATAAGTCGCCACTTATGGCGATTTAACCCGTCATGACGGCCTTATGTCGTCAGAATTGTCGACTTGTGGTTCGTTAATATGGATATTCATAAATCGCCATTATTGACGACTTAACCCCAAGACGCCTATATAAGTCGTCGAAAGTGGCGAATTATGAAGATAACCAACCTTACCACCGATGACGCCGCCCTGGTCGAGTTTGGCCGCAGGATCGCGGACGCGCGGCTCGCGCGGCAGATGACCCAGGCCCAGTTCGCCCAAGCCGCGGGCGTGTCCAAGCGCACGATCGAACGCCTCGAGGACGGGGCCTCGACCCAGTTCGGCAATCTGGTCCGTTGCCTCCGGGCCTTGGACAGGCTGGACGGCCTCGACCGGCTGCTGCCCGAGACCCCGCCCAACCCCATCGCCCTGCTCGAACGCCACGGCAAGACGCGCCAGCGCGCTCGCCCCGCCGACGCGCCGGACGCCGCGGCCCCGTGGACCTGGGGCGACGACCAGTGACCACCGTCGCCGAGGTCCGCCTGTGGGGGAGGCGCATCGGCGCCGTCTCCCTGGAGGACGGCGCCGACGTCGCCGCCTTCGCCTACGATCCCGCCTTCATCACCAGCGGCATCCAGGTCGCGCCGCTGATGATGCCGCTGGGTCCGGACATCTACACCTTCCCCGACCTCAACCCGCGCAGCTTCCACGGCCTGCCCGGCATGCTGGCCGACGCCCTGCCGGACAAGTACGGCAACACCCTGATCGACGCCTGGCTGGCCACCCAGGGCCGCACGCCGGAGAGCTTCAACGCCGTCGAACGGCTCTGCTACACCGGCGCGCGCGGCATGGGCGCGCTGGAGTTCGCCCCGGCCAAGGGGCCGCGCCCCAAGGCCGCGACGAAGATCAGGCTCGACGCTCTGGTCGAACTGGCGTCCGAGGTCCTGACCCACCGCAACGACCTGCGCTCCTCCTTCGCCGACGAGGCCAAGGCCGAGGCCCTGCGCGACATCCTGCGGGTCGGCACCTCCGCCGGCGGCGCGCGCGCCAAGGCGGTGATCGCCTGGAACGCCGAAACCAATGAGGTCCGTTCGGGCCAGGTCGAGGCCGGCGACGGCTTCGACTACTGGCTGCTCAAGTTCGACGGCGTGAAGGGCAACAAGGACAAGGAACTGACCGACCCCCAGGGCTACGGCGCGGTCGAATACGCCTACGCCCGGATGGCGGCCGCCGCCGGCGTCGCCGTCGCCGAATGCCGTCTCCTGGAAGAAGGCGGCCGGCGCCATTTCATGACCAAGCGGTTCGACCGCCTGCCCGGCGGCGGCAAGCTGCACATGCAGTCCCTGGCCGCGCTCGCCCACTACGATTTCAACGACCAGAACGCCTGGTCCTACGAACAGGCGCTGTTCGTCATGCGCCGCCTCGCCCTGCCGATGGAGGCGCTGGAAGAGCAGTTCCGGCGCATGGCCTTCAACATCGTCGCCCGCAACCAGGACGACCACGTCAAGAACATCGCGTTTCTGATGGACCGGGCGGGCGCCTGGAGCCTGTCGCCCGCCTTCGACATCACCTGGAGCTACAATCCGGACGGGGACTGGACCGCGCGCCACCAGATGTCGATGAACGGCAAGCGCGATGGCTTCACCCTGGACGACTTCGACGCCTGCGCCCGCACGGCCGCAATCAACGCCCGTCGCGCGCGAACTATCGTCCAGGAGGTCCGTGAGGCCGTCGCCCGCTGGCCCGAGTTCGCGGAGGCCGCGCAGGTCGGCGAAGACTGGCGCAAGTCCATCGACCCTTCGCTCAGGACAGCCCTTTAGACCTGCGTCATCCTACTGGGCGGCGATGGCGATCGAGGAGAGGTCGGAGGCGGCGTCGACCGGAATCCCGGCCGCCTTGCGTTCAGAATAGCGGTCCACGAGTTGGACGGCGTGGGGCCGGACCAGAATGGTGAAGCGCACCAGCTCCTCCATCACATCGACAATCCGCTCATAGTAGGCCGAAGGTTTCATCCGACCGGCTTCGTCGAACTCCTGGAAGGCCTTGGCCACGCTCGACTGGTTGGGGATTGTGATCATCCGCATCCAGCGACCGAGCAGGCGCAGGGTGTTGACGGCGTTGAAGCTCTGGGACCCGCCCGACACCTGCATGACGGCGAGCGTCCGGCCCTGGGTCGGGCGCATGCCGCCCAGGCTCAACGGCAGGTGATCGATCTGCAGTTTCATCACGCCGGAGACCTGGCCGTGCCGTTCCGGACTGCACCAGACCATGCCCTCCGACCAGAAGGCGTGCTCGCGCAACTCGCGCACCGCCGGGTGGTCGTCGTCGCCGGGCGCGCCCGGCAGGGGCAGGTCGGAGGGGTCGAAGATGCGGGTCTCGCATCCCATGACAGATAGGCCGCGTACAGGGCCGGCAGGTGATCCTGATCCGTCAGCGAACGCAGGCGGGCGAACGTCATCAGAGGTCCTTGGTCAGATAGGCGGCCGACGCCGGGCAGACGTCCGCGAACTCGCGGGTTCGCCTCATTGCGAGGGGCGCAGACGCCCGATCGGCGGCGACGAAGCCGCGCCGGGTGAAGAAGGGCTCTGCCGTCGTGGTGAGCAGGTGAAGCCGCCCTGCGCCCAGATCGATCGCCACGGCCTCGGCGGCGGTCAGGATGCGGCTTCCGATCCCTTGGGCCTTCAGGTCGGCGAGCACGACCAGGGAGCGCAGCAAGAGATCCCGCCCCTCCCCCTCCAGGCCGACGTAGCCGGCGAGGCCGCCGTGTTCGTGGGCGATGAAGTAGCGGCCGTCACCGGGGTCCGGCAGACCCGCGCCGCGCAGGGTCGCGATCAGCCCGGCGTCATCCGCGTCCAAGCGATGCAGGACGACCATCAGGCGGGGTCCGCTGGCGGGGCCGTATCCGGGAACCAGCGTCGGCCCATCCACAGCGCGACCGACACCAGCAGGATCAGCACCGGCACTTCGACCAACGGGCCGATGACGGCCGCGAAGGCGACCGGCGAGGTCAGCCCGAAGGCCGCGATGGCCACCGCGATGGCCAGCTCGAAATTGTTCGAGGCCGCGGTGAAGGCCAGGGCGGTTGTGCGCGGATAGTCGGCCTCGATCAGCTTGCCCATGAGGAAGCTGACCACGAACATGACGAGGAAGTAGATCGTCAGGGGAAAGGCGATGCGCAGGGCGTCCAACGGCAGGGCCACCACCTCCCCGCCCTTGAGGCTGAACATGACCACGATCGTGAAAAGCAGGGCGATCAGGGTGATCGGTCCGATGCGCGGCAGGAAGCGCCGCTCGTACCAGTCGGCGCCGCGGCGGGCGATCAGGCTGCGACGGGTCAGGAAGCCGGCCAGGAACGGCAGGCCAAGGTAGACGAGCACCGCGCCGGCGATGGTCCAGACACTGACGTCCACCACGCTGCCCTGCAGGCCGAACAGGGGCGGCAGGACCGTGAGGAAGATCCAGGCATAGAGGCCGAAGAACAGGATCTGGAAGATCGAGTTGAAGGCGACGAGACCGGCGACATACTGGTTGTCGCCCCGCGCCAGCTGGTTCCAGACCAGCACCATGGCGATGCAGCGCGCCAAGCCGATCAGGATCACGCCGGTCATGTATTCCGGCTGATCGCGCAGGAAGATCACCGCCAGCGCAAACATGAGCACCGGACCCAGCACCCAGTTCTGGAACAGAGACAGGGCCAGTACCCGCTTGTCGGCGAAGACGCGCGGCAGCTCCTCGTACCGGACCTTGGCCAGCGGCGGGTACATCATCAGGATCAGACCGATGGCGATCGGGATGTTGGTCGTGCCGATCGAGAGGCTGTCGACCCAGGTGGGAAGGCCGGGCGCCAGCGTCCCCAGAGCCACGCCGAGACCCATGGCCACGAAGATCCACAGCGTCAGCCAGCGGTCGAGGAAAGACAGGCGACGCGGCGCAGCGTCCGCCACGCGGGTGTCGATCATCGCTTCACCCGTTGGCCGGCGGCGTCGATGACGACCTCGCCGTCCTCCTTGGTGAAGGGCTTGAGATCATGGGCGGGCAGGAGGTCCAGAACGGCCTCGGACGGTCGGCACAGGCCGACACCGAGAGGACTGACGACGATCGGGCGATTGAGCAGGATCGGATGGGCCTCGATCGCATCGAGCAACTGATCGTCCGTCAGGCCCGGGTCTCCGAGGCCCAGTTCGGCGAAGGGCGTGCCCTTCTCGCGCAACAGGTCGCGCAGCGGCTTGCCGGTCCGGTCGGCCAGCCAGGCGACCATGGTCCGCGACGGCGGCGTCTTCAGATACTCGATGACATGCGGCTCGATGCCGACGTGGCGGATCAGCTCGAGCGCGTTGCGCGACGTCCCGCAGGCGGGGTTGTGATAGATGACGATGTCCACGGGATCCTCAGGGGCAGCAGGGTGCGAGTTCGGCCAGCAAGGGCTCGCAGAGGTCCGCCCTGCCCCCGCAGCAGTCCTTGAGCAGAAACAGGACCAGGTCGCGGAACTGGTCCAGGTCGGCCCGATAGATGATCGACCGGCTGCGACGCTCCGACTTGATCAGCCCCGCACGGGTCAGGACGCCGAGATGGGACGACAGGGTGTTGGCCGGAACCGCCAGATGGTTGGAGATGTCACCGGCCGGCAGACCGTCGGGTTCGTGGCGCACGAGGAGGCGGAACGCCTCCAGCCGCGTCGACTGGGCCAAGGCTGCAAGAGCGAGAATCGAGGCTTCGGTTTCCATAGTTCCGAATTAGTCGAACTATGGAAATGTTCAAGCCCTCGCCTCACTTCATCAGGCTGACGGACGCCCCAGCCTTGGGATGATGCGGATGTAGGCCAACTCCGCCAGCAGTTCGATCAGGGTCTGGGTGACGATGATGGCCGGGACCAGCGGGATGGCGCCGGGGACGACCAAGGCCAGCGGCAGGACCACGAGCGAGTTGCGGGTTCCGGCGCTGAAGGCCACGGCGCGGCCGGCCTCGGGCGTCAGACGCGCCAACCGCGAGACGGCCCATCCGACGAGCGGCGCGAGCACGGCGAAGGCGACATAGACGGGCACGACGCTCAGGGTTCGGTCCAGCGTTTGGCCGAGTTGCGGCACGACGGCCGCCACGACGACAATCAGCACGAGGGCCGTCGCGGGCACTGGCGCCAAGCCAAGCCCTGACGATGCGCGCTCGCCCGTTTTGCTGCGGGCCGCCCAAGCCTGGACCAGAGCCGCCAGAACGAACGGGATGGCGATCAGCCAGAGGAAGGCGTGGACGAACGGACCCGGCTGCACATAGGCCGCCGCCTCGGCGCCGAGGAACAGGCGCAGATAGAGCGGCAGCAGCGCCATCTGCGCGATCAGCAGGACCGGCGTGGAGGCCAGCAGCAGCCGGGCGTCCGCCCGGCCCAGGTGGGCGAAGGTCACGACGTAGTCGATGCACGGGCAGAGCAGGACCATCAGCACGCCGAGGCGGACTAGGGGATCGGCCGGCAGGAACTGGACCAGGCCCAGGACCAGCAAGGGCACGGCGATGAAGTTGACGGCCAGCAAGGCGCCCATGAACCGCAGTTCGCGAAGCGCCCGGCCGAGCGCGGCGACCGGCACCTGCAGGAAGGTGACGAACAGCATCAGGGCCAGCGCCGGATTGATCGCCCGTTCCAGGACCGCCGCGCCCGGGATCAGGAACCCGACAGCCGCCGCGACGATCACGGCGGCAAAGTAGATCCAGACCTGTCGGGCTTCGAGGGCGTCGCGGAGTTCAGACGTGCTCATCCCAGGTCCTGACCTTGCGGCGCTCCGTCCACGGTCGCCGACTGGCCGACCTGTCAGGCCTTTTCCTTGCAGCCGCAAGCGCCGTCCACGCTGCAGGACGGCGCCGGGCGCTTGGGCCGCATCAGCACCAGGACGGCGACCAGAACGATCAGCATAAGCGCGCCGCAGGCGATCGCATCCCAGCTCTGGTTCAGGGCGGCGCCCGCGGCGGCAAGGGTCGCCCCGCCCAGCAGGAGCAGCACGATCGGCACGGCGCAGCAGGCCGCGCACGCGCCCGCCAGGCCGAGAACGACCCAAAGCGGCCTGATCTTCTTTTTGGGCGTTGGTTCGACGGTCATCGCACCATCGCCATCAGCGCGGGTTCGATCCGGGGCCAGATCAGGGCCAGGGCGAGCATGAGGGTCGAGACGGTCATCATGACAACGGTCGAGCGCGCCAGCGCATGACCGCGGCGGAACGTCCGCCATCCGAGCCATGCCCAGGCGGCCAGGACGATCACCAGGGCGAGACCGGTGATCCACATATGGGCCCCGGCGAACCAGGCCAGGACGGCGCCGGACGCACCCAGGGCCAGCACCGGGAACGCCAGCGGCACGACGCAGCAGGCGGCGCAGCCGAGCACGGCGCCCGTGGTCGCGACGACGGAGCCGACGCCGACCGCCTTCTGGTTCGGATCGCCCTTGGCGGGCGCCGCGTTCAACGGGGCGCCGGGATTGAGAGAGGTCATGATCAGCAGCATCCACAGGGTTGGGCCCGGGTCGACGGACCCGAGGCGATAAAGTCTTCGAACAGGGTGTCGGCGGCGAGGCGGGCCTCTTCCGGCGCGGTGACGACGAGATGGACGGCGCCGAGGCGCTGCTCGATCTGGAAGGTCAGGAAGGCGCAACAGGCGGTTTCCTGACGGACGAGTTCTTCGACGTCCGCGAGCGCGCCGGCCTCATAGTCGATATGGAGCGTCAGGTCGTCCCGGCGATGGCCCTGAAGGCTGCGCTGGTTGAGGTCAGCGATCCACCGCATCCGGGCCTGATAATCTCCCGCGCCCAGGGTGCAGGCGATCGGAACGTCCTTCGACAGCATGTTTCACTCTCCTGAACGGCCCGATCCGCCGTTCCATTGGACGCCTTGTAGGACTTCAAGTAACTTTAGCTTCAAGCCCTATTTTCCGGATAACGACATGGACCACGCGCTTTCCATCGGAACCCTCGCCAAGCGCAGCGGCACAACCCCGCCTACGATCCGCTATTACGAGGAGATCGGCCTTGTGCGCCGGGCCGCGCGTCGCGACGGCGGTCACCGCACCTATGGAGACGCCGACCTGAAACGCCTGACCTTCATCCGTCGCTGCCGCGAGCTGGGTTTTCCCATCGATCAGGTGCGCAGCCTGGTCGATCTGCTGGAGAACGGCGACCGCTCCTGCCTCGACGCCCGCGTTCTGGCGCGGCGGAACCTGGAGGACGTCCAGACCAAGCTGTCTGAACTGAAGGCGCTGGAAGCCGATCTGGCCAAGCTCGTGAACGACTGCGACGCGGCCTGCGTCGGCGGCCCTGGCCCGGACTGCGTGATCCTGGAAGACCTCACGCAGACCCGTGCCCGCTCGTGCTGCGGACCGACGGCGGCCTAACCCGGTCGGCGGGTCATGCTGAGTTACGGATCAGCGTAGACGTTGTTGATTTCGATGAGATGGAGACTGAAGCTAGCGACGATCTGAGCTTTAAGTAGGCGGGGGTGGGGCACGTATACGGTGCCGGTTTTTAGTGTATGTTCAGGAACTTGCCGTCGGGGGATGGCGCATACCTGCGATCGGCCATGAGCAAAAACACAGGTTCTGGTGTCCCGGTCATCATCGATTGCCTCAAGACGATCGGCCTCGACGGGACGCTTCAAGCGATGGACCATGACGGCCAGTGCCTCATGGAGATCGATGACTTCGCTGATGTTTCAGGAAAGCTGTGGGCTTCGCTTTGGCCTGTCGAGAGCCAGTTCCTGGTCAGCGCATCGCTCCATCAAGCCGCAGAGGGCAAGGTCGCTCGGTTCAGTGCGGATTGCCCGACCGCCAAAGGCACGATGAAATCGTGGGAGGTCGCAGTTACGCCAATCCGCAATGCGGAAGGCGAGATCATCGCTCTCCAATCCCTGTCTCAGGATGTGACCCGCCGCGAACGGGATCGCCGCGAGACGGCTATCGTATCTCGGGAGCTCTCGCACCGGATCAAGAACCTATTCGCTGTCGTGGACAGCTTGATCCACCTTTCGGGCCGGACGGATGCGTCGTCGCGCCCCTTCGTGGACGGTCTTCGCGAACGGCTTAAAGGTCTGGGTCGGGCGATAGCCTACATCCATCCCATGGACGACGAGGATGTAGCGTCCGCACCGCGCACCCTGAAAGGTCTGATCGCCGCCTTGGTTGCTCCTTACGAAGCGGCGGGCGCGCATATATCGGTCGCCGGTGATGACGCGGATGTCAGCCAGAGCGCTGTAACTTCTGTTGCCATGGTTCTGAATGAGTTGGCGACCAACGCGGTAAAATACGGCGCGTTGCGAGATGGCAACGGCACCCTGTCCATTCGTCTTGCCCGCCGCAGTTCAACGATAACGCTGGAATGGGTTGAGCATGGACTGGACCTGTCGAGCGGGACGGCGAAGCCGGGCTTCGGCACGTCGCTCCTCGACCGCACCGTCAAGTATCAACTCGGCGGCGCCATCGAGCGCGATTGGGCCTCCGATGGCCTGACTGTGCGCCTGGAGATACCGCTCAAGCGGCTGGCCGACGCATGAGCGGCAGATGCGCACCAAAATCCGCTTCCCGCCCGTTGCTGACCTTCGGAACGACAGATCGGCCTACCGCATCTTTGCGCCAGAAGCGGCTGTTCGGGCGAAGCGACGCTCATGCCCGCATGGGGTCGAAAGCGAATACTCAGTACGGCAAGCGTCGCTTTGGCCACCCGATGATCCCCCACTCGGTCAAGTCGTAAACGTCCGGTCGGAAGTTCACGTCTAGCCCTTTCGAGGTCGTTCGGCTTCGATTCCCCGACACGTGGAGAACCTCGATGGCCCAGGCAGACCCGCCGCTCAGGCGCACGATCAAGAAGCCGCAACTTCGTCAGATAGTGCCGTTAGCCGACAGCACCATCTGGGAGATGGAGCAGCGCGGACAGTTTCCGCGACGGTTCCTGCTGACGCCGCGCTGCGTAGTCTGGGACTTGGCTGAGGTCGAGGCCTGGCTGGCGCTTCGGAGGGCCAAGCCGATCAAGCGGGCGCCGCCGCCGGACGTCCGCAAGCGGGTCACCCGACCGGTCAAAACCGCGGATCGAAGCGAGGACCGGCCGTCCCCGGGATGACGAGCACGGGCGTGAACGCTCGCCCCGCCTCCCAGGCGTCCACGGCGTTCGACCACTCCTGGGCCATATGCCGGCGTTGGGCCTCGAACTCAGCCTTGTTGTAGACCCCGCGGGACGACCGCTCTTCGTGGGCGAGACATTTCTCGATCCAGTCCGAGTTGAAGCCCATCTCGTGCAGCAGGGTGGAGGCTGTCCGACGCAGGTCGTGGACCGTGAAGGGTTCCAGAGGGAGTTCCCGCTCACCAGCCCGCTCGGCGATGGCGCTCGTCACGCGGTTGAAGGTCGCCCGCGACATCGGCGCATCGGCGTCATAGCGGGACGGCAGGATGTAGCGGGAGTTTCCGGCGCAGGTCTTCAGCGCGATCAGGATGTCGAGCATCTGGGTCGAGAGGTAGACGTTGTGCGGCCGCGACCGCTTCATCCGCTCCTTGGGGATGGACCAGACCGCGTTTGCGAAATCGACCTCGTCCCAGACGCCGTCCTGAAGCTCGCTCTTGCGGACCATGCTCAGCAGAATGAACTTCAGGCCGAGGCGGATCGTCGGAAGGGTCGCCACCTCCCCCAGCAGGTTCAGCGCGATCCGGATCTCGGTCGGCGACAGCGACCGGTCGCGCGGCCGGAAGGTGGCGATGGAGGCCGGCCCGACCCCGTCGGCCGGGTTCTCGATCTTCTCCCCGTGCAGGATCGCGTAGGCGTAAATCTGTTTGACGATGTCGCGGACGTGGACGGCGGTCGCCGGAGCGCCCCGCTCGACGATCGTCTTGCAGTGGGCGCGAAGGTCGTTGGGCGTGATCTCGTTCAGCAGCCGGTTGCGCCATTGCGGCAGGATTTCCCGGTTGAAGATGGACCGCCGCATGTTGCGAGTGCTGTCCGCCATGGGCGCATGATCCATCCAGCGCTGGGCCACGTGCTCGAAGCTCCGGGCCTGCTGCAGGCGCCGTTTGGCCCGCTGCTTCTCCAGAGCCGGCGACATGCCTTCGGCGATGAGCCGTTTGGCGTCGATGACCTTCTCACGCGCCTTCGCAAGCGACAGGCCGGCCGGTCCGTAGGTGCCCAGGGTGACGGACTCCCGCCGCCCGTTGAAGCGGTAGTCGTACTTGAAGGCGATGCCGCCCTTGGGCGAAATCAGCAGGTACAAACCGTCCCTGTCGGTCATTTTGTAAGGCTTTGATTTCGGGCGAATATTTCGCAGTGCGGCGTCGGTTAGCATGCCGTTTTGACTCCAAAAGACCGTCAGGCGCTTTCGAGGTCTTTCGGGACCATTTTCTTGAGACAAGTCAGAGCCTTGCTTCGAAAAAAGACCGTCAGGACGCTCTCGGCCCTCTGACGGTATGGAGCGGAGTCCAGACGGGCAATGGCTGCGGGACCGTCAGAGGGACCGACGCAGACGAAAGCAGCCCCTCGAATGATACCGAGAGGCTGCGAAGGTATTTATCTTACAAGTCAGTGTTTTAGCGAGACTTTCGGAAGCGCTATGAAAAGATTCAGAAGACTCTGAATCATTCCCACTCGATCGTCCCCGGCGGTTTGGACGTGACGTCATAGACAACGCGGTTCACGCCCCTGACCTCGTTGACGATGCGCGTCGCGGTCTTGCCCAGCACGTCCCAGGGAAACTCGAAGAAGTCCGCGGTCATGCCATCGGTGGACGTCACGGCGCGCAGGGCCAGCACCTTCTCATAGGTCCGCGCGTCGCCCATCACCCCGACCGTCTTGACCGGCAGCAGGACGGCGAACGCCTGCCAGATCTGGTCGTAGAGCCCGGCATTGCGGATCTCCTCCAGATAGATGGCGTCGGCCTCCTGCAACGTTGCCACGGCGTCGGGCGTGATCTCGCCGGGTATGCGGATGGCCAGTCCCGGTCCCGGGAAGGGGTGGCGGCCGACGAAGGCGTCGGTCAGGCCCAGTTCGCGGCCGAGAGCCCGCACCTCGTCCTTGAACAACTCGCGAAGCGGCTCGACCAGTTTCAGCTTCATATAGTCGGGCAGGCCGCCGACGTTGTGGTGGCTCTTGATGACGTGGGCCTTGCCCGAGGAGGACGACACGCTCTCGATCACGTCGGGATACAGCGTCCCCTGGGCCAGGAACTGGGCCCCGTCGATCTTGGCGGCCTCGCGGTCGAACACCTCGATGAACACGCGGCCGATGGTCTTGCGCTTGGTCTCCGGGTCGGACTGGCCGGCCAGGGCCCCGAGGAACTCGGCCGAGGCGTCCACATGGATCAGGGGGATGTTGTAGTGCTCGCGGAACAGGGTCGTGACCTGCTCGGCCTCGCCCTTGCGAAGCAGGCCGGTGTCGACGAAGACGCAGGTCAGCTGGTCGCCGATCGCCTCGTGGATCAGCACGGCCGCGACCGATGAGTCGACCCCGCCCGACAGGCCGCAGATCACCTTGGCCGAGCCGACCTGCTCGCGGATCTGGGCGATCTTCTCGTCGCGATAGGCGGCCATGGTCCAGTCGCCTTTCAGCCCGACGATGCCGTGGGTGAAGTTCTTCAGCATCTGGTGGCCGCGCGGCGTGTGCATCACCTCCGGGTGGAACTGCACGCCATAGAAGCGGCGGGTCTCGTCGGCGATGACGGCATAGGGCGACCCGGCCGAGGACGCGACCACGTCGAAGCCCTGGGGGATGGCGACGATCTTGTCGCCGTGGCTCATCCAGACCGTCTCGTCCGCTCCGATGGGGGCCAGGTCGGCCAGCAGCGGAGACGCCTTCTGCACCGTGATCTCGGCGCGGCCGAACTCGCGGGTGTGGCCGCCCTCGACCTTGCCGCCGAGCTGCTCGCACATCGTCATCTCGCCGTAGCAGATGCCCAGCACCGGCACGCCCGCCTCGAACACCGCCTGGGGCGCGCGCGGGCTGCCTTCCTCGTGCACGCTCTCGGGCCCGCCCGACAGGATGATGGCGCGCGGCTTCATGGCCGCCATCGCGGCCTCGGCCTTCGCATAGGGATGAATCTCGCAATAGACGCTGGCCTCGCGCAGGCGCCGCGCGATCAGCTGCGTCACCTGGCTGCCGAAATCGACGATGAGGACTTTCTGGTGGTCGGTCATCAGGCGGTCCTTTCATAGAGGGCGACGAAGAAGCCGTCGGTGTCCGTCGTCGCGGGGGACATCCGCAAGCGGTGGCCGGTCGCGAGAGCCGACAGGGTGGCGCGCCCCGCGTCGGTCACGGCTGCCTCGTTCAGGGCTTCGGCGATCGCGACCGGAGCGAACCCCGGGTGATCCTCTTCGAAGGCATCCACCGTCGCCTCGTTCTCGACCCGCAGCATGGAGCAGGTGACATAGACCAGCCGCCCGCCCGGCTTCACCAGCTTGGCGGCGCGGGTCAGGATGGCGGTCTGCAGCGAATGCATCCGGTCGACGTCTTCGGGCTTCAGCCGCCAGGCGTCCTCGGGCCGACGTCGCCAGGTGCCCGCGCCGGTGCAGGGCGCGTCGACGAAGACGACATCGGCCGTTCCGACGATGTCCTCGACCCCGCCGCCGTTGGGACCCAGGTGGATCAGCTCGGCCTCGACCCCCGCCCGCGCCAGCCGGGGGCGGATGTTGTCCAGCCGCTTCTGCACCACGTCGCAGGCGATCAGACGACCCTCGGCCCGGGCGATCGGCGCGGGCTGTTTCGTTTTCGTGCCGGCCGGAGGATCGACCCAGCCGGTCGGGGTCCAGACACGCTCGGGCGCGGCGGCTTCCTCGACCCGCGACGCGCCCGCCGCCAGTCCCTGCATGGCCAGCCCCAGGGTCTTGCCCCCGCCCCCGGCGCAATAGTCGACGACCGTCATCCCCGGCCGAACGCCCGCCAGCCAGCAGACGATCTGGCTGCCCTCGTCCTGAATTTCGATCCGACCGGCCTTGAAGGCCTCCAGCGCCTGGACGTTCGGTGGCGGCTCGGCCGACAGGCGCAGGCCCCAGGCCGACCACGGCGTCCGCTCCGGCGACAGGCCCGCCTCGCGCAGTTCGGTCTCGACCTCATCGACCGTGGCTTTCGCCGCGTTGACGCGCAGATCGATGGGCGCACGGGGCACCATCAACCCCGCCGCCTCCTCGGCCCAGCGGTCGCCGAAGGTCTCCTTGAAGTCCTCGACCACGAACTCCGGCAGGCCCGCCGCGACCCAGCCCGGCAGCTCGTCGGCGGTCGCACTGATGCGCGACCGTTCCTGTTTCGACAGCGGCTTGGGGCCGTAGCCGTCGCCGGAATGCAGCGCCTCGATCTCCTCGACAGACAGGCCGTCGATCAGGCTGAGCGCCCCGATGACCAGGGCCCGGCCGTCCTCGCGCCCCCCCATGGCCCAGACCAGACGGCCGCGCGCGCGCAGGACCTTGTAGACCTGGTCGGCGATGGCCCGGCGGTCCTTGGACCCGGCATAGCGGTTGGCGGAGCCCCAGGCCTTCAGCACCGCCTCGGCCGGCTGGCGGCCCTGGGCGATGGAATCGAGAACGGCGGCGGCGGCGGCGAGACGGGCGGCGGGGGTCAAATCAGGCTGTTCAGTTCAGGTGAGAATGGCGGCGAAAATCGCGATCAGGCCGCCCATGGCGATCAGCCAGACGACCGACCGCACGAAGGGAACGCCCAGGGCATAGAGCGGTATGTAGACCAGTCGCGCCCAGAAGAAGGCCTGCGTCCCCCAGAACGTCAGCGGCCCCTCCTCCCCGGTCACATGGGCGATCAGCACCGCCCCGATGAACAGCGGCAGCGTCTCCCACATGTTCGCCTGGGCCCGCTCCAGCCGTTCGGTGACGACGCCGGGGCGCGCGGGCACGCCGTCACGGGGCCCCGCGTTCCAGCCGATGCCGTTGGCCATGGTGCGGCCCGCGGCGGGCAGGAAGATCAGCACGAACGCCAGGATCAGCGTCGCCGTCAGCATCGTCAGTTCGGGCGTGGTCGCCAGGATCCAGGCGTCGGTCATATCTCAACTCCCCCCATCGTCATCCTCGGGCTTGACCCGAGGATCGGACCATCAGCGGCGCGGACAGAAGGCCCGTCGCACCAAACTCTCCGCAGCGATCCAGCCGCACAGACTGGCCCCGCGTCCGATCCTCGGATCAAGTCCGAGGAAGACGGTTTGTGGGGATGGGTCATCGTTCTCATCCCTGTCTGTAGTTCGGGGCCTCGCGGGTGATCATCACGTCGTGGACATGGCTCTCGCGCAACCCCGCGCCGGTGATCCGCACGAACCGCGCCTTGGCCTGAAGATCGGCGATGGTCGCCGCCCCGACATAGCCCATGGCGGCGCGCAGTCCCCCGACCATCTGGTGCAGCACCGGGGCAATGGGTCCCTTGTAGGGGGTTTGGCCCTCGATGCCCTCGGGCACCAGCTTCTGGGTGTCCTCGACCTCTTTCTGGAAATAGCGGTCGGCCGAGCCCGCCCCCATCGCGCCCACCGAGCCCATGCCGCGATAGCTCTTGTAGGACCGGCCCTGATACAGAAACACCTCGCCGGGGCTCTCGTCGGTGCCCGCGAACATCGATCCCATCATCGCGACCGAAGCGCCCGCCGCGATGGCCTTGGCCAGGTCGCCGGAATATTTGATCCCGCCGTCGGCGATGACCGGAGCGCCGCTGTCCCTGGCCGCGCGCGCCGCTTCCATGACCGCCGTCAGCTGGGGCACGCCGACCCCTGCGACGATGCGGGTGGTGCAGATGCTGCCCGGACCGATGCCGACCTTCACCGCATCCGCGCCCGCATCGATCAGGGCCCGCGCCCCGTCATAGGTCGCCACGTTGCCGGCGATGATCTGGACCCGGTTGTTCTCGCGCTTGATCCGCTCGACCGCGCGGCTGACCTGGACGGAGTGGCCATGGGCGGTGTCGATCACCACCACGTCCACGCCGGCCTCCGCCAGCGCCATCGACCGCTCGTATCCCGCGTCGCCGACGGTCGAGGCCGCCCCGACCAGCAGCCGGCCCTGGTCATCCTTGGCGGCATGCGGGTGGGCCTGGGCCTTCTCGATGTCCTTCATCGTGATCAGGCCGACGGCGCGATAGGCGTCGTCGACCACGATGACCCGCTCGATCTTGCGGGTGCGCAGCAGCTCCCTCGCCTCCTCCTTGCCCGCGCCCTCGCGGACGGTGACCAGGTCGGCGGCGGTCATCAGCTCGGCGGCCTTGCGGTTCGGATCGGTGTCGAAGCGGATGTCGCGGTTGGTCAGGATTCCGACAAGACGCCCGTCGGCGTCGACCACGGGAAATCCGCTGATCCGGCGACGCGCCACGATGTCGCGGACCTCGCCCAGGGTCGTCTCGGGCCGGATGGTCACGGGATTGATGACCATGCCGCTCTCGAACCGCTTTACCTCGCGGACCTGATCGGCCTGTTCCTGGACGGTCATGTTGCGGTGAAGCACGCCCAGACCCCCGGCCTGGGCCATGGCGATGGACAGACGGCTTTCGGTCACCGTGTCCATGGCGGACGACAGAAGCGGGATGTTCAGTCGGATGTCGCGGGTCAGCCGGGTCGAGACATCCGCCTGGGCGGGCATGATCTCGGACGCGCCGGGTTCGAGCAAAACATCGTCGAAGGTGAGCCCTTCGCGAATCTCCATGGGAGTCTCCGTTTTGCGGGCCGCCTATCCGCTTTCGCGGCTGCGAAGTCAACCGAGGGCCTGCATCCGACCGCCGCCGATCCCCGTATGTTTTTTCAGCGAAGGTTGAACTTTTCAGCCGAAGCTAACATTTAGGTCCCCGATGGTCATCGCCCTCGCCCGATCGGTTCGGAGCCTCGCGCTCAAGATCGCCTCCTACGGCGTGATGCACCTGATCGTGGCCATGCTGGTGGCCTTCGCCATCACGCGCGACTGGCGCTTGGCCCTGGCCATCGGCGTGGTCGAGCCCTTCTTCCAGACCATCGCCTATTCCTTCCACGACCGAATCTGGCACCGGATCGAGCAGCGTCGCCGGCGCGGACGGCTGGAAGAGACGGCCGAAGCCTTCACCGCCCGCCTCGACGTCATGAACGCCGAGGAACAGGCCCGCGCCCACGGCCACCATGGCCACAGCCACGCCCTGCCCTCGCTCAAGAACATCGCGGTCAAGACCGTGACCTACGGCGTCATGCATTTCGTGGTCGCGGTTCTGGTCGCCTTCGCCATCACGCGCGACCTCCAGGCCGCCCTGACCATCGGCATCATCGAGCCCCTGGTCCAGATGATCTTCTTCGCCCTGCACGACCGCCTCTGGACGGCGCGCGAGGCCAGGCGGGCGCGGGCGGCGACGCAGACGGCCTGAGACCCTAGGCCATCCACTCGAACCAGGCACCGTGCGGATGCCCGCGCGCCAGCCGGACGTCGCCGTCGCCCGGCCAGGCCCGAAGCCGCAGCGACGGCTGACGCTCGAACCCCGACTGCTCCGCCTCGAAGCTCAGCCAGGCCACAGGCGCATCCTGGGACGCCCGGACAGCCACCGCCTCGATCCTGTCGCGCACCCGCGCCTGGGCCTCGGGCGGGAAATACTGGAAGGCGATGGTGTGCATCACCACGCGGCACACGCCCGGTTCCGGCTCGATCGCGAGGCGCCGCTCCAGCCAGTCCGCCGCATCGGCCCGCTCCACATCGACCGGCATCGCGACCGCGATATCCAGCGCCGCCTCCAGCCGCGCCAGCCGCTCGCGCTGCTCCGCCCAGACATAGGCCGCCAGCCGTTCGCGCGTGGCCGGATCGGTCGGATCCAGCGGGTTGACATCCACCCCCTCGCGCCGGAGCACCTTCACCTCGGCGGCGGGTGGCGACGCGCCGCGCCACTCCGGCGCGATCCGCACCGGGGAGGTCGGATCGCCCGCCTCGGTCTCGCCCAGTCGAAAGCCATACCGATCCAGCCGCGTGTTCAGTCCCGCGCTCGCGCCCAGCTCATACAGGGCGAACGGCAGGCCGAACCGGTCGGCGAGCATCAGCAGGCCCGCCATCAGTCCCGCCGACCGCCCGACCTCGTTCGTCTGCGGCGGTCCACCCAGCCAACGGTCGAAGTGAGCGACGTTGGACACCAGCGAACCCGCCAGGATTTCCCACAACCGCGCATCCTCGGACGGCGGTTCATGGGGCGGATAGACGGCCGTCAGCGCCGGATCATCCCCGGCCCTCGCCAGGGCATGCAGCCCGCCCGCGAGCCTCAAGGGCAAGGCGTCGCCCTCGTGCGAGGGATTGCCAGGCCAGTCCAGCACCCGCCGCCCGATCTGACCGGATCGATCCAGCCGCTCGCCGATCAGCCCGCACACCCGCCCCGTGAACGGGGCACCCGACGCCGCGCAGATCGCCGCCTGCTTGGCGAAGGCCGCACGGACGTCGGTTTCGGTCACCGCTTGTTCAACGCCACCAGATAGACCTCCGACGAGCCCTTCCGGCTGGCGGCGGGCTTGACGTATTTGACGTCCTCGAAGGCGGCGCGCAGGTCGCTCAAAACGTCCCCGGCGGCCCCGCCCTGGAAGTTCTTGGTCACGAAATGGCCGCCGGGCTTCAGCGTCCGGATGGCGAACTCCGAGGCGATCTCGATCAGGGCGATGATCTTCAGGTGATCGGTCTGCCGATGTCCGACCGTGTTGTGCGCCATGTCGGACAGGACCAGATCGGGGGCCCCGCCCAGGGCCTCGATCAGTTGCGCGTCCACGCCGGCTTCGGTGAAGTCGGCCTGGATCAGGGTCGAACCCGGGATGGGCTCGATCGGCAGCAGATCCACCCCCACCACCGCCGCCGCGCCCCGGTTGACGCAGACCTGGACCCAGCCGCCGGGCGCGGCGCCCAGGTCGATGACGCGAGAGCCGCGCTTGACCAGATGGAACCGGTCGTCGATCTCGGCGAACTTGAAGGCCGCGCGCGACCGCCAGCCCTCGGCCCGGGCCTTTTCCGACCACGGATCGGCCAGCTGGCGCTTGATCCACTGGATCGAGGACATCGACTTCTTGTCGGCCGTCTTGATCTGGCTGCCCATGCCACGACCGGCCGCGGTGCCGCCCGTGGGGGGGCGGACCATGCGGCGACGCGCGGGCGTCTCAGGTTGGGGCGGCTTTTCGTCTTCGCTCATCGCCCCCACATAGCGCCCGTGGCCCGATGCGGCTATGACCCCGCCAAATCATCCCAGACGGAGCGCCCGATGGCCGACCAGACCCTGACCCCCCAGACCCTGACCTTGGCCCTCGACACCGGAGACGTCGTCATCAAGCTGCGGCCCGACCTCGCGCCCGGACATGTGGCGCGCATCACCGAGCTGGCCTCGGAGGGCTTCTACGATGGCGTGGTCTTTCACCGGGTGATCTCGGGCTTCATGGCCCAGGGCGGCGATCCGACCGGCACCGGCACCTCCGGCTCCAAGAAGCCGAACCTCAAGGCCGAGTTCTCGAGCGAACCCCACGTTCGCGGCGTCTGCTCCATGGCCCGCACCTCGGCCCCCGACAGCGCCAACAGCCAGTTCTTTATCTGCCTGGACGATGCGACCTTCCTGGACCGCCAGTACACGGTGTGGGGCGAGGTGATCGAGGGCATGGATCACGTCGACGCCCTGCCCAAGGGCGAGCCGCCCCGCAGCCCCGGCAAGATCGTCAAGGCGACGGTCAACTGATCCGGCGACGGGCGGTCCGAACGGGCCGCCCGTTTTCATTTGGGCGCGTCGTCAGTCGCCCGGCGAGTAGAGGAACCGCACGTTCGGCCAGGTCCGCTCGGCGATCGTGATCGAGCCCACCAGCACCGGGGCTTCGGAATCGCCGAGATTGCTCCGGGAATCCGTCATCGCCGGGCCCTCGAAGCGGGCATCCAGCGTCACCCGACCATACTCGGGGTGGGTTCCCGTCATGCGCACGGTCCGGTCGGTCACGGCATAGCTCTCGGGCAGAACCCGCTCGGAGACCTCGCCGGGCAGCAGGAACTCCATCATCACGGGGCCATAGGTCGACATGCGCTCGCCGGCCTCCCACGCCTGGAACTCCGTCGCGCCCGCGATGTGCAGATAGATCAGGCTGAAACCGTCGGCTCCGACCTCCCCGTCGGGCATGTAGTAGCCGAACAGGTCCTGTGTCTGGCTGTGGCTGAATCCGCTCGCAACCTGAGCGGCAGTCTCCGCGGCGGGCGCGGCCGCCGTCCCGGTCGAAACGGCCTCGACCGCGGGCTCAGCCTTGGCCGCGGCCTCGCCGTCGGGTGCCGCCCCGCAGGCCGCCAGGCAAAGCCCGGCCACCGCCGCCATAACGATCTGTCTCATCGGATTTCCCTCGCTTTGTCGGGGGAACAGGATCACGCCGGCACCGGGCCGTAAAGCCACGCTTCCTGACGCGCCGCCTCAGCCCCCGCCCAGCGACCAGGAGAATTTGACCCCGCTGAAGCTGCGGCCGCCGACGGTGACCGTGCCCTCCATCGCGGGCTCGCTGTCCGGACCCAGGTTGCGTTTGGCCAGCGCCAGCGAACCCGCGTCCAGCCGCGCCTCCAGCGTCACCCGCCCCAGGTCCTCGCTGGTCCCGGAGAACCGCACCCGGTCGTCGCTGACCTCATATCGATCCGGCAGCACCCGCTCCCCGCCCGCGAACTCCAGCATCACCGGCGCGAACCCGCCGCCGCGCTCGCCCTTTGCCCAGGCCTCGAACTCGGCGGTCTGGCCGATGAAGACCAGCAGCAGCCGGCCGTCCCCCTCGCCCACTTCTCCCGCCGGGAAATAGAACCCCGACAGGTCCTCGCTCTGGCTGTGCCGGAAGTTGGCATCCAGCGCCGGCGCACGCGCGGTCTCGACGAGCGCAGAATCACCGGCGGGCGGGCTCAAAAGATCGCAACCCGCCAGCGCGACGGCCCCCAGCGCGATCGCGGCGATCGCCCGGATCAACGATCCAGACCTCGATCCAGCGCCAGGAACGACTGCCAAGACAGTTCCGTCGCCGCCGCGAACAGCGCCGGGTCCACCTTGTCGAAATCATCGGTCGGCCGGTGATAGTCCGGGTGATAGTCGACCCCCAGATACAGGAACGGCAGGCCGGCCCGATAGAAGGCGGCGTGGTCGGACGCCTCGACCCAGTTGTTGGCCCCGGTGTCCTCAGGTGTGTCCTTGCCGAAGGCCAACGCCACGCCGCTCTCGGCCGCGACCGGCTCCAGGATCGGGCGCAGCGTCGGGTTCTGATAGGTGCCGGTGACCCACAGCTTCATGTCGGTCTCGGCCCGCGCCGTCATGTCGAAGTTCAGGTTCAGCGCGATGGAGCTCAGCGGCACCGGCGGCGCCTCGACGAAGTGGCGCGCGCCCAGCAGCCCCCGCTCCTCCCCGTCCAGGAAGGCGAAGATCACGCTGTGCTCCGGCGGGGCCGCCTTCAGCCGCGTCGCGATCTCCAGCGCCGTGGCCACGCCCGAGGCGTTGTCGTCGGCGCCGTTGTGGATCTGCCCGTCGGCGATCCCGACGTGGTCATAGTGGGCGGTGATGACGATGTAGCGATCGGTCACCCGCGTGCCCGGAATGACCGCCAGCACGTTCACGCCGTTATAGGTCCGGGGCCCCTCGCGGTTGCGGCCCTGCATCTCCCACGGCTGCAGTCGACCCATGGGCGGGGCGGCGATGCCCAGCGCCTCCAGACGCCCGACGATATAGGCCCGCGCCCGCTCCCCGCCCGGCGCGCCGGTGTCGCGGCCCTCCATGTCGTCGGCCGACAGGGTGCGCAGGTCGGCGATCAGCTGGCTGTAGTCCGCGCTGGCGGCCGGCGCCGCCTCGGGCGCGGGGCCCGTCGCCTCCATTCCGGCGCAGGACGCGAGGACGATCAGGGCGCTGCCGGCGAGCAGGGCGCGGAGAGTGCGGGACATGGGGCCTCCTTGGCGTTCCACGTCCGAATAGCGCGAGCATGGCCGGGTCGTCCGCTAAATTCGCCGTCATGCGCGGCTGGCGGCGGGCGAGCCGGATGCTAAACCCCGTCGTATGACTTCCCCCTCCGTGCACCCCGGCGAAGGCCGGGGTCCAGATCACAGACTCCGCCGGACCGCTGGACGCACGGGGAGGTCGATCGGGATCACCGCATCCGTCTCTGGACCCCGGCCTTCGCCGGGGTGCACGGAGGGAGCGGGGCAAGATGCACAGGACGCCGCCATCCATGAGCCCTGACACCGTCGACACCCTGACCGAGACCGAGGCCCGCGCTGAACTGGCCCGCCTCGCCGCCGAGATGGAGCGCCACGACGCCCTCTATGCCGAGGCCACCCCTGAGATCACCGACGCCGACTATGACGCACTGCGGGCCCGGAACGCCGCCGTCGAGGCCCGCTTCCCAGACCTCGTCCGCCCCGACTCACCCTCGCTCAAGGTCGGCGCTCCCGTCTCCAGCCAGTTCGCAGAGGTCCGCCACGGCGTGCCCATGCTGTCGCTGGACAACGCCTTCGACGAGGCCGACGTCGCCGACTTCGCCGCGCGCATCCGCCGCTTCCTGAAACTGTCCGCCGACGAACCCCTGGCCTTCGTCGCCGAGCCCAAGATCGACGGCCTGTCCGCCAATATCCGCTACGAGGACGGCGTCCTGGTCCAGGGCGCCACCCGCGGCGACGGCCGGGCGGGCGAGGACATCACCGCGAACCTGAAAACCATCGCAGACATCCCCCACCGCCTGTCTGGTTCGAGCTGGCCCCGCCGCATCGAGATCCGCGGCGAGGTCTATGCCCCGAACGACGCCTTCGCCGCCTTCAACGCCGAGGCCGAGGCGGCCGGCCGCCGCACCTATGCCAATCCTCGCAACTTCGCCGCCGGGTCGCTTCGCCAGATCGACCCGGCCGTGACGGCGGGACGGCCCCTTCGCTTCTTCGCCTACGCCTCGGGCGAGACCTCCGAGACCTTCGCCACGACGCAAGCCGAGGCCCTCGCCGCCTTTGAATCCTGGGGCTTCCCCGTCAATCCGCGCTCGAAACGGGTCGAGGACGCGGCCGGCCTGATCGCCGTCTATCGCGCGCTGGAGACCGAGCGGGCCTCGCTCGGCTATGACATCGACGGCGTGGTCTACAAGGTCGACCGTCTGGACTGGCAGTCGCGCCTGGGCTTCGTCTCGCGCAGTCCCCGCTGGGCCATCGCCCACAAATTCCCGGCCCAGCAGGCGACGACGGTGCTGGAGGGCATCGACATCCAGGTCGGCCGCACCGGCTCCCTGACCCCCGTCGCCCGCCTCGCCCCCGTCACCGTCGGCGGCGTGGTGGTCCGAAACGCCACCCTGCACAACGAGGACGAGATCGCGCGCAAGGACGTCCGCATCGGCGACACCGTCGTCCTGCAGCGCGCCGGCGACGTCATCCCCCAGATCGTCTCTGTGGTCGCCGAAAAGCGCCCCGCCGACGCGGCTCCTTACGTCTTTCCCACCCACTGCCCCGTCTGCGGTTCCGAGGCCGTTCGCCCCGACGGCGAGGTCCGCCGCCGCTGCACCGGCGGCCTGGTCTGCGGGGCCCAGCTGGTCGAGCGGCTGAAGCATTTCGTCGGTCGCCGTGCCTTCGACATCGAGGGCCTGGGCGAGAAACAGCTGATCGCCTTCTCCGAGCGCGGCTGGATCAAGGAACCCGCCGACATCTTCCGCCTGGCTCGGGACGAGGCCAAACTGGCCGTGCTCCGCGCCGAGGACGGTTACGGCGACACCAGCGTCGCCAATCTGATCGCGGGCATCGACGCTCGCCGGACGATCACGCTGGAGCGCCTGATCTTCGGCCTCGGCATCCGCGAGATCGGGGAGCAGACCTCGCTTCTCCTCGCCCGCCACTTCGGCAGCTGGAGCGCCTTTCACGTCGCCGGTCTGGCCGCCGCCGAGGGCATCCCCTCGCCCGAATGGACGCGCCTCGCGGAGGGCCACGGCGTCTCGCCACGCACCCTGTCCGTCCTCGCATCGGCCACCCTCGATCCCGCCGATCCCTGGCCGGAGGCACCGATCGATCAGAAGCTGGCCCTCGCCTTCCCCGGTGTCGCCGCCCCCGCCCGCCGGGCCCTCGCACCGCTGGCCGCCGACTGGCCCGTCATCATCGAACTGTCCCGCATCGCTCGCGAGGACGGCCCGTCCGAAACCCTCGGCGAAATCGCCGGCATCTCGGGCGTCGGACCCGTCGCCGCCCGCGCCGTCGCCGAGTTCTTCCATGAGCCGCACAACCGCGCCGTCGTCGACGCCCTGATCGCCGAACTGGACCGCGTCGAGGACGCCGAACGCCCCAAGACCGACACGGCCGTGGCCGGTAAGACGGTCGTCTTCACCGGCAGCCTGGAACGCTTCACCCGCGACGAGGCCAGGGCCCGCGCCGAGAGCCTGGGCGCCAAGGTCTCGGGCTCCGTGTCGAAGAAGACCGACTACCTCGTCGCCGGCCCCGGCGCGGGCTCCAAACTCGCCGACGCCCAAAAACACGGCGTCACCGTCCTGACCGAGGACGAGTGGCTGGGGATGATCCAGTAGCTACCCTCTCCCGAAGGGAGAGGGCTTGAGGTTCGGAGAGCGCAGCGATCCGCAAACCGAAAGGGTGAGGGGTTTCCCTCTCGCCGGCTCGGCCTGTGTTCCTTCTCCCCTTGCGGGAGAAGGTGGCAGCCGAAGGCTGACGGATGAGGGGTGAAACTCGGTCAGAGAAATGTGCGGGGCGATCGATGGCTCACCCGCATCGTCGCCTGTCACCCCTCATCCGACCTCGCTTCGCTCGGCCACCTTCTCCCGCAGGGGGAGAAGGATCATCGCGCGCTGTTTTTCTCAATCATCCAACGACGGCCGAAATTAGCGAGCAAAGACAACGCCCTTTCTATCCGAAGCCCGCGAACGCGCCCGCATTGACGTGCATGCTACCCTCCCCCTCGGTTCCGTCGCCTGGGAAGGGCGCAAGGCCTTGCGAGCTTGTCGCGGCGGAAGCG
>NCEB01000062.1 GCA_002280475.1 Brevundimonas subvibrioides
CGAGCTGATCACCCCGATCGCCATGGAAGAGAAGCTGCGCTTCGCCATCCGCGAAGGCGGCCGCACCGTCGGCGCCGGCGTCGTGGCCAAGATCGTCGAGTAAGGCAGGTTTGTCGCGCTAACGCGAGGCTCACGGAGCCTCGCTGCTTGAGCGCGGTTGTCTGTGAGAAAAGGGCCCCCGGAGCGATCCGGGGGCCCTTTTTGTTTCCCTTCTCCCGCAAGGGGAGAAGGGAGACGGCGGAACGGCCCCGGTCGGCGCGACGTTAGCTCGCGGTATCTTTGGAGTGCGCCGATGAAGACCGTCTGGACCCTGGCCGCTGTGGGCGCCGCGACCCTGTTGACCGGCGCGTGCGCCACGACCGACGGCTATGCCTCGCGATGCGAGCGTGATTATGCGGAGAACCGCCGCTATGCCACGGCCAGCGGAGCGGCGCTGGGTGCCCTGGCGGGCGCAGCCATCGCGGGCGAGAACGATCGCGAGCGCGGCGCGGCGATCGGTGCCCTGGCCGGCGGGCTGATCGGCAATCAGCTGTCGGAGCGCGACGACCCCTGCGGCTATGGCTTCGGCGGCTACAACCGCGACGGCCGTTATGGCTACGAGCGCGTGCCGCGCCGGGGCGACTACGGCTACTACTGAATCGCCGTTCGGCCGGACTCAGGCGACCAGGCCGTTCAGCCAATCCTCGAGGGGGGTGAAGCCGTCGCCGTCGGGGTCGAGGTGGCCGTCGGGCGTCGCCGGGTCGTGGCCGTTCGCGACCTCCCAGTCGTCGGGCATGCCGTCGCCGTCGCCATCGATCCAGGGCGAGCCCGGCGCGAGCGCGGGCCAGCCGCCGACCTGGGCCGGGGTGTCGATGATGCGGCCGGTGCCGGTTCTGACCGAGGACACGACGCGATCGTCCACGGCATCGCGGACGCGCGAGGCTCCGGCCCGGTCGAGGACCGCCGCCTCGGCCTCGGCGGCCGTGTGGCGCGCGGGCGTGGCCCAGTCGGGCAGGGCAGAGAGGCGATAGCCGGGCGCATCTGTCCCGGTCGTCAGGCTCCAGGGATCGAGGGGAACGGCGTCGTCGAGGCCGTTGGCGTCGAACCAGGCGCGGGCGAGGGGGCTTTCTTCCTCGAAGATCACGCCGCCGGTCGAGTCCTGGCCCCGGAGATAGGCGTTGGCGACGAAGACGTAGGTCGAGACCGTCGCCGGGTCGCTGTCGGCGTTGTAGCCGGCGCGTTCGCCGCCCCAGTTGTAGAAGACATTGTTGGTGAACTCGAAGCGGGGTCCGACCGGGTCGAGGTCGGGCGTCAGATAGTTGCCCGGGCGGGGCATGCGCGCCCGGTGGCTGGCCCAAAGGTTGTGGTGGAAGGTGAAGCGCGCGCCGTGGGAGCCGCGCACCAGGGAGCCGTAGCCGTGCTCGCCCTTGGCGTGGGCGGACTGGTTCAGACTCTCGGAGACGATCGACCACTGGACGGTGACGGCGTCGATGACGCGGCTTCGATTGCCGACCGACAGGGTCTCGTCCACCGACCACGAGGCCGAGACGTGATCAAGGATGATGCGTTCGCCCCGGTCGATGGTGATGGCGTCGGCCTCGACCCCGCCCTCGTCGCCCAGGCGCGAACGGATGTAGCGGACGACGACATCGTCGGCAGAGATCACAAGCGGCTGGCCGCGCAGGGTGATGCCGCCGCCGGGCGCGGTCTGGCCGGCGAGAGTGATGCCCGGCTCCCGAATCCGCAGGGGTGAGGCAAGGCGGATGGTGCCGCCGATGTCGAAGATCACGGTGCGCGGGCCCTCGGCCTCGATCGCCGCGCGGAGGCTGCCCGGGCCCGAATCGGCCAGGGTGGTGACGCGCAGGACCGCGCCGCCGCGCCCGCCGACGGCGAAGCGCCCCGCCCCTTCGGCTCCGGGGAAGGCGACGGGTTCCGAGGCGTTCTGCTGGCCCGGGAGGGCCGCCGCGCCGGTGCCAGACGGGATCCCGAAGACGAGGGCCAGCAACGAAGCGGAAAACACACGGCTTGCAAGAACGGTCGTCATCGGGTTAGGCTCTCGTTGCTACCGGTGTCAGGGCGTTTTTTCGCTAGAAATGATACCGGTGTCAATCGGATCGGGCGGGACCCGGCGACACAGACCATAGACCGGCGACAACGTCGGCGCGATGACATGACCTTGGGAGGAGGCACTATGATTTCGGAACGCAAGGCGCAGATGTGCGCGTATCGCCGGGGGCTCGTCGCGGGCGCGTCGGGACTGGCCATCGCATTGACCCTGGCCGGGGCGGCCTCGGCCCAGACCGCGCCGCAGGATGACGTGACCGAGGTGGACGAGATCGTCGTCACCGGTTTCCGGGGCAGCCTGAACGCGGCCCTCAGCATCAAGCGCAACGAGGCCGGCGTCGTGGATGCCATCGTCGCCGAGGACATCGCCGACTTCCCCGACCTGAACCTGGCGGAATCGATCCAGCGCATTCCCGGCGTCTCCATCGACCGGGACGCGGGCGAGGGGCGGTCGCTGACCGTGCGTGGCCTGTCGTCGGACTTCACCCGCACCCGCATCAACGGCATGGAGGCCCAGGCCACCACGGGCGGCACCGATTCCTCGGGCGGCGCGAACCGCGGCCGGGGTTTCGACTTCAACGTCTTCGCCGCCGAGCTGTTCAACTCGATCAAGGTCCGGAAGACCGCCGCCGCCGAGACTGAAGAGGGCTCGCTGGGGGCCACGGTCGATCTGCAGACGACGCGGCCGTTCGACTATGACGGCTTCACCATGGCCGGGTCGCTCCAGGCCGGATACAACGACCTGTCGGAAAGCTATGATCCTCGGGCGGCCTTCCTGATCAGCAACACCTTCGCTGACGGGACGTTCGGGGCGCTGATCTCCGCGGCGTATAGCCAGCGCAGCACCTTCGAGGAGGGCTTCAGCTCGGTGCGCTGGGCCCCGGCGTTCGGCAGCGGCAGCTCGGGCGGCTTCTGCTCGCCGCTGGGCGTGACACCGCAGAACGCGTCCAACAACACCGCCGCCGGCTCCAGCGCGGCGAACTGCGCCACCGGCATCCCGCGCCCGGCCAACACGACCGCCAACGTCTCAGCCTACAACACCGCCAACCAGAACAGCGTCTTCATTCCCCGCCTGCCGCGCTATGGCCGGCTGACGCACGAGCAGGAGCGGCTGGGGGTGACAGCGTCGCTGCAGGCCCGGCCGCGCGAGGGCACGACCTTCTCGTTCGACGTCCTGTACTCCAAGCTGGACGCCACCCGTCAGGAGGACTTTCTGGAGAGCCTGTCGTTCAGCCGCAACGCGGCGGCCGGCGGCCAGACCCAGATCATCGTCCGCGATGCCGTGGTCGAGAACGGTGCCCTGGTGGCCGGCACCTTCGACAATGTGGATGTGCGCTCCGAGCAGCGGTTCGACGAACTGTCGACCGAGTTCACCCAGATCAGCTTCACCGCCGAGCACGAGTTCAACGATCGCCTGAGCGGCCGGTTCTTCGCCGGCCGGGCCGAGTCGGTGTTCGACAACCCGGTCCAGACGACGGTCACCCTCGATCGTCAGAACACCCAGGGCTATTCCTGGGATTTCCGGGGCAATCCCAACACGCCGGTGATCGACTACGGCTTCGACGTCGCCGACCCGGCCAACTGGTCCTGGCGCCAGATCGGAACCGCGACGCCGCGCTCTGAAATCCGCATTCGTCCGAACGGCGTGACCACGGTGTTCGAGACCTTCTCGGGCGACCTGGCCTATGACGCCACCGACTGGCTGACGATCCGGGCGGGCGTCAACTACAAGACCTTCGCGTCCAAGTCCTACGAGTTCCGGCGCGCCGACGAGACCGTGGTGCCGGCTCTTCCGGCCGGCTCCAGCGTCGCCAGCATCTCGACCCTGCTGACCGGCTATGGAAACGGACTGATCCCCGCGGGGGTCGACACCTCGTGGGTGGTGCCCGACCTGAACGCCGTCGCCGCGCTGTTCAACATCTACTGCAACTGCGACACCGGCCTGCCCGGCGGAGACTTCCGACTGGCGAGCATCACCAACGGCAATGCGCGGGGCGGCAACCGCAACGTCGAGGAAGAGGATCTGGCCTATTATATCCAGGCCGATTTCGAGACCGACATCCTGGGCATGCCGCTGCGCGGCAACGTCGGGGTGCGGCAGGTCAACACCCAGTTGCTGGCCGAGGGCTTCTCGTCCATCGGCGGGGGCACGCCGGTGTCGGGCACCAACGAATACGACGACACCCTGCCGTCGCT
>NCEB01000063.1 GCA_002280475.1 Brevundimonas subvibrioides
GAAGACCATCTGGCATTAGTTCTACGTATTCTTGACGAGATCCCACGAACGTTGCGACCGAGGTCGAAACGTCATGGTGTCTTTCAAAAAGACCGCAGATGTCAGTGTCGAGTGACGACCTCGAAGGGTCGTCGCTGGAGCACCGCCGCCTGCGTTTCTCTTTCCAAATCAACGATGTCAAAGACCGTAGGAACCGGAGAACCGGCCCGACCGTTTAGCGCCCGGTCTCGGCGGAGGCGGCGATGTAGTCGCCTCGGAAGTCCGTGTCAACCAGTTCTTTCGAAGAACCTTCAACGTCGTCACCGGCCCGGAGGTCGGCGGAGGCGGCGATGTAGTCGCCTCCGATTTTCGCGTCAAGTGGTTCTTTTTAAAGAAGAACCTCGATCTGCGATGCGGCCCCGGGGGGGCTGCGGAGGCGGCTTCCTAAGGAGGCCGGGTCTCCAAGTCAACCGGGCTTTTCAGCCTTTTCGCGAACCCCGGAGGCCGAGCCTCCAGACCACAAAAAACCGTCAGGAGAGAAGCGAGAGGCTTCCCTCTGGTATCGTTTCCGACGATTCGATTGGAGCGCGGAGACTATTGGGAACCCACCGCGAAAGCAAGAGGTTTATCACCTCCGTCTTCCGGTCCTGAGCGCCCCGGACCGAAGTCCGAAGGCCCTGGGCGGCCGGCCCGTCTCCGAGCGAGGCGGGGATATACGGAGGCCCCTCGCCGGCCGCAACCCGGATTCTGACAGTTGTGCGAAGAATCTGGCGGATCGCCGCTCATCCGGCGGCGATATAGGTCCTCAGCTGCTCGGCTTCCTGCGTGGCCTCGGCGATCTGGCACTTCACCACGTCGCCGATCGAGATGACGCCGCTCAGCCGGTGGTCCTTCAGCACCGGCAGGTGCCGGATCCGCCGGTCGGTCATCCGTCCCATCAGGATGGCGACCGTCTCGCCCGGCTCGGCAAACACCACCTCGCGCGTCATATAGGTGGATACCGCGTTGCTCAGGGCCTCGGCCCCGTCGGCCGTCACCGCCCGCACCACGTCCCGTTCGGAGAAGACGCCGGCCACCCGGTCGCCGTCGCACACGATCAGGGCGCCCACCCTTCGGCTGTCCAGCTCGGCGCACGCCTCGGCCACGGTCGTCTCGGGCGCGATGGAGAAGACCTCCCCGCCCTTGGTTTTCAGGATCTCCGCGACCAGCACATCAGGCCTCCTTCCCATAAGTCGTTCTTGGGAGCGGCCGACGGCCGAAGAGCCGAAGCCGCTTCAGGGGACAGGATCACCCGTTCCGGCCGCCGAATCAAACCTTTCGTCGGGCCGGGCGAACACGCGTGCGAGAGGACCGATGGCCAGGATGCCGAACAGGAAGCCGAAGGCGTGCGCTTCCCAGGCGATTCGCGCGCCTTCCGCCCCCGGCGCGAACCCGATCAGACCGATCACGGCATTGACGCCCATCCACGCGATCGCCGACCGGATCACCCCCCCGTCGGTCAGGGGCAGTACCCTTCCCCGCAGGCCTCCCCAGTGCAGCAGACCATATCCCAGCGTCGCGGCGGCGCCCGACACTATATATAGGGCGAGGAAGACCCCGACCCCGGTTCCGCCGCCGAACAGCCGGGCCAGGGGCGCGCCGAAGGTCAGGGCCCCGACCGCGTTCATCAGGGCGTGGGCCCAGCCGCCGTGCACCAGCATGGAGGTCACCAGCCCGGCATACCGTCCCTCGGCCAGGTCGACCGGGCGAAACGCCAGCTCCAGCCAATAGGTGTGGGCCCGCTCCTGAAACCAGTAGAGCGCCGGCATCGATGCACCGAGACTCAGCGCCACCAGCGGGACGTTGAAGATTCGCTCTCTGGGGGGTGGGCCGTCGAATCGGCCGTCGGACGGCTCCATGGCCTCCAAATGCGCAGCCCCCTGGGTCACATCAAGCGCTTCTTAATAACCCTATCCCATTTTGGCACGCGGACCGCGCCCTGCGGTCGTGTCTAGAGTTCGCGTGGGACCTGTCGAAATGCGCCTGATCCGGACAACCGGAGCCCTGATCGCCCTGGCTCTCGCCGCATCCTCCGCGGTCGCTCAGGTATCGGGCTCCGCCAGCATGGCCCCGTTCCAGAACGGCTATGGCGGCGCGCGCCAGTCGGTCACCACGGCTCAGACCGGCTCGACGCGGGATCAGAACGGCAACCGCCTGATCGTCGACGGCATCATCCAGGCGGGGGCCACGGCCTATTCGCGCCAGTCCGGCGGCGTCAGCCAGGGCTACAGCGGCGCGGGCGGCCAAGGGTCGACCATCGCCGGCTCCACCGCCATCGGCAACAATCTGAACGTCGTGGTCCAGGGCAGCCACAACACGGTCATCGTCAACTCGCGTCAGACCAACTCGGGCGACGTCACCGCCCGCACCGACCTGACCGGCACCCTGACAGGCTTCGAATGACGTTGCGCCCCCTCTTTCGCGCCCGGGTCCCGGCCGCGCTCGCCGCCTGCGCCCTCGCGCTCAGCGCCTGCGTCAGCCCGACGGCGGGTCCGGGCGGCCTCTATGCCCGCCCGATCGGCAACGCTCCGGTCACGGCGAACCCGACCCCCTATTCAACCGCCCTCTACTGCATGGCCGACTATGCCCGGCGCTACGGCCTGCCCTCGCCGCGCATGGCGATCGGCCGGATCAGCGACTACACCGGCTCGGTCTCGGCCGACGGCGGACGCCAGATCACGCAGGGCGCCTCCCTGATGGCCACCTCGGCCCTGGCCAAGGCGGGCGCCCAGATCGTGGAACGCTACGACACCTCCATCTCGGAGCTGGAACTCCGCTACGCCAACAACCGCCTGATCGCCGACGAGGGCGGCACGCCCGAGAACCCCAACTATCGCCGCATCCTGGCGGGCCAGGTGCCCGGCTCGGACTTCTATCTGATCGGCGGCATCACCGAGGTGAACTACAACATCCGCTCGGCCGGCTTCGACGCGGGCGTGGGCGAGACCGACACCGACACGCCGGGCTCGGGCCTGATCCAGGGCAAGATCTACGTCATGAACGTCGCCATGGACCTGCGCCTGGTCCAGACCACAACGCTCGAGGTGGTCGACGTCATCTCGTATCAAAAGCAGATCATCGGCCGCGAGATCTCCGCCGGGGTGTTCGACTTCCTGAACGGCAACGTCTTCGACGTCTCGGCCGGCACGGGCGGGATGGAGCCGGTCCAGCTGGCGGTCCGCGCCCTGATCGAACGGGCGACGCTGGAGATGATGGCCAATCTGTACGGCGCGCCGGGCCCGGAGGTCTGCCTCAGCGCCGAGAACGATCCGCTCAACACCGTCGGCGCGACCGGGGGCTACTACCCCGCCTACGACAACACGGGAACGAACAATGGCCAGACTCGCGCCGATCCGTCTCGCTGGCACGATCGCCGCGACGGCGATGTGCGTCGCAGCCGCTACTGAGTCTTTCGCTCAGGAGCAGGACAGCCGCGTCCTCAACAACCAGCTTCAGCTCGGCGACGTCATCTCGGGCGTGACGTTGAACGTCGAGGACGCCGAGGGCGAGGTCGCGGTCGACAACGCCGCCCAGGGCAACAGCCTGTCCGGCGCGGTCCAGAACGGCACGCTGGACCTGTCGTCCTCCCAGACGATGAACGGCGACACCCGCGCTTCGACGACCGTCGTCGCCACGGGCGATACCCAGGGCCCGCTCAACACCACGACCCAGGCGCGCGGAAACTCTCTGGCCGCCGGTGCCTACGGGGCCGACCTGACGATCGAGGCCAATCAGGTCGTCGGTCCGACCGAGGTCACCGCCACCAACGCCCAGACCAACGAAGGCGCCCGGCTTCTGGGCGGCGCCTCCATGGGCTCGACCGCCATCGCCAACACCACCGCCCTCGGCGGCACGGGGGCCCGGGTGGAGGGAACGGTCATCCAGGGCTCCGACGCCGGCGTCCGCTCCGAGACCTTCCTGGCCAGCCAGTACGTCCCAGCGACCGCAGAGGTCATCGCCCAGTCCCTGGGCAACGCCATCGCCGTCAACTCCGACGCCGCCTCCAGCCAGGGCCTGACCCTGCGCCAGCGCCAGGCCGGCGACGCCGTGACCGCCAACGTCAGCGCCAATGCCGGCAATGCCTGGGATCTCGCCGGTCGCGCCCGCGCCACGGCCAACCAGTCTGTGCTCTACAATCAGGGCGGCTCGGTCGTCGTCACCACCGACCAGTCGAACCTGTCCCAGGTCCGGTCTTCCACCGTCGTCACCGCCTACGACTACGGCGCGGCCACCGCCAATGCGGCGGGCACGGGCAACGAGGTCTCGATCGGCAACAACGACCGCTACGTCGAGATCGACAACGCCCAGGTGAACTCCGGCGGGGTCGAGGTCACGTCGGAGTTCGCCGGCGCTTTCGGCTATGACGTCCGCGTCGGCGCCGAGGCCACCGGCAACGCCGTCACCGGCTATGCCTGTTCCGAATGCGAGGGCCAGATGGTCGTGACCAACGACCAGACCAACTCCGGCCCGGTCAGCGCCCGCTCGACCACCACCATCCAGGGCTCGGCCCGCAGCGTGGTCACCCGCGCGACGGCCACCGGCAACACCGCAACCTTCTACGTCTCGCGCCCCCAGTAGGGGGGGGCCTTCCCGGTCAGAAATACTCGGCGTTGGCCGGGCACTGGGCCGCCAGACGGCGCGCGGTGATGCTGGCCGGCAGATAGGGCGTGCCCCGCGCCAGCTGGGCCCCGCCGCTGAACCGGAACGCCTCGGGCTCATAGGTCCCCCTCAGCCGCACATTGACGCGACGCCCGCGCGGGTCCGTGCAGACGCCCTCGAAGCGGGTGCGCCCGTTGCCGACCTCACGCACCGGGTATTCGCACCGCCAGCGCCGGGTCGACAGGCCGCCGAAGAAGCGGTTGATCTCGCTGGGCCGCACGCATTTCTGCTCGGTGTCGCGGATGCCCACCGCGCTGGTGGTGTATTCCCAATAGCCCGGCAGAACCTCGCTGGCCGAGGCCTGGGCCTGGGGCGAGGACGCCGGCGCGGCCAGCAGGGCGGCCCCCGCCAGGGCGGGCGCGGCGATGGCGAGCGTGCGAAGAACAAGGGCGGGCATGGTCATGGTCGTCTCTTCCCCCGGACAGTCCGGTCATCCTAGTCAATGAATCACGGCGATTGAACGACACATGAACCGGGCGCCGGCCGGGCCCTAAAGCCTTGACGACGGCGAGCGCCTTCGACTATACGGCCCCCTCTCGCGCGGAGGGCGTCCCTTCCGCGCGCTTCTGTTTATTGCGCCCGCCATGATCCCGGCGGCGCTTGCCCAAGGATCTGACGATGTCTCGTCGTTGCGAACTCACCGGCGTCGGCCCGATGGTCGGCCACTCGGTCAGCCACTCGAACATCAAGACCAAGCGCCGCTTCCTGCCGTCGCTGAAGAAGGTCAAGCTGGCGTCCGAGGCGCTCGGCCAGTCCTACACCCTGCGCATCTCCAATGCGGCCCTGCGGACGCTGGACTTCAAGGGTGGCCTGGACCCCTTCATCGTCAAGGCCAAGGACGAGCAGCTGTCCCTGACGGCCCAGCGAATCAAGCGCCAGGTCAAGGCCAAGCTGGCCGAAGCCGCCGCCTGAGCAGTTTCGAAATCCCGATCTGAAAAGGGCCAGTGGAAACGCCGGCCCTTTTCTTTTGTCTCAT
>NCEB01000064.1 GCA_002280475.1 Brevundimonas subvibrioides
CGCGCGAATCGCGGCGTCGTCAGTTTGGGCCACCAGCCGTTCAGAGGCGAAACCGTTGACCACGGCCGCGCCGCACAGGGCCAGGAAGCCCGCCCCCAGCAGGATCGCGCCCAGCCGCGTCAGCAGCGCCCGCTCGTCCAGCCGTCTCCGAAGCCCGTCCAGCCCGACCGAGAGGGCGACCAGGCAGCCGATCATGGCCCCGTGGACGACGGTGTTGTTCCAGTCCGCCAGCAGCCGCCCGTCGTCCGGGCTGCCTGAATGCCCCGTCGGATGGTGCAGCATCAGGCCCATGGCGATCAGCGTCGCGCCGGCGATCAAGGCGGCGTCCGTACGGTCGCTGTGGGGGTCGGTGGGTGTCATCGGTGTCTCTCCCTGTCGAGGCCGATGTGTCGCGCGAGCGGGGCGGCGGGGCGACGAACGATCCGGCGATCCGACCGTTAGCGGACATTGCGGGGGAACTGTCCGCCGTGACTCGCGGGCTTCGACTGGCAGGCAGACGCGGGGATCGGCTAGGCTCGGTTCATGTCGGAAGCCCATGACCTCGACCGCCGTAGCCAGCGGACGCGAAAGGCGATCTTCGAGGCCTTCACCCGGCTGATGTTCGCGCGTCGCTACAGCGCCATCCGCACGACGGACCTGATCGAGGCGGCGGGGGTCGGACGCTCGACCTTCTACGAGCATTTTCGCAACAAGGACGACGTACTGGTCTGGGCGATCGATCCGGTGTTCGAGCCGCTCGCCGACGCGGGCGCGGGTCGGGCCAGCGTGCCACGCCTGATGTTCGTGCTGGACCATCTGTGGGAGCGCCGCGCCCTGGCGCGGGTCATGTTCGAGCCGCCGCTGGGCCCCAAGCTTCAGCGCAAGCTGGCGGGCATGATCGAGGCGCGGCTGGTCACGGCGGTGCCGGATGGCGTTCCGCCGGCTCTCATCGCGACGGCCTGCGCGGCCTCGCAACTGGCGATGCTGAGGCTGTGGCTGACCGGCGAGGTGGCCTGCGAGCCCTCGACCTTGGCGCGCCAGCTGGCGGCGACGGGGGTCTAGCGGCGGGCCGGGCGGCCGATCGCGGGGGGCGAACCGGGGGGCCGTGGTCAGCCCGCTTCGCCATCTCCGCCCCGACCGCGCATGCCCAGCCGGGGCGCGGGTGCGTTCGGATCGCGTGGCTCGGGGTCGGACAGCATCTCGAACAGCAGACCACCGGTGATGGGCGTGGCTTCCTTCAGCTTGACCTCGACCATCCGGCCCAGGGTGAACCTCTGGCCAGAGCGTTCTCCGACCAGGGCGTGGGCGCGGTCGTCGTGGGTGAAGTATTCGTTGCCCAGCGAACTGACGGGCACCAGCCCGTCCGCCCCCGTCTCGTCCAGCCGCACGAACAGCCCGAAGCGGGTCACGCCGGTGATCCGCCCGGTGAAGGTCGCCCCGACCCGATCCTGCAGGAAGGCGGCGACATAGCGGTCCATGGCGTCGCGCTCGGCGGCCATGGAGCGGCGCTCGGTCTGGGTCACCTGTTCGGCGATGGCGGCCAGTTCGGCGACCTCGCGGTCGGTCAATCCATCCTTGCCCAGCCCCAGCGCCCGGATCAGTCCCCGGTGCACGATCAGGTCGGAGTAGCGCCGGATCGGCGATGTGAAGTGGGCGTAGCGGTCCAGGTTCAGCCCGAAGTGGCCGACGTTCTCGGCCGCATAGATCGCCTGCATCTGGCTGCGCAGGACGACTTCGTTGACCACCTCGGCATGGGGGCCGTCGCGGGTCTCGTCCAGCAGCTTGTTGAACCGCTTGGTCGTCGGGGCCTCGCCCTTGTTCCACGGTTTGCCGATGGTCGACAGGAAGTCGGCGAGGTTGAACACCTTCTCCTGGCTGGGGGTGTCGTGGACGCGATAGATCAGCGGCGTCTTCTTCTGCTCCAGGGTCTCGGCGGCGCAGACGTTGGCCTGGACCATCATCTCCTCGATCAGCCGGTGGGCCTCCAGGCTGACCCGCTTTTCGATCGAGGCGATGCCGCCGTCCGGGCTCATGCGGATGCGTCGCTCGGCGCTGTCGATGGCCAGGGGGCTGCGCTTCATCCGGCCCTTCAGCATGGTCCGATAAGCGTTCCACAGCGGATAGAGGATGGTCTCCATGATCGGACCGGTGGTGTCGTCCGTCTCGCCGTCGATGGCGGACTGGGCCTGCTCGTAGCTGAGCTTGGCGTGCGATCGCATCAGACCGCGGTGGAACTTGTGGCCGAGCTTTCGCCCGTCCTTGTCGAACACCATGCGGACGGCCAGCGTGGCGCGGTTCTCGCCCTGCTTCAGGCTGCACAGACCATTCGACAGCCGCTCGGGCAGCATGGGCTCGACCCGGTCGGGGAAGTAGGTGGAGTTGCCCTTGGCCCGGGCCTCGCGGTCCAGGGACGTGCCGGGCCGGACGTAGGCGGCGACGTCGGCGATGGCGACCCAGACGACCCAGCCGCCCTCGTTCTTCGGATCGTCGTCGCGCTGGGCAAAGACGGCGTCGTCGTGGTCGCGGGCGTCGGCGGGGTCGATGGTGACGAAGGGGATGTCCCTCAGGTCGTCGCGGCCTTTCAGCGTCGGCAGGTCCTGGGTCTCGGCCTCACGCTCCACCGCCTCGGAAAAGCCCATGGGCACGCCGTGGGTGTGGATGGCGATCAGGGAGGCGGCGCGGGGATCGTCCTCGCGGCCGATGGTCTCCAGGACCTTGCCGCGCTTGGGGCCGTACCGCTGGTCGCCCTTCTCGATGGTGGCCAGAACCAGGTCGCCGTCGCGCAGGTCGGTCGCCTGGACCTGGGGGACGATCAGCACGTCCTTCGAGCGCCGGTCGACGGGCTCGACGCGGGTTTCCTTGTTGGACTTGCGGATGACGCCGAGGACGCGGTTGGTCGCCGTATCCAGCGTCTTGATCAGCCGGGCCTCCCAGCCGTTCGGCCCGTGCTCGAACTTGGCCAGGACGCGGTCGCCGAGGCCCGGCGCCGGGCCGGGTCTGCCCTTGTCGGGCACCAGAAGGGCCTTGGGCGCGTCGGCCGAGGCTTCGACCAGGCGGACGTAGAGGTCGCCGTCGATGTCCTTCTCGATCACGTCGGCCACGCCGACGGGGGGCAGGGCGCCGGCCTCGGAGAAGCCCTTGCGGCCCCGCTTGCCGAGCTTTCCGGCGGCCTCCAGTTCGCGGATCATCTCGCGCAGGCGGCGGCGATCCTCGCCCTTCAGGCCGAAGTGGCGGGCGATATCGCCCTTTTCCGCGCTGCCTGTGTCGCGCAGGAAGGCCAGCAGCGTGGCCTCGTCCGGCAATCCAGCCGCGGGTCGTTTGGGTGTCTTTGTCATTCAGTCTTTCGGTTCGCCGGGCGCATCGGCCTCGGCGGGATTGAGATAGGGAACGCCCAGGGCGGCGGCGGCGCGCGCCATGCCGCGATCGAGCGTCAGAAGGGTCGCGCCCAGCCGATGGGCGGCGGCGATATGGATGGCGTCGGGGGCGCGGAGGGAGACTTCCGGACGGCGGACGAGCGCGTTCGCCGCAGCTATGTCTGAGGATACGATCGCGACCTCTTCCGCAGCGGTGAGCGCCCACCGATCCAAGTCGGAGTAGAGTTCCCGCAACCTGGCGACTGGGAAGGCCCCCGTTCGCCCCAACTTGGCGAGCGCAGCCGATGACTCGGCGGTTGCAAAGTCGCTTATGAGCGGCGGCGCGTCACCTAATCGAATCTGGCTGAGGACTGCACCGGCGGTCGGCTCGCCCGAAATCATCGACACAAGCGCGCTGGCGTCCAGGTAGACCCTCACTCGGGATCGCCATCCCGCATGCTTCGGACCAGTTCAGCGGCCGATATGCCCCACGGTGGGCGGCTGCGCGCCCGTTCCATCAGTTCATCCATCAACGCCCAACGCTCCTCGACTGTCAGCTTGGGCGGCGGGTTCAGTTCCGCGATCGGCTTGCCGTGGCGGGTGATGGTGATCTTTTCGCCCTCCTGCACGCGATCCAGCAGGTGGGTGAAGTTGTTCTTGGCTTCGGCGACGCCGTAGCTGGCCATGGTCGCTCTCCAGTTCTGGCCATAAATATAGCCATAATTAGGCTGACCGGCAACGGGTTGTCCCCCCGCCGGGCCGCGCCTAGCTTCCGGCCTCGAATCCGGAGCCGCCCATGTCCCTGTCGCCCACCCCGACCCTGATCGCGCCAACCGGCTCGCTGCTCGACCT
>NCEB01000034.1 GCA_002280475.1 Brevundimonas subvibrioides
GGCGATGGTCGCGGCGTTGCGGGGATCGTCCTCGGGAATACCGGCCTCGACCTTGCCCACCATGTCACCGCCCACGTCGGCGCCCTTGGTGAAGATGCCGCCGCCCAAGCGCGCGAAGATGGATATCAGCGACGCGCCGAAGCCCAACGCCACCAGACCGTCGATGACCTCGCGGCCGGTGCTCTCCAGCCCCAGCACCTCGGTCAGCACGCCGTAGTAGCCCGCGACGCCCAGAAGCGCGCCACCCGCCACGAACATGCCGGTGATGGCGCCCGAGCGGAACGCCAGATCCAGACCCTTGGCCAGGCTCTGCGAGGCGGCGTGGGCGGTCCGGACGTTGGCGCGCACCGAGATCAGCATACCGGCGAACCCGGCCAGGCCCGAAAGCACCGCGCCGATCACGAAGCCGATCGCGGCATAGGGTCCGATCAGCAGCCAGGCGGCGATCAGGATGACCACCCCGACCATGCCGATGGTGGTATACTGGCGCTTCAGATAGGCCGAGGCCCCTTCCTGGATCGCGGCCGCGATCTCGCGCATCTTGTCGTTGCCGGTCTCGGCCTTCATCAGACTGGCGGTCTGGATGAGCCCGTACAGGACCCCCAGCGCGCCGGCGGCTATCACTAGCCACAGAACATTCGTCATTTTGGCGTTTCCAACCCTAAAGCATTAGGCGCGCGGACCCTTGGCGCGGCGGGCGTTTATCGCCTCTTTCCGCCTTCCGGTCCCCCCGTGCGCAGTCCGGACGCCTGAGTGCGTCCCGCGGGAATTGCGGCGGAACCGTGCCAAATGCGCGCAGGGGGCGCAACGGCCATTTTCAGGAACGACGGGCTTTTCAGGCCCGGCGAACGCCGGTGCGTCTGCGCGGCGTCTGCAAAGCCACTTCGGCCGCGGAGATCGAACCCGGCCCGGCGATCGCGGGCGCGGCCCGCATCAGCCAGGCGGCGATCGCGGTCGAATCGACCCGCGTCCAGTCGTCGGCCAGCACGAAGGGCGTCCGATGCGCCTGCCGGACCAGGGCATCGCGGAAGTAAGGCTCCCTGGCCCGCAGCATCTCGGGCGTCTGGCCGGTGCCGAGCGTCAGGCGGACCGTCACGAAGACATAGTTGCGGATGCGTCCGTCCGCGATGATCGGCAGGCCGACCCCGGCGATGTTCAACGACGGATTGGCGGTGGGGGCCGACTCTGTAGGTCCGGCTGCGCTGGCCGCAGACGCGGCCGCGCCGGCGACGGCCAGGGTTCCGAAGGCGATCAGGTCTCTGCGTTTCATGGGCCGAGCGTGACGGAGATCGCTTAGGATTCCGTTTCCGGCAGCCCTCAGTCGTGCGTCCAGCCTGTCCGCGACAGGGTCAGCGCCTGGCCAAGGTAGCGCGCGGAAACGCCGGCCCCGGCCTGGACCTCGCCGATCCGGGTCAGCCGCAGATGTAGCCGATCGGCCTCGCGCTTCACCGCGGCCTCGTCCCTGGGCGACACCGTCAGGACCAGCTCATAGTCGTCACCGCCGGTGACCAGCCTCTCCAGCGCCGCCTCCGGATCGGTTCGGCTCTCCAACCACGCCTGTGCCGCGGCCGATCGCGGCGTCAACTCCAGATCAAGCGTGATGGCGGCTCCGCTGGCGCGCGCAACATGGCCCAGATCGCCGACCAGGCCGTCCGACACATCCATCATCGCGGTGACCAGACCGCGGACCGCCCGTCCGAAGACCACGCGCGGCACCGGTCGCCGGTATCTCTCGGCCAGAGCCTCGACGCGTTCCGGCTCCAACGACAACCGCCCCTGCGCCGCCTGAAGCCCCAGCCAGCCATCGCCGATCGTGCCGGTGACATAGACGGCGTCCCCCGGACGCGCTCCACCCCGCGAGACCGCCTCGCCCTTGGGCAACCAGCCCAGCAGAGTCGCGGAAAAGGACGCCGGCCCCGGCGTCAGAACCGTGTCTCCGCCCAGCAGCTGGACGCCGAACGCGGCCTGATCCGTCGCCAGCCCCTCGGCGAAGGCCTCCCGCTCCGGCCAGCCGCAACGGGGCGACCAATGACAGGCCAGCAGATAGCCGAACGGCTCCGCCCCCTTGGACGCCAGATCGGAGAGGTTCGCCCGCAGCAGCTTCTGGGCGACGGTGTCGAGCGGATCGTCCGGCAGGAAGTGCACGCCTTCGACGATGGCGTCCTTGGTCAGTACCAGATCGAAACCCGGCCGGGAGGGCAGGACCGCCACATCGTCAGCCAGGCCCCGCGCATAGTCCGGGTGCGCCAACGGACGCAGCAGCTTCTGGATGGTCTCGAACTCGCCGGCGGCGTCGACGGCGGGCATGGCTTCAGGCCTTGGGTCGAACGTCGCGGGCGACGCCGTCCAGAGCGGCGTTGACGAACTTGGCCTCGGCTTCGTCGAAGAAGGCCTTGGCCAGTTCGACATATTCGTCGATCACGATCTCGCGCGGGACCTCGGGCCGCTCCTTCAGCTCCCACGCCCCACAGCGCAGCAGGGCACGCAGCGTGGCGTCCAGCCGCTCCATGCGCCAGTTGGACGCCAGGCGCGCCTTCACCGCCGTGTCCACGTCCTTCTGGCCCGTGACCACGCCGCGCACGATCTCGGCGAACCAGTCCTCGTCGGCCTCGGCCATCATCACGCCTTCGATGGGCGCGTCGAAGCGGTGGTTTTCGAACTCGGAGATGACCGTCTCGACCCCCTCCCCAGCCAGTTCCATCTGATACAGCGCCTGGACGGCGGCCAGACGGGCCACCGTGCGCGCGCGGCGCTGCCGGCTGGTCAGCTGGGGCTCGGCCCGCGCCTTTTCCGCCTCGGCGAGTTGCTCGAGCACGGCGGCGATGGAGTTGGGCGCGGTCGGTGTCGGATCGGTCATCCGCCCAGCCCTAGCCGCAACCGCTTCTTCAGTTCAATCAGATCGAGACAGGCCCGTGCCGCCCCACCGCCCTTGTCGCCCTCGGACAGACGCGCCCGGGCCCAGGCCTGAGCCTCGTCCTCGACGGTCAGGATGCCGTTGCCGATGATCAGGCCGCGTGTCCCCAACGCCATGATGCCGGCCGCCGACTGATCGGACACGATCTCGAAATGATAGGTCTCGCCCCGGATGACGCAGCCCAGGGCCACGAAGCCGGAATAGCGCGGCGCGGTCGGAAACTTGCCCGCCTCGTCGGCCAGGGCGATCGCCGGCGGGATCTCCAGCGCCCCTGGCACGGTGACGACGTCGAACGCCGCGCCGCGCGCCGTCAGGGCGTCCTTGGCCCCTTCCAGAAGGGCGTCGGCCAGATCGTCATAGAAGCGCGCCTCGACGATGAGGATGCGGGGCGGTTCGTTCAGGATGGGACTTCTCCGTCCATGGTGCGCCAACCGACGATGTTCAGCCCATAGCCTTCAAGGGCGGCGGGCTCGGGTCGGGTGGAGCTCATCACGATCATGTCGCGAACGCCCAGGTCCAGCAGGATCTGCGCGCCCACGCCGTAGTTCCGCAGGGATCTGTCCAGGGCGATCGGCTTGTCCGCCCCCGACAGTCGTTCCGCCAGCCCCTGGAGCGCCGGATCGCGCAGGAAGACGACGACGCCCGGCCCATCGTGCGCGGTGATGGTCCGCAGGGCTGACGGAATATAGCTCTGACGCGCCTCGACGTGGCCCAGCAGGTCGGCGGCGAAATCGACCTGGTGCATGCGCACCAGGGTCGGCTTGCCCGGCTCGATCGTGCCGTGGACCAGGGCGACGTGCTCGGCTCCCTCGATGGTGTTCCGGTACAGCATCAGGCGGAAGGGCCCGCCGTGGACGCTGTCGAACGGCGTGTTCATCACCCGCTCGACGAACCGCTCGGTGCGCCGGCGATAGGCGATCAGGTCGGCGATGGTTCCGATCTTCAACCCGTGCAACTGGGCGAAGGCGACCAGGTCCGGAAGGCGGGCCATGGTCCCGTCGTCGTTCATGATCTCGCAGATCACACCCGCAGGGTGCAGACCAGCCATGCGGCTGATGTCGACGGCCGCCTCGGTGTGGCCGGTGCGAACCAGCACCCCGCCGTCGCGGGCGACCAGCGGAAAGACGTGGCCCGGCGAAACGATGTCGTCGGCACCCTTCAGGGGATCAACCGCGACCTGAACCGTGCGCGCGCGGTCCGCCGCGCTGATGCCCGTCGTGACGCCTTCCCGCGCCTCGATCGATACGGTGAAGGCCGTGCCCATGCTGGTGCGGTTCTCGGCGGCCATGGGTGGCAGGCGCAGGGCCCGTGCCCGCTCCGAGGTGATGGCCAGGCAGATCAGGCCGCGCGCGTGGCGAGCCATGAAGTTGATCTGGTCGGGCGTGGCGAACTGGGCCGGAATGATGACGTCGCCCTCGTTCTCCCGGTCCTCGGCGTCGACCAGGATATAGGGACGGCCGTTGCGGGCATCCTCCAGGATGTCCTCGATCGGACTGATCGGACTGTCGAGGTTTGTGGCGGCCCCAATGGCCTCAGAGAAACTGCGCATCACGCGGTCTCCTGCCACCGGGCGAGGTATCTGGCCAGCATGTCGATCTCCAGATTGACCGTGTCGCCGACCGTGAGGTCGCCGAGCGTCGTCGCCCGCCAGGTGTGGGGGATGATGTTCAAACCAAAGCGACGACTGTCGACGCTGTTGACGGTCAGGGACACGCCGTCGACCGTGATCGAGCCCTTCGTGGCGATGAACCGGTGCAGCGGCGGGGGTGCCTCAATCGTCAGCCGGTGCGACCCGCCGTCGGGCGTAATCTCGACCACGGTTCCCAAGCCGTCGACGTGGCCGGACACGATGTGCCCGCCCAATTCATCCCCAGCCCGGGTCGCGCGCTCAAGATTGATTTTCGTCCCCGCCGCCCAGGCGCCCAGTGTCGTCTTCGACAGGGTTTCGCCGGACACCTCCACCGCGAACGAGCCCGGGGTCTTCTCGACCACGGTCAGGCAGACACCCGAGTGACTGATGGACGCCCCAAGGTCGATCCCAGCGGTGTCCCACGCGGTCTCGATCTCATAGCGCCGGTCGCGCGCCGTCTCGACGACCGAGCGAACGCGGCCGATGTCGGTGATGATGCCGGTGAACATCAGCTCGCCGTCCCGAACAGTGGACGCCGATTTTCGGACAGGACGAAGAGAAACATCAGGAACGCCTTTCGTAGCGTTCCCACAGGTCGTCACCCAAGGCCTCGACCGCAAGACGCCGATACTGCGGTGCATGGGCCAGGCGGGCCAGATTCAGGGCCGCCACGCCGGGACGACCGTCGCCCCCCAGAAGGATCGGCGCGCGAAACCACTCGATGGCATCGACCAGGCCGGCGGACACGAAGCAGGCCGCGACCCGCCCTCCACCTTCGATCATCAGGCTCTTCACGCCCCGCGAGACGAGCGTCTCGAGCACCGCCTCCAAGGCGGGGCGGTTGTTGCCGTCACCGGCGACCCGCGCGACCTCGGCCTCGCCGATCGGCATCGGATCGCGGGTGGTCAGTATCAGCGTGCTTGCTGTGGCGATCCGGGCGAAGGACGGCGTTCGGAGCCTGCTGTCCAGGACGACACGCAAGGGCTGTTTGGCCTCCAGCTCCGGTTCCGCGGCCAAACGGACCGTCAGGCGGGGATCGTCGGCCAGCACGGTCTCGACGCCGACCAGAACAGCGTCATGGGCGGCGCGCAGGCGGTGGCCCTGGGCGCGAGCCTCAGGGCCGGTGATCCACTGGCTCTCGCCCGTGGACGTGCCGATGCGACCGTCCAGCGACGTCGCGACCTTCCAGGTGATCCGCATCAGCCGCGCGACGCCCCCGGATCGTCGTCCAGCCCCTCGTCGCCCAGAAAGCGAGCGAAGTCGCCGGTCGCCCTGAAGTCCTTGTAAACCGAGGCGTAGCGGACATAGGCCACCTCATCGACGCCCTTCAGCGCCTTCATGATGAAGTCGCCGACGACGCTGGACGGGATCTCGGTCTCGCCCAGGCTCTCGAGCTGGCGCACGATCCGCGACACCATCTGCTCGACCTGTTCGGGCTGGATCGGACGCTTGCGCAGGGCGATGGCCAGCGACCGCTCCAGCTTGTCGCGATCGAACGGCGTGCGCCGCCCGTTCCGCTTCAGGATCACCAGTTCGCGCAACTGGACCCGTTCGAAGGTGGTGAAGCGCCCGCCGCAGTTGGGACAGGATCGGCGACGACGGATGGCCGCGCCGTCGTCCGACGGGCGGCTGTCCTTCACCTGGCTGTCCGCGTTGCCGCAGAAGGGGCACTTCATTCAGCGACCTATCCGTAAATCGGGAAGCGCGCGGTCAGTTCGCGCACCTTGGCCGAGACCTCGGCGACCACGGCCGGATCGGCCTCGTCCCCGCCGTTCATCGAGGAGACCACGTCGGCGATCCAGTGTCCGACCTGCTGGAACTCGGCGACGCCGAAGCCCCGCGTGGTGCCCGCCGGGGTCCCAAGCCGCACGCCCGAGGTGACGGTGAAGGGCGCGGTGTCGAACGGCACGCCGTTCTTGTTGCAGGTCATCAGGGCGTGCTCGAGCTGGAGCTCCGTCGCCTTGCCGGTCACGCCCTTGGGCCGCAGGTCGACCAGCATCAGGTGGCTGTCGGTGCCGCCCGACACGATGGCCAGGCCGCGCTCGACCAGCACAGCGGCCAGGGCCTGGGCGTTCTTCACCACCTGGCCCGCATAGGCCTTGAACTCCGGCTTCAGCGCCTCGCCGAAGGCCACCGCCTTGGCGGCGATGACGTGCTCCAGCGGGCCACCCTGAAGGCCCGGGAACACCGCCGAGTTGATCTTCTTGCCCAGATCCAGGTCATCGGACAGGATAAGGCCGCCGCGCGGGCCACGCAGCGTCTTGTGCGTCGTCGTCGTCACGACATGGGCGTGCGGGACGGGGTTCGGATAGACGCCGCCCGCGACCAGGCCCGCATAGTGGGCCATGTCGACCATCAGATAGGCCCCGACGCTGTCGGCGATCTCGCGGAAGCGCTTGAAGTCGATGTGGCGGCTGTAGGCGCTGGCACCCGCCACGATCAGCTTGGGTTTCTCTTTTTGCGCCATCTCGGCGACATGGTCGTAGTCGATCAGGTGATCGTCCTCGCGGACCTTGTAGGTGACCGGCCGGAACCACTTGCCCGACTGGTTCGCCGGGCTGCCGTGCGTCAAATGCCCGCCCGCCGCCAGGTCCATGCCCAGGAAGGTGTCGCCAGGCTGCAGCAGGGCGAAGAACACCGCCTGGTTCGCCTGGGCGCCGGAGTGCGGCTGCACGTTGGCGAAGGCCGCGCCGAACAGCTGTTTGGCCCGCTCGCGCGCCAGATCCTCGGTGACGTCCACGAACTCGCAGCCACCGTAGTAGCGCCGGCCCGGATAGCCTTCGGCGTATTTGTTGGTCAGGACCGACCCCTGCGCTTCCAGCACCGCCCGTGAGACGATGTTCTCGGACGCGATCAGCTCGATCTGTTCCTGCTGGCGATGCAACTCGCCCTTGATAGCGGCGGCGACGTCGGGGTCAGCCTGGTCCAGGCCGCGCGAGAAATAGGCGTCGTGGATGAAATGAGCGGTCACGGGCGGCGTCCGGGCTGTCGAGAATGGAGACGCTCTATCTAGTCCCGCGCGGTCGGTGCCACAACATCTTGTGTCAGGACGTGGCGATCAGACGCCTGAGCTTGGCTATGGCCAGTCTTTCGACGGCCTTCGGCTCCATCGCCGGACCAACCGCCGAGGCCTCGATCCCCGTGGCCACATGGACGGCCGTGACCTTGAGATACGTCCCGTTCCGGGTCGCCTCGACGATGACCTCGCCGAGATCGTCGGGCATCAGGCCGCGACCGGCATCCGCGCCACGTTGCAGTGGGTCCACAGCTTGTCCATAGCCGTGACCAAGGCATCCATCATGCCGTCGTCATGATCTGGAGACGGCGTGAACCGCAGGCGCTCGGTCCCCTTGGGCACGGTCGGATAGTTGATCGGCTGGACATAGATGCCGTGGTCTTCCAGCAGCATGTCCGAGATCATCTTGGTGTGCACCGGGTCGCCGACGAACACCGGCACGATGTGGCTCTCGGACGGCATGACCGGGATACCCGCCTCGGCGAAGCGGCGCTTCAGCGTCTCGGCCCGCTCCTGGTGCGCGTCGCGAAGTTCCGGGTGGGTCTTCAGGTGCCGGACCGAGGCCAGGGCCCCCGCCGTCAGGGCCGGCGGCAGCGACGTCGTGAAAATGAAGCCCGAGGCCCAGCTGCGGACCGCGTCCACGATCACCGCGTCGGCGGCGATGTAGCCGCCCATGACGCCGATGGCTTTGCCGAGCGTGCATTCGACGATGTCGATGCCGTCCAGGACCCCGTCCCGCTCGGCCACGCCCGCGCCGGTCGCGCCGTAGAGACCCACGGCGTGAACCTCGTCGAGGTAGGTCATCGCCCCATACTTGCGGGCCAGAGCGATCGTGCCCTTCAGGTCGGCGATGTCGCCGTCCATCGAATAGACGCTCTCGAAGGCGATCAGCTTGGGCGCGTCGGCGGGGGCGGCAGCCAGCAGCGACTCGAGGTGCGCCAGGTCGTTGTGCAGGAAGACGTGCCGCTCGCAGCCGCCGTTGCGGATGCCCGCGATCATCGAGGCATGGTTCAGGCTGTCCGAGAAGATGATCAGCCCCGGCAGGATGCGCTGCAGCGTCGTCAGCGTCGCCTCATTGGCCACATAGCCCGAGGTGAAGAGCAGGCTGGCTTCCTTCTGGTGCCAGGAGGCGAGCTCGGCTTCCAGATCGACCGCCGACCGCGTCGTGCCGCTGATGTTGCGCGTGCCACCGGCGCCGGCGCCCACGGCGTCAAGTTCGGCCTGCATGGCCTCCAGCACGACCGGGTTCTGGCCCATGCCGAGATAGTCGTTGGAGCACCAGATCACGCAGTCCTGTTCGGAGCCGTCCGAGAGGCGACGCACCGCCCTGGGAAACCGGCCACGGACCCGTTTCAGGTCGGCGAAGACGCGATAGCGCCCCTCGCCCTTCACTTGGTCGACGGCGGACTGGAATGCGGCGGTGTAGTCGAACAAGGCTGCGGCTCTCTGGCGACCGGAAACGGCGCGGTGATGCCTCGATGACACCTCAAAGTCCACTCGCCGGGCAAGGTAAAAAGGTCGCAAGCCCTTAATCGATAACGGTTCTCATCTAGGTCTTGGGAAGATCATCCAGCCGACCTCGCAGCATCTGCAGGATGCCGGAGAAGTCGCGGCCGCCGTAGCCCAGACGATCGAACAACTGGAACAGCGCCTCTGATTGAGCGCCGAGCGGCGTGGCGGCGCCCGCCCTGGCGGCCGCGTCCTGCGCCAGCTTCAGGTCCTTCAGCATCATCGCCGTCGCGAACCCGCCGTCATAATTTCGGTTCGACGGCGCGGTCGGCACGGGGCCGGGCCACGGATAATAGGTCGTCACCGACCAACTCTGCCCCGACGACTTCGATGCGATATCGAAGAACTTCACCGGGTCCAGTCCCAGCTTCTCCGCCAGGGCGATGGCTTCACAAGTCCCCAGCATGGTGATGCCGAGGATCATGTTGTTGCAAATCTTGGCCGCCTGCCCCGCTCCGTGGTCGCCCGCGCGGAAGGTCGCCCGGCTCATCGGCTCCAGCGCGGTTTCGATGCGCGCGAAGTCCGCCTCGTCGCATCCGACCATGAAGGCCAGGGTTCCGGCGTCGGCCGCCATCGTTCCGCCCGACACCGGCGCGTCGGCGAAGGCATAGCCCGCGGCCTTGGCCAGACCCGCGACCTTTCTCGCGGTCTCCACATCGATGGTCGAGCAGTCGAGCAAGAGCGCGGACGACGGCGCGGCACCGATGATCTGCTCGGAATAGACCTGATGCACATGCGGCCCGGCGGGCAGCATGGTGATCACGACGTCGACGTCCTTCACGGCCTCGGCGACCGAGGCGACAGGGGAACATCCCGCAGCCCGCGCCCGATCCAGCGCGGCCTGCGACAGGTCGAAGGCCGACACGACGTGCCCCGCGCCGGCCTGATTGGCGGCCATACCCCCGCCCATGTTGCCCAGGCCGATGAAGGCGATCTTTCTGGCGGTCATCACGGCGTCTCCCGAGTGCGTTTCTGGTTGCGCTCCGGTTAGCCTTTGGCCTGCGCTGCCGCCAGACCCGTCAGGCGGGCTTCCTGAACTTAAGCACGAACTGGCTGGTGCGGCCACGGATGGCCGGGTCGAAGACGTTGGTCGTCAGCGGGTCCGCCGGGTCCAGCAGAATGCCGCTTTCCGCTTCCAGCACGAACCCGGCCGCCTCGACCTCGCGCCGCACATCGGCGATGTCGATCCGGTGCAGCGTGTCGGCCACGCCCAGCCCCGCGCCCGAGGTCGCCGCGTGATCGACGATGACATAAAGGCCGCCCGGCTTCAGCGCCGCGAACACGGCCGCGTTGACCTTTGCCGCCGTGTCGGCCGGGAACGGTGCCAGGTGCAGGTCGTGATAATTTTGGGCCGTGAACACCAGGTCCAGAGCTTGCGGAAACGCGGGCGCGCCGATGGGTGAGCGAATGGCGGAGACGTTCTCGTTTTCTTCGTCCACCGTCGTCAGGCTCTCGCCGTAGCTCGCCTGAAAGGCGATGAACTCGGCCGGCTGCCAGGCGATGACCTCGCCGTCCTCACCGACGGCGCTGGCGAAAACACGGGTGAAATACCCCCCGCCGATGATCATGTCGCCGACCGTCTGGCCCGGCGCGACTTCGGCGAAGGCCAGGATCTCGGCGGTCTTTCTTGACCCGTCCCGCGCCCGGTCCGCCTCGGGCCGGTCGGTGTCGGCCAGAACGGCGGCGTAGCTGCCCGTGTCCTGAACCGGAGGCGCGAAAGCCGCGGTCGAGAGCAGCATGGCCGCCGAAGCGGCGAGAATCAGGGACCGGTTGAACGCGACGCGCATCGAAACCTCCTCGAGCGCCCCAGCGGCGCGCTGACACTTTACGCCGCCTCACGCCCCCGGTCAGACTCGACCGCGACCCTGTCGCCGAATTCATGCTAGCGGTGACGCAACCCGGAGAAACGTCCATGGCCGCCCAGCTCGTCGTCACCTATCGCACGCCGTCCGACACCGCCGCCTTCGACCGGCACTACCACGACATCCACGCGCCCCTGGCGCGCAATATCCCCGGTCTGCGCCGCTTCGAGACGAGCGCGGGACCGGTCATGACGCCCGAGGGACCGTCCGACGTCCACCTGATCGCCATCCTGCATTTCGACAGCCTGGCCGACATCGGCGCCGCCTTCGCCAGCCCGGAGGGTCAGGCGGCCGCCGCAGACGTTGCCAACTTCGCGTCCGGCGGGGCGTCGATGCTGATGTACGAGACGACGGAAACCTAAAGCGGCTTTCTGAAGCGATAGACGAACTGATCCGTCCGCCCCCGGATGGCGGGGTCGAAGACATTGATGGTACGATCGTCGGCCGGGTTTCGGAGCGCATCGCTCTGGCCGTCGAAAACGAAGCCGGCGGCCTCGACCTCGGCCCTGAGGAAATCCCCGTCGATGCGGTGCAGGGTCTGGACCTCGTTCGCGTCGGTACCCGCCCGGCCAGCGTGATCGATCACGACATAGAGGCCACCCGGCTTGAGCGCCTCGAACACCGCCCGGTTCATCAGGTTCACGTCGGTGTCGAAGGCCGGGATGTGGAAGTCGTGGTACTCCTGGACCATGAAGACGGCGTCCAGGGGCTCAGGAAAACGCATTGAGTCCAGCGGCCCGGAAAGAGGCACGACATTCGGATAGGCGGCCGCCAGAGCCTCCGCGAACGGGGTCTCGCGCGGCGCGGTGCGGGTGGGAACGAAGGCATAGACCCGACCGGTCTCGCCCACCACCGGCGCGAACAGACGGGTGAAGTAACCCTCTTCCGGACGGATGTCGGCGACGCGCGCGCCGGGTCGGATACCGCCGAAAGCCAGCATCGCGACGGGCTTGCGCAGGTCGTCGCGGGCCACCTCGTCGGCGGGACGACGCGGGTCGGCCACCGCCGCCGCGATCAGGGTCTCGACCGAAACGACGGCCGGCGGAGCGTCGGCGTTCATCCGCGCGCAGGCCGACAGGGCGGTCAGAAGGGCGGCGGCGACGAACTGGTGCTTGAACATGGTCTCTCCTCGGCTGGCCGTCAGCTACGCTCGCGATCGGACCGGGACGCAAGCCTCAATCCAGCGGCGTCCACTCCTCGCCAACCGGCAACGGCGCGAACAGGGCGTCGAGATCGGCGTCGGACACGCCGTTCAGCGTCGCGGGCGACCACTGCGGCGCATTGTCCTTATCGACGATCACAGCCCGGACCCCCTCCTGGAAGTCGTGGGTCCGCACCACGCGGCCGCCCAGCCGATACTCCATGGCCATCACCTCGGCGAAATCGGACATCTTGCGCCCGGCCCGAAGCTGGCGCAGCGTGACCTTCAGTGACTGGGGCGACTTGGTCGTCAGGATCGCCCGTTGCGCCAGGGCCCACTCGGTTCCGTCCGCCTCCAAGGCTTCGAAGATCGCCTCCACAGTGTCGAAAGCGAACAGCCGGTCGATCGCCGGGCGATGAGGCGCGATGGGCGACGGCGCGGGCTCGACCGCTTCCTTTTGCGCCGCGACATCCGGTCGCTCCGGCGCGCGAATGACCGCGTCGATCACATCCGACAGCGTTTCGCTCGGGACGAAATGGCTGTGAATCCCCAGCGCCACCGTGTCTGCCGCCTTCAGCCGTGCCCCGGTCAGGGCCAGCCAGGTCCCCGTCTCGCCCGGCAGGCGCGGCAGGAACCATCCGCCGCCGACATCGGGGAACAGGCCGATGCCGGTCTCGGGCATGGCGTAGGTCGTGCGCTCGGTCGCGATGCGGACGGCGGCGGGCTCCGACATGCCGACGCCGCCTCCCATGACGACCCCGTCGACGATGGCCGTGATCGGCTTGGGGTAGGTGAACATCAAATGGTTGAGGCGGTATTCGGCGAGGAAGAAGGCCCTGGCTTCGACACCGTCGGTCGCGCCGCTCTCGGCGATCATCCGGATGTCGCCGCCCGCGCAAAAGCCCCGCTCACCTGCATGATCGATCAGGATCGAGACCACGGCCGGATCGTCGCGCCACGCCAGCAGGGCGTGGGTCGTGGCCTCGCACATCGCGAGGTTCAGCGCATGAAGTGCCCTGGGTCGGTTCAGGGTGATCCGACCGACCCGGCCGTCGATGCGTGTCAGAATTTCCGTCTCGCTCATCAGGGCGGCTTAGCCCGACGCGACTGGCAAAGAAAAGCCCGATGCGAGCATCGGGCGAAGGTGGATTGGTGGTGGGTGTCCTCAAAGAGAACGGCTTCGTGGGTGATCCGATTTGGTTAAGGAGAGGTTTCAGCCTGTCCCGCTGGAAACCACGTCGCCTGGCGCGCCCCACCGGGCGCTGTCCAGATCAGACGCCAGCCGCCCGGCGTGGCGCTCAGGCCGTCCTCGCCCTCCGCGCCGATGCTGGGAACGAAGGACTGGCCATCGACGACGACCACAGAGGGCAGTCCGGCTGGGGCCGCGCTCCAGCGACCGTCCGCTCCGACCTCGATGGGTCGCTGAACACCCGCCGTAACGGTCACGACCGCCGACGCACGTCCCCGGCCGCTCAGGAACGTTGCGCGTCCGTCACTGTCCACGGCGTCCAGCACCGGAGCCGGATCGAAGCGACGCGTCGGCGCGCCGGCGCTGACGAAGGCGATCGGACCTCCCGGCCCGGCGGACACCAGAAGCCGGCCGGGTGCTGGATATCGGGCCTGGCCGACCTGCACCTCGGCGGTGAACAAGGTATCGGCGGCGGGCTTCGGCGTCACCAGGCTGAAGCGCCCACGATTATCCGCCGCCGCTGCGAAGACCCGGCCACCCGGGGCGACCAGCACGATGCGCCCAGAGGGAGACGCCGCGCCGCCGATCACGAGAGACGATCCCTGAATTTCGGCCGTCTCGATAACCGGTGGGGTCACCCACGCCTTCTCGGCGTTCGACGCCGCCGGACCCGGCGCGTCATCGCCGCAGGCGGCGACGGAGAGGCCCGCCGTTATCAGGAGGACGATCGATCGTTTCATCGTGCTTGCCGTGTCTGTATGACCCCCGTCGGAGATAGCGCGGCCGTCGTCGGCTGTCCCCCTTTCTCGCAGAGGTTTCATGTCGCCAGCCAATCCCGCCATCGCGCCCTTCGACGGCCGCTCCGTCTGTCTGTTCTGCGGATCGTCCGACGCCGCCGATCCGGTGTATGTCCAGGCTGCGGCTGACTTCGGAGCGGCGGCGGCACGGGCGGGGTGGCGGCTGGTCTATGGTGGAGGCGGCGTCGGCCTCATGGGGGCCTCGGCGCGCGCGGCCCACGAGGCCGGAGGCCGGGTGCTGGGCGTCATGCCGGAGTTCCTGCGCAGCCGCGAGCGGCTTTTCGACGAGGTGGAGACCCTGGTCGTCACCTCCATGCACGAGCGCAAGCAGATCATGTATGACCAGTCCGACGCCTTCGTCGTCGCGCCGGGCGGGATCGGGACGCTTGAGGAAGTGGTTGAACTGCTGAGCTGGAAACGGCTGGACCTGCACGGCAAACCGGTGATCTTCCTCAACATCAACGGCTTCTGGGAGACCTTTTTCGGGTTGATGCGCCACAGCGTGGAGACCGGCTTCACGCCGCCGTCATTCCTCGACGCATGGTTGGTTTGCGACACCGTGGAGGCGGCGATGATGGCGATCGACGCGCCGGAGACACGACGGGCCTTGCAACATGATCGGCGATAAGTAATCGTCGGTCACTCGGCGGCTCGACTGCATCTCGTTTAAAAACTCGCCTTGACAGTTTTTAAACGATACGCACTATGGGGGCCGGGCTTTCGAAGGCCCTGAACCCGGAGCTACTGCCATGCGCTCGATCCTCGCCCTCACCGCGCTTTGTCTTGCCCTCGCCGCGCCTGCGGTCGCCCAGACTCCAAGCGGCACCCGCCTCGTCCTCGCGGACGCCGCCAGCGCGCCCGGCCGCCCCGTCATCGTCGATGGTGCCAGCTGGCGCTGTGAAGGCACCGCCTGCACGGCGACCGGTGGGGCGAACCAGCCCGCGACGCGCGCCTGTCGTCGCGTGGTCGCCCGCCTGGGTACTGTGACCGAATTCACCTGGCGCGGAACGGCCCTCAGCGCCGAACAGATCGCGGCCTGCAACGCCTGACCCCTCTGACGGGAGGCGGTGCGCCGCCCTCCTCAGGCCGTCTCGCCGCGCAGCCGCTGGACGATCCGGTCGCGGCCGATCAGGGGCACCAGCGACGCCATGTCCGGTCCGCGCTCCTGTCCCGTCAGGATGTGGCGCAACGGCATGAACAACGCCTTGCCCTTGGCCCCGGTCCTGGCCTTGACCGCCTCTGTCCAGATCGCCCAGACGCCGTCGTCGATCGTCTCCGGCAAGACCTCCAGCGCGGCGGCGGCGAAGGCCGGATCCTCGACGACAGGACTGACCGGACCCCGAACCAGCCGCGTCAGCGCCTGGATGTCGTCGAACCGGGCCAGGTTCGGCCGCAGGGTGTTCCACACGGTCTCGCCCAGATCGCAGTCCAGCGCCGCCAGCCGCGGCTGCGCCCGGTCATAGGGCATGGCGTGCAGGGCCTGGGCGTTCAGGCGATCCAGGTCCTCGGTGTCGTAGCGGGCGGGCGAGCGGCCCATCTTGTCGAAGCTGAAGCCCCGGCCCAGCGCCTCCAGGCTTTCGCCCACCTCCAGCGCGTCCGATGTGCCGATCCGCCCCAGATGGCTGGTGATGGCCAGAGGCTCATAGCCCTGCTCGCGCATCTCGGCGACCGACAGCGAGCCCAACCGCTTGGACAGGGCCGCGCCGTCCGCCCCGACCAGCAGCGGCATGTGGGCGAAGCGCGGGACCTCGCTCCCCATGCCCGCCGCGATCAGGGCCTCGAAGATCTCGATCTGGGCCCCGGTGTTGGTCGTGTGATCCTCGCCCCGGATGACGTGGGTGATCCCCATGTCCAGGTCGTCCACCACCGACGGCAGGGTGTAGAGGTAGAGCCCGTCCTCGCGTATCAGCACCGGATCGGACATGGAGGCCGTGTCGACCTCGGCGTGGCCCCGCGACAGGTCCTCCCAGGCGACCCGGCGCCCGTCCAGCTTGAAGCGCCAGTGCGGCTTGCGGCCCTCGGCTTCCAGCGCGGCCTTGTCGGCGGCGGTCAGATCCAGCGCCGCGCGGTCGTAGATGGGCGGCAGGCCGCGCGACAGCTGCACCTTGCGCCGACGGTCCAGCTCCTCGGCGGTCTCATAGGCGGGATACAGCCGCCCCGCCGCCTTCAGGCGGTCGGCGGCCTCGTGATAGCGGTCGAAACGCTTGGACTGGTTGTGCCGCTCGTCCCAGACCAGGCCCAGCCAGGTCAGGTCTTCCTCGATCCCGCGCTCATACTCCAGCGTCGACCGGGCGAGGTCGGTGTCGTCGATCCGCAGCACGAACTGACCGCCCTGCCCTTTCGCGAACAGCCAGTTCACCAGGGCGGTGCGCACATTGCCGACGTGCAGCTTGCCAGTGGGCGACGGAGCGAAACGGACCTTGACGGACATGAGTTGGCGGACCTTCGAGGAAGCGAGGCGCGTAGGTCGTCCGCCGCGCCGCCCAAGTCAAGGCGAGCCCGACCCGCGCGGGATCCAGATTTCGCCTGTTCCCGCAACGATCTTGCGGCATAAGGCGGCCATGACTGCCCCGGCCCTGTTGACCGTCGATCTGAACGCGCTTTCGCACAACTTCCATGCGCTGGAAGCCGTGACCGGCGTTCCTGTGCATCCGGTCGTCAAGGCCGACGGCTATGGGCTCGGCGCCGTTGCCGTCGCGACGCGGTTGTTGGCGGAAGGCGCGCGGGCCTTCTTCGTCGCTCGGCGGGCGGAGGGCGAAGCGTTGCGGGCGGCCCTGGGACCGGTGCCGACCATCTATGTGCTGGACGGCTGCGTCGGCGACGCGGCGGCGGCGCTACGCGAGGCGTCGTTGCGGCCGGTCCTGAACCATTACGACCAACTCCGCGCCTGGTTCGGGTCCGGGGGCGGAGCCTGCGGGCTGCAGATCGACACCGGTATGAACCGCCTCGGCTTCCGGCCCGAGGCCGCGCCCGAGGCCTTCGACGGCCTCGACCTGGTGATGAGCCACCTCGCCTGCGCCGATGCGCCCGTCGAGCCCATGAACCGCCGTCAACGCGATGCCTTCGCCGCCGTCGCAGCACGGTATCCCGCCACGTTGAAGTCGTTCGCCAACTCGGGCGGATGTTTCCTGGGGGCCGATTTCGCCTTCGACGCGGTCCGACCGGGCATCTGTCTCTATGGCGGGGGGCCGGAAGGCCGTCCCGATCCGCGCCTGAAGCCCGTCGCGACCCTGACGGCCGAGGTGCTCCAGTTGCGCGACGTTCCAGCGGGCGAAAGCGTCGGATACTCCCGGGGCTTCGTCGCGGACAGGCCCCGCCGGATCGCCACCTGCGGCGCGGGCTATGCGGATGGCGTCCTGCGCAGCCAGAGCCAGGTTGGGCAAGTCTGGGCGGCCGGTGCCCCGCGCCCGATTCTGGGGCGGGTCTCCATGGACGTCATCGCCGTGGACGTCACTGGCGCGGACGTCGCCGTCGGGGACCGGATCGAGTTGTTCGGGGCCAACCGGCTGCTGGACGACGCGGCCACTGCGGCCGGCACCATCTCCTACGAACTTTTGACCTCGATCAGGCCGCGCGTGGATCGGCTCTACCTGTGACTCCGAGGCGGGGTTGAAGTCGGCGGGGCCCCGCTCCAAAGTCCCGGCCGCTTCGTCGGAGTCTCGCATGCGCCTCATCGCCCTCGCCGCCCTTCTCGCCGCCCTGCCGGCCTCCGCCCTGGCCCAGACCCCTGCGGCGGTCGAACAGCCGCTGCTGCATGAGGTGGTGGGCGAAGTGTCGCCGGATCGACTGCTGGCCGACGTTACGGCCCTGGTCGGCTTCGGCACGCGCCACACCATGTCCGAGACCCGGTCCGAGACGCGGGGCATCGGTGCCGCGCGGCGATGGACCGAGCGCGAGTTCCGGCGAATCTCCAGCGAGTGCGGCGACTGTCTCGAGATCGCCCTCCCTGCAGATATGGTGACGGGTCCGCGCATCCCGGAGCCTGTCGAGGTCGTCAACGTCGTGGCCATCCAGCGCGGCACCGGCGATCCTAACCGCGTCATCGTCATCTCCGGCCATATCGACAGCCGCGTTTCCGACGTCATGGATTTCACCTCCGACGCGCCGGGCGCCAACGACGACGCCTCGGGCGTCGCCGCCGTGCTGGAAGCGGCGCGGGTGCTTTCGAAGCACCGGTTCGACGCGACTCTCGTCTACGCCGTACTGTCGGGCGAGGAGCAGGGCCTGTTCGGCGGCCGCATCCTGGCCGACTACGCCAAGGCCCAGGGCTGGGTCGTCGAGGCCAATCTGAACAACGACATCGTCGGCAACTCCCAGGGTCAGTCCGGTGTTCGCGACACCACCCGCGTCCGCGTCTTCTCTGAAGGCACCAAGACGGTCGAAACGACCGCCCAAGCCGACCGGCGTCGCTACAACGGCGGCGAGGTCGACAGCTCCTCGCGCAATCTCGCGCGCTACGTCGACGGCATCGCCGATCGCTATCTGACCAACTTCGACGTGGACATGATCTATCGTACGGACCGTTTCGGCCGGGGCGGTGACCAGGTCGAGATGCTGCGCGCCGGCTTCCCGGCCGTTCGAATCTCGGAGGGAGCCGAGAACTACGATCACCAGCACCAGGATCTGCGGACCGAGAACGGCGTGGTCTATGGCGACACCATCGACGAGATGGACTTCGAATACCTCGGCCAGGTCGCCCGCCTGAACATCGCGACGATGGCGGCCCTGGCCAATGCGCCCATGGTGCCGTCGGGCGTGACGATCGCCGGGGCTGTGCGACCGGACACGACGCTCACCTGGACCGCCGCTCCGGGCGCAGCGGGCTACCGCGTCTGGTGGCGCTCCACCACGGCACCGCAATGGACCCACAGCCGGTGGGCCGGGAACGCCACCAGCCTGGTGCTCGCCGGCATCCCCATCGACGACTACTTCTTCGGCGTCTCGGCCGTGTCGGAAGCCGGCTACGAGAGCCCGGTCGTCTTCCCGGGCCCGGCGGGGGCCTTCGTCTCGGTCGGCGACCCGGCACCCGCCAACTGACGATGAACGACACGCGTGGCCGCGTTCGCGTGGCCGTCCTGATTTCCGGCGCCGGCTCCAACATGGCCGCCCTGATCGATGCCGGGCAGCGGCCGGACGCGCCGTATGAGGTGGTTCTGGTCGTCTCCAACGATCCCGACGCCGGCGGTCTCGCGATCGCGCGGGCGAAGGGGGTGGCGGCCGTAGCGATTGACCATCGACCCTTCGGCAAGGACCGGGCCGGCCATGAAGCCCTCGTCCAGGCCCAACTGGCGGCAGCGGAGACCCAGATCGTCGCCCTCGCCGGCTATATGCGGCTGCTGACGCCCTGGTTGGTCGGTCGCTGGGCGGATCGGTTGGTGAACATCCACCCCAGCCTGCTGCCGAGGTATCCTGGCCTCGACACCCACGCGCGCGCCCTGGCCGCCGGGGATTCCGTGGCGGGTTGCACCGTCCACCTTGTCACCGAGGGTGTGGACGAGGGTCCGATCCTGGCCCAGGCACAGGTGTCAGTGCTCAAGGATGACACGCCCACCAGCCTGTCTCAGCGCGTGCTCGCGGCCGAGCACGCGCTCTACCCTGAGGCTTTGGCGCGCTTCTGCATCGACCGGTTCAGGCCGTAAGGATAAGGGGCCCCGGATCGATCCGGGGCCCCTTGTCTTGGACGCTGGCGCTCGGCTCGCGGAGCCTCGCTGCTTGAGCGTGGGCTTAGCCTGTCCGCCTTAGCCGACGATCTGGTCGTCGGTGAAGAACTGGGCGATCTCGATCCGGGCGTTCTCCGGCGAGTCCGAACCGTGGACCGAGTTCTCGCCGATCGACAGGGCGAACGATTTGCGGATCGTGCCTTCGGCGGCCTGTTCCGGGTTCGTCGCGCCCATGACTTCGCGGTACTTGGCCACGGCGTTGTCGCCTTCCAGCACCTGGACCACGACAGGCTCGGCCGTCATCTGGCCGACCAGTTCGCCGTAGAACGGGCGCTCGGCGTGGACTTCGTAGAACTTCTTGGCCTGGGCCTCGCTCAGCTTGACCCGGCGCTGGGCGACGATGCGCAGACCCGCGCCCTCGATGACGGCGTTGATCGCGCCGGTCAGGTTGCGGCGCGTGGCGTCGGGCTTGAGGATCGAGAAGGTACGTTCGGCCATGATGTGACTTCTTGTTTGGGAGATTGAAGGTCGCGGGCTTATAGCGACGCCCCTCCCCCGCGCCAACCCGCAGTCTGACCCTTCTATGCTCCAGATCACCAACCTGACGTTCAACGCCTGGGGTCGCCAGTTTCTGGACGACGCCTCAGTCAGCCTGCCGCCCGGCGCCAAGGTCGGGCTTGTGGGCCGCAATGGCATCGGCAAGTCGACCCTGTTCAAGATCATCCTGGGCGAACTGGCCGGCAACGGCGATGAGGTCAGTCTGCCCAAGACCGCCCGCATCGGCTCGGTCGATCAGGAACACCCGGCCACGCCGGTCAGCGTGCTGGAAACCATCCTTGAGGCCGACACCGAGCGTCACGACCTGCTGGGCCGCCTCGAGACAGCGGAGCCCGAGGAGATGGGCGAGATCTGGGCCCGGCTGATCGAGATCGACGCCGACGGCGCCCCCAGCCGCGCGGCCGAGATCCTGGCGGGCCTGGGCTTCAACCACGAGGACCAGCAGCGGCCGATGTCGCACTATTCGGGAGGCTGGCGCATGCGCGTCGCCCTCGCCGCCGCCCTGTTCGCCCAGCCCGACATGCTGCTGCTGGACGAACCGACCAACTACCTCGACCTGGAAGGCGCTCTCTGGCTCGAGGCGCGGCTGAAGAAATACCCCGCGACCGCCCTGATCATCTCCCACGACCGCGAAATGCTGAACGAGGTCTGCACCCACATCCTGCATCTCGCGAACCGCAAGCTGGAGATCTACACCGGCAACTACGACCAGTTCGAACAGGCCCGCGCCGAGAAGGCCCGGCTGCAACTGTCGGCCAAGGCCAAGCAGGACGCCGAGCGCGCCCACCTCCAGGCCTTCGTCGACCGGTTCAAGGCCAAGGCCTCCAAGGCCGCCCAGGCGCAGAGCCGCATGAAGCGTCTGGCCAAGATGCAGCCGGTC
>NCEB01000035.1 GCA_002280475.1 Brevundimonas subvibrioides
CGGCGAGATCACACTGCGCGGCCGGGTCACCGCCATCGGTGGCCTGAAGGAGAAGCTGCTCGCGGCGCTCCGTTCCGGCGTCAAGACCGTGCTGATCCCGCAGGAGAACGAGAAGGACCTCGCCGACGTGCCCGACAATGTGAAGGGCGCGCTGGAGATCGTTCCGATCTCGACGGCCGATGAGGCGCTGAAGTGGGCCCTCACCGGCTCCCTGACGGCGGTCGAATGGGACGAGGTCGCCGAGCCGCTTAACCCGGCTCCGGCCACGGTCCCGCCGATCGACGGCAGCACGGTCGTCAGCCACTGACGCAAACGAGCCACCTCCCCATCCGCAGGATGGGGAGGTGGCAAGGCGCTTCTTCAGCGCCGTGACGGAGGGGTTCTTGCCGCGCGCGCGATCCTCCGCCAAACACCCCCCGTGGATGGGCGGCTAGCTCAGCTGGTCAGAGCATCTCGTTTACACCGAGAGGGTCGGCGGTTCGAACCCGTCGCCGCCTACCAACTTTTTCGATAAGAATCAGATACTTACCGCCATTAGGCGGCCGAGAAATGCTCGTTGTTCGGATCGTTTTGTTCGAAGGGGGGCAGTAAGGGGGCAGTTTCTGCGGACTTCGCTGAAACGCCCTGCGACGCGATGAACAGCTTTTGGTGGCTAATGACGCTTCCACAGTCAGTGGGGTCGGCTACATCGGCACTGCTTGAGCGCGCGGGAAGCCGGTAGCTATGACCGAGTTTGGCTCATAGCGGCGGTTGGGAAAGACCGGGCTACGGCTGACCGACTAGTATGCCGCTTTGTCGGGATCTGGGTGGTCCCTGGTCTGCGCGATTGTCGTCAGGTGCCATTTGCTCTGGCCAAGCTTACCCAATGGAAGCCGTTGTTAGAATCGGTGGCTTAAAGGTCGGAACGGTTTGCGTTCCTCAGCCCGAGGCCCAGCGTCACTGCATATGGTCCGGCTCGTAGCCGGCGGTGGGCGTGAAGGGCAGAGAGCCTGCGAGGATCGCAACGGCAGCAAGCCAGCTCGCCATGATCTTGACGCCCAGTCGGACGGGTGTTCTCAGGATGTAAATCGCTGGGATGGCCGCTATCATGAGCGGCAGCGCGAACAGCAGGTCCAGCGGGCGGCCCGCCGCGGCCACGACGAGTCCGACCCACACGCCGGCGTTTGCCGCAATGGCGAGCACAGTTAGCCCATTGGGAGGGTTGGGCAGGTGGACCGACAGACTGATCGCGACCACGCTGATCCAGCAGCCTGCAAAGGCGACCTCCTCCCAGTTGGCCGGCAGGTCGACGGCGACAACCATCAGCGCGAGAAAGGATGTCAGGCCGATGGCTGGAGCAATCAGCCGGCGTGGGACGTAGGCCAGAAACATGCCTAGTGCCAGACAGAGCAGGGCTGGTGGCAGGACTCCGCCCCTCATCCCAGTAGCGCCTGCGAAACGAACCAGAGCCCGGACACCGCGATCACAACGCCCAGGCCCTGAACCAGCCGCATGCCTCCTCTGCGAAGGGCCAGGTAGCCGATGCCGATCCCGATCAGGTGTAAAAGGCCAGTCGATAGGACGAACCCGACACTGTAACCTACGGGATCGGCGGCCGAGGGCAGCTCCTGGCCGTGGGCGTACCCATGAAAGATCCCAAAGACGGCAACGATCACAATGGCCACCCAAATGGCAGGCTTGACCGCGAAGGCGATGACTGCGCCCAGGACCACGACGGACAAGCCGATCCCCAGTTCGACAGGCGGTATCGGCACGCCGAGGATCCCCATTACGCCCCCGATCGCCATCATGATCGGAAACACGACGGGAAGAACGGCGACCAGCGGCCGCCCCAGGATGGCTCCCCACAGACCGACTGCGACCATCGCCAGCATATGATCGGGACCATTCAGCGGGTGCAGGAACCCGGAAACAAAACCTCCAACCAAGCCCGTTCCGTCGTGAGCCCAAGCGAGCGTCGGCCACAGGCAGAGTCCGACGAGACCCTGCACAGCAAGTCTCGACAGATTTTTGGTCCGAAGGGGTGTCATGAGCATTCCCTTTCTGCGCCTGCGCGTTGCCTCCGCAGCGAGCGTTCGTGCGTATTTGACTTTAGCCGGGGCATACCCCGTCTCACAGCTACGCCGTACCGGCAGCGCCGGATGAGCGGTGACATTTGGGGGAGACAACGTCTTGCGAAAACTTGGGATCACGGTCCTAGCCGCGTGTATTGCAATGCCGGCCGCCGCTCACGATTTCTGGCTCCAGCCGGCGAGTTTTTGGGTCAGGTCCGGCGCACCTGTCGGCCTGTCGCTGCTCGTGGGGCATGGCGCGAACCGACAGCTCTGGGACGCCGATATCCGGCGTATGACCCGTTTCTACAGCGTCGGTCCGGCAGGCACCGCCGAGTTGAGCGGCTCCATCCGCCAGGGAGGCGCGGGCCAGGTCGCCCTGCTCGCGCGTGGCGTTCATGTGCTGGCCCTTGAGACCTCCCACGCCCAAAGCGATCTGCCCGCGATCCGGTTTGAGGACTATCTGAGGGTTGAGGGGCTGACGCCCGCGATCGAGGCCCGTCGTCTTTCGAGCCGGACAGACCAGCCGGGCCGGGAAATCTACAGTCGTCGGGCAAAGGCCCTGGTGCGGGTCGGTGGCGGACCGGCCGTCGATGAACCTCATGTCACCGCCCCTCTGGGTCTGACCCTGGAGATCGTGCCCGAGCGGAACCCCTACGCCGTTCCCACCGGAGAGGCCCTTCCATTTCGCATCTACTATCAGGGCCGTCCCCTTGAGGGGGCTCTGGTGAAGCTGACCAATCTGGGTGCCGATGAAGAGCCTGCGGCGACCTCACGGTCCAACGCTTCTGGCCGCGTCGCGTTTACTATGCCGCGAAGAGGGGCCTGGCAGCTCAACGTCGTCTGGACCCGGCCAATCACCGGGAACCCGACGGCGGACTTCGACACCACATTCTCCAGCCTGACGTTCGGCTTCGACGCACCGCCTGCGGCCTGAATGCCGGAAGCGAAAAGCGACGGACCCCTGCAGGTCCGTCGCTCCCTGGCGGCCGAGGAGGTGCCGGCCGCGCTCGTTCGAGATCAAGTGATATCGAACGGGTCGGTGGTCAAACTGAGGGGAATGATGTCGGCCTGCATCGGCTCGCGAGGGTCTGTGTTCGGACCCGCGCGGGCGCTGAGGGCGAAGCCGGTTCCGAACCGGTCAGCCCCCATAGCGGGCGGTGACGGCGGCGGGGGCGTCATCACGATGCCGCCTCCACCGCCGTCGGAACAGCCGGCCAGGACGGCTGCCCCGCCGGTCAGGACACCGGCGATGGCAAGGGTCTGTGCGGTGCGCCGACGCATCACTGACCTCCCCGCGGCGAGCCGCGAAGGGGGGTGTTCAGATAGGGGAAGCGGTTCTGCAGCTCACGGGCGCTGATGGGGGCGCCGTCGGTAAAGGGAACCGTTCCGACCGGTGCGTTGGACGGCTGGCACAGGCCCAGCGCGGTCTGGACGCCGTTGATCGGCACGGGATGGCACAGCCGGCCCATGGCCACGCGCAGGGTGATGTCGACCGTATCGTCGCCCGGACGACGACCGTTCGGATACCCCGCCAGATCGTCGCCGGCCACGCCGAAGGTGCTTTGGGTCGCCTGCGGGGTGGGGGCGATGTTGGTGTTCAGGCGCATGATCTCCGCGGCCCGGACGGTGGACTGCTGGTTCAGCGTGGGTATGCCGGTCAGGAAGGTCGCCACCAGGTCGTTGCGGGGGAAGTTGTTCGGCGCCAGGTCGGGGATGTTGGTCCCCAGCGTCTGATTGACCGGTCCCCGGAAGAGTGCGTTCAGGATGGCCGGGAAGGTCGGGTTGGTGACGAAGTCCGCCACGGCCGCATCCGCCGTCGGCTCGACGGCATTGAACAGATCCTTGAACGGCAGGCCGATCACCAGTTCGTTGACCAGAGGATGAGACAGGCGCGAGACCTGAACGAAGGCCCCGCCGTCCACGGTCGGGTCGGTGTAAGTCGGGGTGGGATCGCGCAGCGTCGCCTGAGGAAGGCTGGCGGTGGTCCAGCCGCCGATGACGCCATTGCCCGAGCCGACCAGGCAGGCAATCGGAACCTCGATGGCCAGCGACGTGATGTTCAGCCTGCCGACCAGATCGTCATTGGCGCGGCTCTGGCGGATGCCGCCAGGGAAGCCGCCGGTGTCGTTTGCGCCGGGAGCGCTGGCCCCCTCAATAGGCACATAGTTCACCAGGTCGAAGGACGGCCCCAGATTGACCGCGAAGGCCTCGGCGCGCTGGCCGGCGAAGACGCGGCTGAGGCCGTTGCATCCGGGAATATTGGCGTTGGAAACGAAGCTGTCGGCATAGGCGGCGTAGTTGGGGAAGGTCTTGCCCCCGATGTTGTCGACTGGTTTGGCGAAGGCCTGACCGCCGTTCTCGTGGGTCACAAGTTGCCGCGTTCCGGTGCGGCGATCGCCGCGGATGACGTTGAGGGTGAAGGATTCCAGCTCTCCCTGATTGGGATCGTTGGAACTGCCGATCGGTCCGATGGCCCGGAGCGGGATCGGCAGGGTCTTGCCGCCGACGTTCAGGGTGATCCCGGTGTTGTTGCGCAGGGTGTTGGTGAACTGGAACTGGAAGGTGATGTCTTCCTGGGCGTCGCCATTGTTGTCGATGTGGATCTCGTAAATCGCATCCGGATCCATGGTGAAATAGTTCGGCCCGTAACCCGGTCCTTGCAGCGGCTGGTAGTTGGCGATCAGGGTCACGAAGCCGGCCCGTCCCGGTTCGTAGCTCCGGAACATGTAGAAATCGGTCCCGTCGACCTTGGGCGTTTCGGTGATCGCGGGCGCTTCCCGGTGGCTGGAGCCAGACGCGGAAGGAGCCGCGGCGCAGACGAGCGCAGACAGCGCTACGGCGGCCATCTGAAGGCGATGTCGGTGTTGCATCTTGGAGTCCCCATGAGGCTTTTTGTTGAACCGTTTGGAGGCAACGGCCGCCTGACCAGCGCACCATCCGCAATGAGAAACGAACGCCGCTTTGGGAGAGATGCAACTAAGGCGAAAAATAGTTCCCGCAGAGGCCCTCCTGAGGCCGAATGCGACGTTTTGTCGTCATTTGCGGCGGGAGAACCATGGCGGCCAGATGAAGCGGTGCGGCTCGCGCAGATCGCTCCATCGCCACGTCCCGGAGCCCACAACAAGAATGGTTGCCGCGCTCTCGCCCTCAGGCACAATCACGAAACGGGGTCCCGTCAGCGGCTGACTGCGACACGCCTCGGGTGCCGCCTCGATCGCTTCGAGAATGGCGACCCGCACGGCCGCGAACGCGGGTTCGGCGCGCGCATCGTCGGGCTTAATCCAGGCCCCATCCCAGACCTGAACGGCATTGGCCACGGAACGGGCCTCGCGCGGCAGGGTGGCCAGAGTGTCTTGCATGCCGGTATCTGCTCCGATGGCGTTTGCCAGCGAAGCGCCGATGTCACAGCCGCCTCCCGGCGTCACCGCAGGAGCCGGACCGGCTTCGACGATCACTGCCGTCGTCGAGAGTTCGGCCCCGGTCGTCCCCAGTATCGACTCCACGATGGCCAGCACGGCGTCGGAGGGCTTTGCTGCCACCGCAGGATCAGCGGCTTCGACGTTCGGCGTCACCGCCGTTTCAGCAATCGAAGTCTCGGCCGGCCTGTCGGCCGTCTTGATCGTCTCATCTTTGGCTGCGGGCTTTGTCGTCTTGGCCTCGGCACTTTCGACGGGATCCTTCTGGTCCGTTGAGGGTCGCAACTTCGGTTGCGGTTCCATGTAGGCACCGCCGCCTTCACTTGGCTCAAGCGATAGATCGACGATAAACGTCGAGGTCTTCGGCGAACTGACTGTCTGGGCGTTCAACCAGGCAAGCGCCAAAAGATGAAGGGATGCGATTATCAGGGCGGCAGCAACTCGCCGTGGCCGCGGCCCGAGCTTTTGCGCGGCCCGGTCGGCGATAATCATCGCCCTTACTCTCCAGATTTTGGATCGACCGCGCGCGGCGCGAACGCCGCTGCTGGCTCTGATAAAAATGCGGTTCGCAAAATCTTTGACCACAGATGGCATGCTGGCACTTGGATGACTTCATACACGCGGCACCATTTGCCGTAGCACCTACCGGACTTAGTCGGTTCAAACGTTACCCGCCAAGGTCCCGCCCTCGATCGTGAGACAGTCTTCGCGCCAGTGGACGCGCTGTGCGTCGGCCTAGGGTCAGGCCCCATTGATGTGAGGCCCACGATCTGATTCAGGCTCCTGAGGAGTCTGGATCATGAGTGACCTGTTTTGGCTGACGGACGAGCAGATGGCTCGCCTGGAACCCTATTTCCCGAAGAGCCACGGCAGGCCCAGGGTAGATGATCGCCGCGTCCTGAGCGGGATCGTCTTTGTCAATCGGAACGGGCTTCGCTGGCGCGACGCGCCGGCGGCCTACGGTCCTCACAAGACGCTCTACAATCGCTGGAAGCGGTGGAGCGAGGCGGGCGTCTTCTTCCGGATGATGGAGGGCCTGGCAGGTGGCAACGCCGAACGGCGCACCGTGATGATCGACGCGACGTATCTAAAGGCACACCGCACGGCTTCGAGCCTGCGGGCAAAAAAGGGGGTCCCGGGCGGCTGATCGGACGCACCAAAGGCGGCATGAACACCAAGCTGCACGCCGTAACCGACGCCAACGGACGGCCGATCAGCCTGTTCATGACGGCAGGCCAGGTCAGCGACTACATCGGTGCCGCCGCCCTGATCGACAGCCTGCCCAAGGCACAGTGGCTGCTGGGCGACCGGGGCTATGATGCGGACTGGTTCCGGGAGGCGCTACAGGCCAAGGGCATCACACCCTGCATCCCTGGTCGGAAATCCCGGACCCAGCCGATCAAATACGACAAGCGTCGCTACAAGAACCGGAACCGCATCGAGATCATGTTCGGCAGGCTCAAGGACTGGCGGCGCGTCGCCACCCGATATGACCGCTGCCCGACCGTCTTCCTCTCCGCCGTCGCTCTCGCCGCCACCGTGCTCTTCTGGCTATGAGTCCTGACCCTAGGGCCGACGGCCGATTCTGGCTCAATGCGGCGGTTGGGAACGTCCGCTTGTCGCACGGTCAGCTAGCCGAAAGGCGTTCTCCGCCATGTAGGACGACGGAACGCAACGCGGTTAGTTGGTTACCGACCCGTCTGCATGCCGGCCACGATCATCTCGGCATAGGTTTCGCCGATCTCCCGTGCCGACTGCGGGGAGATCTCCGGACGGAACCAGCGATGGGTCCAACCGAGAACGCCGAGCATGCCGTAGGCGACGACCCGCGACGGGCCGACATTTCGCAGGCTGCCGTCCGCATACCCCGCCTCGACGATCTCGATGAAAGCGTTCTCAATGATGCGATTAACCTGACGCATATCCGAGGACCACTTGGTCCGGGAGCCGGACACCCGGCTCAGGTTCTCGCGGATGTAGATGAACAGCAGAGGATAGTGCTCGCCGTAGGACTCCATGATGGCGACGATCAGCGCCCTCAGCTTCTCAGGCGGTGACATTTCGCTCGCCGCGATCTCGGTGGCGATCTCGGAGTTGCGTTCAGCGACGGCGCGCAGGACCTCGTCGAACAGCTCTTCCTTGGATGAGATGTAGTAATAGACCGAGGCCCGATCGATGCCCAACTCCGCCGCGACGGCGCTGATGCTGGCTCCCTGAAGGCCGAGGCGATCGAAGACCCGGACCGCCGCTTCCGCGATTTCGCGACGGCGCCGTTTGTAGGCGTCGGAGCTCTCGTGTTTGGCGGCCTTTCGGCGTTTCCCGATAGCGCTGGTCTGGTCGGTGGAAGCAGTCATTGCCGGTCCTGATTACCGATGGAATCGGCAAACACCAACGCATCGCGCTCAGCCTTTCGGGCCACCGGCGACATAAAGAACCTGGCCGGTAACGAAGCTCGACCGCTCGTCCGCGAAGAAGGACACGGCGTTGGCGATGTCGTCTGGATGGCCGGGACGACCAACGGGGATGTCGCGCACGACGTCGGCGACCATATCCTCGAAAGACAGACCGAGGCGTTCGGCGACGCCGGCCGTCATTGGTGTGACGACGAAGCCTGGGGCGACGACATTGGCGGTAATGCCTGATTTGCCCAGTTCAAGGGCCAGAGACTTGGTCAGGCCGATCACGCCGGCCTTGGCGGCGGCGTAGTTGGCCTGGCCGTGAGCGCCGAGCGCGGCGATGCTGGCGAGGTTGACGATCCGTCCGTAGCCTCCTGCGCGCATGCCGCCCAGTACGCCCCGACACATGAGGAAGACTCCGCGCAGGTTCACGTCCTGGACGATCTGCCAGTCCTCAAGACTCATCTTGGCGACGGTCCGCTCCCGCAGGACACCGGCATTGTTCACGAGAACCGCCGGAGGGCCGAGCGCGGCCTCGACGGACGCGATCGCATGCTCGACCGACCCTTCATCCGCGACGTCCACGGCCACACCGAGGGCGCGTCGGCCGAGGGCCTCGACCTTGGCAACGGTCTCGGCGCAGGCCGCGTCGTCGAGGTCGAGAATGGCGACGTCGAATCCGTCGCGGGCGAGGCGTTCGGCGATCGCGGCCCCGATGCCGCGTGCGGCTCCGGTCACAAGGGCGATCCGTGTGCCCTCGCTCATGACAGGCCCAGTCGCTCCGCGGCCATGCGCGACAGCAGGAACTTGCGCGGACGGCCAGACGGGGTCAGCGGAACCTCATCCGCCACGATCGGCAGGATGTGGCGAGGCACCTTGAAGCGGGCCAGCCGCGCCGAGCACCAGTCGACAAGGGCGTGCGGTTCCAGAGTGTGTCCAGGGCGAGTGACTATAAAGGCCACGCCGACCTCACCCATGCGATCATCGGGTACGGGTGCGACAAAGGCCTGAACGACGGCGGGGTGAACCATCAGGACATCCTCGATTTCCGATGGGGTGACCTGCTCGCCGCCGCAGCGATAGCTTTCCTTCACCCGCCCCACGAGCGTCAGATAGCCGTCTGCATCGATGCGGCCGAGATCGCCCGTGTGCAACCACCCCTCGGCATCGAACGCCTCGGCCGTGGCGTCGGGCTTGTCGAAATAGCCCTGCGTCACCCCCGTGCCCCGAGCCATCAGTTCTCCGACCTCGCCGGGGTTCAGAACGTTGCCCGTCGCCGGGTCCACGACCCTGTAGTCGACAAGGCGGTTCGCGATCGCCGCATCCCCTGCCGGCCCGACATCACGAAGGCGGCCGTTGGTGGTCTTGAGCCGTTCGGCGGGGTCATCGGGGCGCGTCACGGTGGTGGACGCCGTGCATTCGCTCATCCCGTAGCCGGTCGTGATCTCGATCCCCGGTAACGTCTGGAGGATCCGGTCCCAGAGCCCGGGAGGCGTTCGGCCGCCGGAGGACAGCATGGCCTTCAGCGAACTTGTGTCCACGGAAGTGGCCTCCAGTGCGTCAAGCACAGCGAGGGTCATGGTTGGGATGAGAAGGAGGTCGCTCACCCCATGCCGTTCGATGGTTCGCAGCGTCTCGCGAGGATCGAATTTCAGGTGCGGGACCACGGCCCCCCCGACGAACAGGGCGGCCAGCAGTCCCTCCACATAGCCGTAGACGTGGTTCATCGGCAGGCTGAAGTGGATGCGCCGGCCGTCTTCGAAGGCTCGGGCATAGGCGCTGCCGAAGGCGGCGCGCAGCAGCATGTCGTGGGTGAGCAGGACGCCCTTGGGCGATCCCGTCGTCCCTGAGGTGTAGATGATGTCGGCGGGGGCCCGGGGATCGGCCTTCGCCTCGACTGGTGCTGTCGCGGCGAGCGTCTCGAAAGGGGGTGCCCCCGCGCGGCCTTCTCCCTCGGCCTTGAAAACGACGATGGAGCGCAGGTCCGGCAAGGCTTCGCCGCCCCCGGCAGTCTCCCAGCCAGGAGCGATGTCATCCAGCATGCCGAGGTAATCGAGATCCCGAAAGCGATCCATGGTGACCAGAAGGGCCGCCCGGGACTGGCGCAGGACATAGGCCAGTTCGTCCCTGCGGTTCAGGATGTTGACCGGCACCGCGACGCAGCCGACGGCTGCGACGGCGAACTTCAGAGCCGCGAATGCGGGGTAGTTGGCCATGACGAGCGCGACGTGTTCGCCCGGTCTGAGGCCCGCCGCCTGCAGCCCCCCGGCGACCGCAGCGGACCAGTCGGCCATCTGTCGATAGGTCCAGGTCTGGTCGTCCGTGATCAGATAGGGGCGATCCGGATGAAGCTCTGCCGCCGCGAGGAGCATCTCGTACAGGGTTCGGGGAACCCAGGGCGAGAAGCGGTCCGCAAGCACAGACTGGCGGTCGTCGACGGGCAGGAGAGGCGTGCGGGCGGACTTCATGGTCAGGACGCCAGGGAGATGGGCTCAGGGATTCAGCAGTTCGTGGTGGCGACGATACTCGGTTCGACCCCAGCCGAAAGCCAGGGCGGCGAGCGCGGTAGAAACCGACAGGGTCAATCCCAGCGACATCCCCAAGGCCGCTTCCGAGCGAAACACGAAGTCGTTCAACAGACCCGGCAACAGGGGGCCCATCGTCAGTCCGCCGAGGTTCGCGATGAACAGGATCAGCGCGAGCGCCTGACCCCGGACCTGATTGGGCAGCACCATCTGGGACGCGGCGTAACAACTGCCTGCGGGCATGGCGAGAAGCACCACGCCGACCGCGAAGACCGCGACCGTGGCCATCGCGCTGGACCCCTGGGCCCAGAGCAGGGCGACGAAAGCCGCAGTGCCGAGTACCGAGCTGACCGTAGCGATCCGAAGCGCCGCATCACGGCGACCCGCGATGAGGCCCCGGTCGCTCAAGCGCCCGCCCATCAGCATGCCGAAGCTGCCGCCGATCAGAACCACGAGGCCCATGACGAGGCCGGTCTGCTGAGGCGTCCAGTCGAAAGAGCGCTGCAGGACCCCGGGCGACCAGAGCATGAAGGCGTAAAGCGCGACGGCCTGAAACATCAGTCCGAGGGCGATGGCGGCGACCGGAACCCGGCGCTTCGCGATCTCAGCGACCGTCTCGGCGATGGTCAGCCGGGCGACGGCCCCATCTTGTGCCACCAGGGCTTTGCGGCGCCTCGGCTCGCGAAGCGTCAGAACCCACAGGGCGACCAGAAGCCCAGGAATGCCGGTGACCAGGAAGGTCGCCCGCCACGAGGCGATCTCGCCGAAGAAGGGCAATGTCAGGGTCGCGGTCTGGGTGATGAGCTGAACGACCAGTCCCCCGACCAGAAGGGCCAGACCGGAGCCGAGATAGATGCCCACGCCATAAAGGCTCATGGCGGCACCCAGCTTTTCGTTCGGAAAGCTGTCGGAGATCATCGACACCGCAGCGGGCGCGAGAGTGGCTTCCCCGACGCCGACGCCCATGCGCGCCAGAAACAGGCCCGGATAGCCGGTAGCCACCGCGCAGGCCGCCGTCATCAGGCTCCAGAAGAAGACGCCGGCCGCGATGATGTTGCGCCGGTTGAAGCGGTCCACCAGCCGACCCGCCGGCAGGCTGACCAGAGTGTAGAACAGGGAGAAAGCAAGCCCGCCCAGCAGGCCGACCTGGGTGTCGGACACCGCGAACTCGGCCTTGATAGGGCCGACCAGAAGGCTCAGGATTTGGCGGTCGATGAACGACAGCGTGTAGCAAACGGTCAGGACAGCGACCGTGTACCAGGCATAACCGCCCGGGCTCTGTCCCTCCAAAGAAGGGGCCGCCGGACCTTTCGATCCGGCGACCTGGGAGGTTTCAGGCATCAGAACCGCGCCGCGAACTGCAGAGCGATCTCGCGGCCGCGAGCGACCACGCCGCGTTGCTCGCCGACGGAGCCAGGCACGCTGGCTCCCCCGGTCCGGTCCGCCGCGTAGAGGATGTAGGTCTCGTCCGACAGGTTCCGTCCCAGGAGCTGGACGGTGTACCGATCGTCTGGCGAGGTCAGCGTCAGGCCCGCATTGTAGCGCCAGAACGAGTCCTGGAGCGTGGAGGGGGCCATGGTCTCCGAAGCGAAGTAGGAGCCGCTGTAGAAGGCATCTCCTGTGAGCGCGAGGTTGAAGCCTGCCAGCTGCGTCTCATAGGTGAAGCCCGCGCTGCCCGCCCATTCCGGGGCCCTTGCCGGTGCCCGGCCCTCGAAGTCCTGCTGCAGCGTCAGAGCGGTCGCGTTGACGAAGGAGCAGTTCGCGGGAGCGACCGCCGTCGCCCGGACCGTGCCGGTCGGGAAGGCGTAGGAGTAGCACTGCCCGACAAAGTCCCGGAACTGGGCGTCGACGTATGCGATCGCGCCCCGTACCTCCAGACCGTCCGTCAGTTGCCACCGCGCGTCGGCCTCGAAGCCGCGTTGCTGGACTTCGCCGGCGTTGTTGATCGTGTAGGCGATACGAGCAGGGTCGTAGGTGTTCACCTGCAGATCTTCGAACGTGTAGGCGAAGGCGGCGAAGTTGGCGCGGATCCGACCCTGGTCGAAGATGCCCTTGGCCCCGAACTCGAAGCCCGACGCGGACTCGGCGTCAAAGTCGATGTCCCCGATCCGGGTCGTCGTCTGCTGTGGGCTGGTCAATCCGAAACCGCCCGACTTGTATCCGGTCTTGTAGGCCAGGAAGAAGGTCCGGTTGGACGATGGCCGCCAGGTGATCGTCGCCTCGGGCGACACGTTGTCGTCCTCGAACTGACCCACGATGTCGCCCGGCACCGTGGAGCCCGGATAGACGGTCGACTGAGTCGCGAAGGTTCCGATGCCGTACAGGTTGCGCTTGGCGAAATCCTTGGTCTCACGTGTCCAGCGCAGACCGCCCGCGATCTCGATTGTGTCGCTGATGTCATAGAGAACCTGGCCGAAGATGGACTGTGTCTCACCGTCCTGCTGGGCGAGATCCTCGTAGGTCACGAAGCGTCCGGAAGCCGCGCTATAGCTGCTGTCGCGCAGCTTGGTGTCGTTGGTGGTGTAGAGGTCGGTCCACTGGAAGAAGGCCCCGAGCATGAAGTTCAGCGGTCCGGAGTAGTCGCTGGTCAGGCGGAACTCCTGGCTGATCTCCTGATTGGTCTGGCGATTGTAGAAGGCCAGCTGGGAATAGGTCGTCTGGTCGAGACCGGACAGGAACTCGTACTGGGTGGAGTTGTAGCCCGTCGTCGACGCGAGGTTCAGCGTTTCGCTGAGCGCCCAGTCGAACTCCAGCACGCCGGTGAAGACGTCCAGTTCGCCGTAGGCCCTGCCGTTTCCACGATAGCCCCGCATCGTGCGGGCGATCGCGTCAGGGAGATCGCCGCTGGTCGTGCGGTTGTCCGCGACACAGTCAGCGAAGGGGTCTGCGATCCCATAGACCCTGGGGTTGGAGCCGCCGGAACAGGCTCCTATGTTCTGCGTCGCGACGCCGGGTCCGGCGTCTTCGTTGTGACCAGCGAACAGCTTCAGCCGGGCGGTGATGGTCGGAGCGATCTCCGCTTCGATCGTGAGGCGTCCGAGGATCTCCTCGTCTCCGGGACGAGAATCCGCCGCGCCGGGCAGCGTGGCGGCACCGGCCGGCGCGCCCGTCGCCGCGACGTAGAAAGGGTTGGCGATGGGCTGGGCCGTGTTGGTCAGCCAGCCGTCCAGGTTGCGATAACGCAGTGCCAGACGGGCCGACAGCCCCTCGGCGATCGGGCCTGAGAGATAGCCCTCGATCGTGGTCTCGTCGCCTTCGAACTCATAGCCGGCGCGAATGCCGGCCTCAAAGACATCCGTCGGATTGGCCGAGGTGATCGAGATCACACCCGCGGGGCTGTTCTTTCCGAAGAAGAGGGCCTGGGGTCCTTTCAGGACCTCCACCTGCTCCAGATCGAAGAAGCCCATCTGAGTGATGCGGCCGTCGCTGGTCTGGACGCCATCGATGGCGACGGAGACCGCCTGCTCGAATCCGGTCTGGTTCGCCGGAGAACTGATGCCGCGAATGGCGACGGATCCGCCCCCGTTCGACTTGTATGCCCCGACGACCACGGTCGGCGTCAGTTCCCCGATCCGGGACAGATCGTCCGCGCGGTTGCGTTCGAGGGTCTCGGCGCTGATGACATTCACGACGACCGGAACGCTGATCAACGTCTCCGACCGCCGTCGAGCGGTCACGATGACGTCGTCGATGGCCGAGGCGTCTTGCGGCGTCTGCGCCGCGGGCGAGTCTTGCGCCGCGACGGGCTGGGCGGTGGCACAGACGAGCGCGCTGGCGGCGCCCGCCATCAAAAGCGACTTGGTGGTGATAGCCATGGCTTCCCCCTGATGTTTCCGACCTTGCCGCCCTGCGCCCGTCTTCTGCGAGTCCTTGCGACATCGTCAGGAAGACCCTCATCTCACGAGCTGTCAATACTAGTGTTGACAGAAATCAACGATCGCGTTGATGATGCAGCATGGAGACCCGAACCCTGGCCCTTGCGAAGGGTCTCGTGTCCCATCGCGGCCATTGCTGTTCTTCTGGAGGATCATGACGTGGACGGATCTGGAGCCTCGCTCCCGCAGGATATCGCGATCACGATCGACACCCCGGTCGGCTATCGCCTGCAAAGCCTGAGGAAGAAGGCCGCGATCCAGCTGATGGGATCTCGCCTCTGGGGGCGGTTCAATCCCAACCACTGGGATCCGGTCTACGCTGCGGCCACGGGGCTCAAGGCACCGATCCAGACCGGCGAGATGTCATCGGCCTACATCGCCGAGATGTGCGTGAACCACTTCGGTGCGGCTTTCTTCAAGGGCGCGCGGGTGGTCTGCAAATATGTGGCCTCGACCTATGCGGACGAGATCATCTCGACCCACGGTCTTGTTCGCGAGAAAACGCCCAAAGGGGCCGGCTTCCGCTTCATCGTCGATGTCTGGGCCGAGAACGAAGCCGGAGAAAAGAAGACCGCCGGCTGGGTCGAAGTCGATGTCGGCGTCTGACGCTCAAGGGGCAGGAGAAACCACCGCCATGACACCGCTACCCGCTACCGATGCGCTGAAACCCATGAGCCCGATCCAGGCGCGCCAGACCCGCGAATTCATAGACGGTCTGGCCTCGGAGGCCCGGCCCTACTGGGACATGGTCGAGATCGGCGACGAGCTGTCGCGCGATCTGCACCTCTCCGCCGAGCTGGTGATCCTCTACGCGGATGGCGTCGAGGACTTCAATCCGTGGTACGAAGGCTGGCGGATGAACTCCTGGCACGTTGAGGGCCAGTCCCCCTTCGGCCAAGCCATCGTGCCGCCGCTGCTCGTCTCGCACTTCGTCCTGTCGGTGCAGTTCGACGCGACCCGGCCCTTCTCGATCGGGTCCATCCACACCTTCCACGACTCGGAAATCCTGGAGCCGATCCTGGTGGGAACCACGGTCCGGATCACGACCCGGGCGGTCGAGAAGTTCGAGAAGCGCGGCCGGCGGTATGTGCGGCATGCCGTCGAGGTCACGGACGTGGAGGACAACCGGGTCTACTTCCGCGAGACCCGCGACATCCTCTCGCTTTGATTGGCTCGCGTGATGGACAGCACAATCCTCAGGCCCGTCGTCGATGAAATCCTCCAGCTCGATGAGGGGGGGGCTCATCTGCTGGGCAGCGCTTGCCAGGATTGCGGCACGCTCTATTTCCCACCCGTGTTGAGCTGTCGGAACCCCGACTGCGCGGGCAAGACCATCGTGCCCTCTCAACTGGGTGGGGCAGGGGTGCTCTTCAGCTTCACGATCCAGCGCTATCGTCCCCCGGCCCTGTTCGCTCTCGACCCGTGGGAGGCCTATGCCATCGGTTCCGTGGATCTCGCCGGCGGGGTCAGGGTCTTGGGGATCATCCAAGCCCCATTCGATCACCTCAGACCAGGCTTGGCGGTCCGACTTTCGACCTCTGTGCTCAACGACGGCGACGAGGGTGCGGTCATCACCCATGTCTTCGTTCCGGATGAGGATGCGCCGGTATGAGGCCGGTCTATGTCCTCGGCGTCGGTGCCCATCCCTGGGGCAAGTGGCCTGACACGCCACAGGTCGGTCTGGCCATTCACGCCATGAAGGCAGCCTTGGCCGAGGCGAACCTAGGTTGGCGCGACCTCCAGGGTCTCGTCGCCGCCAGCTCGCGCTTCGAGGGCGGAATGGGATGGGGACTTCACGCCAATGAACTCGCCCAGGCCGTCTCCGAGCACGGGATGGCCTGCGTCAATGTCGGGGGGGCCTGCGCCGCCGGAGCCGTCGCCTTCCACACGGCCCACATGATGGTGGCCAGCGGTCAGTACGACACAGTGGCGACCCTCGGGGCCGAGCGGATGCCCAAGGGGTTCATCCCACGCCCGCCAGGGGCCGCTGACGATCCGACCGACCATGACTTTCTGCGATGGAAGACCATCGGGGCGACCAATCCCGCCTATTGGGCGATGGAAGCTCGACGCCGGATGCATGAGGTTGGCACGACCGAGGAAACCTTCGCCGCCGCGTCCGTGCTCATGCGGCGTCATGGCGCTCACAACCCCTATGCCCGGTTTCGCACGCCCTCGAGCGTCGATGAGGTGATGGCCTCGCCCATGGTCAGCGATCCGCTTCGACTGCTCGAAATCTGCGCGGTCAGCGACGGGGCGGCCTCGGTCATCCTCGGTTCCGAGGCGCAGGCGCGCCAAACCGGAGGGCCCCTCATCCAGGTCGCGGGCAGTGCGATCGCCACAGGCCAGTTCGGCGACCCGGCCACCCGCATTCCCATGGTTGGCTCGACGCCTCGTCCGGGGGTCGCCCATACCAGCGAAGTGGTCGGAGCTGTTCAGAAGGCCTGGAAGGCGGCCAGCATCGGTCCAGAGGATGTCGATCTGCTGGAACTCGCAGACAATACGGCGTGGCACGTCCTCGCCTGGCCTGAAATGCTGGGATTCTTCGAGCCGGGCGAAAGCGACCGCAGGCTGGCCGCCGGCGACCTTCAGGTCGGCGGACGACTGCCGATCAATCCCAGCGGGGGCTTCCTGTCCTTCGGCGAAGCGACGACCGCGCAGGCGCTTGTGCAGATTTGCGAGCTGTTCTGGCAGCTCCGGGGACAGGCCGGAGGACGACAGGTCGAAAACGCCCGGATCGCCATGTCGGCTGTGCTCGGCCTTGGCGCCAACGGTGGCTCTGTGGTGCTGAAACGATGAATGCCGCCGTCCAGCTCGACGTGCAGGACGGCGTGGCTCTCATGACCCTGTCGCGTCCGGAGACCGGCAATGCGGTCAGCCAGGATGTCGCGGACGGGTTGCTGGCAGCTGCGCTTGTCTGCGAGTCCGACGACAAGGTTCGCAGTGTCCTCCTGACCGCGCAGGGCACCGCGTTCTGTGTCGGGGGAGACGTCAGGGCCTTCGCCGAGGCCGGCGACGGGATGCCGTCGCTGGTTCGGCGTCTGACCGCGTCCCTCCACATGGCGGTGGCGCGGCTCGCCCGCATGGACAAGCCTTTGGTCACGGCGGTCAACGGCGCTGCGGCGGGCGCCGGTCTGGGCCTGGCCGTTCTTGGCGACATCGCCCTGGCGGCGCGATCCGCGAAGTTCACCGCCGCCTATGGTGCCCTGGGACTGACGCCCGACGCCGGGGCGACCTGGCTGTTGCCGCGTCTGGTCGGTCTCAGGCAAGCCCAGAGACTGTTGCTGCTCAACGAGCGGATCGATGCGGTCGAGGCGGAACGGATTGGACTGATCACGCAGGTTGTCGAGGATAACGCGCTCGCAGCCGAAGCGCTGGAGCGTGCCTCCCGGCTTGCGAAGGCTCCCCGCAGAGCCTTCGGCAGAACACGGGGCCTGCTCTATGCGGCCATGGCCAATGGTCTGGAGACCCAGCTCGAGCTGGAAGCCCAGTCCATTGCCGAGGCCGCCGGGTCCGGGGAAGGGCATGAGGGCGTAGCGGCGTTCGTCTCCAGGCGGTCAGCCGACTTCGGGTCGATCTGAAGGCCCGGATCCGTCGACGGTCAAGGATCGCCTCAGCGCATCGGACAGCCAGGCCAGGGCCTCGTCGCCGCGTCTGGAACCGCCCGGCAAGCCGACGAAGCCGTGAATCATGTCGCCGAAATGTTCGGCCGAAACCTCGACGCCCGCGGCGCGAGCCCGCTCGACGAATGACAGGCCCTCGTCTCTGAGCGGATCATGGCCGGCGGTGAGGACCGCAGTGGGCGGCAAGGACGAAAGTTCGGCGCGCGTCAGGTCAAAGAGGGGATCGCCGGAGCGATCGCCTTCACCCCTGTAGGCCGACCATGCCCAGTCCAGAAAGGCGCCCGTCAGCATGTGACCTTCGCTAAACCTCTCCTGAGACGCGCCTGTCCGGGACGGATCCAGGCACGGATACAGCAGCCCGAGAGCCTGGACCGGAGATCCTTTTGCCGCGCAGGCGAGCGCGGTCGCCACCGCCAGCTGGGCACCCGCGCTGTCGCCGGCCAACCCGACCCGTTTGGGTTTCAGCGTGGAGCGAACCCAGGCCACCGCAGCAGCCGTGTCTTCCAGCGCCGCTGGATAGGGGTGCTCCGGGGCCAGTCGATAATCGACGGACGCGACGGTCACGCCTGAGGCGATCGCGAGACGACGGCAGAGCGCGTCATGGGTCTCCAAATCCCCGAACACGAAGGCACCTCCGTGGAAGAAGACGATGACCGGATCCAGCGAGGCGTTCGGCGGGAGAAAGAGTCGCCCGGCGATTCGCTCGGCACCGGTGATCTCGATGTCCCTGACCCGGATGGCGTCCGGACGAACACCCTTTGCCAGAAAGGCGTTCGCGGCCTCGCGGATCTGGACCGCCGAAAGCCCATCGGACGGAGGACGAAGAGCCATTCGGGGGTCAGCCACCAGGGTCGCGAGATCAGGGTCCAGCTGGTCTTCAGGAGGCTTCACGGAGGCTCTCGTGACGACGCAGGTCAAAGCCCTCGTAGCCGTTCGAGGCCGTGTTTTCGAGGATCCGACGATAGCCGCGAACGCCCCCGGAATAGGGCATGAAGACCCGGGGCTTTCCAGGCATTTCCGCGCCTACATAATAGGACGGCGTCGTCATGTAGAGGGTTTGCTGGGCGCGTTCATTGACGTGGGCGACCCAGGTTCGGACGGCATCGGGGGTCGCCTCGACTTCCATGATGCCGTCTCGGCGGGCGACGTCGAACAGCTCGGCAAGCCAGTCGATCTGCTCCTCGCTCGACAGAAGCACATTGCTCAGCAGCGATGGGCTGCCGGGACCGCCGATAAAGAACAGGTTGGGGAAACCGTCGACGGCGATTCCCAGATGGCTCGCCGGGCCGCCCGCCCAAGCCGCCTTCAGCGTCTGGCCCTCGCGCCCCGTAATGTCGATCTTGAGGATCGACCCGGTGAAGACGTCGAACCCCGTCGCATAGATCACGATGTCGAACGGCAGGTCCTGATCGCTCGTGCGGATGCCGTTCGTCGTGAAGCGCTCGATCGGGGTCTCGCTGATATCCACGAGGGAAACATTGGGCCGGTTGAATGTCTTGAAGTAGCCGCCATCGACCGAAGGGCGCCGCGTGCCGAAGGCGAAGCCGCGCGGCACCAGTTTGTCGCGCAGGCCGGGATCCTCGATCTGTTCAGCGATCTTGCGCTGGACGAAGGCCGAAGCGATGTCGTTGGCCTCCTGGTTCAGCAGGATGTCCTTGAACGTCAGCGCAAAGCCGAATCCGAGCCGGTTCCAGGCGGCCTCGAAGGCGGCCTCGCGTTCGTCCGGATCGACCTCGGCCGCCGACCTGGGATCCGGCTTGAAGCCGAGACCACTGGGCGAGTTTCGGGCCGCCTCTCTCCGGGCGCGATAGTCCGCCTTGACCGCCCTGTCCTCCTCCTCGGTGACCGGCGCGTTTGCCGCCGGGATCGAATAGTTGGCTGTTCGCTGGAACACCGTCAGATGCGTGGCCTGGGCGGCGATGATCGGCGTCATCTGAACGCCCGAGGAGCCGGTTCCAATGATCGCGACCCGCTTGCCGGAAAAGTCGACGGGCTCGCGGGGCCAGCGCGCGCTGTAGATGATCCTGCCCTCGAAAGTCTCTTGGTCGGGATAGGTCGTGGCCTTAGGCTCGGACAACTGTCCGACCGCGATGACGAAGCGCGCTGCGGTGAACCTGCTCCCGTCCTCCGTCTCGATCGTCCAGCGGCACGTCACTTTGTCATAGGCCGCCCGGCGGACGCGGGTCGACAGGTCGATGTCCTTGCGAAGGTCGAACCGGTCGGCGACGTGATTGATGTAGGTCAGGATCTCGGGCTGGGTCGCGTAGCGTTCCGTCCAGCGCCATTCCTGCTCCAGCGCCTCGGAGAACCGGTACGAGTAGTCAAAGCTTTCCACGTCGCAGCGTGCGCCCGGATAGCGGTTGTAGTTCCACACACCCCCGATTTCGTCCGATGCCTCCAGAACCCGCACGCGGAAGCCCTGTTCGCGAAAGGTATGAAGCGCGCGAAGGCCGGCGAAGCCCGCGCCGACGATCAGGACATCGAGGTCGACATTCTTGGTCATGGCCATCTCCCTATCGAAAATCGTGACACGGCGAGCGCAAACCGTCAACGATAGTGTTGATAGCAATCAGGTCGAACGCTAGGCTCCCGATGAGGTTCAGAAAACGGCTTTCAGACGAGCCGATTGATGATCGCTTTCAGGGAAGACGCTCGCATGCGCGACATTCATCATTTCATCGACGGCGCGTCCTTCACCGGATCGTCGGGGCGTTTCGGCGACGTGTTCAACCCGAACACCGGCGAGGTCCAGGCGCGGGTGCAGCTGGCCACCG
>NCEB01000036.1 GCA_002280475.1 Brevundimonas subvibrioides
GATGGCTGCGCAGACCGGCCTCTTGCCAACCCCACCAGCCCAAGCTCAGATCACCAGAGGACTCTCGTTATGGCTGGATGAGAAACGGGGGTCACGTCAGGCTGAGGCGCTGGGTCGTCCGCTTCACAAGGTCGCCCAGATCCATGTTCCTCGGCTCGTCTCCGACGTCCGACAGGATGGTTTTGCAGATCGTTTCGACGAGTTCCTTCGCGGTGCCGATCGCCAGTGCGGGATCCCGGTCGATCGAGGCGTCAATTCGGGCGATTTGGGCGTGGACCTGCGCGGCCGTAAGCGCCTGGGCTACGGCGTGCAGCGGCCGCAAGGCGGCGGGCGTATTCGAGCGCAGTCGAAAGGATGGTCCCTCGGTATCGACACCGTCGCGGTGCAGATGGTCGATGAGAGTGCCGGCGAGATCCGGTTGGTCTCGCCGGATAGTGGCGACCACCGTCTGATAGACCTCAAGCAGGCGAGACACGTCACGATGATCGCCGAAGTCTATGGCCTGATAGATCTGTTCAACCAGGCCTCGGCGCATCCCGCTGACGCCAGGATCGTGGTTGAGGTTGGGCGTGAACCCCTCGTTGTCGAACTCCGTCTGAATCTCCGAAATCGTCCACCCGACCAGCGCTTCGCGAAAGGCGTTACGCGTTCGCTTGCTGATCAGATCGCTCATGCTGTTTCAGCCGCGCGCCTAAAGCACCGCGCGGCCCTCGGTGATGTTGATCAGCTCGGGAAGCGCATAAATGGCGGAGATCCGGCCCGCGCCTTCCCGCATGCGCTGGATCAATCCGGCGGCTTCAAGCTGGCGCAGCATGTTGTTGGCGGTGACCCGAGTGTTGAATCCCGCGAGGCGCCGGAAGTCCGTGGCGCGAATGACAGGGCGGGCGAAGAAGGCGTCGACGGCCGCCATGGCGTACTGGGAATGGGTTACATCGACGAAGCGGCGGCGCATCTCCTCGTAAAGGTCGCGGATGCGCCGCACCTTCTCCAGGTTGCCCTCCGCTTGGGCGACGACGGCCATGACGAAGAACTCGATCCAGCCCTGCCAGTCCCCGTCGTCGGTGATGGCGAGCAGGCGATCATAGTACTCGTCCCGGTGTGCTTCGAGGTATTCGGAAAGATAGAACATCGGACGCGATAGCGCTCGCCGCTGATACAGGACCAAGGGGATCAACATGCGACCGATCCTGCCATTGCCGTCCTTGAACGGGTGCAGGATTTCGAACTGGGCGTGAGAGATCGCCGTCTGGATGATGGGATCCTCTTCCTGATTGCCCAGATAAGCCTCCCAGTTCTCCAAGGCTTGCGGAAGGAGGATCGGACTTGGCGGTACGAACCGCGCCCGCTCCAGAGGAGCACCAGGCCGTCCGATCCAGTTCTGGTCCTCGCGGAAGGCGCCGGGGGCCTTATCGCGCCCGCGCACACCCTGCATCAGTCGCTGATGGACGCTCTTCACCAGTGACAGCGAGAGGGGCCGACGATCCAGCTCGGCTTCAGCGATCTGGACCGCCACCCGATAGTTGGTGACCTCCTCGATATCACCGCGCCGGTTCTCGGGCGCCTCAATGCCGGCATCGAACTCCAGCACCTCATCCAGCGTGGCCTGGGTGCCCTCAATGCGAGAGGAGAGCACGGCTTCGTTGACAGTGATCGGCGACAACAGCACCGCTGGATTGGGAAGCGTCTGAAGCATTCCATCGTAGCGAGCGAGCGCAGCGTTCGCCCTCCCGACCAGCGGCAACAGCCTCCGCCAGTCGAGGTCTGCCAGCGGCAGCGCGTCGGGTTGGCAGGGCTCCATGGGCATCAGAGTGGCCTAAACCACGCCGCGAACTTTTGAAAGGCGAAACACGTTTGCCGTTTCACAAACGGATTTGTGAGCGCCCGAAGTTCCACAAACTGTTCTGCGATTCGCGGAATGCACTTCCGGTGTCCACAAACTCCGGAGCGGAAAGTCCACCTTCCAAGAAACCTCCTAAAAGCGCCCACTAATATTCCTCGCGACCGTCCAGACTGAATGACGCAGGCCGGTCAAGCCTGGGCGCTCGCGGGTGCGGGATCGTTTGAGCTGGCAAGTCCCAGGGCGTCCGCAACGCGCGAACTGATCCGATCGGCCGCGGCCTGCAGCGGATCGTCCGAAAGATGCGCATATCGGTTGGTTGTCGCCACATGCTCATGCCCGAGCAGCTTGCCGATCAGCACCAGCCCCTCACCACCGGCCACGCCGACACTGGCGAAGCTGTGTCGGAGGTCGTGAATCCGTACGTCCGGAAGCCCGGCCCTATTTCTGATCGTCACCCAGGCCCAGTCGAGGTTGCTGACCGGCCGGTCCACATGGCGCCGGTCAGGAAAGACCCAGGTCGGGTGCGACCTGGGGCATCGCGCCAGAAGTGCGGTCGCCGCGGCGCCCAGGCGGATCACCTTCGGACCCGTCTTGGAGTCGCGGAGCCTAAGCAGCCCATTCTCGAGATCGACCTCGCTCCACCGAAGCTGTGCGATCTCATTCTTCCTCGCCCCGGTCAGGAGGAGCACCCGAATGATCGCCACATGCCGCGGATCACCTCCCGCCCGGTTCAACTCGGTCAGCAGATCGCCCAGCCTCGCCAGTTCCGCAGCCGACAGGAACCGCTCGCGCCTGTTGTCCTTGTAGCGCTTCAGCCCGCGAACCGGATTGATCTCCACGAAGCCGCGCTCCTGGGCGAAGGTGAAGATCCCGCCGAGCAGCCCCACCGTGCGCGCTGCGGCTCCCTTCCCGCCCCTCGTGTGCGGGGTTGCGGCGCCCCGGATATTGCCGTTGCCGACATCGATCATCAGGCGCTGGATGTCCCCACGGGTGATGTCCGTCACCTTTCGGGATCCCAGCCGAGGGTTGATGTGCCTGTCGATCCGGATGCGGTCGATCCGGAGGGTCGTCGCCTTCTTCGTCGCCGTGCCCTCGGCCATGTAGAGCTCGCACAGATCCTTGACGGTCATCTCCGCGCGCCGGTCCGCCTTCGCCCCCTGCGGGTCGCCGCCCATTGCTGCCTCGGCCAGAATGCGGCGGGCCTGTTCCCGCGCCTCTTCCGTCGTCATCACGCCGTGGGTCGCCAGCGTCAGCCGGCGGTCAGCCCCGCCGGTGGTTCGATAGCGCGCCAGATACGTCCGGCGTCCCTGCGGCGAGACCCGCACGCCGAAGCCCTTCAACTCGGTGTCCCAGACCACGTAGCGCTCCGCCCTGGGAGGCAGATTCTCGACCGATCTTTTGGTCAGCCGGGCCGTGGTCACCATATGGTCACCAGACATGATTCCTCCGTCCCGCCACTGCGGGGTTTGAGCCCGTCTTCTGGTCACCACATGGTCACCAGAACGGAGCAAATCGGAGGATACGGCGGTCACCACGGGCAATCGCCCTTTGCCCACATTCCGCCTATAAGTCAGGCACTTGGGCATCAAACGGAAACACCGGGAAACCCTAGGGTTCGAGCTCGATGTCCCAGTAAAGGTAGTCCAGCCAGCTCTGGTGCAGGTAGTTGGGCGGAAAGCGGCGGCCGGCGTCCTGGAGCTGATAGGCGTTGGGCCGGTGCGGGGCGCGGCGGATCGGCATGTGCGCCTGCTGGGGCGTGCGGCCGCCCTTCCTGAGATTGCAGGGCGAGCAGGCGGCGACGATGTTCTCCCACGTCGTGCGTCCGCCGCGGCTGCGCGGGATGACGTGGTCGAAGGTCAGTTCGGCGGTGTCGCCGCAGTACTGGCAGGTGAAGCCGTCGCGCAGGAAGACGTTGAAGCGGGTGAAGGCGGGGCTGCGGTTCTGGTCGACGTAGCTCTTCAGCGCGATCACGCTGGGGATCTGCATCTCCATCGACGGGCTGCGCACGACCCGATCATAGGTCGAGACCACGTCCACGCGGTCCTGATAGACCGCCTTGACCGCCTCCTCCCACGGCCAGAGTGACAGGGGGTAGTAGGACAAAGGCCTGAAGTCGGCGTTCAGCACGAGGGCCGGAAAGCCGGACGGCGGCTTGTGGGAGACCTGCATCAGGCCCTCCCGCTCATGCCGGGATGGATCGAGGAAATCGGACTGAAGACGTCGCTCCTTCTCTCTGGTGGATCGACCCTAACCTCGATTCGTCGCCGCCGCCATGACGGCTTGGCGTCGGTTCCGTGAAGACTGGGCTGTGGAGAGCCGTGGGATACTGGCAGTCGACCGTGTTGGTGGACGGTCGAGGTTCTTCACAACGGACACGACGAAGGAAAGCCACAAAGGACACGACGGGACCGAGCGATTGTCCGAGATAGCCGGTTCCTCTCGCAGATAGGGGAAACAGGGGCGGCTTCGCCGCCGACAGCGTGTGACGCAGCGCTTGCCGGGAACAATCGGTGACCGATCCACCAGCTCGGACACGTCGTGCCCTTAGTGCCTTCGTTGTGCTCGTTGTGATGAACCTCTTGGCTCACGCCTCCGGCCTGCACCGAACCCCTCAGGCCTACCGCCGGACCAGGCCGCCCGGAAAGGCCGGCAGGCTCCACCCCCAGACCAGGGCCCCGGCGCGCAGGATGAAGCCGGCGGGCGCGGCGATGAGGGCGGCCGGCCAGGGATCGAGGCCCAGGGCCCTGGCGGTGACGAAGACGGTGGCGGCCAGAAGCGCGGCCGAGACGGTGATCTCTCGCCGCAGCAGGATGGAGGGCTGGCCCGCCAGCAGGTCGCGCACGATCCCGCCGAAACAGGCCGTCAGCGCCCCCATGACGATGCAGATCAGGGGGGCCACGCCGAAGGCCTCGGCCTTGGCCGCGCCCAGCACGCCATAGGCACCGAGGCCCAGGGCATCCAGCCACAGCAACGCCCGGAACCGCCACGGCCCCGCCCCCACCAGCCACACCGTCATGGCTCCCGCCAGGCAGACGGCGATGTAGCGCCAGTCCTCGACCCAGAAGACCGGCGCTCCGATCAGCAGATCGCGCAGGGTGCCGCCCCCAACGCCGGTCACGGCGGCGAAGAAGCCGAACGTGACCAGGTCGTGTTTCTCGCGCGCGGCGGCCAGGGCCCCCGTGGCGGCGAAGACGGCGACGCCCGCGAAATCGAGCGCGCCAAGCACATCGGTCTGTCGCGCCAGCTCGGCGGCCAGAACGGCGGGATCAGCCAGGCCTGTCATGGAGCGGCCTCAAGCACGATCTCGCCCTTCTTCACCCCGGTGTACCAGGCCCACAACAGGTGGCAGGCGACGCCGCGATACGGCCGCCAGATCTCGGCGCGGACATAGGCCCCCCTGGTGTCGGGGCGGACCTCGGCCCCGTCCGCCCACTTGATCGCTTCCTGCAGGGCCACGTCCCCGCCGGGAAAGACGTCGGTGCGCCCCTCGCACAGCAGCAGATAGGCCTCGGCCGTCCACAACCCGACACCCTTCAGCGCGGTCAGGGCCTCGATGGCTTCGGCATCGTCCAGCGTCGACAGATGCTCCAGGTCGATGGTGCCCTCGATCTGGGCGCGGGCCATGCCCTGGCCATAGGTCGCCTTCTGCCGCGACAGACCCATGCCGCGCAGACTGTCGTGGTCATGAGCCAGCAGGTTCTCTGGCGTGATCCCGCCCAGTCCCGCCTCCAGCCGCGCCCAGACCGAGGCCGCCGAGGCGACCGACACCTGCTGCTCCACGATCATGCGGAACAGGCCGACGAACCCCGCCTCGCGCACCCGCCATTCGAACGGCGGGGTCCGGGCGTGGGCGCGGGCCAGGGCCGGATCGCGGTCGGCGAGCGCCCGGCGGGCGGCGGCGAGGTCTCTTGGCGTGATGGTCGTCGTCCTTGTGATCGGCCCGGGCGGGGCGCTAGCGTCGGGCGATGTTCAGTCTGGACGAAGTCTCGCGCCCGATCACCCCTTTCGCGGGTGGCGAGGCGGATAGCGTCCGATTCCCGCCAACGCCGGCAACAGGCGCCTCCACCTCTCCGCTCATCCCCGCGAAAGCGGGGACCCAGTTCTTTCGCGGAACTCGGCGGGTCGATCCAACGGACGAAGGCGATCCGAAATGCTCGGACTCCCAAAGGACTGGGTCCCCGCTTTCGCGGGGATGAGCGGCAAGGTTCGGTATGCATTTCACCACCCGCTTCGCCCCCTCGCCCACCGGCCTGCTGCACCGGGGCCACGCCTTCTCGGCCCTGACCGCCTGGACCGCGGCGCGCGAAGCGCGCGGACGCTTCCTGCTGCGGATCGAGGATACCGACTTCACCCGCTGCCGGCCCGAGTACGAGATCGCCCTGATCGAGGACCTGACCTGGCTGGGGCTGGACTGGGACGGGCCGGTGGTGCGCCAGTCCGAGCGACGCGCAGCCTATGACGCGGCGCTGGAGCGGCTGCGGGACATGGGGGTGCTGTACCGCTGTTTCCGGACCCGAAAGGAGCTGATGGCCCTGGCGGGCGGGGCGCCGCACGGCGATGATCCGGTCGATGCGCGCGCCTTCACCGGCGGACCGCTGTCGGCGGACGAGGAGGCCGCGCTGTTGGCTCAAGGCAAGGCCTTCGCCTGGAGGCTGTCGCTGGCGGCGGCGCTTGGCCGGCTGGGCGGGTTCGACGCCCTGACCTGGGTCGAAGAGACGGCCGATCCGGGGGCGAAGACCGCGCGGCCCGAGACACTTGGGGACATGGTCGTGGGGCGCAAGGACATCGGCGCGGGATACGTCATCGCCTCGGTCGTCGACGATGCGGCCCAGGGCGTGACCCATGTGATCCGGGGCGAGGACCTGATCGAGACGACCTCGATCCAGCGGGTGCTCCAGGCCCTGCTGGACCTGCCCACGCCGGCCTATCGCCACCACCGCCTGCTGCTGGGCCCGGACGGCAAACGCTATGCGAAACGCGACGGGTCGGTGACCCTGATGGCGCTGAGGGAGGCGGGCGTGACGGCGGAGGAGCTGAGGGCGGAGCTGGGCTTCTGATGGCTTTCTCCCTCCCCTTCATGGGGAGGGACGGCGGAGCGGAGCGAAGCCCGGGTGGGGCCGTGTCGTCCGTGCGCTCGCTCTGAACGCCCCCACCCGCGCTCGACTGGCGCCTCGCGGTCCCTCCCCATAAAGGGGAGGGAGAATGACCACCGCCCCCTCCCGCCTGATTCCCCTGCTGGTCGTGCTGGCCTCGGCGTCGATCCTGGGGCTGGCACCGATCCTGGTGAGGCTGACCGAGACGGGGCCGGCGGCGGCGGGGTTCTGGCGGTTCGTGTTCGCCATGCCGCTGCTGTTCCTCCTGGTCGCGCGACCGGGCGGTGAGGGCATCGGCCGGCCGTCGAAATGGATGCTGCTGGCGGGGCTGTTCTTCGCGCTGGACCTGAGCTTCTGGCACTACGGCATCGTCATGACCTCGGTCGCCAACGCCACGGTGCTGTGCAACCTGACGCCGGTGGTCGTGACCTTGATCGGCTGGCTGTTCTTCAAGGAAAAGCCGGCGCGGCTGTTCCTTCTGGCGCTGGGTTTCGCCATGGCGGGGGCCTGGGCCATGGCAGCCGGCAAGGCGGGGGGACAGGGGACCAACCCGCCGCTGGGCGACGCCCTCTCGCTGCTCGTGTCGGTCTGGTACGCGGGCTATTTCCTGATGGTGAAGTTCGCCCGGACCACGGCGGGCGCGCTGAAGGTCACCTTCTGGGCGACGCTGGCCGGCCTGCCCCTGATGGGCGGCGTGGCCCTGATGCTGGGCGAGGACATGATCCCGGCCACCGCCGCAGGGTGGGCCGCCTGCGCCGGCATGGGGCTGATGCATGTGGCGGGCCAGGGCGGCGTGGCCTGGGCGCTGGGGCGACTGCCCGCCTCGATCACGGCGGTGACCATCCTGATCCAGCCGATCGTCGCGGGCGTTCTGGGCTGGCTGGTGTTCGGCGAGGTCCTGGCCCCGGTCCAGGCCCTGGGCGGGGCGCTCGTTCTGGCCGCCATCGTCCTGGCGCAGGTGTCGTCCCGAACGAAAACGGGCGCGGCCCCCGTAGGAACCGCGCCCGCCTGATCGCTTCAGCGACCCTGATCGAAGTCGATCAGAGCAGCTTGAGGTCGACGGCCGAGGTCTTGCCGCGCTGGGATTCCAGCTCGTAGGACACCTTGGCGTTTTCATCGAGGCCCGTCAGGCCAGCCTTCTGCACGGCGGTGATGTGAACGAACACATCCGCGCCGCCGCTTTCGGGCTGGATGAAGCCGAAGCCTTTCGTGGGGTTGAACCACTTGACCGTACCGGTCGCCATTGTTGCGTCTCCATAAACGCGCTCTTCCAGGCGAGCACCCTTTCAGGGGGCCCGACAATCCATCTGGACAGGCTCGTTCATAGAAGGAGCGACGCGGGTTTGGACCCCACGCGAAATCCGGATTGCGCGAATGTTGTCTCCCAGCCGTCAATCCCGGTCAACCCTGAACGATTCGCCCGTCGGGCGATCGAGGTTAAGCGAAATCAGGCGCAGAGGCCGCGCGGCGCCCCATCCAGGTGCAGGTGGTCGCGGTGCGCCTCGTTGTAGTCGGGCGTCAGCACCGTCGCGAACACCCGGCAGGCCCCGTTCCGCAGGGCCCTGAGGAAGCCCGAGCCCTCGGTCCCTTGCGGCCCCTGTCCGCTCCAGTCGGCCTCGACGGAAACGGTCCGCCCGTCGGCCAGGGTGACCGAGGCGACGTCCAGGGCATTGGCCCGCGCATGCTCGCTGGGACGATCGCTCTCATCGGTCGAGCCATAGATGCGGCGGCAGGAATAGGTGCCGAAGTTGTTCACCGAGGCCGGGGCCGAGCCGTAGATGGACTGGGCCGCCGGACGCAGCACCTGTCGGTCCCACAGGACGTAGCGCACCGCCAGGGGGCACTGCATGGTCAGGCCGCCGGGCCGCAGCGGCGTGATCTCGCCGCCGGTGATGACCACGGCGTTGCGAACCTGGCAGAAGCCGCCGCCGTCGATGTCCTCGGCGCGGCGGACCTCGACGCCCGCGTCCCTCAGGGTCTGGATACAGGCGGTGGTGACGGCCTCGACCTCCTCGCGCGGGGCGGAGAAGGCGACGGCGAAGTCCGACACCTTGGCGGCCGTGGCCTGGCCGATCGGCCGGTTCAGGTCCAGCGGCTTCCACGGCAGGTCCTGCGGAGGGGCGAAGACGTTCAGCAAGGCGAAGGCGGCGCAGACCCCAAGCAACGCCTCCCACAACAGATTCCAGAAATCGGCGAAGTCGCGTTTCATGTGGGCGTACAATGACCGGCCTGCATGAAGGTCACAATCGCCAAACCCTCACTCCGTCACCCTCGGACTTGATCCGAGGGTCGGACGCGCGTCCACTGAAGCGCTAACGGCTTCGCACGAGCTGTTGAACATCCGATCCTCCGATCAGGTCGGAGGATGACGGAAAGGGTTGGAGAAGCGATCATGGGCAAGAAGGACGACTACGAGGCCGAGCTGGAGGCGCTGCAGATCGAACTGGTCGAGACCCAGCACTGGTCGATCGAACAGGGGCAGAAGGTGCTGATCGTCTTCGAAGGCCGCGACAGCGCCGGCAAGGACGGGGCCATCAAGCGCATCACCGAATACGCCTCTCCGCGCCAGACCCGCGTCGTCGCCCTGCCCAAGCCGACCGAGCGCGAGACCACCCAGTGGTACTTCCAGCGTTATGTCCCCCACCTGCCGGCGGCGGGCGAATGGGTGATCTTCAACCGATCCTGGTACAATCGCGCCGGGGTCGAGCCGGTCATGGGCTTCTGTACCCCCGAGCAGCATGAGCAGTTCCTCAAGGACGTGCCGCATTTCGAGACCCTGCTGCGCGGGTCGGGCATCCAGCTGATCAAGATCTGGCTGGACATCTCCAAGGCCGAACAGGCCAAACGCCTGGCCGAGCGCGTCGACGACCCCCTGAAGCGGTTCAAGGTCTCGTCGCTGGACGCCGAGGCGCAGAAGCGGTGGGACGGCTATTCCGCCGCGCGGAACCGCATGCTGTCGGACTGCCATACCAGGCAAGGCCCGTGGACGGTGGTGGCCACCGACGACAAGAAGACCGCCCGCATCAACGTCATCTGCCACATCCTGACCGAGCTGAAACGGCCGGGCTCCAAGGTGAAACGCCCGGACCGCGACGTCGTCTTCGCCGCCGACGACCACCAGGGGCGGCTGAATCCTTGACTTGAGACTAAATGTGATACATTAAATCATGTCTGACTTCGATCCCGCCAAGGACAAGGCCAACATCGCCAAGCATGGCGTGTCCCTGGCTCTGGCCTTTGAGATGGACGCGGACTTGATGATCACATTCGAGGACAGACGCTTCGCCTATGCAGAGGATCGATGGATTTCTATCGGTCCGATCGGAGACGATCTGTTCGTCGTGGCACACACCTATCGGGAAGACCGCATCCGTCCGATCAGCTTGCGGCGAGCGGAAAAGCACGAGCGAAAGCTCTACCGGGAGAATTGGACATGAGCTTGGACCCAGAGGACGACGTGCCCCCGTTGACAGCGGATGATTTCGCCCGCGCCCGTCCGGCACGGTCGGTGTTCTCCGACGCGGCTTTTTCGCAGTTTCGCCCACGGCGCGGCCGACCCAGCGTCGATGAGCCCAAGGTGCAGGTATCGATCCGCATCGAGCCCAAGGTTCTCGCCGCTTTCAAGGCGACGGGAGCCGGGTGGCAGACGCGGATCAACGAGGTCCTGAAGTCGGCGGCCGACGAACTCCCGAAGGTCGCCCGTCGGTCCTGACCGGTTGTCGGCCGAGCCTCAGTCCGCGCGCAACTCCGCGACCAGCCGATCCATTCCGTACACGTCGCGGAGCGCCGTGGTGACCGCGCCGGTCGTGACGATCACGCTGCGGTTGACGTCGCGGTCGTAGCCGTAGGCGTTCCTCTGCGTCAGGACGGTGGAGTCGAAGTTGGCTCCGACGATCTCGCCCGCCTCATTGACGACCGGAGAGCCGGACGAGCCGCCGATAGTGTCGGACGACACCGTCATGTTCAGCACCGTGTCGCCGTCGATCGCCTCGCGCGCGGCCAGCAGCTTGGGCGCCACGTCGAAGGGCGGCGCGCCGGTCGCACGGTCCCACAGGCCGTCGAAGGTGGTGAAGCCGTCGAACCTCTGACCCGGGACGTTCGAGCCTTCGATCAGGCCATAGGTCAGGCGAAGGGTGCCGGTGGCGTCGGGGTAGACCGTGTCGCCATAGGCGGCGAAGCGGGCGGCGGCGAGGCGTTCGGACGCCTGTTCGGTCGGGGCCTGGACGCGGGTCTCCCAATCCGAGCGAACGCCGCGGGTCACGTCCTGGATCGACAGCATCCACTGGATCAGAGGGTCGTCGGACGCCTGGATGGCCTCAAGCCCGCCGTCCCAAAGCGCGCGGCGCACGGCCGGATCGGCGAGCGTCGAGCCTTCGACCAGTCGCGCCGAGAGGGCCTCGGGCGACTCCCGGCCAAGCAGGGTGCGCACGCGGGGATCGTCGACCGTCAGCCACTCGCGGGTCTTGGACATCCACCATTCCATCCGCACCTGCTCCAGCTCCGGATAGACCGGCCGGGGGGCCATCAGGGCGTTCTCGACCGCCCCCAGACGGGCGTCGCCGTATTCCGGCAGGCGCTCGGCCGAGGGCTTGGCGCGTTCCTGGGCCGCGCGAACGAGCGTGCGGGCATAGTTGAACAGGACCGAGCCGCCGCCGGGCGAGGTCGTGCCGATGCCGGTGCCGCCCTCCAGCAGGGCCATGGGCACATAGAGTTCGCGCACCGCCGGCTGAACCTCGGCCAAGGCATCCCAGGGGTCGGCGGCGGCCTCGGCCATCGCGGCGTCGGCGGCGACGCGGGCGCGGAAGTCGGCCTCGGCATCGGCCCGGCGGCCCATGAAGCCCTGATCGGTCATGGCGCGCATGCGGCCAAGCCCACGCTTGTAGGTGTTCTCCAGACCCACGATCGGGTCCATCGCCATGAACGCGTTCGCCTCGCTCTCGGCGGCGAAGCGGATCAGGCGGCCCCGCAGTTCGGACGCGATCAGCTGGTCCATCGGCAGGACGACGTCGCGGATGGAGGCCAGCTGGTCCTGGGTCAGCAGGCGCTGGGTCGATCCGGGGCTGCCGGAGACGAACACGGGCGTGCCGGTCACCGGCTGGTCGTCGTTCCAGACGAAATGGGTCGGCGTCGCGACCGGCCGGCCGTTCTCATACAGGCGGATGAAGGCCGCATCGATGGCGAAGCGCGGGAAGCTGAAATTGTCGAGGTCGCCGCCGAAGGTCGCGGCCCGGTCCTCGGGCGCCCAGGCCAGGCGCACGTCGGTATAGCGCTTGTAGGTATAGAGCTTGAACTGGCCACCCCGGTACAGGCTGACCACCTGACAGCGACGGTCGGCGGGGGTGGTGCCGTCATCGCCGGCGCACAGTTCCTGTTCGATGCGGCCGATCTCGGCGTCGCGCGCGCGGGTGAAAGCCTGGCCGGTCAACCCGGCGCCCGCCGCCCGGACGCGGTCGGTCACGTCGGTGATGTCGGTCAGGATCTCGGCCGTGCCGCCCGGACAACGAAGCTCCTCCTCGCGGGTCCGGGGGGTGAACCCGGTGGCGGCATAGTTCACGGCCTGGGTCGACAGATTGGCCACGCAGCTGGCGACGCAGTGATTGTTGGTCAGCACCAGTCCGGCGTCCGAGACCACGCCGGCCGAACACCCCCCAAACCGCACCGAACTCAGCCGCACCCGGTCCAGCCAGGCCTGATCGATGCTGGTGCCCAGCGTCTGGTTCGCCCGCGCGATGGGGAAGTTGTCGAAGGTCCACATCCCCTCTTCGGCCGAGGCGGCCGTGGCGGACAGGGCAAGAGCGGTGGTGGCCAGAAGGATCAGACGCATGCGGCGGGACTCCATGTTCGGCCGGGAATGGAGGGGATCGGGCGGAGCGGGTCAAGCGGTGCCGCCAAGACCTGTCGATGACAAGCGTCCTTACCCCGATTTAACTTGGTGGGAAGGCTGAAGGGCGTCAGATACCGCCGTCAGTCAGGGATACTCCGCACCCCATGTCGCTCGCTCTTTCCACGCTGCTCTACGAGTGGCGCCGCTATATGGCCGCCGTCATGGCGCTGGCCCTGTCCGGCCTGCTGGTGCTCGGCATGGCCGGTGTGTTCATCGGCATCGGCAAGGGCTTCACCGCCACGATCGAGCGGTCCAGCGCCGACATCATCATCATGCAGCCTGGGGCCAAGTCGCTGATCGGCGGGCCGGCGGGCGTGCCGCGACGGTTCATCCCCCTGGCCTACAATCATCCCGAGGTGGTCGAGGTCCAGCCTCTGGACGGGGCGGGCGGCAGCTTCCAGTCGGTCAGGAACGTCGACCCGACCAAATCCGTCGCCGAACGCGCCCGCGCGGGCGCCCCCAAGCAGAACTTCGTGCAGACCTCGATCATCGACACTCGCCCCGGCTCGGTGACCATCCCCACGGACTATTCGCCCGAACTGGTGGAGGCGCTCCGACAGCCCTACACCGTCGCCATCGACGAGACGGCGATGCGGTCGCTGGGCGTGAAGCTGGGCGACAAGGCCCTATACAACGGTCAGACGGTCACGGTCGCGGCGATCCTGAGGGGCTATCCCAACATGATGCAGCAGTCGATCGTCATGTCGCGCGACACCCTGCGCATGGTCGGCCAGGCCGACACCGGTCCGCGCGTCGGACCGCTGATGGTCAAGCTGAGCGATCCGACGCGCGCCGAGGTCGTGGCCGAACAACTGAACCAGCAGGGCGACGGCCAGTGGAAGGCCTGGACGCGACAGGACCTGGCAGACGCCAACCAGAGCGCCATGTTCGAACAGGGCCCCCTGATCATCATCCTGGGCGGGGTGACCGTGGTCGGCATCATCATCGGCGTCGCCATCACCTGGCAGACCCTGCGCGGGGCCATCATGGCCAACATCAAGGAGTTCGCCTCGCTGCGGGCACTGGGCGTCGGCATGGCCAGTCTGCGGCGCATCGTGGTCGAGCTGAGCTTCTGGGTCGGCGTGGTCGGGGTCGCCGCCGCGATCGGCCTGACCTGGCTGGTGGCGGTGTTCGCGGGAACCCAGGGCGTCCTGATCGCCCTTCAGCCCCAGGCCCTGATCGCCGTCGGAGGCGGGCTGATCTCCATCGCCATGATCTCGGGCCTGCTGTCGCTCGGCGTCCTCAAGAACAGCCAGCCGGCGGACCTGCTGCGATGATGACGACCAAATCGCACGGCAAGCACGGCGACTTCGCCATCGAGGCCAAGGGCCTGGTCAAGCGGTTCAAGTCCGGCAAGGCCTATGTCGAGGTCCTCAAGAAGGTCGACTTCGACGCCCGCCACGGCGACCTGACCATGGTCATGGGACCGTCCGGCTCGGGCAAGTCGACGCTGATCGCCGCCCTGTCCGGCCTGCTCCGCCCCGAGGAAGGCCGCGTCGACACCCTGGACGTCGACGACCTGTGGAAGCTGTCCAGCGGCAAGATCGACAAGTTCCGCCTGGATCACTGCGGCTTCATCTTCCAGGGCTTCAACCTGTTCCCGGCCCTGACGGCGCTGCAGCAGGTCGAGACGGTGCTGAAGTTCCAGGGCCTGACGCCCGCCGCCGCCAAGAAGCGGGCCACCCTCGCGCTCGAGGAAGTGGGCCTGAAGCCGCGCCTGCATCAGCGGCCCTCGGCCCTGTCGGGGGGCGAGAAGCAGCGTGTGGCCATCGCCCGCGCCCTGGCCAAGGACCCGCAGATCCTGTTCGCCGACGAACCGACCTCGGCGCTGGACGGCGAAAACGGCCAGATCGTCATCCGCCTGCTGCGTCGCGCAGCATCGGAGCACGGCGCCGCCGTCATCTGCGTGACCCACGATCCGCGCCTGGAAGAATGGGCCGACCGGGTCATCAAGATCGAGGACGGCATCATCATCGACGACCAACGCCGCACGCCCAATCCGAACGCCACCCTGGCGTCTCATCACTAAGACCGCTCCTAGGACACTGAACGCATGCCCGGCTTCCTGAAGAACAAATGGGTCTGGATCGGCGTGCTGCTGATCCTCGTCATCGTCGCCGGCTTCCTGTTCATGCAGGGTCAGGGCGCGGCCAGGAAGGCCGATGCGGAAAAGGCCGCGGCCGAGCAGGTCGAGAGCCCCTATGCCGCCATCGCCAACGGCCGCGTCGATATCGAGGGCGGCCTGATCCAGGTGGCGGCCCGTCGGGGCGGCGTCGTCCGCGAAGTGCTGGTCCAGGAGGGCGACACCGTCACCGCCGGCCAGATCCTGGCTCGCCAGGAGGACGACGAGCCGCGCCTGGCACTTCAGACCGCGTCGGCCGACCTCGCCGCCGCCGAGGCCCAGTTGCGCCTGATCCAGGTCGATATCCGGACGGCCCAGCGTGAGTATGACCGGCTGGAGCGGCTGGTCGCCACCAACTTCGTCGCCGGCCAGCGGCTGGACCAGGCGCGCGACCAGATCGCCTCGGCCCAGGCGCGTCTGGCGGCCCAGCAGGCGGCGGTCCAGACCGCCCGCGCCCGCCGCGACCAGGCCGCCTACAACGTCGAACTGACCGTCATCCGCGCGCCGTCGGACGGCCGGATCGTGCGCCGCTATGCCAACCCGGGTTCGGGCGCCTCGACCCTGAACGTCTCGACCCTGTTCGATCTGGAGCCCAACGCGCCGCGCATCGCCCGGGCCGAGATCGTCGAGAGCGACATCCCCAACGTCTCGACCGGTCAGGCCGTCGAGATCACGCCCGAGGGCGACCCCTCGACCGTCTATGTCGGCTCGGTCCTGCGCCGCGCCGCCGTGTTCGGTGCGCGCAAACTGGCCTCGGACGATCCGTCCCAGCGGTCGGACGAGCGGGTGGTCGAGGTGGTCGTGACCGCCGGCGACGCGCCCCTGCTGATCGGACAGCGGGTGCTGGTCAAGTTCATGAAGCCGGGCGAGACCGCCGGCGCCGCGCGCGAACCCAGCATCGGCGTCCCGGCCACCCGCTCCATGCAGGCCCCGGCCCCGCGAGCTTGATGGCGTCGGCGCGCGAAAGCCGCCGCGACATATAAGGACATCCTTATACGTTTCTTGCCCTCGCCCCGGGCAGAGGCTATAGGCGCGCGCAACCGACGCCCGCGCTCAAGGAGCCGCACCCCATGACGAACCCTGCGACCGACTACATCGTCCGCGACATCTCCCTCGCCGGCTTCGGCAACAAGGAAATCGCCATCGCCGAGACCGAGATGCCCGGCCTGATGGCGCTGCGCGACGAGTTCGGCACGGCCAAGCCGCTGAAGGGCGCGCGGATCGCCGGTTCGCTGCACATGACGATCCAGACCGCGGTCCTGATCCAGACGCTGGAAGCCCTGGGCGCCGACGTGCGCTGGGCGTCGTGCAACATCTTCTCGACCCAGGACCACGCCGCGGCCGCCATCGCCGCCGCCGGCACGCCAGTGTTCGCCACCAAGGGCGAGACGCTGGAAGAATACTGGGACTATGCCCACAAGATCTTCGAATGGGCGGACGGCGGCTATCCCAACCTGATCCTCGACGACGGCGGCGACGCCACCCTGCTTTGCGTGCTCGGGCCCAAGGCCGAGAAGGACGCCTCGGTCCTGAACGACCCGCAGAACGAAGAGGAAGAAGCCCTCTACAAGGTCATGAAGCGCTATCTGGCCGAGAAGCCGGGCTTCTACTCGGCCATCCGCGACGCCATCGGCGGCGTGTCGGAAGAGACGACCACGGGCGTGCACCGCCTGTATCAGATGGCCGAGCGCGGCGACCTGCCCTTCCCCGCCATCAACGTCAACGACAGCGTCACCAAGTCCAAGTTCGACAACCTTTACGGCTGCCGCGAGAGCCTGGTCGACGCCATCCGTCGCGGCACCGACGTCATGCTGTCGGGCAAGGTCGCGGTGGTCTGCGGCTACGGCGACGTGGGCAAGGGCTCGGCCGCCTCGCTGCGCCAGGGCGGCGCCCGCGTGGTCGTGACCGAGATCGACCCGATCTGCGCCCTGCAGGCCGCCATGGAAGGCTATGAGGTCCAGACCCTGGAAGACGTCCAGGACAAGGCCGACATCTTCGTCACCGCCACCGGCAACAAGGACGTCATCACCGTCGACCACATGCGGGCGATGAAGAACAACGCCATCGTCTGCAACATCGGCCACTTCGATTCCGAGATTCAGGTCGCGGGCCTGAAGAACTTCAAGTGGGACGAGATCAAGCCCCAGGTTCACCACATCGAGTTCCCGGACGGCAAGAAGATCATCCTGCTGTCGGAAGGCCGCCTGGTGAACCTGGGCAACGCCACGGGCCACCCCTCGTTCGTGATGTCGGCCTCCTTCACCAACCAGGTGCTGGCCCAGATCGAGCTTTGGACCAACAAGTCCAAGTACGAGAACCAGGTCTATGTCCTGCCCAAGCATCTCGACGAGAAGGTCGCCATGCTGCACCTCGGCAAGCTGGGGGCCAGGCTGACCACCCTGTCCAAGGAACAGTCGGACTATATTTCGGTGCCGGCCCAGGGGCCGTTCAAGCCGGATCATTACCGGTATTGATTGGCGTTCAGGCCGCCGGGCGCTATCCTGGCGGCATGAACATCCGGATTGTCGTTCACGAAGCCGAGGAGGGCGGGTTCTGGGCCGAGGCCCCCGCCCTCCCCGGCTGCGCGACCCAAGCCGAGACCCTAGACGAACTGATGGCCAACATGCGCGAGGCCATCGTCGGCTGGCTGGGCGCGGACGTGCCTGATGATGCGGTCGATGGCGGCCGGGTATACGACATCGCCGTATGAAGGCAATCTCGGGTCGGCATTTCGCGCGCTTACTCGAACGTCATGGCTGGATGCTTCTTCGTATCAACGGCAGCCATCACATCTATGGCAAGGCCGGATCAGCGGCACGAGTGTCCGTACCGATCCATGCGAACGCATCGCTCAAGCTCGGACTTCAGCGCGCATTGATGAAGGCGGCCGGGCTCAGCGAGACCGATCTCGGCTGATCTCTACGCCGCCAGCGCCACCACGTCGGGCCGTTCGCGCCCCGACAGGCTGGTCTCGAAATCCGACAGCAGATCGATCAGTTCTTCGGCCGTCAGCCGCGGCTTGCCGGCCGCCATCCGGTAGGACCAGAAGCTGACGATGTGCTGGACCGCGCCCAGCCGCTCGCCGAGCCGGGCGAACAGGATCGGGGCGTCGCGCAGGAAGTCCCGGAAAGCCGACGGGTCGCCGCGCTGGGTGAGGCCGGTGAAGGCGTCGTCATAGACGCGCAGCATGTCGGCGGCCGCCTCGCACGTCAGGATGATGCGGCGACGCACCTGCTCGCGAGCCCGGTCGATAGCGATGTGCTGGTCGGCGTCCACGCGGCCCGCGGCGCGGACACGGCGAACCCCCTCGATGACCCCGCCGACGTCGCCGATGATCGTCTGCAGCGACCATTTGTAATAGAGGAAGCCCTTCCAGCAGAAGACGCCCTCCTCATACTCCTGCGGCTCCAGCTGCAGGGTGGCGCCGAGCGCGCTCATGTCCTCGCCGGGGGTGAAGGACATGATCTTGGCGGTCAGGCGCGCCACCGGGTTCTCGGCCGCCAGATCGGTGTCGGGTCCCAGGCTGAGATCGACCAACGGCCGGATCTCGCTGGCCACGAACTCGCCCATCCGTCCCAGGTCCGCCGGCGACAGGTTGAAATAGCAGGCGTCGGGGGCCAGGCCGTTTCGACGCAGCTGTTCGCGCAGAAGGAAGGGGTCGAGCCCCGGCAGCTCGTCCATGAGGGCCAGCAGCTTGCGGTCCGGGTGCGACGGACCGATGCCGAACGTCTCCTCCAGGGTGCGGTCGAAGCCGATCTGGTCGACGAACAGATAGCGGCCACCGACCCGCAGATCGCCCTGATCGATGGGCAGGATCACCTTGGTGGCGACGTGGCGGCGGACGCGGAACCGATCGATCTCGTCGCGGCGCAGCCGATGCTTGAGGATCAGCGAGCGGTTCAGCGTCGGATTCTGGAACATGGGCCCCGACTTCCAGCCCTCGGAGCCGCCGTGTTCGTGCCAGACCTGCAGCAGGTTCAGCACCCGCGCGGTCGAGGCCGACACCCTGAGGTTGGCGAGGTTGCGGACAGCGCGGTCGGTCAAATCGGGGCTCCTGCTCCGAGGACCCTGAACGGCAAAGGTTTAGATCGCGCCGAAGAGCAGGGTTAGCCGGGCGTCAACGTCGCAGGGCGTGTCGCTGGCGTCGCTCACGCCGTCGGCCTAGATAGTCGCCCATGACCGTGTTCGACATCCTGATCCTGGCCGCCATCGGAGCCGTGGCGGTCACCCTGGGCTTCGGCGTCTATTCCCTGTTCCGGGGCGGCGACTATGCGCGGTCGAACTCCAACAAGCTGATGCGGCTGAGGGTCGGACTGCAGGCCGTCGCCGTCCTTCTGCTGGTGCTCGGCATGTGGTGGAAATCCACTCAGGGCGGAGGCTGAGCGCGTGGTCGTCCTGAACAAGATCTACACCCGCACCGGCGATGCGGGCGACACCGGCCTGGCGTCCGGCGTGCGGGTGTCCAAGAGCGATCCGCGCGTCGAGGCCTATGGCACCGTCGATGAACTCAACGCCGTGATCGGCGTGGCCCGCCTGCATTCGGGCCAGAACGACCGCATCGACGCCATGCTGGGCCGCATCCAGAACGAGCTGTTCGACCTGGGCGCCGACCTGGCCACACCCCACGACCCGGCCCCGAAATGGGAGGCCCTGCGCATCGTCGCCTCCCAGGTCGAGCGGCTGGAGGCCGAAATCGACTGGATGAACGAGAGCCTGAAGGCGCTGGACAGCTTCATCCTGCCGGGCGGCTCGTCGCTGTCGGCGCATCTGCACCTGGCGCGCACGGTCGCGCGTCGGGCCGAGCGCGAGACCATCCGGCTGGTCGAGACCGGCGTGGCGGTGACGCCCGAGGCCCTGCGCTATCTGAACCGCCTGTCCGACCACCTGTTCGTCGCGGCCCGCCGCGCCAACGCCAACGGCGCGGCCGACGTGAAATGGGTGGCGGGCGGGACGCGGTGACGCTGGCGCGGACGCTGCGCGGCGGCTAAACCGCCCGCCAAACAAGAACAGTCCGCTTTCAGGGAAACGCTCGCATGCGCGACATCCACCATTTCATCGACGGCGCGTCCTTCACCGGATCGTCGGGGCGTTTCGGCGACGTGTTCAACCCGAACACCGGCGAGGTCCAGGCCCGCGTGCAACTGGCCACCGAGGCCGAGATGGATCGCGCGGTCCAGGCCGCCCAGAACGCGTTCGAGGGCTGGTCCTCGACCAACCCCCAGCGCCGCGCGCGGGTGATGTTCGAGTTCAAGCGCCTGGTCGAGGCCAACATGACCGAGCTGGCCGAGCTGCTGAGCGCCGAGCACGGCAAGGTCGTCGCGGACTCCAGGGGGGACATCCAGCGGGGCCTGGAGGTGATCGAGTTCGCCTGCGGCATCCCGCATGCTCTGAAGGGCGAATACACCTGGGGCGCGGGTCCCGGCATCGACGTCTATTCGATGCGCCAGCCGCTGGGCGTGGTGTCGGGCATCACGCCGTTCAACTTCCCGGCCATGATCCCGATGTGGATGTTCGGCGTGGCCATCGCGACCGGCAACACCTTCATCCTGAAGCCCTCGGAGCGCGATCCGTCGGTGCCGGTGCGTCTGGCCGAGCTGATGATGGAGGCGGGCGCTCCCGCGGGCGTGCTGAACGTCGTCCACGGTGACAAGGCGGCGGTCGACGCCATCCTGATCCACCCGCTGATCCACGCCGTCAGCTTCGTCGGGTCATCGGACATCGCC
>NCEB01000037.1 GCA_002280475.1 Brevundimonas subvibrioides
GTGGCTGTCGCCCTCGAAGGCCAGGATGTGGGTCGCCAGGCGGTCCAGGAACCAGCGGTCGTGGGAGATGACCACGGCGCAGCCCGCGAACTCCTCCAGCGCCTCCTCCAGGTTCTGCAGGGTCTCGATGTCCAGGTCGTTGGTCGGTTCGTCCAGCAGGATCAGGTTGCCGCCCGTCGCCAGGGTCTTGGCCAGGTGGACGCGGTTGCGCTCACCGCCCGACAGCTGTCCGACCTTCTTCTGCTGGTCGCCGCCCTTGAAGTTGAAGCTGCCGACATAGGCCCGCGTGTTGATCTCGCGCTTGCCCACCATCATCACGTCGGTGCCGCCGCTGATCTCTTCCCAGATGGTCTTGTTGGGATCGAGCGCATCGCGCGACTGGTCGACATAGGCCAGCTTCACCGTCTCGCCGACCTTGATGGTGCCGCCGTCCGGCGTCTCCTGGCCGGTGATCAGCTTGAACATGGTCGACTTGCCCGCGCCGTTCGGTCCGATCACGCCGACGATGCCGTTGGGCGGCAGCTTGAAGGTCAGGTTGTCGAACAGCAGCTTGTCGCCATACGACTTCTGCAGCCCCTCGACCTCCAGCACCACATTGCCCAGGCGCGGCCCGGGCGGGATCTGGATGTGGGCGTGGGTCTGGGCGCCGCGCATGCTTTCCTGCTCGGCGACCATCTTCTCATAGGCGGCCAGACGGGCCTTGGACTTGGCCTGGCGGGCCTTGGCACCGGACCGCACCCATTCCAGTTCGCGGGTCAGGGCGCGCTGACGGGCCTCGGATTCCGAGTTCTCCTGCACGACCCGCTTCTGTTTCTGCTCCAGCCACCCGGAGTAGTTGCCCTCGTAGGGGATGCCCTTGCCGCGATCCAGCTCCAGCGTCCACTTGGTCACGAGGTCCAGGAAGTAGCGGTCGTGGGTCACCAGGATGACGCAGCCCGGAAACGCCTCCAGGTGATGCTGCAGCCAGGCCACGCTCTCGGCGTCCAGGTGGTTGGTCGGTTCGTCCAGCAGCAGCATGTCGGGCTTGGACAGCAGCAGCCGCGCCAGCGCCACGCGACGCTTCTCGCCGCCGGACAGGTTGGTCGTCATCCAGTCGTCGGGCGGACAGCGCAGGGCGTCCATCGCCATCTCGATGCGGCTGTCGATGTCCCAGACGTCGCCCGCGTCGATCTTCTCCTGAAGGGCGGTCATCTCCTCCATCAGTTCGTCGGTGTAGTTTTCGCCGAGTTCGCCGGCCACCTCGTTGAAGCGGTTGACCCACTGCTTTTCCTCGCACCAGGCCTCGACGTTCTCGCGGACGTTCAGGGTTTCATCCAGGTGCGGTTCCTGCTCCAGGTATCCGCGCTTGATGCCGTCGGCGGCCTTGGCATTGCTGCGCCATGGAGTGCGTCGCGCCCTTGTCGTTCTGGTTTGTCGGAGGTTGGGGCGGGATGTAGCGATTGGGGGCGGGAAGGGCAAACGCTCTGCCGTTTCTCCCTGCCGCTCATCCCCGCGAAAGCGGGGACCCAGTGCTTTCATGAGGCCCAGCGGCCTGGACCAGAGTCTTCGTGTTATGGACAAAGCCATCGCCCAAAGAACTGGGTCCCCGCTTTCGCGGGGATGAGCGGCAATTCAGGTCACCAACGAAACAGCACCCGCCCGATCACCGCGCCCGCCGCCGCCGCCAGTCCGATCCCCAGCGAATACCAGACCATGACGAAGCTGGCCGTCTGCTCGGGGCAGTGCAGGCCATAGAGGGTCGTCGCCAGGCCCGCCGTCAGCAGGCCCGCGGCCGCCCCCGCCGCGCCCGGCCGCATCGGCGCGAACCCCCGGGCCGCGCCGAACACGAACGGCGCCGCGATCAGGCTGAGGATCAGGATCAGGGGCGCGCATTCGCGGGCGCTCTCGCCCATGACGGCGGGCATGCGCTCGGCCTCGGCCATGGTCAGGAACTCCCAGGCGGTGAAGCCGGCAGCGGCGACGAGAATCAGCGCCAAGGCCACCAAGGGCGCCCGGATGGCGGACCCGGGCCGCCCCAGCCGATCCAGCAGCCAGAAGCCGATCACCCCCAGGGTCCCGGTATAGGCCGCCTTGATCCAGAAGGTCGGCCCCATCATCGCCGACCCCAGATCCTCGCGGAAGCCGAGCCACAGCCCGACGCCGAGCAGCACCAGGAGGCCCCCGGCGACCAGCGCCAGCAGCAGACGCCGCTCCACCTGGCGCGCCCCGGACGCGGGCAGGTCGGCGGCCAAGGCCTCGATCAGGTCATCCGTCTTCATCTTCGGCTCCCTCGGACGCGGGCGCGAAGCGGGCGTTCAATGATTTCATACTGCGGTGGATGGACACCTTTGCGGCCGTCAGGGTGTAGCCGTGGTTGGCGGCGGCCTCGGCGACCGTCAGGCCCTTCAACCGCACGTCCTCGATCAGCCGACGCTGGCGAGCCGGCAGCAGGGCCAGGATGCGGGTCAGGTCGGCCCGCGTCGCCCCGTCCTCGACGGTGTGGTCGGCGAACAGTTCGGCGGCTTCGTCCAGCGGATGGGTCGGCCGCCGGCCCTGGCGGCGCAGATGATCGATCAGCTTGTGCCGCGCGATGGCGAAGGCCCAGGCGGTGAAGGGCTGGGCGCGGTCCCAGGTGGCCCGCTTGGCGTGGATGGCGATCAGGGTTTCCTGCACCAGGTCCTCCGCGTCCTCCCCGCCATTGAACAGTCGCCGGCGGAAGAAGGGACGCAGGTGCGCCCCCAGATCGGACAGCAGCAGGCGCCAGGCGGCGGCATCGCCATCCAGACCACGGAGCATCAAGGCTTTCAGTTGGGCTTCGCGGTCGGTCACTTGGGCCCGGTTACGGTGGGGGACGGGGAAGGTTACACGACCGACCTAAAGCGTATAGCCGCCGTCCACGACCAGGCTCGCGCCGGTCATCGTCCGGGCCCCGGGCGACAGCAGGAAGGCGATCTGCCCCGCGATCTCCTCGGCCTTGGCATAGTGGCCCAACGGCGTCGCGAACCCGGCCATCCGGTCGAAGGCGGCCTGCTCCGAGCCTGTCTCGGCGACCAGATCGTCGAAGAAGGCCATACCCCGCCAGATCGGCGTCTCGACGCCGCCGGGCAGGATGGCGTTGACTCTCACCCCCCGTGCCGCGCCTTCCCGAGCCGCGACCTTCGCCAGTTGAAGCACCGCCGCCTTGGAGGCTCCATACGCCCCGACGCCGGGCTCGGCCTTGACGGCGGATGCCGAGGATACGACCACGGCTGCGCCCCCGTCCCGCAGCAGTCGCATTCCGGTCCGCAGCGTCAGGAAGGTCCCGTCCAGATTGACCGACAGCACCCGCCGCCATGCCTCGAACGACAGATCGGCGATGGTCCCGCTCTCGGAAATCCCGGCGTTGACCACGACACCGTCCAGCCCTCCGAACCGCTCGCGCAGAGCGCTTTCGGTGTCGGCCCAGGCGGCATCGTCGGAAACGTCCTGCGCGAAGGCGACGGCCTCTGCGGTGGTCAGTGTTCGCGCCAGAGCATCGAGCGCCGCCGCATTCCGATCCACCAGAGCAAGGGCCCACCCTTCTCTGGACAGCAGCCGGCTCACCGCACGACCGATGCCTGAGGCCGCTCCCGTTACGAGGGCGACGCGACGTGCGGATGTCTCAGGCATAGTTGAAGCTCACCGAAATCCGCTCGGCCTTCGCCGCGTTCACCGGCACCTCGTGCCGCAGCCAGCTTTCCCACATCAGGACCGTGCCGGAGCGGGGTGCCAGATAGACGAAAGGCCGCTCCGCCTCGGGCGCGTCCACGCTCACCGACGGTCGCGCCATCATCATCGCCAGGCGTGGATCTTCCAGCTTCAGGGCCGAGGCCCCGTCCGGCACCTCGACATACACCGTGCCCGACAGGAAGGCGTGGGGGTGGATGTGGCCGCTGTGCGAGCCGCCGGGCTTGAGTATATTGACCCACATGGTGTCCAGCCGGGGCTTCCTCGCCAGATCGAAGTTCAGCGCCCTGGCATAGGCCGTGGCGTGACGGTCCAGATGCCGCTTCAGCTCCGCGAACTCCGGCAGCCGCTGCGGCAGGTCGTTCAGCGAGCCATAGGAGGTATAGCCGCGATAGCCGTGCTCGCGGCACCAGGCCCGCCCAGCCCCGTCCTCGACCGCCAGCATTCGGCAGGCCTCGGCCAGGCCGTCGTTGAAGCCGGAGAACCCGGGGGCATCGGCCAGGCTGGCCTCATAGACCTGGGTGACGAACAGGGGGCGCAGGGACATGGGTGTCTCCATACGCTCTCCCTCCCCCTCGGGGGAGGGCAGATCGCGAAGCGATCGGGTGGGGAGGGCAGGGCGATTCAGACCCGGACCTGTGCGACCTCACCTTGCCGCCCCCACCCGGTCTCCGCTCCGTTTCGACCACCTCCCGAAAGGAGAGAGAGAAAGCCAATGTTATCAGAACTTAATGTTGTTACTCTTCACAAGATTTATTAGCTTTTGCACTCGTTGGACTCGGTGTCTCACGAGTCCAGTCCCGCCTCACCCGTCAGGATCGCCTCGGCCTCGGCGGTATGCTTGGCCCCCGACCGGTCGTGCAGGATCAGGGCGGGCAGCAGCCTCAGCGGCGCCCGACCGCCCCGGACCGCCTGGACCAGCACCCGCTTGGCCGGTTCGTCGGCGAAGGGCTGGACCGGCCGGATGGCGAAGGACCCGCAGCGTCCTCCGAACAGCGCCAGCAGGTCGGCCAGCCGGTCCGCCCGGTGGATCACGACGACCCGCCCCCCGTCCTTGACCCCGTCCGTCAGGAACCCGACCCAGGCCGCCAGCCCGTCGTCGGCGATCCACGCCCCGCGCCTGGCCGGGGAGGGGGCCCGAAGCGCCCCTGCGTCATCGAAATAGGGCGGGTTGGACACCCCCCAGTCGGCGCGCGGCAGGCCCAGCGCCTTGAAGCCGCGCCCCACGTCCCCCTCGATCACCGTCATCCGCTCGGCCCAGCCGTTCAGGACGGCGTTGCGGCGCGCCAGTTCGGCGGCGACGGCGTCCCGCTCGATCCCGGTCAGGGCCACCCCCGCCCGCCGTGCTGCGATCTGGGTCAGGACCGCGCCGGCCCCGCAGCCCGCTTCCAGCACCGTCTCGCCGGGCTTTGCGGCGACCGTGGCCGCCAGCAGGGCCGCGTCCATCCCCGCGCGATAGCCCCGCGCGGGTTGCAGCAGACGGACCCTTCCGCCCAGCAGGGCGTTCTCGGTCGGTTCGGTCTTCGGCTCGGCCCCTTCCGGGGGTGGGGATGCGACGGTCACGCGGCTTGACCCTTCATGGCGGGGTCACCATTGTCCGGCGTGTCGCCGCGCCGCAAGGGACGGACGATCGGGCGACGCGAACTCCCCTCGCGCCGCGAGGTTTGAAAGAGCATTCATTGGACGCCGCCGTTCTCACCGCAGCCCGCCCGAGAGGCGACGTCGAGACCCTGGCCCGGCTGGCCAAGGGCGATATGGCGGCGGTCGACGCCCTGATCCTGGACCGGATGCAGTCCCAGGTGCCGGTCATTCCCCTGCTGGCCGAACACATCGTCTCGGCGGGCGGCAAGCGACTGCGTCCCCTCCTGACCATCGCCGCGGCCCGCGCCGTCGGCGCGACCGAGGTCGAGAACGCGCTCAAGCTCGCCGCGTCTGTGGAGTTCATCCACACCGCCACCCTCTTGCACGACGACGTCGTCGACGGGTCCGAGCGCCGCCGGGGCAAGGTCGCGGCCCATCTGATCTGGGGTTCGGCCACCAGCGTGCTGGTCGGCGATTTCCTGTTCGCCCGCGCCTTTGAGCTGATGGTCGAGACCGGCGCGATCCGCGCCCTCGGCATCCTGGCCCAGGCGTCGGGGGTGATCGCGCAGGGCGAGGTGCTGCAACTGACCCGCGCTCACGACCTGAACCTGGATCAGGAAACCTATCTGCGGATCATCTCGGCCAAGACCGCCGAACTGTTCGCCGCCGCCGCCGAGGCCGGCGCCGTGGGCGTCGGCGCCGACGAGCGGACCACCGCGGCCCTGCGCTCCTATGGCCTCAACCTGGGCCTGGCTTTCCAGCTTGCCGACGACGCCCTCGACTACGGCGGTTCCTCCGAGGCCCTCGGCAAGAACGCCGGCGACGACTTCCGCGAAGGCAAGGTCACCCTGCCGCTGCTGCTGGCCGTCGCCCGCACGCGCGGCCGCGAGGACGCCTTCTGGGACCGCACCATCAACGGCAACCAGCGGACCGAGGACGACTTCCGCCGCGCCCGCGAACTGATCATCGGCACCGGCGCGGTCTCCGCCACCCTCGACGCCGCCGGCGACTACGCCGACGCGGCCAAGGCGGCGCTCAAGGTTCTGCCGCGCGGCGACTGGCGCTCGGCCCTGGAAAGCCTCGCCGACTTCGCCGTCAGCCGGGCGAGCTAGCGCAAGGACGCAGCGAACCGCTGGATGCGCGCGCAGGCGTCCTCCAGAACGGCTTCCGACGTCGCATAGCTGATGCGGAAATAGGGGCTCAGCCCGAACGCGGCTCCATGGACCACCGACACGCCTTCGGCTTCCAGCAGGGCGGTCGCGAAGGCCTCGTCGCCGTCGATGACGGTCCCGTCCGGCGCGGTCTTGCCGATCAGGCCGTGGATGGACGGATAGACGTAGAACGCCCCCTCCGGCGTCGGACAGCGGATGCCCGTCGCCTGGTTCAGCATCGACACCACCAGGTCACGCCGCCGCTCGAAGGCTGCGCCCCGCTCGGGCAGGAAGTCCTGCGGTCCGTTCAGAGCCTCGACCGCCGCCCACTGGCTGATCGACGCGGGGTTGGAGGTGGTCTGGCTGGCGACCTTGCGCATCAGGTCGATCAGGGGCTTCGGGCCCCCTGCATAGCCGATGCGCCAGCCCGTCATCGCATAGGCCTTGGACACGCCGTTCACGGTCAGGGTGCGGTCGTACAGATCCGGCGCGACCTGGGCGATCGTCGTATACTGGAAGTCGCCGTAGATCAGGTGCTCGTACATGTCGTCGGTCAGCACCCAGACATGGGGATGCCGCCGCAGCACCTCGGCCAGGGCCTCCAGCTCGGCCCGCGTATAGGCCGCGCCGGTCGGGTTGGACGGACTGTTCAGGATCAGCCACTTGGTCCGGGGCGTGATCGCGGCCTCCAGCACCTCTGGCCGCAGCTTGAACCCATCGGCTTCCTCGCCCGTCACGAACACCGGATCGCCGCCGGCCAGCAGCACCATGTCCGGATAGCTGACCCAGTAGGGGGCCGGCACGATGACCTCGTCACCCGCGTTCAGCGTCGCCACCAGGGCGTTGTAGATCACCGGCTTGCCGCCCGGCGCGACGTGGATCTGCGCCGCCGTATAGCTCAGTCCATTCTCGCGCGCGAACTTGGCCACAATGGCCGCCTTCAGTTCCGGCAGGCCGTCCACGTCCGTGTACTTGGTCTCGCCGCGCTGGATCGCCGCGATGGCGGCGGCCTTGATGGTCTCCGGCGTGTCGAAGTCCGGCTCTCCGGCGCCCAGGCTTATGATGTTCCGTCCCTCAGCCTTCAGCGCGCGGGCCTTGGCGGTTGCGGCGAGGGTCGCGGACGGCGCCACGCGGGCGAGGGCGGAGGACTGCAGGTCGGACATCGTCGATTCCCCGGGAAGGTCACCGTCTTTACGCAGATGCGAAAGTCGGATCAAACGCCTCGCCATGAGGCGCATCCTCGATTTCATCCTGAACATGGAAGGCCGCCGCTGGCGCACGGCCCTGGCGGCCGTTCTGCTGATCGGGGCCACGCTCGGCCTGCTCGCGCTCGGCAAGACCCAGTTCGCCCTCAACGCCGAAGAAAATCTGGAGGGCTGGCTCCAGGGCTATCGCGGAAGCCCGTGGGCCTTCGCCGCCACGGTGGCTCTGTTCGTGGCGGCCGCCTTCATTGGCGCGCCCCAGTTCATCCTGATCGCGGCCTGCGTGGTCGCCTTCGGCCCGTCGCTGGGTTTCTTCTACAGCTGGGCGGCGACGGTGGTGTCGGCGGGCGTGACCTACTGGCTGGGCCGTGGCCCAACCGCGCGTCTCATCGACCGGCTGGACAGCCGCACTCTGGCGCGGCTCAAGCGGTTCGTCGGCAAGAACGCCTTCTACGCCAGCTTCATGATCCGGAATGTTCCGTCCGCGCCCTTCATCGTCGTCAACATGGCGTTCGGCGCGACTCGGGCGTCCTATCCGGCCTTCCTGCTGGGCTGCGCGCTGGGCGTCCTGCCCAAGACCGCCCTGGTCGCCTTCTTCGGCGGAGCGGTCGTGTCCGCCGTCAGCGGAGACGGCGTCTGGACCTCCCTGATCCTGGTCGCGGTCGCCGTCGTCTGGCTGGCCGCCATGCTGGGCGTGCGCGAACTCGTCCGGAGGCGGGAGATCGACGCGGGCACGAGCAAGGTCTCCGAGTAGGTACTTCAACGTAGGGTGACGTTAGCACCTCGTTACCGGGCGCGAAGTAAAGCTGTCATAGTCAGGAGACTGTGATGGCCACGCGCAAACTTCGCTCGGAACACGATCGTATTCTGCGACAGGCGAGCACCCTTGCCGGACTCGCCAGAACCCGCATGACGCGTGATGTGGCCACAGTTGCCAGGGCTGCGATCAGCGGCCTGGATCGCCTTCTGGTTGAGCACCTGGAGGCGGAGGACGGGTGGATGTACCCGCTGCTGATTTCCTCTGCCGACGAGGGTGTCCGACGGATCGCATCGGAGTGCTTTGCGGATATGGGCGGCATCCTCGGGGCGTGGGTCGCCTACCGCGATCAGTGGTCGATCGAAGCCATACTTGTCTCTCCGGCCGTTTTCGCCCGGGCGACGGACGGCATCATCGGGGCCCTCGCGCTCCGGGTCGAGCGCGAGAACACCGAGCTCTATCCTCTGGTGGACCAGATGGTGCCGATCGCCCTCGACGCAGGGCGCGCTGCCTGACCGCGAGGCGAAGCGGAGCCGTAACTACCTCGTGATCGCGGCCTGCGACACGGGTGGGATCAGGGCTTGTAATCGCCTGTAGCAGCGGGCAAACGGGCGCTCAGTCCGTCAGGCGAGGACGATCAGGAGGCCGAGCGCGTATGGGGATGCGCCTCGGTCTGGGCATCGCCGAAACGGGCTGGATCAGCATCGCCTCAGACGGCCCCAACCCGAACGGTAACCGACCCCCATGAGCTTCTCCCTCTTCGGCGCGATCTCCAACGACATCGCGATGGACCTGGGCACCGCCAACACCCTGATCTACATGAAGGGCAAGGGCATCGTCCTGAACGAACCGTCCGTCGTGGCGCTGCGGAACGTCGGTGGACGGAAGATCGTCCATGCCGTGGGCATCGAGGCCAAGCAGATGTTGGGCCGCACGCCGGGCCACATGGAGGCCATCCGTCCGATGCGCGACGGGGTTATCGCCGACTTCGAAGTCGCTGAAGAAATGATCAAGCACTTCATCCGCAAGGTTCACAATCGCAAGGGCTTCGTGAACCCCAAGATCATCGTCTGCGTGCCCTCGGGCGCCACGGCGGTCGAGCGTCGCGCCATCAACGACTCCTGCCTGAACGCCTCGGCCCGCCGTGTGGGCCTGATCGACGAGCCGATGGCCGCCGCGCGGGCCTGCCCATCCATGAACCGACCGGCTCCATGGTCGTCGATATCGGCGGCGGCACCACCGAGGTGGCCGTGCTGTCGCTGTCGGGCATCGTCTATTCGCGCTCCGTCCGGGTCGGCGGCGACAAGATGGACGACTCGATCATCAGCTACATGCGTCGAAACCATAACCTGCTGATCGGCGAGACCACCGCCGAGCGCATCAAGAAGGACATCGGTACCGCCCGCATCCCCGCCGACGGCGAAGGCCTGTCGATCGAGGTCAAGGGCCGCGACCTGATGCAGGGCGTGCCGCGCGAGGTCCGTATTTCGGAACGCCAGGCCGCCGAGGCCCTGGCCGAGCCCGTCAGCCAGATCATCGACGCCGTGAAGGTGGCGCTGGAAGCCACCCCGCCGGAGCTGGCCGCCGACATCGCCGACAAGGGCATCATGCTGACGGGCGGCGGCGCCCTGCTGCGCGGCCTGGACGCCGAGATTCGCGATCACACCGGCCTGCCGGTCTCGGTGGCGGACGATCCGCTGTCTTGCGTGGCCATCGGCTGCGGCCGTGTGCTGGAGCATCCGCGCTGGATGAAGGGCGTCCTCGACTCGGCGCTCTAAATCCTCACCCGTAGGGGGAGGGGGACCGCGAAGCGGTGGAGGGGGACAGCCGCGAATGCGTTCGCTAGGACTTGCCCCCTCCGTCTCATCGCTGGTCGCGATGATCCACCTCCCCCAAGGGGGGAGGATTACTGCAAATCCCCGTGATTGCAGCGAATTCGCCGGTTCCAATCTGGCCTGCTTTTTGCGATAGGCTGCGCATAGCGGCGGGGGGCGTCCCGCCGATTCTGACCTCTTTTGGAAGGCAAGGCCGTGGCGTTCCGCGACGGACCGTTCGATCAGTTGAAGGTGCCGCTGGCCTGGACGGCCGCGGTCGCGGTCGTGGTCGCCCTGATCGCTTCGATCCTGATGATCCTGGCCGACCGCCGCATCGACGGCGAGGGGCACTCCTATGGTCCTGTGCGGGCCGGCTTCGATGCTGTCGTCGCGCCCGCCAGCGGCGTGCTGGCCGCACCTGTCCGCTGGACCGGCGGGGCGACGGACTACATCAAGGGATATTTCTTCGCCGTGTCCGAGAACCGGCGTTTGCGAGCGCAGGTCGCCGAGCTGGAGCCTTGGCGCGACCAGGCGATCGCGCTGAAGAACGTCAACGCCCGATACGAGTCTCTGCTGGGGCTTCGCACCGAGCCGCCGGTCGCGATGGCCACGGCGCGTTCGGTGTCGGAATCGCGAGGGCCCTTCGTTCACGCCCGCCTGCTGGACGCGGGCACCGGCAAGGGTATCCGGATCGGTAATCCTGTCATCAACGAGCACGGTCTGGTTGGCCGCGTGGTCGGCGTCACCGGCGGGGTCAGCCGGATGCTGCTGGTCACCGACGTCGCCAGCCGCATTCCCGTGCTGGTCGACCGGACCGACGCGCGGGCCCTGCTGACCGGCGACGGCTCGGGCAATCCCCGGCTGGAGTTCGTTCGGGGTGCCGGAGCCGTTCAGGCCGGCGACCGCGTCCTGACCTCCGGCGATGGCGGGGGCCTGCCGCGCGGCGTGCCGATCGGCGTCGTGGCCCGAGGGATCGACGGCAGCTGGCGGGTCAAGCTGTTCAGTGACCGGGGTGCCATCGACTATGTCCGCGTCATGCTGTTCGAGGACTTCGGGCAGCTGGCGGAGCCGGCCGCGTTGGACGCGCCGCCTCTGGCGGGGCTCTCGACGGCCCCGGCCCCGGACGCGACCCAGGCCGCGTCCATTCGCGACGCCGCCGCCCGGCGCGCCGGCGCGACCGCCACGCCTGCGCCCGGGGCGACGCAATGAGACGGCCCGTGGCGGTCAGGGTCGTCGGCTCGTTCGAGCTGGTGTTCCGGCCGGCGCTGATCGCCATCGCCCTGACCATCGTGCTGGCCACGCCGGTCGAACTGTTCGGCCTGACCTTGCCCGAGCCGGTCCTGCCGCTGGTGCTGGCCTTTGCCTGGCCGCTGATCCGGCCGTCGATGCTGGCCCCCGGGGTGCTGTTCGCCCTGGGCCTGTTCCTGGATATCTTCTGGGGCGGAACCTTGGGGACCTGGCCGCTGGCGCTGATCGCGGTCTATGCGGTGGTCCTGGGATCCCGCAATCTGCTGGCGGGGCAGGAGACCCAGGTGCTGTTCGTCTGGTACGCCATCTGCTGCGCCATCGCCTTTTTCCTCGTCTATCTGGTGGTCAGCCTGGACGCGGGCCAGGCCCCCAGCCTGATCGCGCTCCTGCTGCAGATCGTGCCGACCCTTCTGTTCTTTCCTGCGGCCGACTGGATGGTCCAGCGGTTCGATGACGGCGATGTGCGGTTCCGATGATCCTACTCCGCCAAGGCTTCCTGCTCCGCCAAGGCTTCGCAGGACACATCTCCTGCAGGACCCCGTCCTGCGGAGCTCCTGAAGGGAGCGAAGCAGGATGAGCGAACCTTCGATCTTCTTCTCCGATGTCAACGAGCGGCAGGGATCGTTCCTGCGGCGAACCTTCGTGGTGGGCGGTCTGACGGCCCTGGGCGTCACGGCCCTGACGGTGCGTCTGGCGCAGCTGCAGGTCGTCCAGGCCCAGGAATACGCGACCCTCGCCAGCCAGAACCAGTTCAACTTTCGCCTCGTGCCCCCGCCGCGCGGGCGTATCCTGGACCGGAACGGCGTGGTCATCGCGGGCAACCGGCCCAGCTTCCGGGTCCTGGTCGTGCGCGACGAGACCAAGGATCTGGACCAGACGCTGGACCTGCTCGGACAGCTGCTGCCTGACACCGTGGACCGGCGTCGCGCCATCATCCGCGATGTCAACGCGGCCCCGCGCTTCGCCCCCGTTCCGGTCAAGAGCGACCTGACCTGGGAAGAGTTCGCCAAGGTCAACATCTACGCCAACGAACTGCCGGGCGTGATGGCGGACATGAACGAGGCGCGCTTCTATCCCTATGGCGGATCGTTCGCCCACGTCATCGGCTATGTCGCCAAGGTGTCTGACCGGGACATCGCGGCGGTCCGGGATCGCGGGGAAGAGGTCCCCCAGCTGCTTTACAATCCCGGTTTCCGCATCGGCCGCTCCGGCGTCGAAAGGGCGTTGGACGAAGATCTGCGCGGGGTGGAGGGCGGCAACCGTGTCGAGGTGGACGCGCGCGGGCGGGTCGTGGCCGAGGACGTCGGTGGCTCGCGCCCGGCGACGCCCGGAAAGGACGTCGTCCTGACGCTGGACGCCGACATCCAGAACCGGGCGCTGGAGGTGTTCGGCGAGGAAGCCGGCAGCTGCGTGGTCATGGACGTTCGGAACGGCGACATCCTGGCCATGGTGTCTGCCCCGTCGTTCGATCCGAATCTGTTCGTCTCCGGGGTGCCGGGACCGATCTATCGCGCCTGGGCCGATTACGAGCGGCGCCCGCTGACCGACAAGGCGATCAACGGCGTGTTCGCGCCGGGCTCCACATTCAAGCCGGTCACAGGTCTGGCGGCCTTGATCCGGGGCGCGAACCCGGACCGACGCATTCATTGCGGGGGGGCCTTCTATCTCGGCCGCCGCTTCGCCTGTCACGCCACCCACGGCTCCCAGGACATGCGCGAGGCCATCAAGAACTCGTGCAACGTCTACTTCATGACCCTGGCGGTCGAGGTCGGGCCCGACGCGATCGCCGATGTCGCGCGCACCATGGGGTTCGGTCAGACGTTCGATCTGGGCATCGGAAACCAGAACGCGGGCCTGGTGCCGGATCGGGAGTGGCGTCGCCAAAATCCCGTTCGGGGCGACGGACGCTGGTACCCGGGCGAGACTCCCAGCTACGGCATCGGTCAGGGGGCGCTGACGGTGAACGCGCTTCAGCTGGCGGTCTACACCTCGCGCCTCGCCAACGGGCGAAAGGCGGTTCAACCCCGGCTGATCAAATCGATCGGCGGCGAGGAGCAATCGGTTCCCGGCGGTGATCGGGACCTGCCTTATTCCCCCGAGATGCTGGCCGTCCTGCGCGACGGCATGAACCGCGTGACCGACGTGGGCGGAACCGGCTTCCGTAACAGTCAGCTGGGCCTCGGCGCTGTGCGCATGGCCGGCAAAACCGGGACGGCCCAGACGCGCAACTATGGGTCGGGCGCCCGGCGCTCCAACGTCTGGTCCCAGAAGGACCATAACCTGTTCATCGCCTACGCACCGATCGACAATCCTCGCTACGCGGTGTCGGTGATCGTGCAGCATGGGGGCTTGGGCGGCGGCACGGCCGGTGCTCCGCGCGCTCGCGAGGTGATGCGTGTGGCCCTGCTGAAGGATCCGGAAATCCGGCAGCGGATCGAGCAGTCGGGTTTCGCGGAGACGGAAGATCCCGGCTCTCACGAAGCCAACGCCCTCGGGGCAGCCGAGCCTGCGCAGGTGGACGCTCGACCTGCTCCCGCCGCGTCCACGGGACCGCGCCCCTATCTGTCGGAGCCGCCTGAATGACCGCGTCCGCCCTGACCCGTCCCGGCGAGCGCGACCGCCTGTCGACCAAGATCACCGAGCTGGACTGGCGTCTCGTCGCCCTGCTGTGCGTCGTCGCCTTCACCGGCACGGCCATGCTGTATTCGATCGCGGGCGGCGAATGGCAGCCCTGGGCGATGGATCACCTGACGCGCTTCGGGGCCATGCTGGTGGTCATGCTGGGCCTGGCCATGCTGCACCCCAAGTGGTGGTTCAGGGCGGCCTATCCTCTTTACGCCGTGCTGTTGTTGCTGGTCCTGATGATCGAGTTCACGCCGCTGGGCTATGTGGCCGGGGGCGCCCGGAACTGGCTGAACCTGGGCTTCATCCGGATCCAGCCGGCGGAGTTCATGAAGCTGGGTCTCGTCTTGGCCCTGGCCCGCTGGTACCACAACCAGACCGCCCAGGAGGCCCGGTGGTCGTGGAAGCTGATCATCCCTGTCGCCATGATCGGGGTGCCCTTTCTGCTCGTGGCCAAACAGCCCGACCTCGGCTCGGCCATGATCATCGGGCTGACGGGAGCGGCCGTGATGTTCGTCGCGGGCCTCAGCTGGAAGGTGATCGCCGCCGGGGGCATCGCCGCCGTCGTGACCATTCCACCCTTCGTGATGTTTGGCATGCATGACTATCAGCGCAATCGCGTGCTGACCTTCCTGAGCCCCGAGTCGGATCCGACCGGCACGGGTTACAACATCATCCAGTCCAAGATCGCCCTGGGATCGGGCGGCGTGCTGGGGCGGGGCTATGGCCTCGGCAGCCAGAGCCAGCTGGAGTTCCTGCCGGAGCGCCAGACCGACTTCATCTTCTCGACCGTGGCCGAGGAGTTCGGCTTCGTCGGCTCGTTCGGCCTGCTGGCCTGCTACGTCGCCATCATCCTGATCTCGCTCAGGATCGCCTCGACGGCGCACAGCCATTTCGCGCGGGTGTCGGCGGCCGGCATGACCGCCTTCTTCGCCCTGTTCGTGCTGATCAACGGGGCCATGGTCATGGGTCTGGCGCCGGTCGTGGGCGTGCCGATGCCGCTGCTGTCCTATGGCGGGTCGTCGATGATGACGGTGATGCTGGGCTTCGCGCTCGTGCTGTCGACGCGGGTCCACCGTTATGCCGAACTGCCAAAGGGCTACGGCCTGATCTGACCGTTCCCTATAGGTCGGCCGCCCAGTCGGTGGCTCTGACCAGACTGTCGACGATGCCAGGTTCGGACGAGGCGTGGCCGGCGTCGCGCACCACGTCCAGCCTGGCTTCGGGCAGGGCGCGGTGCAGGGCCCAGGCGCTGGCGATCGGGGTCACGACGTCGAAGCGCCCCTGAGCGATCCAGATCGGAATGTGGCGGATGCGGCCGATGTTCTTCAGCAGCCAGTTCTCCTCGGGGAAGAAGCCGCCGTTGGTGAAATACCAGCATTCGATCCGGGCGAAGGCGAGGGCGAACTCGGGCTCCGCGAACTTCTCGGGTCGGCCGGCCGGGCCCTCGACGCTGACGGTGTCGCCCTCCCAGCTGGACCAGGCCACGGCGCAGCGCTCGCGCTCGGCCGCATCCTCGCCGATCAGGCGACGGTAATAGGCCCCCATCAGATCATGACGCTCATCCTCGGGGATCGGGGCGATAAACCTTTCCCAGGCGTCCGGAAAGATCATCGAGGCTCCGTCCTGGTAGAACCAGTGGAGCTCCTTCTTGGTCAGCAGGAAGATGCCGCGCAGGATCAGGGCTTTCACCCGCTCGGGATGGGTGATCGCATAGGCGAGCGACAGGGTGGAGCCCCACGACCCGCCGAAGACTGTCCACCGGTCGATGCCGCATCGTTCACGCAGGCGCTCGATGTCCTCGATCAGGGTCCAGGTGGTGTTGTCTTCGAGCGAGGCGTTGGGCCGGGATTTGCCGCAGCCACGCTGATCGAACAGGATGATGCGATAGATGGCCGGGTCGAAATACCGGCGCATGGCCGGGTTGACCGCCCCGCCCGGGCCCCCGTGCAACACCAGCACCGGCTGTCCCTGCGGATTGCCGCACTCCTCGAAATAGATCTCGTGGACGCTGTCGGTCTGCATCCAGCCGGACGCGAAGGGTTCGAGCTCGGGATAGAGCTCGCGGCGGGGCGTCTCGGTCACGGGAAAAGCCATGCGGTGTTCGGGACTTCCAGTTAGAAGATCAGTCGTTGACGGAGGATGACCGGAACGCGGCCAGGACGAGGGTCAGCCAGGCGGAGATCATCAGCACTCCGCCGATCGGCGCGACGGCCCCCAGCGTCGGCAGGGACAGCACCCCGATCAGCGACAGGGACAGACAGAAGATCAGACCCCCGAACGTCGCCAGCCAGCCGGCGATGCGGACCAGCCGGGGAGACCCCGGCCATATCGCGCAGACCAGGCCAAGAAGGGCGTGCGCCAGCTGATAGCTTGCCCCGGTCGTCAGCAGCGTCTTGATCTGAGGACCCGCGCCGTGCGCGGCGAAGGCTCCGACGGCCACCGCCATGGCCCCGTTCAGGGCAGCGAAGCCGACGAGCATCCGATTCCCGTTCATTCGCAGACCGTAGCCCACGGAATCTCCGGCGTCTGCTATCGGATCGCCGCATGACGTCCGCGCCCCGCATGGCCTTGCAGTATGTGCTTCTGTTCGCCGCCAACGGCGTCAGCCTGCCGTTCGCCGGGCTGTGGCTGAGCGGGCAGGGGTTCACGGCGGCCCAGATCGGGGGCCTGCTGGCCGCGCCCATGCTGGCCCGACTGGTCACCGGCCCGGTGATCGCGGTGTGGGCCGATGGATTCACCAGGCGGCGCACCGCGATCGCCCTGCTGGGCGGCGTCGCCTGCCTGGCCTACGCGGTCGCGGGTCTGGGCCAGGCGCTTTGGCTTCAGGCTGTGGGCTGGTTCGTGGCGGCGACGGCCATGGCGGCGTTGATCCCGTTGACGGACGTTTTGAACCTTCGGGTCGCCCGTCGCGATGGCTTCAGCTTCGCCGGTCCGAGGGGTTTCGGCTCGGCGGCCTTCGTCACCGCCAATGTGCTGATGGGCGCGGTCCTCAGCACGGGCGAGCTCGACTGGGTCATCATCACCGTGGCCGTCGTGTCCGGCCTGCTCTGCCTGACGGCGGCCACCCTCCTGCCGGGCGAGGCGATCGAACCCGTCGGTCGGGCACGGGATCGGTTCGCCGGCGTGGGCCGACTGCTCGGCGATCGGGTCTTCATGACCGCGCTTGTGGCGATTGGAGCGATCCAGGCCACGCACGGCTTCTACTACGGGTTCTCCGCCATCGCCTGGAAGGCCCAGGGCATCGATGAGCGGACCACGGGCCTGTTGTGGGCCTTCTCGGTGATCGTCGAGATCGGCTTCATGTGGTGGGTCGAGCCTTGGCGACGGAGCCGGGGGATCGGCGCGCTGACGGTGCTGGGTATCGGCGGAGGTGCTGCGGTCGTTCGCTGGACGGCATTGGCCTTCGCGCCCCCGTTGTGGATGCTTTGGCCGCTTCAGGGCCTGCACGCTCTGACATTCGCCGCGACATATCTGGCGGGCGTCCAGATCATCGAGCGGCTGGCCCCGTCGGGTGACCACACGGTGGCCCAGACCCTCAACTCGGTCATGGCGGCAGGGGTGCTGATCGGCCTGGCGACGCTGGCCGCCGGTCCGTTGTATGCGCGTTTCGACAGCCTGGGATATCTGGCGATGACCGGTCTCGCCCTGGTTGGCGTCATCGCCTCCGTCGGGCTGAGGGGCCGGCTCAGCTGAGGCGGGAGCGTGGCAGAGGCGTCAGGTGGCGCGCCATGGCCATGGCGGCGGTCTCGACACCGCGCCGGGCGTCGTGGGCATCGAGGCCATCAGGCGCGCGCAGCAGACCCACGGCGACCGCGTCGGCGTTGTCGGGCAGCGCCGTCAGCAAGCGATAGAGAAGGTAGGACCCGGCGTCGTCCTCGCTGTCGGAGGTGGCGTCCGCGGCGAAGCCGGCGTCTCCCAGGGCGCGGACCATCTCGGCGATCGGGGCCGTCGCCCGGGCCAGGGCCGGACCGGTGTCCGACAGCTTGCGCCCGCCGCCGAGGACGCGGTTCTCAGCGCGCATCTGGATGCGGAAGCGGTCGGCCTTTCGCGTGCGACCGACCAGCAGGATGGCGCGGCAATCGGTGTCGGCCAGGGCACCTGTGATGCGGGTCGCCAGCGCGGCGGGTTCATCCGGACCCAGGGGAACCACGCGGGCGGCGATAGGGCCGGTCGCGGCATCCTCAAGGCCGGGCATCGGCCAGAGCCCGTCCGCCTCATCATAGACGCACACGAGCATCGCGGGCCTGCGATCGGGCTTTTCCTCGGCGAGGGTGTCGAGCATGAAGCCTTGCGAGAGCCGTTGATACGAACCGGGAACCGAGACTGCGATCCCTTGGCTGTCCGTGACAAGGTCGTGACAGCGGGGAGACGGTTGCGGAAAGCGGTCCGTGGCGTCAAGCCAAATCCGACCCGAGCGGAAGCTTTGGCGCGGGAATCCCCTGTCAGGCGAGGTCGCCGATCGCCGCGTCCAACAGCATGAAGGACCGTCCGCTGTCCGTCGCCAGTGCCGCGAGAACGACCGGTTCGCCGTCGCCGGCCTGCTGCGCCAGACGTGCGGCGAACCCCCGCACGAAACGCTCGGCGTCGCCGCGAAGCTCTGGATCGCTGATGACCCGCCGCGACACGCTGCGGACCGCGGCGGGGGCGACGCGACGCACGATCTGCCGTGCCCGGTCCGGATCGCGCGCGGCGAAGGCCTGAGCGGCCTCTTCGACGCGAGAGCGAGGCAGCAGGGCGTTGGGATCGACTCCCATCCGGCGGATGGCCGCCGTGATCCGGTCCGCCAGCGCGGCCGGGTCATCGGGCATCACGGGCGTGTCGAGCTCCAACGGCATCTCCGGACCGGCGTCGTCGACCAGATCGCTCCAGTCCAGACGGTCCGAGGCTGCGGGGGCGGATCGGGTGCCCGGATCGTCGCCGGCCGGGGCCAGTCTGAGGCGTCCCCGCAGACCGAAGCCGCGCTCCTTCTCGGCGGCCGGGCGCTCCGGCGCGACCGGAGGCGGCGGCGTCGTGGGGGTCGACGAAGCCGGGGCCTGAGCCGGTGGTTCGCGCCGCCGGATCGGGGCGGGCTCGCCCGAAACGACGCCCATCAGCCGCACGGCCTCGGTCAGCATGTCGTAGTTGCGCCGCACACGCTCCTGGAAGCCGGCGTCGAGGGCCTCGGTGTCCTCGGCCGCCTTTCTGGACGCCGCGGCCAGGGCGGCCAGCCCTTCCTCGACCGTCGTGCGCACGGCCTCGGCGCGGGCGCGGGCCTCCTCGGGCAGCCGCGAGGCGCGTTCGTCCAGGTCGGCGATGGCGGCATCGACCTCGGCCAGGGCTTCGGTCATGCGGCCCAGGGTGGTCTCCAGCTTCTGGATGGCCTGCTGACCGGCCTCCTCGACCAGTTCGACGGTGTCGGTGACGATCCTGCGAGCCTCGTCGACGCGGGCGTCGGCGGCCTCGTCGGCCTTCTGTGCCGCTTCGAACAGAGCCTCGCCCAGGCGGTCGGCGCGGATCTGGGCCTGTCCGGCCGCCTCGGCGGCGGTCTGACGGCTTTCCTCGGCGGTGGCCATCAGCATGGCGAGCGCGCGCCGCGTCTCTTCGATCAGGGTGTCGCGCGCCTCGGCGGCGAGAGACTCGAACTTGTCCAGCGACAGCTTGGTCGCGGCGTCGAACCCGTCGGCCTCGCGCTGGGACAGCTCGACCAGGGCGCGGAATTGATCCGTGGCGGCTTCCACCAGATCGCGCATGCCCTCGGTCGCACGGGTGGAGGTGGCCCCCAGGTCGCTGGCGGCCGCGCGGGCGGCGGACAGCTGTTCGGTCAGCTGGGCGCGCTGGCTCTCGACCTGGGCCGAGAAATCCTCCTGATCGGTGCGAAGGGCGTAGGCCGCCGTGACCAGGGCCGCGCGCTGCTGGCCCAGACCCTCCTCGACGGACTGGATCTGTTCGGCCACGCCGGTCCCGGCGTTCTCGAGTCGCAGGGTCTGGCGCGCCAGGTCGTCGGCGGCGAGACGGGCGGCGTCCTGGGCCTCACCGGCGGCGGCGGCCAGATCGGCGGCCCGGGCGGCCAGCGCGGCTTCGGCCTCGCGCAGCTGGGTCTGGGCCAGGTCGGAGGCGTCCACGATCAGCCGGGACTGTTTCTCGACCGCGTCGAGCACGCCGGCGGCCTGGGTGTCGAGTCGGCCTCCCAGGGTCGCCATCTCGGTGCGTTCGGCACCCAGTTGCTCGACCAGACGGCGGGCGGTGCGGCCGGCGGTCTCGGCGGCCTCGTTCAGGCGCTGGGTCTCCTGGGCCAGGGCTTCGCGCAGCAAGGCCATGTCATTGCGCGCGCGTTCGGCCGCCAAGGCCGCCTGGTCGATGTCGTTGCGTAGCGTCGACAGAACCTCGCCGGTCTGCTGGGCGGCCAGAGCGGTCGGCGCGACCAGGGCCTCGGCCAGATCGCGCGCGCGCCGGGTCTCGTGCGCCAGGCCCGCGCCCTGGCGCACGGCATGAGCCAGCATGACGGCGAGCCCCGCGGGAGCGAGCGCGATCAGGATGTAGAGGGCGATGCGGAGCGGATCGAGGGCGACGTTGCCGGCCCCGACCTCATAAGCCGCCCAGGCGGCGACACCGCCGACCCAGAGAGAGGCCGCGGCCCCCGCGATCAGATAGGTCCGGCCCGATGACGGCGGGCTCGGCGTCGGCTGCGAGGTGGCGGCCACGGGCGCCGGGGTCGGGGTGATCGTGGCGGGCGGGGCGTCCGCGCTGGTCGTGAAGGTCAGGGCGCCGGTGTGGTTGTCCGTTCGATCGCGGTCCTCGGCCGGGGCGCGCGCGGGTTCGACCGCCACCAAGGGCGTGTCCGCCGCCACGGCCTCGCGTTTGCGTTGCTCTTCCAGCCGCCGACGACGGCGCTCTGACATCGGCCTGGGTTCATCCGTGGCATCCGTCTCGATCGGCGCGATCGGTGTCTCGCCTTCGACCGGAGCCGGGGCCGAGGTATCGGCGACATCCGGGTCGGTCAGGGTCAGAGGCGGCCGTTGGCGGGACTTCATGTGACGCGTATCTCGGATGGACTGACGCCGCGCATGTGCGCGAGGTGATCCGACCCTAACGGCTAAGGCCCTGTCCCGAAAGGCGGCAGGCGCGATTCAGCCGGGGAGACTCAGCAGGCCGGCGGCGTGTCCGATGTCATCGATATCGAGGCGTTCGGCGTGCAATCGACGACGCGATGAACCTCGCGCTCAGGCTCAGCGGCACGGTCGAGGGACACGCCGAACTGGGCCAGGGCGGCCGTCGCCAACATCACGATGAAGCCGACGAGCAGTTGGATGAGCGCCTGCAACTGTTTCGTCCCCCGATCGAAGGGGCCTTATGCCCGATTTCGACGAACCGGACAATGCAGGGTGGCAGGCTCGATTGACCCCCGGCGGGGGGCGTGGAACGGATGGTCGTTCCGGGCGTCTTGGTTCAGCCGGAACGCGACCCACGATACCGGACGGGGACAGACGAGCCATGGACACTGAGGGAGCACCGGGCGTGGCGCTCGATGCGCGTGAGTTGCTGGTGCCAGGCCACACCTGCTGGCGGGTGGAGACCGCCGGTCGCCTTGCCGTGCTGATGGAAAACGAGGCCTATTTCGACGCCTTGGCCTCGGCGTTATCGAAGGCTCGCCGATCGGTCGTGGTTCTTGGGTGGCAGTTCGATCCCCGCACCCGTCTGGATCCCGAGACCCGCCCCGGCGACCGTCAGGCGGAGATTGGCCATCAGCTGCGCATGATGGTCAAGACCCGGCCCGAGCTGGACGTGCGCCTGCTCATCTGGAAATCGCCCCTGCTGATCGCGGCGTCTCAGGGCTTCTATCCGCACCGGGCGCAAGCCTGGTTCCGCAAGCGGATGGTGGAGTTCCGGCTCGATCAGCCGGGTCCCCTCGGTGCCTGCCATCACCAGAAGGCGATCATCGTCGACGACGCCGTGGCCTTCTGTGGCGGCGGGGACATTTCGGTCGACCGTTGGGATTCAGAGGCGCACCGCGACGACGACCTGCGCCGGGCCCAGCCCTCGGGCGTCATCTCGCCACCCCGGCACGAGACCATGTGCGTGATGGACGGGCTTGCCGCCCGGGCCCTGGGCGATCTGGCGCGGGAGCGGTGGTTCAAGGCGACCTGGGAGAGGACCTTGCCCGATCCCGAAGGTTTCGATCCGTGGCCGGACGGGGTCGAGCCCGACTTCCACGACGTGCCCGTCGGCATCGCCCGGACCGAGCCGCGCCATGGTGGCCGGGCCGAAGTCCGCGAGAATGAACGTCTGCACGTCGAGGCGATCCGGCGTGCGAAACGGCTCATCTATATGGAGAACCAGTATTTCACCTCGCCCGTGATCGCGGCCGCCCTGGCCGAGCGGCTGGACGAGGACGACGGGCCCGAGGTGGTGCTGGTCTCGACCGGCCGCAGCCCCAGCTGGTTCGACAGCATAACCATGGACACCGCCCGCGCCGAGGTCCTGTTCCGACTGGAGAGCGCGGACCGGCACGATCGGTTCTTCGCCTTCAGCCCGAATACGGCCAAGGGGCAGCGGATCATCGTCCATGCCAAGGTCACGATCGTGGATGATCGGCTGCTGCGGATCGGGTCGACGAACCTGAACAACCGGTCTTTGGGCATGGACACCGAATGCGATGTCGCCGTTGCGCCGGCGACGGAGGACGGGCAGGCGGCGGTGCGAAGGTTTCGCCACCGGACGATCGGACATTTCATCGGCGTCACAGCGGACGAGTTCGAAGCCGCCGAAGCCGTTCTGGGATCGACCGGCAAGGCCATGCGGGGGTTTGACACCGGGCGGCTCACGCCCCTGGGCGCCGAGCCGCCGACCTGGATCGAGCGGACCATCGCGGAGTTTCAGATCGGCGACCCGACGTCGCCCGCCGACGCCTGGCGTCCGTGGAAGCGGCGCAACCGCTCGCAGCGGATTCAGGACCCGGCCTGAACCTCGAAATCGACCACCAGGGGCAGATGGTCCGACGCCATGCGCGACAGGGGCGAGAAGGGGGCTTGCACGCGGGTGATCCGAATGTCGGGCGTGACGAAGACGTGGTCGATGCGGATGGCGGGAAAGCCGGAGGGAAAGGTCTTCAGCGAGGGTCGTTGTCCGATCTGGCGCTGACAGTCGGCGAGGCGGCGCGCGATCGTCTGATAGGGACGGGTGATCGATGTGGCGTTGAAGTCTCCGGCCAACAGGGTCGGGCCGGCGCACTCCGGATGTCCCAGCCACTCGCGGCCGACCAGCGCCGCCGCCTGCAGCCGCTGTTCCCGGGGCACCAGGCCGAGGTGGGTGTTGAGGACGTTGAGCGCGACACCCGCGACGTCGATGCGCAGCCACAGGGCCCCTCGCGGCTCGATTCCGGGAATGCCCCGCGCGGTCGGGAGCGGTCCTGCCTTGACCAGCCGCTCTGGCCAGGAAGTCAGGATGGCGTCGCCATACTCCTCGGCCTCGACCCGCATGGCGGGGTGGAAGCGGACCGACATCGACAGCCGGTCGGCGATGGCCTGGGCCTGATCGACGCCGCCGGTCCGGGCGCGACCTACGTCTAGTTCTTGGAGGCAGACGATGTCGGGCTCGTGCTCTGAGATAACGGCGGCGATCCGGTCGACGTCCAGCCGACGGTCGACCCCGACGCAGCGATGCACATTGTAGGTGAGAAGGCGCACGGTCGTTCGGCTAAGCCATTTGACGCCGGTTGGCGACCCGCGTCCTCAGATTTCGACGAGCCGGTCGGCGATCTCGTTGGGATTGCGGGGCCGGGGCGGGAAATGTTCCGCGAGCACCGCACCGACCATGCCGATCGCGGCTTCGAAACCTTCGGCGGGCCGATCGTCCTTGAGGGATGACGTCAGCGCCTCGACGGCGTCCACCCAGACGGACTGGTCGACGCGGGCGTGGATACCCTTGTCCGCGATGACCTCGACCCGGTGATCGTCGAGCGCCGCGAAGATCAGCACGCCGGTCCGCTCCTCGGTGACGTGCAGGCCGTGAGCCAGGAACTGGTGCAGCGCCGCCCGCCGAACCCTGTCGCGCCGGACGCTTTTCGGCGTTGTGACCCGGCGAAGGGGCGGCAGTCGCAGCGCGGCATAGACCATGACGAAGACGGCGGCCTGGATCAGGGCATAGGCCGCGAGGGCCTGGCTGATCTCGGTGCCCCGCGCCGACAGATGGGCGGCGTCCCAGCCGCTGGCCATGCCCGGGATCCACGCGGGCTCGAACCCGAAGGGGATCAGGGCGAGTGGGAGCAGGAAGGCCGCCGCCGCCGCCCACAACAGGCCGATGTCCCGGTAGGTCGAGACTTCCTTGGCCAGGACGCAGAAGATTTCGCCGGACGTCTTCGCCTCCGCCGCCCGAATGGCGGCGGTGATGCGGTCGTGATCGGCCTTCGAGATGCGCTTCACCATCCGCCCGACGCGCCTCCGCCGCCGAAACTGCCGCCGCCGCCCGAGAAGCCGCCGAAGCTGGAGCCACCGCTGGAACCGCCTCGGCCGACGCTGCTCAGGATTTCGGCAGCGCCCCACACCAGAATGGGGTCGATGCCGCCCTTGCGCCCTCGCCGCCGCCGCCCGCCGCCCGCGGACCGCATCATGTTGATGAACAGCAGGATGAAGATCACCGCGATAATGATCGCAGGCATGACGGGGATTTCCGACTCGGTGGGCTCGGCGGCCGCCGCCCGGGCCTGGGCCTCCGCGGGATCGAGCCTCAGCTGGGTGTCGATGGCGTCGACCCCGGCGGTGATGCCGCGCTCGTAGCCGCCCTCGCGAAAGGGCGGCAGGATGTCGGTCTGGATGATCTGGTTGGACAGGGCGTCGGTCAGGACGGGCTCGAGACCGTACCCGACTTCGATGCGGACCTTGCGTTCGTTCGGCGCGACGATCAGCAGGACGCCGCTGTCGGTCTCGGCCGCCCCGATGCCCCAGGCGCGACCCAGCTGATAGCCGTAATCCTCGATCTCGTAGTCGTGAAGGCTGTTGACCGTGACCACGACCAGTTGGTCGCCGGTGGCGGCCTCCAGCGCCTCCAGCTTCGCGGTGATCTCGGCTTCCTTCGGGGCCGACAGCAGGCGCGCTTCATCGACGACGCGGCCGGTCAGGGCGGGGAAGGCCGGTTGGGCGATCGTCTGCGTCGTCGCGGCCAGGCAGGACACCAGACCGACCAGCAGAATGACCATGAGCCTGTTGGCCGTCCTGATCATCGTCGTAGACGTCACTGGGCGGGCGGCGTCGATCCGGGCGCGACGGGTTGAGCAGATCCACCCGGAGCGGGGGCGGGGGCCCCGTTCAGATTGAACTCCACGCGTGGCGCGCTCTGGGCCTCGTCGGTGGCGTTGAACAGCTGCATCGGCTCCTCGCCCGAGAAGACGGTGTTGGCCCAGATCACGGTCGGGAAGGTCCGCAGTGAGGTGTTGTAGGCGCGAACGGCCTCGTTGTAGTCGCGCCGTGAAATGGTGATGCGGTTCTCTGTCCCCTCCAGTTGGGACTGGAGGTTCAGGAAATTTTCGTTGGCGCGCAGCTGCGGATAGGCCTCGACCAGCACGCCCAGCGAACGCACCCCGGCAGTGACCCGGCCCTGCGCGTTCACGAAGGCCTGGACGGCGGCCGGGTCGCTGAGCTGTTCGGTGGTCAGGGGGGTGGAGACGGCCGCGTTGCGCGCCTCGATCACCTCGGTGAGCGTGGTCCGCTCCTGGATCCCGGCGGCCTGGACGGTGGCGACCAGGTTCGGAATCAGGTCGGCGCGGCGCTGATACTGGCTCTGGACGTCTGCCCAGGCCGCCTCGGCGCGCTCCTGCTTGGTCGGAATGTCATTGTAGCCGCAGGCGGCGACGCTCTGGGCGGCGATCAGCACGCCGATCGTGGCGACGAAACGAAACGGACTGCGAGCCATGGACCCCTCCTGAATCGCCGGATCGTCGGCGTCCGGCGAGACTATCAGCGCAACGTGACGAAGCTTCAAGCGTCGAACGGCTCGGACTCCACGCCCGCCGCGCGGCAGGCGGCGCTGTAAGTGTTGGCCAACAGGCAGGCGATGGTCATGGGGCCCACGCCGCCTGGCACGGGCGTGATGGCTCCGGCGACGGCGGCGGCCTCGGCCAAGGCCACGTCGCCGACGATGCGCGTCCTGCCCTCGGCCGCCTTGACCGGATCGGCGGAAGGGACGCGGTTGATGCCGACGTCGATCACCGTCGCGCCCGGCTTGATCCAGTCGCCGCGGATCATCTCCGGGCGTCCGACCGCGGCCACCAGGATGTCGGCGCTCCGGCAGAGCGCGGGCAGGTCGCGGCTGCGGGAATGGGCGACGGTGACGGTGCAGTTCTCGGCCAGAAGCAGTTGAGCCATCGGCTTGCCGACGATGTTGGACCGCCCGACGATGACGGCGTTCAGGCCCGAAAGATCACCCAGGGTTTGCCGCAGCAACATGATCGACCCCAGGGGCGTGCAGGGCACAAGCCCCGGCAGTCCGACCGCCAGCCGGCCGGCGTTCACGACGTGAAAGCCATCGACGTCCTTGTCCGGATCGATGGCGGCCAGCACGGCCGCCGCGTCGATGTGGGCGGGCAGGGGGAGTTGCACGAGGATGCCGTGAATTCCCGGATCGGCGTTCAGGCTCGCGATCAGGGCCAGGAGGTCGGCCTGGGTCGTGGTGTCGGCCAGCCGATGAGTGTCCGACCGCATGCCGGCGCGGGCGGTGGTCTCGCCCTTGTTGCGCACATAGATCTGGCTGGCGGGGTCCTCGCCGACGATGACGACCGCCAGACCGGGGCGGACCCCGTGGGTTTGCTCCAGCCTTGCGCTGGCCTCGGCTATCCGCTCGACCAGACCGGCCGCGAAGGCCTTGCCGTCGATCAGCGTCGCACGCGCGTCGGTGTGGGCCACGGGCGGCTCCGTCTCGTCAGAATCCGAAGGGTCGGTGGCGATTTACAGGCGTCACGGATCGGCGTCTATGATCGCCTCGCAAACCGGGGGAAAACCAATGCGCCGCTCGACCTTAGCCATCACCGCCAGCGCGCTCGCGCTTCTTGCCGGCGCGAGCCAGGCCGCCGCCCAGCAGGCGACGCCGCTGGCTCTGGGTCAGGAGGTTTCCGGATCCCTGACGCCCGACGATGCTCAGGTCGATGATGCCGACATGGGTCAGTACATCTATGATCTGTACGAAATTCAGGCACGGGATGGGCAGCGGCTTGAGTTCACGATGCGCTCGGAGGCGTTCGACAGCTATCTGGAGCTGCTGGCGCAGGGCAGCGAGGAGGTGCTGGCGTCCGACGACGATGGTTTGGGCGAAGGGCTTCATTCCCGCCTTCGGTTCAATATCGACGGCGACGCCACCTATGTGCTGCGGGCGCGCAACCTGGGCGGCCTGGAGGGCGGAGACTATCAACTGAAGGTCGTCGACCGGGGTCCTGCGCCGCCCGCGCCGCGCCCGACGGCGATCCGGCTGGGCACGCCGATCCAGGGTGAAATCACCGACGCCGATCCGGAAGAGGAAGGCGTCGATCAGTGGTCGGCCTATCTCTATGACGCCTACAGCTTCACGGCGCGGGAAGGCGACCGGATCGCCGTCACCATGGAAAGCGAGGCTTTCGATCCGATCGTCCGGGTCGGCGGCATGGCTTTGAGCGGCGGTTTCGAGGAACTGGCGTCCAACGACGACAGCCCGGCGGGTGGCCTCAACTCCTATCTGGTGTTCACCGCCCCGGCGGATGGCGAGTATCTGGTTCGCGCGGCGCCCCTGGGGGGAAGCCAGACGGGGGCCTATACCGTCGCCATCGCCGAAGGTCCGCCGCCGATGACGACCCAGGCGATCGCGTTCGGCGAGACGGTCGAGGGGGCTTTGTCCGACGAGGACGGCTCCAATGCCGGTGGCCAGAAGGCCGATGCCTACACCTTCCAGGGACGCGCCGGACAGCGGGTCGTCGCGACCATGAGTTCGGACGACTTCGACACCTATCTGGACCTCTACGCTGGCGAGGGCGGGGGGCGCTATATCGTCGATTCGGACGACGACGGCGCGGGAGAGGGGACGAACTCGCGTCTGACCTACACCCTGACCGAGGACGGCGAGTACACTCTGGAAGCCCGGGCTTTCAGCGAGGACGGAGCGGGTGATTATTCCCTCGCCCTGACCGAGGCCGCGCCCGATCCGGAACCTATGCCCCTTGCGTTCGGCCGGACGATCCAGGGCGAGATCGCCGACGGCGATCCTCGCGACGACGACAACCGCGGCTTCGACGCCTTCCGCATCGCCGGAACCCAGGGCAACCGGATCCAGGTCATCATGCGCTCTGGCGATTTCGACACCTACCTGCAGATCGGGAGCCCGGAGGGTGACTTCTATGCTCTGACCAGCGACGACGACGGCTTGGGGGAGGGCACGGATTCGCGCCTGAACTACACCCTGCCGTCGACCGGGGACTTCATCCTGCGGGCTTCGCCTCTCTATGCCGACGCCGACGGTCTGTACTCACTGGAACTCATCGACCGGGGTCCGCAACCCATGCCCGGCAGCATACTGGTCGGAGCGACGGCGCGTGGCACCCTGGCCGAAGACGACGGGATCGCCGAGGACGGGGCCTTCTACGACGCCTATCGCATCTCGGTGAAGGAGGGCGACAAGCTGCGCCTGACGATGGTCTCCAATGAGTTCGACGCCTACCTCGACATCGGTCGCGAGGATGAAGGCGGCGTCTTCACCAGCGTGGCGGCCGACGACGACGGCCTGTCGGACACCCATGCCAAGGTCGATTGGTCGGTCGAGGAAGAGGGCGACTACATCATCCGCGCCCGCAGCTTCGGCACGGGTCAATCGGGCGCCTACTCGCTGACGATCGAACCCCGGGAATAGACGGCCGCGCACCGCATGAAAGGGCTCCGGCGCGGTCGCGTCGGAGCCCTTTTGGCTCTAAGGATCGCAGATGGAATCCGCCGAGTTCGATCTGATCCTTGTCGGCGGCGGGCTGGCGTCCAGCCTGATCGCATGGCGCCTCGCGATCGACAGGCCCGAGCTGAAGGTCGCCGTGGTCGAGCGCGACGGCCGACTGGGGGGAAAGCACACATGGTCTTTCTTCGACGGCGACATATCCACCGAGGACCGGGCCTGGCTGGCCCCGGCGACGCCGCATCGCTGGGAAGACGGCTATGAGGTCTATTTCCCGGGTCTCAGCCGCACCCTGGAGACGCCCTACAACAGCATGACGTCCGAGCGCCTGCACGAGGCGGTGGATGCCTTCCTCGGCGAACACGTCCAGGACGGCCCCTTCGACGCCGAGCGCGAGCGCGCGCTGATCGCGCGCGGCTGGAAGGCCAACTGATTTTTTTCGCGGCGGCCGGGAATAAACCGGCCACGCGCACGTTGTCGGAACAAGCAGGGCATCGCCCTGGCTCGAATCCATCAGGAGTTCCGACATGAAAACCCCGCTTCCGGCCCTCGCCGTCACCGCCGCCGCCCTGTCCGGACTCGGCGGCTGCGCCACCCTCGTCAATGAACAGGCCAGCGGCTACCAGAGCGCGGTCAATCCGGTGATGACCGAGCACTCGCTCGCGCTGTCCTGCCTCGGCGGGCTGATCGATCGCAGCGGCCGGCCGACGCTGACCGTGTTCGTCGAGGACATC
>NCEB01000038.1 GCA_002280475.1 Brevundimonas subvibrioides
GCCGCGGTTGGTGTATTTCTTGGCGATGGAGATCACCAGGCGCAGGTTGGCCTCGACCATCTCCTTCTTGGCCTGACGGGCCTCGCGCTCGCCCTTCTGAACGGTCTGAACGATGCGGCGGTAGTCGTCGATGGGCAGGCCGGCCTCGGTCGCCACGGCGGCGACGTCGCCCCGGATCTGGGCGATCTGGGCCGACTGATCGTCGCTGAACTTGGTCCAGCGCACGCCCATCTCCTTGACCGATTCCGACCAGTTGGGGTCGAGCTCGCGGGTGAAATAGGCCTTGAGGAACTCCGGACGCGAAATGCCGTAGCTGTCGGCCAGGCGCAGCAGGCGGCCCTCGAGGCCGATCAGCCGCTTGTTGATGGCGTACAGCTGCTCGACCAGGGCCTCGATGCGGTTGTTGTTCAGCTTCAGCGTCTTCAACCGGCCCGAGATGGCGGCCGACAGGGTGTCGTGGGCCTTCCGGTCCTTGGTCGACAGGTCCTCGCCCTTCAGCCGGCTCTCGACCAGCTTCTCCTGCAGCTTGCGGAAGGCGTCGAAGTCGCCCGCGATGGCGTCCAGCGTCTCCATGACGCCGTCGCGCAGTTCGGCCTCCAGCGCCGAGATCGACATGCCGCCGCCGTCGTCGAAGTCTTCGTCCTCCTCGTCCTGCTCGGCCTTCTCCGCCTCCGCTGCTTCGGGCGAGCCTGGCTCGGGTTCGGGTTTGGGCGGAACGGGCTGGCCGGGGATCGGGGGCTGGGGCTGGTTGTGCGGCAGGGACGAGGGGTTCAGTACGCCGTAGGTGGCGTCCAGGTCGATGACCTCGCGCAGCAGGATGCGGTTGTTGGCCAGTTCGTCGCGCCACACCATGATGGCCTCGAACGTCAGGGCGCTCTCGCACAGCCCCGAAATCATGGCGTCGCGGCCCGCCTCGATGCGCTTGGCGATGGCGATCTCGCCCTCGCGGCTCAGCAGTTCGACCGAGCCCATCTCGCGCAGATACATCCGCACGGGATCGTCGGTGCGGTCATAGGTCGGCTTGGCGTTCTCGTCGGAGATCTGGGTCTCCGCGCGCTCGGCGACCTCTCCGCCCGAGGTCTCGGCCGCGTCCTCCTCGGCCTCGACGACGTTGACGCCCATCTCGGACAGCATCGCCAGCGTGTCCTCGATCGCGTCGGGCGTCACCTCTTCGGACGGCAGGACCTTGTTCAGCTCCTCCATCGTCACATAGCCGCGGGCCTTGGCCTGCTTGATGAACTTCTTGACGCCGGCGTCGGTGAGGTCGAGCAGCGGCCCATCCGACTGGACTTCGGGTTCCTGCGTCTCGGTCTGCGCGCTCATTAAGTCTCTGTCTCCGACCGGGGCGGGGTCTCGGCGCCCTCGGCAAAATTGCAACAACTCGTCCCGAAACAGAACGCATGCGAGGCCGGTTCGTTACGAACCCGCCTCATCGTCCCAGATCGCGCCGGTCCTGATGGCTCGCCGCAGGGCATCACGCTCGGCCTTCAGACGACTGAAGGCCGAGGCGTCGAAGGCGGTCTCCGCCCCCGACTTCGCTGACGCCAGCGCCGCATCCAGGCCCGCGAGGCGGGTCAGGGCTGCGAAGCCTTGCGACCACCGGACCCTTGCCTCGGCGAGGGGCGCATTCGCGGCCAGGAAAGGCGCGCCGGACTTCGCCGCCGCCTTCTCGACCTCGCGCACTAAGGCATCGTGTCCGGAAGTGGCGAGATGGCGACGCAGGGCCGCGCTGTCAAGCGTCTGTCGGCGATCAGTCCGCGCGCAGCCAGTTCTCGACCCTGAGGCCGGCTACACGTCGAAACTCGCGCTCGTTGTCGGTGACAAGGGTGCAGTCTTGCGCCAGGGCGTGGGCTGCGATCAGCATGTCGTTGGCACCAATCAGTAGACCGCCATACTCAAGCGCAGCTCGCATGCTGGCATAACTCATGTCCGCAGGCGCGTCCCACGGCAGGACGGACAGTCCCGCCAGCACGGCTTCAAGCCGTCCGAACAGATGAGGCATGTTGCGTCGCGCCAGACCGAACCTGAGTTCCGCAACGACAATGATGCTGGTGCAGAGTTCGTCCTCGTCGCTCAACGCGATCCGTTGCGCCGTCCGACCGATGGCTTGCTTCATCAGGTCTGACACGACGTTCGTGTCTAGCATGTAGCGGATCAAAAGTTCACCGGCCGGGGAGGAAAGTCCTCGATCTCCCCGATCTCATCGTCGATGGGGCTCAGCTTACTCAATGCGGCCAGCAGGTCCGCGCCGGTCGTCATCTTGCGGATCGGCTCTATCACCAGCCGGTTCCCCTCCCGCCGCATCACCGCATCCTCGCCGGGCAGTTCCAACGCGGCGGGGATGTCCACGGCCTGACTCGGGCCATGGCGGTAAAGCTTGACCGGGTGCGATCCATCCATGGAGCCTTGGCTATCACAAGGCAGCCAGGGGGTCACGCCTTGCCGCCTCCCCAGTTCGTCGCGGTTGTGATTGCGCGCCTCAGAATGTCCCGTTCAGATTTCAGCCTAGCCAAGGTGGTTGTTCCTGATCCAGGTCCGAGCTGATCTTTCGCTGCGGCGACAGCTTTCTCGAGAGATGCGAGTCGCATGAGCAGCTCCAGGGTCTCAACCCAGAGATCGCGAGCCTCCTGCCGGGTCAGCGCAGCCGAAAGAAAAGGCGCACCGGATTTCGCGGCGGCCTTGTCCACCTGCTGCATCAACTCCTCAAATCCAGCGCCGTGAAGATGTCTCCTGGTCGTTGCGGCATCTGACTCGTTGCCTGCGAACCGCAGCCGGACCAGTTCCTGCGTCAGGCCTTCGAGGGCGACGTCGCCCAACCCATGATTTGCCAACTCTTCAAGATAATCATCAAGCCGAGCGGGATCTTCGATCGCGGCATGAGCCAAGGCGGCGGCCACCGGATCAAGGGCCCGAGAAATGGCCTGCCTCGCGTCCGCGCCCTCCGATGTCTGCCGTGGCCGAGCACTCATGCGGCTGAGCCAATCCGGCTTCGAGCGCCGCAAGTCAGGGGTCCAAGCCTGCTGGACGCGGCCGGGGAACAGGCCGTCGAAGCGGTCGAACAGGTCGCGGCGGTATTGCTCGGCCAGATCCTTGTCCTGGATCGCCGCCGCCGCCGCGCGCAGGCGGCCTTTCAGACCCGCGCGACGCTCAGGCGTGTCCAACGGCTCGACCTCGGCCTCGCGGCGGAACAGGACCTCGGCGAAGGGCCGGGTCTCGGCCAGGGCCTGGCGCAGGGCGGGCGCGCCTTTCTCGCGAAGGATGTCGTCGGGGTCCTGGCCGCCTTCCAGCAGCGCGAAGCGAAACGACTTGCCGGATTTCAGCAGCGGCAACGCTCGCTCGATGGCCCGGAACGCGGCGCGCTGCCCCGCCCCGTCGCCGTCGAAGCACAGCACCGGCTCGGGCGAGACCCGCCACAGCAGGGCCATCTGCTCCTCGGTCAGGGCCGTGCCCATGGGGGCCACGGCCGGCAGGCCGGCCCTCTGGCAGGCGATGACGTCCATATAGCCCTCGACCACGATCACACTCTCGGTCGACTTCGACGCCGCGCCCAGGATGCGCCGCGCCTCGGGCAGGCCGTAGAGGGTCGCCCCCTTGTGAAAGAGCGGGCTCTCGGGCCCGTTCAGATATTTCGCCCGGTCGTCGGGGTTCATGGCCCGGCCGCCGAAGCTGACCAGCCGTCCGCGTGCGTCCAGGATCGGGAACATCAGCCGGTCACGAAACCGGTCGTAGGGTGCCCCACCCCCCTCCGGCGCGATCAGCATCCCCGCCTCGACCAGTTCGCCCGGCTTGGCCCCCCTCTGGACCAGCGCCGCCTTCAGGCCTTCACGGTCGTTGGGCGCATAACCCAGGCCGAACCGCTCCCACTGATCCTCGGGCAGGCCGCGCCGTTCCAGATACTCGCGCGCCGCCTTGCCGACCGAGCGGCGCAGGTTGGCCGCGAACCATTTCTGAGCCAGGTCCATCCAGCCGGCCAGGCCCTGGCGCTTCTGCTCGCGCTCGGCGGCCTGGGGATCGACGTCTGGTAGTTGCATGCCCGCCTCGGCGGCCAGCCGTTCCACGGCCTCCGGGAAGCTCAGCCGCTCGGTCTCCTGCAGAAAGGAGATGACGTCGCCGTGCTTGCCCGACGAGAAGTCGTGGAAGAAGCCCTTGTCATCGTTCACAAAGAACGACGGTGACTTCTCCTTGCTAAATGGGCTCAGACCTACCCACTCGCGTCCTTGGCGCTTGAGCTTCACCGTCCGCCCGATCACATCGGACGGCCGAAGGCGTGCCTTTAGTTCCTCGAGGAAGCGGTCATCGAATCTCACAGCCCGACAGGCATTGCGAAACTGCGCACCGCTAGACCAATTTGCAGGCACAAAACCGCGCTCCCCAACAGCTTTCCCACAAAGGGGACAGTTCGAGGGATAATTTGCCAATACGTCAAATGCGGACCTAACGGCCGTTTCGACCGGCGATTGTCCACCATCGCGTTAAGGTCTCGGTAAGCAATAAGGCGGAATCGTCGCCTTAACCGTCTGCATGCAAACAATATTCTGACGGGATCAGGAACTATCCACAGACCCTGTGGTTAAGGCCACGAGCCTCGGGCGCAGAAGCGCCGCCTCCCGTTCCCTCAGAGACATCCATGTTCATTGCCATCGCCCGCCCGGCGGTGGAGGTCCAGGGTCCCGACGCCGTCGCCGTCCCCGGCTCCCCCGCCATCGCAGACCTGACGCCTCGCGCCCTGCACGCCCGTCTGTTGGCCAACGCCGCCCAGCGTCGCCTGCGCGGGCTCGAGCGTAGACGCGAGCGACGCCTCGAAGACGCCGATTACTGGCTGCACGCCGCGCCGGTCGCGGTGCGAAAAGCATCGGCCCTGCGGGAAGAGAAGAGCTTCGCCCCCCTGCCCTGAGGCTCAGCGCCAGATGTCGCCCGACAGGGCCCCCGCACGACCGACCTCGAACACGGCGCGCATCGAGGCCGGGCTGAAGTCCAGCGGCGAGGCCTCCGAGTCGTCCGGCAGGGCGGCGTAGCGAAAGAACAGGTCGTTGCGATCGGCGAAGGCGCGGTTGCCCTCCAGCGTCGTCACCAGCGAGGATCGCAGCAGGATCTCGACGCTGCGGCCCAGCACCCCGCCCAGACTGTCGCGCGTCACCGCGAAGCTCGGGGCCAGCCGCCCGTTGATGACGACGTGAAACCGGGCGGCCCTGAGCATGGCCGACGGCTCATCATAGGACCACAACGTCTCGGGCACCGCGAGGAACGGCGTGGTCACCCCGCCGTCGACGTGCATCTCCTCGAACGACAGGTCGCCGGTGTTCGACTGGATCAGCACCGGTGGAAAGGCTCCCGGAATGCTGGCGGAAGCGACCAGCACGGACCGGAACAGCTCCAGCGCCTGCGGCGAACCGGCCGAGGCGATCGCCCCCATGTCCCAGCTGACGCCGCGCTGGCTGTCGAGGTCGGTGGTGGCGACCAGCAGCACCCGCCCCCTGGCGTATTCGGCCGCGACGGCGCGCAGCATCGCCTCGTCGACATAACGCTCGACCAGGGCCCGCAGCGGCTCGCCCTTGTAGACGCCCGACCCGAAGAAGACCCCCAACCCCTGCGACTGCAACAGGGTGGAAGCCGCGCCGCCCGTGTAGGCCTCCTCCAGCTCATCGTTCCAGTCGGAGCCAAGGAAGACGAACGGCGCCGCCAGGGCCCCGGTGGAGACGCCCGTGACGACCTCGAAGTCCGGCCGCGACCCGCTCTCGGTCCAGCCCCGCATCAGCCCGGCGGTAAAGGCCCCGTTGGACCCGCCGCCCGACAGGGTCAGGAAGTCGACGACCCCGTCCTCTCCAACCGGTACCCCCTCGCGAAAGGCCTGACGGAACAGGGCGACCCGCCGCTCGTCGTCCAGATAGACGCGGATCGGATACCTTTCGTCGGAGGTCAGGCCCATCGGCCGGGCGGCCTGCCGGTCCTGCAGCGCGAACGAAGAGCGCGAGCCGCCGACGCAGCCGCCCAGCATCAGGACCAAAAGAGCGAGCGATAGGACGCGGATCATGGCGCTCGAACGCTACCACGCCTTTTCCGACACGCGGATGACGGCCTTGACGGCGTCGACGCTCGGGCTACGTCCGGGATTGACGCAGCACTCGCCTAGGGTGGGGTCCTGGTTCAACGGTCACCAGGCACGGAAATGAGAGAAGTGAGAGTCACTCCCACGCCTGGCCCGGACTCTCACGGCTCGCTCAGGCGTCCATCAGGGCGCGGAACCGGTCGAACAGATACAGGCTGTCGGTCGGTCCCGGCGAGGCCTCCGGGTGATGCTGGACGCTGAACACCGGACGGTCCCTCAGCTGGATGCCGCAGTTGGTGCCGTCGAACAGGCTGACGTGGGTCTCCTGCACGGCGTCGGGCAGGCTGTCGCGGTCCACGGTGAAGCCGTGGTTCATCGACACGATCTCGACCTTGCCGGTGGTCAGGTCCTTGACCGGATGGTTGGCACCGTGGTGGCCCTGGTCCATCTTCACGGTCTTCGCGCCCAGAGCCAGCGCCAGCATCTGGTGGCCCAGGCAGATGCCGAACACCGGCTTGCCGCTGTCGACCAGCTTCTTGATCTCCGGCACGGCGTACTCGCCCGTCGCGGCCGGGTCGCCGGGTCCGTTCGACAGGACGACGCCGTCCGGATTGCGCGCCAGGATGTCCTCGGCCGAGGTCGTGGCCGGCACCACGGTGATCTTCGCCCCGGTGGAGGCGAGCGCCCGCAGGATGTTGCGCTTCACCCCATAGTCGACGACCACGACGGACTTTCCGGCGGCGTCCACGCGCGGATAGCCCTCGGGCCAGTCCCACAGCCCCTCGTTCCAGTCGAAGGCCTGAAGTGTGGAGGCCGGCTTGGCCAGGTCGAGGCCCACCAGACCTGTCCAGCCCTTCGCCTCGGCCACCAGGGCGTCGAGATCGAAGCGGCCCTCGGGGTCGTGGGCGATGACGGCGTGCGGCGCGCCCTTGTCGCGGATGGCCTGGGTCAGAGCCCGGGTGTCGACGCCCGACAGACCCACCACCCCCCGGCGCTTCATCCAGGCGTCCAGCGAGGCGTCCGAGCGCCAGTTGGCCGGATCGGTCGGCAGGTCGCGAAAGATCGCGCCCCGCGCCGAGGTGTCCGAGCCGCCGCCCATCTGCTCGATGTCCTCCACCGTCGTGCCGGTGTTGCCGACATGGGGAAAGGTGAAGGCCAGGATCTGGCTCATGTAGGAGGGGTCGGTCAGGATTTCCTGATACCCGGTCATGGCGGTGTTGAAGACGACCTCTCCCAGGGCCGAGCCGGTCGCGCCCACGCCGACCCCCTGAAAGATCGTGCCGTCGGCCAGAGCCAGAACGCCGGTGCAGCCGGGAAGCAGAGATGTGGTCATGGCCGTCCCCTTACACCGAATCCCGGCGAACAAACGGCCGGGTTGCTACAGAGGCGCGCTTGCCGGGTCAACGCGCCCGGCCCGACCCCGGCGAACCCAGAGCCATCCCACCGAGGCCACGCCGAACAGAACGACGGCCGGCACGATGTTTCCGGGCGCCGCCGCCACAACCGCCATAACGGAAAAGAGGCCGCCAACCACCGCCAGGGCCCGCCATCCCGCAGATCGGCTGAACCGGAACAGGCTGACGCAGCACAGGGCATAGAGGCAGATCGTCAGGACGGTGCAGGCCCCGATCAGCAGGCCGAACTGGCCCGCCAGCGTGGGCTGGGAGGTCATGACGACCAGCCCGGCCATGATGGTGCCGTTGATCAACGGATTGCTCAGAGGCAGGCGGCCCGGCGTGGCGGCCGACCCCCACCAACGCGGCAGATAGCCCTGCTCGGCCGCGCTCCTCGCCGTCTCTCCGCCCAGGATGGTCCAGCCGGCGATGGTGCCGAGCGCCTTGATCACCGCGCAGGCGGCGACCAGGCCGGCGACCGACGCCCCGAACACCCGCGCCGCCAGATCGGCGAAGGGGCTGGTCGACTGGCCCAGCTCGGCGGCCGGGATCACCCCGAACACCGCGACGCTGGCGGCGACATAGACGACCAGGGCCAGGCCGACACCGCCGACGCTGGCCCGGCCGACGTCGCGGGCGGGGTCGCGCACCAGCCGCGACAGGGCCGCCGCGCTCTCCAGCCCCAGGAAGGACCAGAAGATCACCACCAGCGAGGCCGGCACACTCTGGGCCAGGGGCAGCCCGGACGGATTCCACGAGGCGGCGAAGGTCTGACCGCTGAACGCCACCGCCCCGGCCGCGATCGCCAGAACCAGAGGCAGCAGACCGATGACCAGCGTCACCGCCCCCAACCGCGCCGCGATCCGCGCGCCCGTGGCATAGGCCGTCGTCGTCACCCCGATGAGGACCAGGTTGCACAGCGCCGCCGGAATGGGCTGGGCCAGGGCCGGAAAGAAGAAGGCGAGATAGCCGGTCCCGGCCAGCGCCACGGCCACGTTTCCGGTCAGGCAGACGCCCCAATAGGCGATCGCCGTCTGAAAGCCGAGGAAGGGCCCCAGCCCCCGCCGCGTGAAGTCCGACAGGCCGTCGGCGTCCGGCTGAAACCGGCCCAGACCCGCGAACACCGCCGCGAGGATCATGGCTCCGACGCCGCAGATCAGCCAGCCGATCAAGCTGGACGATCCTGTCGGCGCGAGAGCGACCGGGGCCAGATAGACACCCGAGCCAATCATGTTGCCGGCAACGACCAGGGCCGCGAGCCCCCAGCCCAGCTTGCGGTCGGCGGGCAGGGGAATCGTCTCGGTCTGGCTCATGGCCGGACGCTATTCCGGAATGCGCGCTCCGTCCCAGGCGAAAACGCCGCCGCTGTCAGCGGGTGTCAGTCCTTCGATGACGGTCAGCATCCGCTCGGCTGAAAAGGCGGGGGTAAAGAGCTTCCCCTCCGCTACGCCCTTCTGGAAGGGCTGGGACAGATCCGTATCGACCGTTCCGGGATGCAGCCCGGCCACCACCGCCTGCGGATGCGAGCGCCCGAGCTCGACCGCCAGGTTCTTCAGGATCATGTTCAGCGCCGCCTTGGACGCGCGATAGCTGTGCCAGCCGCCCAGCCGGTTATCGCCAATCGACCCGACCCGCGCCGACAGGGCCGCGAACACCGCGCGACGGTCCCGAGGCAGAAGCGGCGCGAAATGCTTGGCGACCAGGGCCGGACCGACCGTGTTCACGCGGTAGTCGCGCAGCAGATGCTCGGCGGTCATGGCCTTGTAGGACCGCTCGGGCTCGTGCCCGTCGTGCAGGACGCCCGCCGCGACGACGATCAGCGTCGGTGTCGGCCCGGCTTTCACCCGTGTAGCGGCGGCGACGATCGAGGCTTCGTCCCCGAAATCGAGGCGGCCGTCGCCAGGGACCGAGCGGCCGAAGCGATGGATGACGGCATGGTCTCCGGAGGCCGCCAGAGCGTCGGCCAGGGCGTGGCCGATCCCGCCCGAGGCCCCGATCACCACCGCCGATGTCTGTTGCGCCGGACTGCTCATCAACCGTCCATGACGGCTGGGGGCCCTGGCGGCAACGCGACCCGTTGACCGGCCCCCCGACCCGCGCGAGACGGACCGCTCGCAAACGGAGCGCGGCCATGCCCATCACCACCGTCGGCCTCGATGCGGACGACACCCTCTGGCACAACGAGACGATCTTCCGGCTGACCCAGGCGCGGTTCCTGGATCTGCTGGGCGAGCACGACAACGCCGCCATCGAGACCCGGCTGGCCGAGGTCGAGAAGCGCAACCTCCGGCTCTATGGCTACGGCATCAAGGGCTTCACCCTGTCGATGATCGAGACGGCGATGGAGCTGTGCGAGGGCGAGCCGCCGCCGGGGGTGGTGCGCGAAATCCTGGCCGCCGGGCGCGAGATGATCGCCCATCCGGTCGAGACCCTGCCGGGCGTCGATGAGGCCCTGGCCCAGCTGGCGGAGCGGTATCGGCTGGTTCTGATCACCAAGGGCGACCTGCTGGACCAGGAGCGCAAGCTGGCGGCATCCGGGCTGGGCGACCTGTTCGCCGCCGTCGAGATCGTCTCCGAGAAGGATCGCGGCACCTATGACCGCGTCTTCACGCGCCACGGCACGGGGGCCGTCGAGGCCGTGATGGCGGGCAATTCGGTGAAGTCGGACGTGATCCCCGCGATCGAGGCCGGGGCGTTCGCCGTCCACATCCCCTACCACGTCACCTGGGCGCACGAGGTGGCCGAGCCGCCAGTGGATCACCCCCGCTTCGGCCTTCTGGACACCATCGCCGCCCTGCCCGACTGGATCGCCGAGCGGGCATAGAAAAGGGGCGAGCTCTTTTGCACTCGCCCCCGATCTTCGGGTCTCAGCCCAGGCTTAGCGCCAGGGCATCAGGCTACCGAGCGAGTCGAGGCGGGCCGTCGCCCCGACGTAGAAGTAGCGACCCAGGGCGTTCACCGGATACGATTCCGAGCCCGGAGCCGGCTGTTCGTCGGTGAAGTTGTTGACGCCCGCATAGACACCCACGCCGTCGTTGACGTCATAGGCGATGCGGAAGTCGTGGACCTCGCGCGCCGGGAACTGGCGGTACTGCGGCTCATAGGCGTCGGGGTTGTTGACCCGGCTGACGCGGCTCTGGCGGTTGGTCTCCGAGAACCAGCTGAAGCCGTAGTTGGCCGACCAGGCCCGCCAGTCCCAGGTCACGTCGAACGTGGCGGTATAGTCCGGCGCGTCGATCTGGCCTTGCGAGTTAATCGGATCGGCACCCGACACCTCGATGAAGCTCAGGCTGTCCAAGGCGTTGCCGACCAGGGCGAAGTTGAACGTGCCGATGTCGCGCTCGACCCCGAAGTTGGCCGGATCCAGGCGATAGGCGACGTTCAGGTCCCAACCCGAGGTCTCGTAGCTGGCGAGGTTTCCGGGGATCTGGGAGAAGGTCGTGATCCGGCCGGGGTTGCCACCAACGGTGCCGCGTTCGATCAGATCGCAGAACTGGTTCGGGCGCGGCAGGTCATAGCAGTTGTTGACGATCCGCTGCGACGTATAGGCCTGAATCGCGTCCTCGATCTCGATGTTGTAATAATCGAGCGAGAGCGACAGACCCGGGATGTCCTGCGGCGTCAGCACGAAACCCACGGTCCAGGTGTCGGCGCTTTCAGGCTGCAGCAGGGGGTTGCCCTCGATGAAGCCGCCGACAGCTTCCGAGCTGTTGTTGATGAAGGTCGCCGGATTGGCCACGCCGGCCGCCAGCAGATCGATGCGGCAGTTCTCGGCCCGCAGTCCCGGGTTCTCGCCCTCGGTGATGTTCTCGACCGAGCAGGGGTCGGCGAAGGTGCCGAAGGTCTGCTGGCGGCCTTGGAACAGGTTGACGATATTGGGCGCACGGACGGCCCGGGCGACCGTGCCGCGCAGGGCGATGGTGTCGTCGATCTCCCAGCGGCCGTTAACGTTCCAGGTGTCGGTGCCGCCGCTCGTCGAATAGTCCGAGTAGCGATAGGCGGCCGACACATCGACGGCTTGGGCGAACGGCAGGTCACGCAGCACCGGCACGGCGACCTCGACGAACACCTCGGCCACGTCGAACTCGCCCTGGGTGCGCGACCCCCGGCCCACGCCGGTCAGCGGATACTCGAGCGAGTCGGCCAGGAGCTCGATGTCCGAGGGACGCGAGTCGCTGGATTCCTTACGGTATTCACCGCCCAGCACGAAGCCGATGGGACCGGCCGGCAGGCTGAAGAAGCCCGTTGTGTCGCCCGAGACGAAGGCGTTGACGACATGCTGCTCGATCGTCGCGTCCGAGGTGTATTCGCCCGTGATCCAGTCGATCGCGGCCTGGGAGTTCAGGCCCTCGCCGAACAGGTTGATCGGCAGACAGCCCGAGTTGGCGCCGGGGGTGGCGGCAGACCGGCTGGCCGCCCGAGACGATCACGTCCGTGGCCGCGAAGAAACGGTCGTTGATGATGACATTCTTGGAGACCGTCTCCTGGTCGGCCCGACCATAGACGTAGGAGGCCTCGAAGCTGATGGTGTCGGTCAGGTCGCCTTCCAGGCCGATCAACCCGCGCCACGTCTCGCGCGTGATGTCGTAGTTCTGCGTCCCCAGGTCGAAGTTGTCGCGAGCGACGAGAACGCCGGGGCCCGGCAGGAAGCCGTCGTAGCCGTCGAAGGTGCCGAGACCGCCGGGCGCCAGGGCGTCGGCGCGCGCCGCCGCCGGGATGAACGGGTTATCCAGCGACGTGAACAGGCCATAGACATAGCTGGGCTGGGCGAAGAACTCGGTCTGGCTCTGGGTGTATTTCGCCTCGCCGAAGACGCGCAGACCGGGCGTCAGGTCGTAGCGGCCGGTCAGGCTGACGGTGCCACGCTCGAGGCCCGGCAGCAGGTCGTCATTGAAGTCGTCCAGCGGCGTGCCGCTACCGCCCAGGGCGATGAACCCGCCGGCGCTCTCGCCGTCGATGAAGGGGGACCCATCGCCCAGGAAGCTCACGCCCGACAGGGTCGAGGCGTTGGCGAAGTTGGTATAGATCGAGCCGCCGCGCGTCGTGTCGATGTAGCGGGCGTTGTTGGCCAGGATCAGGTCGGGGATGTTCGGGGTCTGGGCGCCGCCGAAGGTCTCCGGATCATCGGGATTGTTGACGAAGATGAAACGGTTGCCGGTCCGGGTGTAGTCGCGATCGGCGAACTTGAGCGCGTCGTCCTTGTTGTACTCCAGCCCCAGGGTGACGTTGCCCCGTCCGTCGGCGAAGTTGTCGCCGAACAGCACGCTGGCGAAGATGTTCTCGCCGCCGCCGGCCTCGGACACCCCGTACTGGGTGCGGATGTCGACGCCCTCGAAGTCGTCCTTGAGGATGAAGTTGACCACGCCCGAGACGCCGTCGGCGCCGTAGACCGCCGAGGCCCCGCCGGTCAGCACCTCGGTGCGCTCGATCAGGGCCACCGGGATGGCGTTGATGTCGACCGAGGCCGTGCCGGGGCTCGACGCGACGTGACGGCGGCCATTGACCAGGACCAGCGTCCGGGTGGTGCCGAGCCCGCGAAGATCAAGCAGGTTCAGCCCCGCCAGCCCCGGCGTCGAGGTGTCGGCGCCTTCCTGCAGCGTCAGCGACTGCGCCAGCGCGGGGACCTCGGTCAGGTACTCGGTCAGATTGGTCTGGCCCGACCGCTCGATCGACTCGGCGGTGACCGACACCACAGGATTGGCCGCCACATAGTCCTGCACCCGGATACGCGAGCCGGTGACCACGATCTCCTCGACCTCGGTCGCCTGGTCCGGCAGGACGGTCTCCTGCGGCACGGCGGTCTGCGCGACGGCAGAGCTCGCCGCGACAATGGTCAGAACACTGGCGGCGCCTGCCAGCATCGTTGATCGAAGAAGAGTGGATCGCCGAGCAGCCATTTAGTATCCTTGGTTTTTGAGAACGCCACTCGTCTGTCAACGAAGCGACACTGTATTCACAGCCTGAACGTCGTTATGCAAAATTGAGCTCAAGCGACGACGGAATACTGTTCTCTTGTCGCGAAATGAAGCCAAATTGGGACGAAGCAAGACGGGATTGCGACAAGAACGCAACACCCAAAACACGAGCGCGGTTCGTCGAAATGTGGCTTTGGGGTGACCCCGTCGTGTCAAAATCGCGAAATGGACACATCGTGCGTTGACGCGGCCGCAGTGCAGCAAAAAACTACCTTCACCGTGACAACCTCACGTCGGTGAAGGATAAATCTATGCGCAGTCATTTCAGTGTTCGGACACGTTGCCTCGCTGGCGTTGGCCTTGTGGCCCTGATGGCCAGCCCCGCCCTGGCTCAGGACCCGGGCGGCCAGGCCACCGAGGTCGATGAGATCGTCGTCACCGGCTCGCGCATCGCCGTTCGCGCCGAGAACGCGCCCCAGCCGGTCCAGATCGTCACGTCCGAAACGCTGGATCTGCAGGGCATCACGGACGTCGCCGACGCGCTGGACACCATCCCCGCGCTTCAGAACTCCACCAGCGCGGCCCAGGCCAACGGCGGGGCCCAGACGCTGAACCTGCGCGGCATGGGCGCGAACCGCACCCTGACCCTGGTCGACGGCAAGCGGCATGTGGCGGGCGTCGCGGGCACGGCCGCGGTCGACGTCTCGACCATCCCCTCGGCCCTGGTCGAGCGGGTGGAGGTCCTGACCGGCGGTGCCTCGGCTGTCTATGGCTCGGACGCCGTGACCGGCGTGGTCAACTTCATCCTCAAGGACGATTTCGTCGGCCACGAGTTCGAGGTTCAGGCCGGTATCTCGGGTCAGGGCGACACCGAGGACTTCTATGCCTCCTACGCCATCGGCCGCGACTTCGACGGCGGCCGGGGCAACATCGCCGTCGCCATCCAGGGCAGCCATTCCGAGGCGCTCTTCTATGGCGACCGGGACTTCTCGCGCGGAAACAACCAGGCGGACGATTACCCGAGCCCTGATCGCCTGTTCCAGGCGGGCGACCCGTTGCCCGCCGGACGAACCCTGGCCCAGGTTCAAGGACGCACCATCCTGCTGGCCAGCGGTGCCCCGCGCTTCGCCGGCACCGATCCCTCGCTGATCGCCCGCGCCCAGAATTCGGCGGCCCGGACCTATCTCAACAACCCCACCTTCTCGATCGCCAGCATCGGCGGTCTGGTCGGCTATGACCCGTTCGGCTTCGGCTTCGCGGGCGGCCCCGGCGACTTCGCCACCCTGCCGGACCTCGACGGCAACGGCGTCAACGACTGTTCGCAGAGCATCGGCGGGCGCGGGACGATCACCGGTTTCCCGGTCGGCTGCTGGGTCGTCGATCCGGTCACCAACCAGGTCCGGCCCTTCCGCGACGGTCTGATCGCGGCGGCCTTCAACCAGTTCGGCGGAGACGGCAGCCCGCAGACCTTCGACGGCCAGAACCTGCTGCCGCAGGACACCTCGGTGAACTTCAACCTGCTGCTGAACTATGAGGTTTCGCCTCTGTTCCGGCCCTACGCCCAGCTGAAATACGCCTACAACAAGGGCGTCACCTTCAATCCGTACAACAGCTTCGACGACTCGATCCCGATCGCCCTGGACAACCCCTACATCCCGGCGTCCATCCGCGCACTCGTCGATCGCGAGATCGCCGCCGGCAATGGCGACGCCAGCTCGCTCGTCACCATCGGCCGGGACAACGTCGACATCTTCAACCCGGAGGGGACCAACGAACGCGAGACCTATCGCGCCGTGGTGGGCTTCGACGGCGAATTCTCCAACGGCTGGTCCTATGACGTCTCGCTGGTCTACGGAAAGGCCGAGGTCGAGACGGTGCAGGCGCTGCGTCTGGAAGACCGCTTCTTCTCCGCCATCGACGCGGTCCGGGCGCCGAACGGCGACATCGTCTGCCGCTCGACCCTCAATCCGAACGCCTTCCCCCGCTACTCCCTGCTGACCGACACGGCCAACTTCGGGCCGGGCGCGACCATCCAGCAGTTCGGCGGCTTCACCACCTTCACGCCCGGCGCCAACTCGCCCTGCCGGCCGCTGAACCTGTTCGGCGTCGGCAACTCGACGCCCGAAGCCCTGGCCTTCCAGAACTATATGCGGGTCAACACCTCCTCCATCGACCAGACGGTGTTCAACGCCACCCTGGTTGGCGACTTCTCGCAGTGGTTCAGCCTGCCGGGCGGCCCCATCGGCTTCGCCATCGGCGCCGAATACCGCGACGAGGGCTCGGAGTTCACGCCGGACCCCTTCATCCAGCAGGGCTTCCAGTTCCAGTATCAGGCCACCCAGATCACCACCGGCGGCTTCGACGTCACCGAGGGCTTCCTGGAACTGAACTTCCCGATCCTGGCCGACATGCCGTTCGCCGAACTGCTGAGCTTCAATATCGCGGGCCGCGTCGGCGACTATTCGACCATCGGCGAGACCTCGACCTACAAGATCGACGGCATCTGGGCCCCCAGCCGCGACATCCGCTTCCGCGGCGGCTATTCGGTCGCGGTGCGCGCGCCCAACATCGGCGAGCTGTTCGCGCCGCTGAACTCGGCCGTCTTCCGCCCGAACGATCCCTGCGACATCGGCAATGTGACCCAGGGCAACAGCCCCTCCAACCGCGAGGCCAACTGCCGCGCCGATCTGGGCATCACCGGAACCTACAACTTCGTCGACCCCCTGACCGCGCGGTTCACGGGCCAGACGGGCGGCAACCCCAACCTGCAGGAAGAGGAAGCCGAGACCGTCACCTATGGTGTCGTCCTGACGCCGCGCTTCCTGCCGGGCTTCACGGCGACGATCGACTACTGGGATATCGCCATCGAGAGCGGCATCGCGGCGGTCTCGGCCCAGAACATCGTCGACAGCTGCTATGACGCGCCCGATCTGAACAACCAGTTCTGCGCCCTGTTCTCGCGCAATCGCAACCCGGGCCCGGGCTTCGGCGGCTTCAACTATCTGCTGCAGACCCAGCTGAACTTCTCGGGCATCGAGGCGTCGGGCGTCGACTTCAACCTCGGCTACACCCTGGACCTGGATCGGAACGGCGGCGATCGCTGGGGCACGCTGCGGGCCAATGTCTCGGGCACCTACCTGGAGGACCGCAACAACTTCCCGTTCGTGACCGACCCGACGCTGGCCAACCCGCAGAAGCTGGAGCTCGGCTTCCCCGAGTGGGGTCTCAACGCTTCGGTTCAGTGGGCGGTGCGGGACGTCACCGTGTCGTTCTTCTCCAACTACCAGGGCGAACAGGCGCTGGGCGCGACCGAGATCGAGAACGTCGCCAACTTCAGCCCCCAGTTCCTGGACGAGTTCTGGAGCCACAACGCCTCGATCCGCTGGGACTTCAAGGACAACTATTCGGCCACCTTCGGCATCAACAACCTGACCGACGAAGAGCCCTATTTCGGCACCGTGGCCACTCCGGTCTCGTCCGTGGGCCGGTTCTTCTTCTTCCGCCTGACCGGCCGCTACTAAGACCGACACGACAGACTGGAGAACAAGGGGGCGGTCCGGCGACGGGCCGCCCCTTTCGCATTCGCAGGGTCGTTCTTGCGTCCGCCTCTGACCCTCTCTAAACGGGCCGCTTAGCCGACAACCTGCACCGCCCGGCGACGCCCCTCGGCGCCGCGGGGCTTCCGCGCGCGAGAAAGACCGCCCCTTGCACGACGACGTCATCCGCCACGAGGACCGCGACGCCATGATCCGCGCCGCCCTGGCCGAGCATGGCGATACCGGCGTCACGCCGCGCCACACCCTGTTCTTCTTCCATGGCGACGGCGACCACGACGACCTGAACGAGGTCGCGCGCCGCGCCGGCTTCCTGACCCGGGGGCAGGACGACGCGACCATTCTCGAGACGACCATGGCCGTGGACGAAGCGGCCTTCGCCCCCGTCAGCGCCATGATGCAATCCTGGGCCGCGGCCTTCCAGCTGGACTACGACGGCTGGGAGTGCGCGGTCGTGACCAACTAGAGGGAGGCTGAGATGCCCAAGCGCACCGACATCCAGTCCATCCTCATCATCGGCGCCGGGCCGATCGTCATCGGTCAGGCCTGCGAATTCGACTACTCCGGCGTCCAGGCCTGCAAGGCGCTGAAGGCCGAGGGCTACCGGGTCATTCTGGTCAACTCCAACCCGGCCACGATCATGACCGATCCGGACATGGCCGACGCCACCTACATCGAGCCGATCACACCGGAGATGGTCGAGAAGATCATCGACAAGGAACGCCCTGACGCCCTGTTGCCCACCATGGGCGGGCAGACGGCGCTGAACACGGCCCTGGCGCTGGATGCCTCCGGCGTCCTGGCCAGATACGGCGTGGAGATGATCGGGGCCCGCGCCGAGGTCATCGACAAGGCCGAGGACCGGCAGAAATTCCGCGACGCCATGGACAAGCTGGGGCTGGAGAGTCCCCGCTCCAAGGCCGCCCATACGCTGGACGAGGCGCTGGAGGGGCTGGAGTTCGTCGGCCTGCCCGCCATCGTCCGCCCCAGCTTCACCCTCGCCGGCACCGGCGGCGGCATCGCCTACAACAGGGAAGAGTTCGAGGAGATCGTGCTGCGCGGCCTCGATCTGAGCCCCACCACCGAGGTGCTGATCGAGGAGTCGGTGCTGGGCTGGAAGGAGTACGAAATGGAGGTCGTCCGCGACAAGGCGGACAACTGCATCATCATCTGCTCCATCGAGAACATCGACCCGATGGGGGTGCATACGGGCGACTCGATCACCGTCGCCCCCGCCCTGACGCTGACCGACAAGGAATATCAGCGCATGCGCACGGGCTCGATCAACGTGTTGCGCGAGATCGGGGTCGAGACGGGCGGATCGAACGTCCAGTGGGCGATCAATCCGGCGGACGGCCGGATGGTCGTGATCGAGATGAACCCGCGCGTGTCGCGCTCCTCGGCGCTCGCCTCCAAGGCCACGGGCTTCCCGATCGCCAAGGTCGCTGCGCGTCTGGCCGTCGGCTACACCCTGGACGAGCTTCAGAACGACATCACCCAGGTCACGCCCGCCAGCTTCGAGCCGTCGATCGACTATGTCGTGACCAAGATCCCGCGCTTCGCCTTCGAGAAATACCCGGGCTCGGAGCCCCTGCTGTCGACCTCGATGAAGTCGGTCGGCGAGGTCATGGCTATCGGCCGCACCTTCCAGGAATCCATGCAGAAGGCCCTGCGCGGGCTGGAGACCGGCCTGTCGGGCTTCGACGAGATCGAGATCGAGGGCACCGAAACGATCGACGACGACGCCTCCATCCGGGCCGCCGTGATCCGGGCGCTCGGCCAGCCGACGCCGGACCGCATCCGCGTCATCGCACAGGCCTTCCGCCACGGCCTGTCGGTCGAGGAGGTCAACGCGGCCTGTTCCTATGAGCCGTGGTTCCTGCGCCAGATCGCCGACATCGTGCGCGAAGAGGGCCACGTCCGGGTCAAGGGACTGCCGAGCGAGGCCACCGAATTCCGCCGGCTGAAGTCCAAGGGCTTCTCCGACGCCCGCCTGGCCGCCCTGACCGGTTCGAGCGAGCGCGAGGTTCGACACGCCCGTCGCGGCCTGAATGTCCGCCCGGTGTTCAAGCGCATCGACACCTGCGCGGCCGAGTTCGCATCGGCCACCGCCTATATGTATTCGACCTATGAGACCGGCGCCCTGGGTCAGGTCCCGGTCTGTGAATCCGAGCCGACGGGGGCCAGGAAGGCCATCATCCTGGGCGGCGGGCCGAACCGGATCGGCCAGGGGATCGAGTTCGACTACTGCTGCTGTCACGCGGCCTTCGCCTTCGCCGACATCGGCGTCGAGTCGATCATGGTCAACTGCAACCCCGAGACCGTCTCGACCGACTACGACACCTCCGACCGCCTGTATTTCGAGCCTTTGACGGCCGAGGACGTGCTGGAACTGATCGAGGTCGAACGCTCCAAGGGCGAGCTGATCGGCGTCGTCGTCCAGTTCGGCGGCCAGACCCCGCTGAAGCTGGCCCATGCGCTGCACGAGGACGGCGTGCCGATCCTGGGCACGTCGCTGGACTCGATCGATCTGGCCGAGGACCGCGAACGGTTCCAGGTCATGCTGCACGACATCGGCCTGATGCAGCCGCCCAATGGCCTGGCCCGCAGCGCCGAGGAAGCCGCGCAGAAGGCTGATGAGGTCGGCTATCCCGTGGTCCTGCGCCCCTCATACGTGCTGGGCGGACGCGGCATGATGATCGTCCACGATCGCGAGCAGTTGGATCGCTATGTCGGCGAGGCCATGCGGGTCTCTGGCGACGACCCGGTCCTGATCGACCACTATCTGAACCGCGCGACGGAGGTCGACGTCGACGCCCTGTGCGACGACGACACCGTCTTTGTGGCCGGGGTGCTGGAGCATATCGAGGAGGCCGGGGTGCATTCGGGCGACAGCGCCTGCTCCATGCCGCCTCACTCGTTGTCCGACGCCACCGTCGCCGAGCTGAAGCGCCAAACCAAGGCCATGGCTCGCGCGCTCAAGGTGCGCGGTCTGATGAACGTGCAGTTCGCCATCGAGGAGCCGCACAGCGAGAGCCCCCGCATCTTCGTGCTGGAGGTCAATCCGCGCGCCAGCCGCACCGCGCCCTTCGTCGCCAAGACCATCGGCGTGCCTGTCGCCTCCATCGCCGCCAAGGTGATGGCGGGCGTGCCCCTGGCGTCTTTCGGCCTGAGGGACGCCCCCTATGACCACATTGCGGTCAAGGAAGCCGTCTTCCCCTTCGCCCGGTTCGCCGGCGTCGACACGGTGCTGGGACCCGAGATGCGCTCGACCGGCGAGGTCATGGGGCTGGACTTCAAGCGGCCGGGAGAGGCCGACATGGCCCCCGCCTTCGCCCGCGCCTTCGCCAAGTCCCAGATCGGCGGCGGAACAACCCTGCCCACAACGGGATGCGCCTTCGTGTCGGTGAAGGACGACGACAAGCCCTTCGTGGTCGAGGCCGTGACCCTGCTGCTGAAACAGGGGTTCGAAGTCATCGCCACGGGCGGCACTCACGCCTGGCTGGTCCAGCAGGGCCTGCCCGTCGGCCATGTGAAGAAGGTGCTGGAGGGCCGACCCAACATCGTCGATGCGATGAAGAACGGCGACGTTCAACTGGTCATCAACACCACCGAGGGCAAGCAGTCGCTGCAGGACAGCTTCAGCCTGCGCCGCACCGCCCTGATGCAGAAGATCCCCTACTACACGACCGTCGCCGGAGCCCTGGCGGCCGCCCAGGCGATCGGCGCGATCCAGGCCGACAGCCTGGAGGTTCGACCGATCCAGGACTTCGCCCACTAAGACCTGGACCTTAGAGGGCCATGACCGCGCGGATCGCGACATAGACGGCCACAATCAGGATCATGCCGGCGAACAGGCTGCGACCCAGGCCGGCATTGGCACCAAGGCGACGAGCGAGCGGCAGGCCGGCGACCGTGCCGACCACGCCGCCGGCCGTCATGGCGGCGACCAGGCCCGCGTCGACCCAGCCGGACAGGGCGTAGTTGCCGGCGGTCGTCGCCCCAAAGGCCGCGACGCTGAGCAGCGACGTGGCCTGGGCGGTCGCCAGACTCATGCCGGTGGAGGCCATCAGGCCGGGCACGATCAGGAAGCCGCCGCCGATGCCGAAGAAACCTGCGGCCGATCCGACGCCAGCGCCCGCGAGGCCCACGCGCGGCGCGATCGCCAGGTTCAGCCTCGGCTCGGGCCGGACGACCGCCAGGCGCGGGCGAAGCATGGACAGGCCCACGGCGGCCATCGCCACAGCGAAGATCAGCAGCAACTGCTGGCCGTCGATCATCTTGGCCAGCGACGAGCCGATCCAGGCCCCCGCCGCGCCGGTGACGGCGAACAGGGTGGCGCAGGGCCAGCGAACGCGCCCTGCCCGGGCATGGCCGGCCAGAGCCGTCAGGGCGTTCAGCGCGACACCCGCAGCCGAGACCCCGATGGCGACATGGGGATCGGCCACCCCCACGACATAGAGCAGCAGCGGCACGGCCAGAACCGACCCCCCTCCGCCGAACAGCGTCAGGAGAAGGGCGACGACGCCACCACTGAACGCCGCGAGCACGAGGGGCAGGAGATCGGTCGTCATGGCGTCACGCGGCCTTGGCCGTCGAGCCATAGGCGGCGCGGTTCCAGGGCATCACGGCCAGCAGCCGCGCCATACCGCAGAAACCCGTGGCCCCCGCGAAGAACAGGCCCGCGCCCACGAAGGCCGACAGCCCCCAGAAGGCGGGATGAACCACAAGACCGAGCGCGGCGCCCAGCAGGATCAGGCCGCCTGCCGTCATCTGAACCTGGCGCATCAGCTCGATCGGCTTTGACCGGTCGGTCTGGACCGCGAGACCGGCGGCCTTCCAGCCATCCAGTCCGCCCTCCAGCACGAAGGCCTCGCCCGGCACACGAGCCGCGAGGCGCGCACAGTTGACGCCCGTCCGATTGCCCGTGCGGCAGGTGTAGATGATCTGGCGTCCGTCGGGCAGCGCGGTCTGCATCTCCTCGAAGCGCGAGAGGGGGGCGGGGACGGCACCGGGAACGTGCTCGCGCGCGAACTCATCGGGCTCGCGGATATCGACCAGCACGGCGGCGCGAGACTTCAGGCGAGCGGCGACGTCGGCGGGCTTCAGCGGGGTCAGGACTGTCATGGGGTCAGGCTTTCTGCAGAGGGAGCGGAGGACAGTAGATTTCGGCGAGGACGGCGATGACCTTCAGCGCCGCCGGATCGGCAATGCGGTAAAAGATGGTCGTGCCTTGGCGCCGGGTGGCGACCAGGTTCTCGTCCCGCAGGCGAGCGAGGTGCTGGGACAGGGCCGATTGCGACAGGCCGACCAGCGGCAGGAGTTGCCCGACGGACAGTTCGGTCTCGCCCAACTGGCACAGGATCATCAGGCGCTTTTCGTTGGACAGGGCGCGCATGAGGGCGGCCGCGTCACCGGCGGCAGCTTCGAAACGGTCCAGTCCGATGGCTTGGATATCGATCATGTCGGGCAATATATGCGGACTTGCTAAATAAGCAATATCTAATATATTGGGCGTCACAAGGAGCCTTCTCATGACCCACGAGATCACCCCCGAAAGCCCTGTCGTCGAAGGATTCTTCGACCCCGCGACCCACACGGTCACCTACCTGGTCAGCGACCCGGCGACCCGACAAGCGGCTATCATCGACCCGGTACTGGACTATGATCCGGCGGCGGCCCGGACCTCGACCCGCTCCATCGACGCGGTGATGGCCGCCCTGAAGAACCAGGGGCTGACCCTGGCGATGGTGCTGGAGACCCACGCCCACGCCGACCACCTGACCGCCGCCCATCACCTTCGCGAAACCGAGGGTGCGCCCATCGGCATCGGTCAGAAGATCGTGCGGGTTCAGACGACCTTCGCCCCGATGTTCCAGGCCGACGACGTGACGCCGGACGGCGCGGCCTTCGACCGCCTGTATGCCGACGGCGACACCTTTGCCCTCGGTGACCTGACGGTCGAGGTGATGCACACCCCTGGCCACACCCCCGCCTGCGTCAGTTACCGGATCGCCGACGCGGTGTTCGTCGGCGACACCCTGTTCATGCCCGACTACGGCACGGCGCGGACGGATTTCCCGGGCGGGGACGCGCGCACCCTGTACCGCTCGATCCACCGCCTGCTGGCCCTGCCCGAGGAGACGCGGATGTTCGTGGGTCACGACTATCTGCCCCAGGGTCGCACGGAGTTCTGCTTCGAGACCACGGTCGGGCAGCAGAAGGCCGCCAACATCCACGTCGGCCGGGGCGCGAGCGAAGACGTCTTTGTCGCCATGCGAGAGACGCGGGACGCCACCCTGGGTGCCCCGCAGCTGATCCTGCCGTCGCTGCAGGTCAACATACGGGCCGGAGCCCTGCCCCCGCCGGACGCCAGCGGGCGTCGCAGCCTGGTGCTGCCGTTGAACGTCCTGGGCGCGGCCTAGATGCCCGCCGCTGCCTCGGGATCCGCCGAGGCGTCCCGCCCCTCCACGATCCGGGCCGCGGCCATGTCGGCGGTGACGTTGCCGATGGTGCGGAAGATGTCCGGCACCACCTCGACCGCGAGCAGCAGGGGCAGGACCTCCAGCGGCACGCCCATGACAATGCAGATCGGAGCGATGGAGGCGAAGAAGCTGACCTGCCCGGGCAGACCCACGGTGCCGATGCTGATGGCCAGGGCGGCGAGCCCGCCCGCCAGCATGGAGGACATCGTGATCTCGACCCCCGTCAGCCGCGCGACATAGATCACGACCGCCAGATTGGCGACGGTGGAGGTGATGCGGAACACCGCCACCGCCAGCGGCAGGACCAGCCCCGCCGTGGCGGTCGAGACACCCAGATGGCTGACCGAGCGCTCGACCATCACGGGCAGGCAGGCCAGGGAGGACTGGGTCGAGAAGGCGACGACAAGGGCCGGGGCCGTACCGCGCGCGAACCGGCCGAGCCCGATCCGACCCCAGATCACGGCCACGACATAGGTCAGCAGGATCAGGCCGATCAGGGCCAGACAGACCAGGGCGATGTAGTGGCCCAGCACCCCGGCCGCGCCGATGCCGGCCCGCAAACCCACCCCAAAGGCCAGGGCGAAGACGCCCAGCGGCGCCACGGCCAGCACCCACTGCACGATGACGATCATGGTCTGGGCCACGCCCTCGAAGAAGACGGCGACGGGCTGGCGCAGGCGGGTCTCCAGCCGGGTGGTGGCGAAACCGAAGGCGATGGCGAAGACCACGATGGCCAGGATGGCGTCGTCGGCCGCCGCGCGGATCGGGTTGGCGGGAGCCAGGCTGGTCAGGAAGGCCCCGAAGCCTCCGCCGCCGACGCTCTGGGCCACCTCGGCGGCGCCGCCGGGGGGCGCTCCGGCGATCAGGGCGCGGGCCGCCCCCTCGGCGATGGGCCAGATCTCGTGCAGGCCCAGCGACGCGGCGAAGGCATAGATGGTGGCCCCGACCAGCAACACGGCAAAGACGCCGACAGCCTTCAACGCCAGCCGCCCGGTCGCGGCCGCGTCGGCGATGGAGGCGATTCCGGTGACCAGAAGGCTGAACACCAGGGGGATGATCGTCATGCGCAGGGCGTTGAGCCACAGCTGGCCCAGGGCGTCGATCAGGGCGACAGAACCGACGCCGCCGGGAATTCCATAGACCTGGGCCGCGGCCCCCGCCGCCAGCCCTCCGGCCAGGGCGAGCAGCACCCAAAGGCTGAGGGAGGTGAAGACGGCGGCAGTGCGGGAACGGGTCATGAAAGCGACGCTAGCCTTGCCACCGGCGAGAGAACAGGGCGAATGTCCCGGACATGCAGACGCCCGCCGCCAACACCCTGTTCTATGGCGACAACCTGTCGATCCTGCGCGAGCACATCGCGGACGACAGCGTGGACCTGATCTATCTGGACCCGCCGTTCAACTCGAATGCCAACTACAATGTCCTGTTTCGCGCGCCAGGCGGTGAGCAGTCGCAGAGCCAGATCGAGGCGTTCGAGGACACCTGGCACTGGAACGTGTCGGCCGAGCGCGCCTATGCCGAGGTGCTGCAGTCGGGCACCAGCGACGCCGCCAACATGCTGGCGGCCATGCGGTCGTTCCTGGGGACCAACGACATGATGGCGTATCTGGCCATGATGGCGGTGCGGCTGATCGAACTGCACCGGGTGCTGAAACCGACGGGCTCGCTCTATCTCCACTGCGACCCGACGGCGAGCCACTATCTGAAGCTGCTGCTGGACGCGGTGTTCGGGCCGACGAACTATCGAAACGAAATTATCTGGAAGCGTCAGACAGCGCATAGCGACGCCACAAACAAGTTTTCGGACGTCTCCGATGTCATCCTGTTTTATGCCAAAAGCCCGCTATTCAAGTTTAAGCCAGTTCATGTCGCCCATGACCCCGCCTATCTGACGAAGTTCTACAGGCATGACGATGCCGACGGCCGTGGCCCCTACCAACTCGACAACACCACAAGTCCGAATCCGCGTCCCAACATGATGTACGAATGGATGGGCTATCCATTCCCCAGCAAGGGCTGGCGCTATGAGCGCAAGACTATGCAGCGTCTCCACGACGAAGGACGACTGCATTATCCAGTTTTCAAGGATGGAACGCCTGACTACAGCAAGCGCATTCGGCTGAAGCGTTATCTGTCTGAGCAGACGGGCTCGATTGTCACTAATGTTTGGACTGACATAAACCCTCTTCACGCCGGAAGCGCCGAACGCCTCGGCTACCCCACCCAAAAGCCCCTCGCTCTGCTCGAACGCATCCTCGCCGCTTCGTCGAACGAGGGCGACGTCGTGCTCGACCCCTTCTGCGGCTGCGGCACCACGGTCCATGCGGCCCAGAAAATGGGGCGGCGCTGGATCGGCATCGACGTCACCCATCTCGCGGTCGGCCTGATCCAGCGGCGGCTGAGGGACGCCTTCCCCTTGGCCGAGTTCCAGGTGCTGGGCACGCCGCGCGACCTCGGGGCCGCCAGGGCGCTGGCCGAGGCCGACAAGCACCAGTTCCAGCTGTGGGCCCTGTCGATGATCGACAACGCCGTGCCCTACAAGGGCGGACGTAAGGGGGCCGACGGCGGGGTGGACGGCTATGTCTATTTCCAGGTCACGACCGATCGGGGCGAGGGCAAGGGCAACCGCACCGATACCGGCAAGGCCATCGTCTCGATCAAGGGCGGCGGCGTCACCGACAGTCAGGTCAAGGACCTCATCACCACCGTCGATCACGAGGGCGCGCAGATGGGCCTGTTCGTGACCCTGTTGCCCCCCACCAAGCCCATGGTGACCCGCGCCGCCGCCGGCGGCTTCTACGAGGCGGGCGGCCGCACCTATCCCAAGGTCCAGATCCTGACCATCGAACAGCTGTTCGACGGCAAGCGACCCGAGATGCCCTGGCTCGATCCGTCGGTGTTCAAGAAGGCCAAACGCGAGGCCGGGCCGGACAAACAGGGGACATTGCTGTGATCGTCGGGCCCCCGGCGGAACACCAGCGCGCCGTCAGTCCACCTTGATCAGCCCGGCGATCGCCTCCGCCGCCCGGTCGAGATCGGCGTCCGACAGACCTGCCATCTCGACCCGTCCCAACAGGGGCCGCGCCCGGTGAGCGGACTGGCGACGATAGGCCGGGTCATAGTGATCAGCGATGAGGGCGCTGGCGAGGGATTGCGTCTGTCCCGCTCGGGCCAAGGCCTTCCAGGCGGCGACCGTCTCCTTCGAATGATGCGGCGGCAGACGCGACAACGCCGCCTCCAGCGCCTCGGCATCCGACGCGATGTCCGCATAGCTCAAGGCCGAGAAGGCCGCGCGAGCCTCGACCGGGGCGGACAGTTCGATGACCGACGCGGCCCCCATTGCGGCCCACAGGGCGGGCGGGACGGTGCGGGCGCCGATGCGGCTGGACTCGGCCTCGACGACGACGGGGCGCGTCGGATCGAGCCCTTCCAGCGCCGTGAACAGCCGGCTCTCGAACAGCTTCTGCGACGGCTGGGGCCGGTCCTTCAGCGCGCCGAACAGGGAGCCGCGATGTTCCGCCAGACCTTCGAGATCCAGCGTCTGCACACCACGCGCCGCCAACCGTTCCAGCAGAGCCGTCTTGCCCGAGCCGGTGCCCCCGTCGATCAGCACCACCGCCCAGGCCGCCGGGCCGTAGAGCGTCGCCTGCACCCGGCGTCGCCAGGTCATGTAGCCGCCGTCCAGCACCGTGACCGGCCACCCGATCTGGTCCATCACCGCCGCCATGGCCCCCGACCTCTGGCCGCCGCGCCAGCAGTGGACCAGGGGCCGGAACGAACCGTCGCGATCGGCGAGCGCATCGTCGAGATGGATGGCGATGTTGCGGGCGACCTTGGCGGCACCCAGGCGGCGGGCCAGGAACTTCGATCGCTGGACGTAGATGGTGCCGATCTCGGCGCGTTCCACGTCATCGAGAACCGGCAGGTTGATCGCTCCGGGAATGTGGTCGTGGGCGAACTCGCACGGGCTGCGGACGTCGATGATGGCGTCGAAGCGCGCGCGGGCGGCGGCGGACAGATCGGTCGTGCGCCGGATCAAGCGACCCGCACTCCGTTGCCCGGCACCACCCGACCAACGACGGCGGCCTGGTCGAAGCCGGCGGCCCGGATCATGGCGAGCACCTCATCGGAGGCGTCCTTCGCCACGCTGACCAGCAATCCGCCCGAAGTCTGCGGATCGGTCAGGAGATCACGTCGCCAGTCTTCGAACCCGCCCGGCAGGGCCACCCCCGCGCCATAGCTGGCCCAGTTCCGCCCAGAGGCCCCCGTCCGGACACCGTCGCGGGCCAAGGCCTCGACACCAGACAGCAGCGGGACGGCGTCAGCCTCGATCTCAACCGCCAGACCCGACCCGCGCGCCATCTCCAGCGCGTGGCCCAGCAGGCCGAAGCCCGTTACGTCGGTCAACGCATGGACCGTGTCCAGCTCTGCCAGATCGGCGCCGACGCGGTTGAGCCGGGTGGTCGAGGCGATCATGGCCGCATAGCCCTCCTCGACCAGCCGCCCCTGCTTGTAGGCCGCGCTCATGACCCCGACGCCGAGCGCCTTGGTCAGGATCAGGACGTCGCCGTCCCGTGCGCCCCTGTTGGTGCGGACGCGGTCGGGATGGACGAGGCCCAGGGCCACCAACCCATAGATCGGCTCGACGCTGTCGATGGAGTGGCCGCCCGCGACGGGAATGCCCGCCTCGCCGCAGACGCTGGCCCCACCCGCCAGAATGCGGCCGATCGTGTCGGTGGACAGGACGCCCACCGGCATGCCGACCAGGGCCAGTGCCAGGATCGGCCGACCGCCCATGGCATAGACGTCGGACAGGGCGTTGGTCGCCGCGATCCGGCCGAAGTCGAACGGGTCGTCCACCACCGGCATGAAGAAGTCCGTGGTCGCTACCAGGGCCTGCTGGTCGTTCAGGCGCCACACTGCGGCGTCATCGCTGGTCTCGGTGCCGACCATCAGATCGGCGAAGGTCGCCGCCTGGGGCATGGCCGCCAGGATGTCGCGCAGCACCCCCGGCGAAAGCTTGCATCCACAGCCGCCGCCATGGGCCAGCGAGGTCAGGCGAGGTTCGGAGGTCATGGAACGAAGTCGGCCAGGGAAACGATATGCGCCGACAAGTCAGGCCTACCTCCCACGGCCTCCACGAACGCCTCGTCCGCCGTGAGCAGGCGGCAACCCCGATCGAGCGCCAACGCCAGGAACAGGCAGTCGTAAAGCGGATGGCTCAATCCGATCGCCAGTTCCAGGGCAATGGGGAGCAGCGGCCCGGTCGGCACATCGCGCACCGGTGCCTGTGACAGAACCTGCAGGTAATGGGCGGCCTCGTCTGGCGTGATCTCACCCCTCCTGACGGATTTGCGCAAGCCGTTGCCCGCTTCCACCCGCCAGAAGTCCGGCGCGGTCAGAGCCAGGGCCATGATCGTGCGCGCGCGGTCGCTTCCCGCCTCGTTCAGCACCCATTTCAGAGCGACCGAGGTGTCGAGAACGATCAAGACTCGTCGCGCATTTCGCGAACGAGGACTTCAGAGGGCGTGAACGTACGGCCCGTCTGCTGCTCATGGATCGCATCGATCATGGCGCGAAACCGATCGACCTGCCTCATCCGTTCGGCCTCCAGAGCGTCTTCCAGCAAGGCGCGATGCTCGGCCTCGACGCTTCGCTGGTTGGCGGCGGCGCGCCGCTTCAGCGCCTCCACCGTATCGTCGCTGATGTTCCGCACGAGCAACTGGGCCATGACGGCACGATATCATGCGCTATCGCCGTTCTCAACCCTTGCCCGCCCCGGCGTCAACTCCGCTATGGTGACCCTTCGTCCTCGGAGGCCACCCATGATCGTCGTCCATCACCTGAACAACTCTCGCTCCCAGCGCGTGCTGTGGCTGCTCGAGGAGATGGGCGTCGACTATGAGGTCAAGCGCTACGAGCGTGACGCGGCGACCATGCTGGCCCCACCGGAACTCAGAGCCATCCATCCGCTGGGCAAGTCACCCGTGATCCAGGACGGAGACATCCTTGTCGCCGAGACAGGGGCCATTGTGGAGTATCTGCTGGACAGCCACGCGGGCCACGGCCTTCGCCCCCAGCCCGGCACGGCGGACGGGCGTCGCTTCACCTACTGGCTGCATTATGCCGAGGGCTCGGCGATGACGCCGCTGCTGCTGAAGCTGATCTTCGGGGCCCTCCCGACCCGGTCGCCCGGGCTGGTCCGGCCGATCGTCAAGGCGATCTCCGGCAAGGCGCAGAGCGGCTTCATCGATCCGCAGATCGCATCCCACACCGCCTATTGGGAAGCCGAGCTGACCAGGTCGCCGTGGTTCGCCGGGGACCGGTTCAGCGCCGCAGACATCATGATGAGCTTTCCATTGGAGGCCGCGTCCAGCCGTGCGCCGTATGGCCCTGACAAGCCCCGGCTCAAGGCTTTCCTCCAGACCATCCACGCCCGCCCGGCCTATCAGCGGGCGCTGGAACGGGGCGGACCCTACGCCTACGCCTGAGAGCTCTCCGTTGAACTCGGGACAGATCGGCGCGTTGGGAACCCATGCGCCCACGAATGTCTCACATCGCCTCCGGCCTGGCCGCCGCCGTCCTTCTGCTCATCGTCTTCATGGCGGCAGGCGTCGTCGTGGTGGCGGCCCTGGCTGCCGCCATCGCGGCCGGCCTGATCTCCCTGATCGCCTATCGGGTGGCCCGAGGGGCCCTGGCGCGGGCGGGGCAAGAGCGGCGGATCGCGCAGGACACCCAGCCCGCCGTGCCGCCGCCGGCCGCCTGACATCGGACGCGGGGTTGAGTTCCGGGCGAGTTCGCCCTAGCTTCTTCGGCCGGTCGCGCGCGCCCAGCGACCGCAGTGTTCCCGTAAATCGTCTTTCCCAGTCCTTCTCCAGACAGCCGGCTTTTCCGGATGTCCGGGCGACAACCAAGAAAATCACGACCACATGGAAAAAGTGCCCATGACGTCCGAGGGCTATCGCACCCTCGACGCCCAGCTCAAGCAATTGAAGTCCGTGGAGCGGCCCAGCGTCATCGCCGCCATTTCGGAAGCGCGTGAGCACGGAGATCTGTCCGAAAACGCCGAGTATCACGCCGCCAAGGAGCGGCAGGGCTGGATCGAAGGTCAGATCGCCGAGATCGAGGACAAGATCAGCCGCGCCCAGGTCATCGACGTGTCCAAGCTGGACGGCGACCAGGTCAAGTTCGGCGCCACCGTGACCGTGGTCGACGAGGACACCGAGGAAGAGGGTCGCTACCAGATCGTCGGTGAGCACGAGCTACGAAATCCTCAAGGTCGAGTGGAAGTAGGCGCCGGCCCCCTCTCCATCCGCGTCGTCACAGACGGCCGGGCGGGCATCGAGAACCAGGCCCTGGGCCTGGCCGAGGCCGTCGCCCGGTTGACCCCTGCCACGATAGACGTTCGCCGCGTCCAATGGCGGCCGGCGTTCGACTGGCTACCGGTCGCGCTCAAGGCCCCCGGAATGCTGGACGCCTCGTCCAACCTGTCCCTGCCCAAACACGGCGAGCCGTGGCCGGACCTGTGGATCGCCGCCGGACGCGCCAGCCTGCCGCTCTCACTGGCCGCCAGAAAGCGGAGCGGCGGGCGCACCTTCGTCGTCCAGGTCCAGGACCCGCGCATGGACCCCGACCGCTTCGACCAGGTCGTGGCACCGGCCCACGACGGCCTGACCGGTCCCAATGTGGTCAGCGTCACCGGTTCGCCCCATCGCATCACCGCCGAGGCCCTGGGCGAAGCCGGCCCAGCCTTTGCCGCCCTGCTGGGGCCTCTGCCTCGCCCGCGCGTGGCAGCGCTGATCGGGGGGCGGTCCAGGGTCTTTGACCTGACGGCCGATCATGCGGTCGTGCTGGCCAACAGGATCGCGGGGGCGGTCGAGGGGGCGGGCGGATCGCTGATGCTGACCTTTTCGCGGCGCACCCCAGAGGCGGCCGAGAGAGTGATGCGTGACCGTCTGTGCGGTATTCCAGGCCTGATCTGGGACGGCGAAGGCGCGAACCCCCTGTTCGCCATACTGCATTTCGCCGACCACATTCTGGTCACCGAGGACAGCGCGAACATGGCGGCCGAGGCGGCCTCGACGGGCAAGCCCGTCCACATCCTGCCGATGGTGGCGCTGAGACCGCCTGGCAAGTTCGCGCGGCTGCATGCCGACCTGCGCGAACGGGGGGCGTCGCGGCCGTTCGACGGCCGGCTGGAGACCTGGACCTACGAGCCTCTCGCCGAGACGGCCCGCGCGGCGCGCGCCGTGCTCCAGGCCATGACGCAGACCTAGTCGCCGCCGCCGCCGTCGCCGCCGCCATCCGATCCGCTGTCGTTGTCGCCGTGATTGTCCTTGCCGCTGCGCCCGCCCCCGTCGCCGATATAGGCTCCGGACGACCCGTCGCCGCCCTCCCGGCTTCGGCCCTTCTTCTTTTGCCCGGCGTCCAGCGACGCCCCGATGGCGACGCCGAGCGCGAGGCCCACGGCGATGCCGATGGGCAGGTTGCCCAAGGCCACGCCCATACCCGCGCCTATGGCCACGCCCAGCGCGATGCCGACCCCGATGTAACTGCGTCCTGACATGATCTCTGTATCTCCCGAAGCGCGTGCGGCGAACCTACCATCGCATCGACGGGAATCAGCGACTAGATAGGTGTCATGACCAGTCTCAGAACCACGCGCGTCGCCATCATCGGATCCGGCCCAGCCGGCTGGACGGCCGCCATCTATGCCGCGCGCGCCAGCCTGAACCCGATCGTCATCGCCGGCATCCAGCCGGGCGGACAGCTGACCATCACCACCGACGTCGAGAACTATCCCGGCTTCGCCGAGACCATCCAGGGACCCTGGTTGATGGAGCAGATGAGACACCAGGCCCTGCACGTCGGCACCGAGATCATCGAGGACATCGTCACCGCCTGCGACCTGTCGCAACGGCCCTTCCGCCTGACGCTGGATTCCGGCGCGGAAATCCTGGCCGAGACCGTCATCATCTCGACCGGGGCCCAGGCCAAGTGGCTGGGTCTGGAATCGGAGGCCCGCTATCAGGGCTTCGGCGTGTCCGCCTGCGCGACCTGCGACGGCTTTTTCTATCGCGGCAAGGAGGTCGTGGTGGTCGGCGGCGGCAACACCGCCGTCGAGGAGGCGCTGTTCCTGACCAACTTCGCCGCCAAGGTGACCGTGGTGCACAGGAAGGACGAGTTCCGCGCCGAGAAGATCCTGCAGGACCGGCTGTTCGCCAATCCGAAGATCGAGGTGGTCTGGAACCACCAGGTCGACGAGATCCTGGGCCAAAGCGACGGCGTGGCCTCCAATGTCACCGGGGTCCGGCTGAAGCACGCCCAGACAGGCGCGCCGCACGAGCGGGCCTGCGACGGCGTCTTCATCGCCATCGGCCATGCGCCGTCGTCGGAGCTGTTCCAGGGCCAGTTGGAGACCAAGGCCGGCGGCTATCTGGTGGTCAAGCCGGGCACGACCCAGACCAACGTCGAGGGCGTCTATGCCGCCGGCGACGTCACCGACGACGTCTACCGCCAGGCGGTGACGGCGGCCGGCATGGGCTGCATGGCGGCGCTGGAGGTCTCACGCCTGCTGGCGGAGGAAGACCACGCCCGCGCCCACAACCCGATCAGCCACCGCGAGGCCGAGAAGATCGGGGCCTGGTGAAGGTCAGCGATCGATATGTCGACCACGATCAGGCATCGGGCCGAAGATCGAACTTCTGCGTGCGGATCAGGCCGGCATCTGCGACGCCCACCTGGTGTCCAGGAAGTTCGAGAACGACCTGCATCTGATCGGGGGCGAAGGAGAAGGGGGGCCGTTCGACATAAAGCCCTGATCCACTCGCGAGGCGGATCCCTCCGCCATGCACCTTGTCGACGTTCGGGGCATTCATTTTAGAATGAGAAGGCACATGTTCAGTAATTAGAACGATCTTGTACTGGTTCAACTTTGACAGAACTTTTGACACCTGTTCGTTCGACAGGTGCTGCAAGACTTGCCTCACAAGACAGACATCTCCATCCGGCAGATCATCATCGACGATGTCGAGGCAGCGGAATTTTACATTCGGACCCGAATACTGCGACTGGAGATGCTGAACGAGCTGTGGAACGACATCGACGCCGGAATAGCTGTCGCAAGACGCGAGAACGTGCCGCCCGATCTGAAAGTCCCCGCAACCCAGATCCACGACACGCCGCTGGCCCGCGGGCATATCCGCCAGAACCCGCGACACCAGCCCCACATAGGGTTCGACGATGGAGGCGGTGTGCGATCCCGTTCCGGAGTGGAACACGCCGCGCTGCCCGCCCCAAAGGCCCTTCGAGTAGATCTCGGAGAAGACGGCCTGCGGTGATCGATCGAGGTTGCGCGCATCGTAAATCTTGCGCCGAACCAGTCCGTAGATTTCGACCAGGCCCGGTGGGGCAATCTTTCTTGCGAAACGCCGCGCCTGGGTGATCATAGATCGAGCCCATAAAGCGAACGGGGACATCGTCAACAGAGTCTCGTTCGCTGAACACCGAAGCGTGGCTCGTGTGTCGCGCTTCACACAGGCCAAGCATTGATCGTCTGAACGCTTGGACCATCAAACAATCCGGCGACGCGGTTGAAAACCTGGCTCAAGCAGGCGAATGGCGTCGCCTCACCGACAGGGCTCAACCAAACAGCTGTAGCTCTGGCGGCGCGTACTCGACCGGCACCCCCTGTCGGCGACGCAAGGCGTAATCGACCGCCGTCTGCACCGCGCGTTCGTCTGTGGGCTTGGTCAGCACGCCGACCGTGCCGGCCACGCCGTCGCGCACCATGCCGGGGTTGGCCGTCATGAACAGCACAGTGACGCCCATGTCCTGGCCCAGTTCGCGACCCAGATCGATGCCCGTAGGACCGTCCGAGAGATGGATGTCGACGAGCGCCAAATCCACTTGGGTTTCGGCCGCCATCTCGCGCGCCGTGCGCGCATCGGCCACGGTTCCGATCACCTCATGACCCAGGTCCTCCAGCACGAAGCGGAGTTCCATGGCCACCAGGGCCTCGTCCTCGATGATCAGGATACGCGCAGTCATGGCCTTTTCAGTTCTGGTGTCGATGTCTGTACGGTAGCGAACGCAAGCGAGGCTGTTTCGTTTCAGCCGGTCTTCAGGGCGGCCCTGCGACGCGACAGCGCAGTCGCGGGCAGGTCGGCCTCCACAACCAAACCCCCTGGCAGCCATCGACGTTCCAGTCTGCCGCCCAATTGTCCCTCGACGGACAGTGTCGCCAGCGAAGAGCCGAACCCCGCCCGGGTAGGCTCTCCGGCCACGGAGGGGCCTCCAGTCTCCGACCATGTCAGAATGAAGCGATCTCCCGCGTTGCGCGTCTGCAACAGGACGCGACCCTGGGGCGTCGAAAGCGCGCCGTATTTGGCGGCATTGGTGGCCAACTCGTGAAACAGCAACGCCACCGAGGTCGCCGCCTGGTCGTCGAAAGTCGCGTCGTCACCGTCGATGATCACCCGCGACATGCCTGCGTCATCCGCATAGGGCTTGAACAGAGCGGTCAGGAAGGTGTGCAGGGTAGTGTCGCCCACCGTGGGCCTCGACACCTCGGAATGGGGTCGGACGAACTCGTGCGCGCGAGCCAGGGCGTTGATGCGGTTGCGAACTGCGCCAGCGAAGGTCTTGGCCTCCGGATGCTCGCGCGCGGACAGGGCGATCAAGGCCGACACGACGGCAAAGATGTTCTTGATGCGGTGGCTAAGCTCCTGGCTCAGCAGGTCCTTGCCCTGCTCCATCCGCTTGAGATCGTCGATATCGGTGCAAGTGCCGAACCAGCGGGTGATCTTGCCGTCGGCATCGCGGATCGGCGTCGCCCGGCCGAGCGTCCAGCGGTAGATGCCATCGTTGCGGCGTAACCGATATTCTATCTCGTACAGCTCGCCCGTGGCCAAGGATTCCTGCCAGCGCGCCCATGCCCGCGCGCGATCCTCGGGATGGAACATCCCGTTCCAGCCTTCGCCATCCGTCGAGCCGGGGGGCACGCCGGTGAACTCGTACCACCGGGCATTGTAGTAGTCGTGGAAGCCGTCAGGCAGGGTCGACCAGACCATCTGAGGCATGGAATCGGCGATGGCGCGGAATTTCGCCTCGCTTTCAGCCAGGGCCTGGACCCCCTCCTCGCGCTCCCGGATGGCGCGGCGCAACTCGAACTGGGCCATCACCTGGCGCGACAGCACCTCGAGCATGCGATTCTGAAGCTCTGTGACACCCTTGGGTCGCGGCTGAACGTCGTGGACGCACAGGGCCCCCAGCGCCATGCCCTCGGGCGTGCGCAGCACCCTGCCGGCATAAAAGCGCAGATGAGGCTCGCCGGTGACCAGCGGATTGTCGGCGAAGCGAGGATCGGCGAGGGCGTCCGGAACGACGAGTTGGTCCTGAGCGCCGGCGATCGCGTGGGCGCAGAACGAAACCTCCCTCGAGCTCCCGGTCATTCCCGACGTGCCCAGCGCCGCCTTGAACCAGGCGCGGTCCGCATCGACGAGATTGACGAGGGCGATAGGCGCGTCGAAAGCCTCGGCCAGCAACAGGGCGATGTCGTCGAACGCCTGTTCCGATCCGGTGTCGAGAATCCCGTACGCCTCTAGCGCCTTCAGGCGCTCGGCTTCGTTGGCGGGCAGATCAGGTGCAGGCACTTAGGGCTCCAAGCGGGGCCGTGAGCCCGACCGATGATTAATGCTCGAGCTTGAAAGCCGTTGCACGACGCGGTGAGGGTCAGCTCACGAGGCCGGCCGGCCTACTTCTTCCACCGACATGGGCACGACGCCGGGCGCGGGGGTGACCGGTGCTGCAGGCGCAGGCGCTTCGAAGGCCGAAAGGCGAGCGTTGATGGCGGCGATCTCATCGGTCGTCGGCGGGCGCCGGCCACCCAGGCTGGCGACGCCGACAACGCGGGTCTGGCCCTCGAACTCCACCGTTCTCAGGTTCGCTCCGCCGTCGGCCAGGATCTGGGCATCTGAAGCGTCGAGATCAGCCAGTTGGGTCTCCGGGGCGCGCAAGCGCGGTCGGGCGAAGCGCGCCTCGTCGATGACGGGCTCTCGCCCGGAGTACGGACGACCGAACGCGGCAGTCTCTCCCGCCAGACCCTTCCAGCGATAGAAGATATGGGCCCCGATCTGGGTGATCTTGGCCAGGGTCGGCGACCACCAGGGATGCACATAGTCGGCGTGATAATGGGTCGCGGTCCCGACGTCCGCGGCGACATGCCCGGCCAGCGCCCGCTCGGCCACCACCCGGGCGCGATTCCACGCCCAGGCGACCGGCTGCTGTGACAGCGATCCGTCGCAGGTGAAGCTGAACTGGCATCCGGTGACGCGCTCGGCCCCTTCGAACACCACGCCGCACACCGAGTTGGCGTAGTTGGGATCGCGCACGCGGTTCAGGATCACCTGAGCGACGGCTTCCTGACCCTTGGTGCTCTCGAGGGCGGCCTCGTAATAGATGCCCTGGGTCAGGCAGCGCAGGGCCCTCGCGCGGTCGGCAGGGGTGGCGGGGTCGAAGACGAAGGGGCGGGCGGGCCGAAGCGCGCCCATCGCAGCCGGCATGGCCGCGTTCAGCCGCTGAGCATCCCGTCCGCTGGCCCCAAGTTCGAATCCAGGCTTGCCCGCCAGCGTCAGGCTTTCCCAGCCGGGCGTCAGGCCGAGCGGGGCGGCCTGGGGATCATTGGGATCGAAACGCGTCGCTACAGCCAGCTGCGCCGCATCCATCCGCCCTGACAGGATGGCCAACCCGCGCGCGGACATATCACCGCCGGTCAGCCGGGCAATGGCCTCAGCGGTCCGCTCCACTTCAGGCCGAACGCCGGAACTCGCCGCCATGGCAACGCCCAGCGCCGCGAGCGCCGCGGGGGCGGCGGCCAACAGCCGACGCCCGGGAAGCTGATCGCGCAGCCAGTCGACGACCTTGACGGGGTGCAGATGCATTCAGGCTTCATCTTCGCGGCGCTGTGCGCCCGGGGATGGGCCACCTAACGCGGATTCACGGCCATTTTCGGACAGGCGCTTGTGATCGCCTTCCTTAGGCTAGCGACCGCCGAGGGTCGAGCGAAGCATCCAGGCGAACTTCTCGTGCGCGCCGAGACGCTGGGTCAGGAGGTCGACCGTCACGTCGTCGCCGTCATCGTCGGCGGACGTCAGGGCCGCTCGGCAGGTGGCGATGACCGTCTCGTGGTCCTTCATCAGCTCCTTCAGCATGGCCGTGGCATCCTTGTCGGGATCACCGTCCTTGATGGAGGTCAGATTGGCGAAGGTCGAGTAGCCCTGCGGAGCATACTCGCCCAGCGCGCGGATGCGCTCGGCGATCTCGTCCAGGGCTTCCCAGATGTCACGGTACTGCTGTTCCAACAGGTTGTGCAGCGTGAAGAATTCGGGGCCCCGGACGTTCCAGTGATAGCCGTGGGTCTTCATATAGACGGCGAAGCTGTCGGCGAGGACCTTGGTCAGCTCGCGCGCCACGTCCACGCGTTCGGCCTTGGTCAGCCCGGTATCGATGGTGGTGGTCATGGGTCGCTCCTTGAGTGGGATGGGCTATGGCGTCAGGTAGGCATTTGCCACCGGCCCGCCAACCCCGATGCGGGGTATGCGAAGTCTGGTGGAACGCGGTCGAAGCCAAAGCGTTGCGGTTTCGCGCGCGCGAGAGTTCGGGGGAGTCGTTTGCAGGACAGGGACGGTCGGAGCGGGGCGATGACGCCAGACGCCGTGCTTGCGCGACTGGCCAGAAGCCGCCCGCGATCCTGGTGGGTGAATGTGCTGATCGGGCTGGGTTTCGCGGCCGGCGGGCTGTTTGTCCGCTGGTCGGGCCAGGCCTTCTATGGCGAGGTCACAGGCTTCATCATCCTGTTGCCTGCGGTGATCCTGGCGGCCCTGACCGGGGGGCGGACGGCCGGGGTCGTGGCGACGATCGCATGCCTGCTGGGCGGTTGGGTCGTCGCCGGTTCGACGGCGGTCGGCTTCGGCGTGGCGAACGCGATGGGCCGGGTGGCCACCGTCAACTTCATTCTGGTGGGGTTGTTCTCGACCCTGGTCGCGGCCTCGCTGCGTAAGACCGTCCGTCAGCTGGACCAGACCATCGCCGCGCTGGGCGGCTCGGACGAGGCCCTGCTGAAAAGCGAGAGCCGGTTTCGCACCGCCGTGGCCGCCACGCGCGGCATTCTGTGGACCAACACGGCAGAGGGCCGGATGGAGGGTGACCAGCCCGGCTGGGCCTCTCTGACCGGCCAGACGCCACAGCAGTATCAAGGCTATGGCTGGTCCGCCGCCGTCCATCCCGAGGACGCACAGCCCACCCTTGACGCCTGGAAGATCGCCGTCACCCAGCGCAAGCCTTTCGATTTTCGGCACCGGGTCCGGACGGCGGACGGGTCGTGCCGCACCTTCGATATCCGGGCCGTGCCCACCCTGGACCGGGACGGGCGCATCCTGGAATGGGTCGGAGTCCATACCGACGTGACCGAGGCCCGCGACGCCGAGTTGGCGCTGCGCGAGAGCGAAGCCCGGTTCCGCCTGATGGCCGACACGGCCCCGTCGCCCGTCTGGCTGACCGACGCGGCCGGGGACGTCGAGTTCGTCAACAAGGCGCTGGAGACCTTCTACGGCAAGCCGGGAGAAACTTTCCTGGGGCAGGCGTGGAAGGCGTCGGTCCATCCGGATGACATCGCCGGCGTGGCCGCGACCCAGGCCGGGGCGCGAGAGACCCTCTCGCCCTATGGGTTCGAGTGCCGGTTCCAGCGACATGACGGCGTCTGGCGCTGGATGCGGGTGTCGGTCAATCCGCGCTTCGACGGCGAGGGCGTGTTCCAGGGCTACGTCGGAATGTCCTTCGACGTGACCGAGACACGGGTGGCGCTCGAGGCCCTCGCGGCGCAGGAGCGGCGACAGCGGTTCCTGCTTGAACTGGCTGACGGTGTCCGCGAGCTCGAAGACCCAGCCGCCATCATGGATCATGTGCAGAGCGTGCTCGGCCGACTGCTGGGCGCGTCGCGCGTGGGTTACGGCGAGTTCTCGCTGGACCGACAGACGGTCGAACTCATGCCCGACTGGACCGAAGGCGTCCCCAGCCTGGCAGGGATCAGACCCGTACCCGATCTGGGCGAACAGATCATGGCCGAGCTGTTCCTCGGTCTGACGGTGGCGGTCGATGATGTGACCAGCGACGCGCGCACCGTCGATGCCGTGGCCTCGCTCGCCCGACGAGAGATCGGGGGCTTCGTCACCGCGCCGTTGTTCCGCGCCGGCGAAATGCGCGCCTTCCTGTTCGTGCATTCGGCCCCGGCGCGTGCCTGGACGGCCGAGGACGTCGCCCTTATCCAGGACGTCGCCGACCGCACCTGGTCCGAGGTGGAGCGGGCCCGGGCCGAGGCGGAACTGCGCGAGAGCGAGGCCCGCTTCCGCGACATCGCCGACACCGCTCCGGTCCTGATCTGGGTCACGGCCCAGGACCGCACCCGCGCCTTCGTCAACCAGACCTATGTCGACTACAACGGCGGAACCTATGAGGAGGCCCGGCTGGCGGACTGGCGGGCCGTCATCCATCCTGACGACCAGGACCGGATCCTGGCCGAATCCGTGGCCGGAGAGGCGACCGGCAAGCCCTTCTCGCTCGAAGCGCGCTACCTTCGACAGGACGGGGTGTATCGCTGGCTGAAGTCGTTCTCGCGGCCGCGTCTCGGGGCCGGTGGCCAGGTCCTCGGCTTCGTCGGCGTGGCGTTCGACGTCACCGACATTCGCGAGAGCAACCTGCGGCTCTCGACCGCCATGGCCGAGCGCGACGCCATCCTGAGCCAACTGGCCGAAGGCGTGATCGTGACCGATCCCGACGGCGCGATCATCTTCGTCAATGAAGCCGCGCGGCGCCATCACGGGGTCGCCCGGCTGGACGTCTCCCCGGAAGACTACGCCGACGCCTATCAGTTGTTCACCGAGGACGGGCGTCCCTATCCGCCCGACCAGCTGCCGCTGACCCGAGCGGTCCGGAACGGCACGACGACCACCGACGCGCGCTGGCGCATCCGTCGACCCGATGGATCGGAGGTCATCGCCGTCGGAAACGCCCGGCCGGTCGTCACCGAGACCGGTGCCTCGATCGGCGCCGTCCTGACGTTGCGGGACGATACCGCCCGTGTCGAGGCCGAGCAGAGGCTGGCGGAGTCTGAGGGCCGTTTCCGGACCGTCGCCGACAGCGCCCCCGTGCCGATCTGGATGAGCGACGCGGACGGGAACGTGGTGTTCGCCAACCTCGCCTACCGGTCCTTCTTCAAGGTCCTCGACAAGCCCCTCAAGGGCGGCTGGACCGGCATGATGACGCCCGAGGACCGCGTCGCCTTCGAGGCCGACTACCGCCGCGCCTTCGACCGGCGCGAGCCGTATGACGGGGCGGTGCGTGTGATCCATTCCGATCTCGGCGTCCGCTGGCTGCGGAGCCAGGGCGTCCCCCGCTTCGACGCCGCCGGTCAGTTCCAGGGCTATGTCGGGGTCAATCTGGACGTGACCGAGGCCCAGCAGGCCGAACAGGATCTGAAACGCATCAACGAGCTGCTTGAAGACCGCGTCGGCGAGGCCCTGGCGGAGAAGGCGAAGGCCGAGGCCGACCTGATGCACGCTCAGCGCATGGAGGCCGTCGGCCGCCTGACGGGCGGGGTGGCGCACGATTTCAACAATCTGCTGACCGTGGTGATCGGGGCGCTGGACCTGATCCTGCGCTCGCCGGACGACGGGGCCCGCCGCCAGAAGATGGGCGAGGCGGCGCTCGCGGCGGCACGGCGCGGCGAGCGGCTGACGCACCAGCTGCTGGCCTTCTCGCGCCGCCAGACCCTGCGTCCCGAGGCGGTCGACCTGAACGCCCTGATCCGCCAGAGCGACCCCCTGTTGCGCCGCGCCGTGGGAGAGGCCCTGGACTACCGGCTCAAGCTGCGCCGCGGCGGAGCCCGGGTGATCGTCGATCCGGCGCAGTTCGAAGCGGCGTTGCTCAATCTGATCGTCAACGCCCGCGACGCGATCGCGGAGAAGGGTGCCGGCGACGGCGGCGCGATCGCGGTCCAGACGCGCCATTGCCGGATCGAGGCCGGCGAGGTGGCCGACGTGGAGCCCGGCGACTATGTCTGCGTCAGCGTGGCCGACACGGGCGCAGGCATGGACGAAGAGACCATGCGTCGGGTGTTCGAGCCCTTCTTCACCACAAAAGCCGTCGGCAAGGGCACGGGGCTGGGCCTCAGCCAGGTCTATGGCTTCGCGCGCCAGAGCGGTGGCGGCGTGCGGCTGGACTCCACCTCGGGCCAGGGCACGACCATCGACATCTACCTGCCGCCCGCTGCGGCGGTGGCGGATGCCGAAACGGAGCCAACGGCCGCAGAGGCGGGACCCACGACCGGCAGCCTGCTGCTCGTCGAGGACGATCCGGGCGTGGCGGCGGTGGCTTTCGACCTGCTGACCGAGCACGGCCTGAGCGTCACCCTGGCCGAGAACGGACCCGAAGCCCTGGCGCGGCTCGAGACCGCGACATTCGACATCATGCTGACCGACGTGGTCATGCCTGGCGGCGTGTCGGGAATCGAGCTGGCCCGCCGCGCTGCTGATCTTTATCCGGCCATGCGGATACTGCTCGCCTCGGGCTACGCCGGAGACGATGTCGATGACGATCTGGTCGGGGCCGCCTGGCCACTGTTGCGCAAGCCTTACTCAGGCGAAGAGTTGTTCCAGGCCCTCGGCCGGGCGAAGGCGGCGCAACAGGAGACGGCAGCCTAGAGCGTGATCGGTTGAGGTGGAGTCGCTTCGCGACTCCGCTGATGCCGTGAATCAGGGTCCAGGATCCAGCGAGAGCGTGATTCACGCTTTCGGCGGACCCACGCTGTGGGTCCTCCTTGACCGATCATGCTCTAGGCTGGGTCGATGACCTGCACCTCGGGCCAGCGGGCCAGGGCGCCGGCGACGGCGCGCTCCCAGCCCCGCGCCCGGGGACGATTCGGATTGGGGCGGATCACGCGATCGAAGACCTCGATCAGACCGAACGGCGCGGCGACCGACAGGCTGGCATCGGGCTCCAGACGGATGCCGACGGCGAAGGCCGGGGCGACGAAGCGGCCCAGGGCCTCGTCGGTGCAGGACAGGGGCGCATAATCCTCGCCGAACCGGTCCTTGAACCACAGGTGGACGCGGGCCTGGTTGCGGACCTCGACCTGGCTCCTGAAAGGCTCCTCGAAGGCGGCGGCGACCCGTCGGATCACGACATCCTCGGCGTCCCACGAGGTGTCGGGATCGAAATAGCCGAGGTCGTAGTCCTTGCGTCCATAGCCCACCGGGCGACCACCCAGAGCGTTCCAGACGGTCTGGTAGACGGCCCCGGAGAAGGCGCGCCAGTCGGGCAGATCCAGCGACCGGGCCACGGTCAGGACGTGCATCAGGTCCGGGTCGGCCCGCACCATCCGGTCCAGCCGCGCCTCGAGCGTCGCGCTCACCGCCGGTCCCTCAGGGGCCAGCCGTGGTCGAGGGGGCCGTGCCCGCCCCCCAGACCCGGAGCCCGGCGGATCGCCTCCGACACATAGGCCCAGCCGTGGGTCACCGCCGTCTCCAGGGACCAGCCCTGCGCCAGGCCGGCGGCGATGGCGCTGGCCAGGGTGCAGCCCGTGCCGTGGGTCGAGGTCGTCTCGATGCGCGGGCCCTCCAGCAGGGTCTCGCCGGCGGGCGTCATCAGCAGATCGAGCACCGTCGGCCCCGGGACATGGCCGCCCTTCATCAGGACGGCGCTCGCCCCGAGCGCCAGGAGGGCGTCTCCCGCCCGACGCTGGCCATCGAGATCGGCGACCGGAACGCCCGTCAAGGTCTCGGCCTCGGGGGCATTGGGCGTCAGCAGGGCCGCGCGCGGGATCATCAGCGACCGCACCGCCCCCACCGCGTCATCGTCCAGCAAGGGCGCCCCGCCCTTGGCCACCATGACCGGATCGACGACGACGGGCGCGCCGGCGGTATCCAGAATGGCCGCCACCCGCTCGACCACGGCGACGGAGCCGAGCATGCCGGTCTTGATCGCGTCGGCGCCGATGTCGTCCAGCACCGCCCGGGCCTGGGCCTCGATCAGATCCAGCGGCAGGGGATGGACACCGTGGACGCCCAGGGTGTTCTGGACCGTGATGGCGGTGATGGCGGTCGCGGCGT
>NCEB01000039.1 GCA_002280475.1 Brevundimonas subvibrioides
CGTGATCGCCGCCGTCAGCGTCGTCTTGCCGTGATCGACGTGACCGATCGTGCCGATGTTGCAGTGCGGCTTGGTGCGTTCGAACTTTTCCTTGGCCATGGCCAAACTCCTGATGGCCCTGGCCCAGAAGTGGGGAAGCGGGGCGCGTGTGCTGTCAAAAACCTGGAGCGGGTAGACGGAATCGAACCGACATATTCAGCTTGGAAGGCTGCTGTACTACCATTGTACTATACCCGCACGGAGACGGCCTCGGCTGACTTGGCCTCGACCGCCGACCCTCATCGGGGCCCTCAACCGTCGTTCCGAAACGCGTGGTGGGGGAAGCAGGACTCGAACCTGCGAAGCTTACGCAGGGGATTTACAGTCCCCCCCCTTTGCCGCTCGGGACATTCCCCCGCACGCGCTGATCGGACCGTCGGAACGCCCGGAACCGGTCTTTCGACCCATCCCGGAACAAAAGACTTCGGGGTCGGGACACGCCTGCGATACAGGAAGCGTCAGACCCGAAAGCCCTAGGGCTCCAAATCGGAGGGCGTCTTATAGTGTCGAGAATTCCAGAACGCAACGACCGCAAATCGGGCGGAAAACCGGCCGGCGGGCGGGGCTTCAAGCCTCGGTCGGCGGGCCCCACCGGCGGCCCGGCCAAAGGCGGCTGGTCCCCCCGCGCCACCGAAGCCGACCCGACCGCGGCCCCGCGCGCCAGCCGCGGCAAGGTCGATGCGGACACCCTTCTGTGGGGTCGCCATCCGGTGCTCGCCGCCCTGGCCAATCCGGCGAGGAAGGGCATGGGCCGCCTGATGGCCACGCCCGACCGCGCCGCCGAGATCGAGCGCGACGGCCTGGCCCATGGGCACAAGGTCGAGATCGTCGAGCCCCAGCAACTGGAGCGTCTGCTGCCCCAGGGCGCGGTGCATCAGGGCCTCGTCTTCAAGGTCCAGCCGCTCGAGGGCGTGGCGCTCGAAGACATCGCCGAGCCGGCCAAGGGCGTCATCGTCATGCTGGACCAGCTGACCGACCCGCAGAACGTCGGGGCCATCTTCCGCTCCGCCCTGGCGTTCGGCGCGCGCGGGATCGTGGTGCAGGATCGCCATTCGCCCGTGCTGGCCGGGGCCCTGGCCAAGGCGGCGGCCGGGGCGACCGAGCGCCTGCCCTGCGCCCGGGTGACGAATCTGTCCCGCGCGCTCGAGACGCTGGCCGATCTGGGCTGGCGCGCGGTCGGACTGGACGGCGCCTCGGACGAGACGCTGGAAAACGCCCTGGATCACCGGCCGACCGTCCTGGTCATGGGATCGGAGGGCGACGGCATCCGCCGTCTGGTGGCCGAACACTGCGACGTCCTGGCGAAAATCCCCATGCCGGGCGGGTTCGAGAGCCTCAACGTGTCCAACGCCGCCGCGATCGCCCTCTATGAGGCGTCGAAGGCCCGGAGCCGCAGGTAAAGAACTAACCTTGATTCCTTGATGCTTCCACAATTGGGCTGATCTGCTCGCCAGCCCAGATAGCAAGTTGAGGAAACAACCAGAGAACAAGAAGAGAAAACAGAAAAACGCCCAAGGCACCTAGTATCCCAGATGCCATTTGCTTCAAAACGTACCTGACGAATGCTGGAAGAACAAGCCAGACCGCGCCCACAACATACGCAACGATGTAGCGCTTCTTGTAGGCCACCAGCGCGTTCACCGCTCTGACACGCATCTCCTCGAGATCATCTGCAGAATACGCGTCCCAGAGGTGAGCTGTCGTGGGTTCGTCGGCTTCGGTTAGAGGACGTCCTTTCAGGAGCGCATCCTCGGCGTGCCACGAGCAGCGAACATACTCGCCGACCTGAACCAGCCATTTTGCGTAATCGGTCGTGCCGTACTGGCTGACAAAGGTGGCGCGCGCGTCGGGGTAGGCCAAGGTAACTTGACCGTCCGGCTTCGGCCCTTTGCTACCCCCGACTTGCACCTATCTAAAGCAAGGCTTCTGCGTGACGCTGGATGCGCTGCTGTGTTTGCAACTCACGTTCCAGCAAACCCCTGTCACTGAGGAACTGCTTTGACGTTTCGGCCATCTTGAGCATATCCGCATGCTCGCCCGCTTCGATAGAGGCGTAAGTGTCGTCGGGGTCGTTCGCCATTCGCGAGACCCAATAGAGCACAATTCTGCGCGCTAGATCCGACACGGCACCACCAACGACGTCAAAGAACGGAGTTGTCATAGGTGGTCCGCCATCCCTCGATGTCAAGCCTATCCAATGCGACAAGGCGGGCGATTCTACGGCTTCATCGAGTCCCGATTGACCCATGGGACGGCAGCGGACGTTGTAGCTGTGGATGGATCGACGCTTGCCACGCAGACGCCGCCTGCCCTAACAGCGCCCCATGGAATTCCTCAGCTCTCCCGAATTCGCCAGCCAGCTGACCGCGCTCGGTCAGGTGCTGGCCATCGACCTGGTGCTGGCCGGCGACAACGCCGTGGCCGTGGGTCTCGCGGCGGCCGCCCTGCCGACCGAACAACGGCGCAAGGCCATCCTGATCGGCCTGGCCGCCGCCGTCGTCATGCGCATCGGCTTCGCCCTGATCACCGTGCAGCTTCTGGCCATCGTCGGCCTGCTGCTGGCGGGTGGCGTGCTGCTTCTGTGGGTCTGCTGGAAGATGTGGCGCGAGATCCAGGAGCAGAAGACCCACGACCAGGCCGAGGCCCAGGCCGAGCTCGAACTCGCCCTGTCGATCGAACACGGCCATGGACCGTCGCCCGAGGAGCTGGGCCTGAAGCGCAAGACCTTCGGCGCCGCCCTGCTGCAGATCATGATCGCCGACATCACCATGTCGCTGGACAATGTGCTCGCCGTCGCCGGCGCGGCCCATGACCACCCCTGGATCATGGTGTTCGGCCTGGTCCTGTCGATCGCCCTGATGGGTCTGGCCGCCACCTTCATCGCCCGCCTGCTGAACAAGTACCGCTGGATCAGCTACCTCGGCCTGGTGATCGTGCTCTACGTCGCCCTGCACATGATCTGGGACGGCTACCGCTCGGTCGTGGTGCGCACCGACAATGTGGATCAGCACAACGCCGCCGTTCCGGCCTTCCTGGACATTTCCGACAAAGAGGTCGCCAAGCACATGCGGGGCGTCCGGACCGAGGACAGCGAACTGCCGGGCGCGGGCGCGCCACTGACAGAGACTGACGCGGCGACCACGTCCGCTTCCGCCCCGGCACCGGTTGCCGTAGCCTCGCCCGAGGCGCCCACGACGGAATAGGTCCGGACCGGAGCCGCGAAAGATCGAACATGGCTCCTGTTCTTCTGGCCCTGCTGCTCGCCGGCCCCTTGCCCGCGACGGCTGAGCCCCTGGCTCCGGCTGTGGCGATCCAGAGCGCGCCGCGCGACATCGGCGTGGGCGATCCACTTCGCCGTCCTCTGCTGGACGCGCTTCGGCCCGCGATCGAGGATGACCTCGGCCAGCCCGTTCAGTTCATGGTCGATCGGCTGCGCGTTCAGGGCGACTGGGCTTTCTTCGCCGGCTCAGTCCAGCGGCCGGACGGCCGGCCCATCGACTTCAGCCGGACCCGTTACGCCGAGGCCGTGGAAGAAGGCTTCTTCGACGGGCCGGGCACCTACGGCCTGCTTCGCCGCGTGGGCGGTCGGTGGCGGGCCGAGGGCTTCTTCGTCGGCCCGACCGATGCGGCCTATCTATCCTGGCCCGACGAGCAGGGCGCGCCGGCGAGTCTGTTCGAGTAAGTCATCCCGCCCCGCCGAACCGCTCGCTCCACTCGGCGACCTGGCTGTCCTCGATCTTCTTGAACAGGACCTCGGCGGACGCCACCGGTTGACCGCGTGGCAGGCGGTCCAGCAGGGGCTGGTCCGCCGACGGCCACGACAGGTCGATTTCCCCCACCGTCGCGGCGATGGTCGGCGCGGTGAAGGGCATCACCGGCGCGGCGATCCGGGCGAACAGGGCGACCAGGTTCAGCCCCGTGCGCACCCCCACGGCCGATCGCGCGACGTCGGTCTTGAAGGCGGTCCACGGCGCGGCCTCCTGCAGATACTCGTTGCCCAGCACCCACACGGCCCTCAGCGCCTGACAGGCCTTTCGGAACTCCATCGCCTCGAAGGCCTCGGTCGCCTCGGCGATGCCGGCGCGGACGTCGGCCTCCAGCTTCGCCTCCAGCGGCCCCGGCTCGCCGCCGTCGGGCACGACGCCGTCGAACTTGGACTCCGCGAACTTGACAATGCGGTTGACGAAGTTCCCCAACACATCGGCCAGGTCCTTGTTGGTCGTCGACTGGAACTGCTCCCAGGTGAAGGCCGCGTCCGACCCCTCGGGCCCATAGGCGGTCAGGTGCCAGCGCCAGTAGTCGGCGGGCAGCAGTTCCAGCGCCTGGTCCATGAAGACGCCGCGCTTCTGCGACGTCGAGAACTTGCCGCCGTACCAGTTCAGCCAGTTGAAGGCCTTCAGCGTATCCACCGTCTTCCACGGCTCTTCGGACCCCAGCAGGGTCGCGGGGAAGACCACCGAGTGGAAGGCGACATTGTCCTTGCCCATGAACTGGACGTAGCGGACATCATCGGCGCCTTCGTCCAGACGCCACCAGTCGCGCCAGGTCCGGCCCGTGGCCTCGGCCCACTCCTCGGTCGCCCCGATGTATTCGATGGGGGCGTCGAACCAGACGTAGAAGACCTTGCCCTCCATGCCCGGACGCGGCCCGCCGTCGGGGCCCACCACCGGCACGCCCCAGGCCAGGTCCCGCGTGATGCCCCGGTCGATCAGCCCCTCGTCCAGATGTTTCAGCGCGATCGACTTCGCCAGGGTCTGCCAGCCCTCGCGGCTGTCGATCCAGTCCCGGATCCGGCCTTCCAGCCTGGTCTGCAGCAGGTACAGGTGGCGCGTATCGCGGACCTCCAGATGGGTCGATCCCGACACCGCCGAATAGGGCGCGATCAGGTCGGTCGGGTCCAGCAACCGCCCGCAGTTGTCGCACTGATCGCCCCGCGCCCCGACGTGGCCACAGTGCGGGCAGGTCCCCTCGACATAGCGGTCGGGCAGGAAGCGCGCGTCGTCGATCGAATAGATCATCCGATCCACCCGCGCCTCGATGAAGCCGTTCGCTTCCAGTTTCGCCGCGAAATGCTGGGTCAGGCGACGATTGGGAGCGCTCGAGGACCGGCCGAACCAGTCATAGCTCAGGCCGAACGCCTCACCCGCCCGCTTCTGGATCTCGTGCTGCTCGTCGCAATAGGTCCGCACGTCTTGCCCGGCGGCGGCGGCGGCCAGCTCGGCCGGCGTGCCGTGCTCGTCGGTGGCGCAGATATACAGCACCTCGTGGCCCTGCCCCCGCTTGAACCGCGCATAGACGTCGGCCGGCAACATCGACCCGGCCAGATTCCCCAGGTGCTTGATGCCGTTGATGTAGGGCAGCGCCGAGGTGATCAGAATGCGGGACATGGATGGCCGGGGCTGGAGGGTCGAGGGGGTGTTAGTGGCGACGGTTGATCGGCAGGACAAGGGTCACGGACGCGAAAGCTAGGCTGCCCTCGACCCTCGACCCTCGAGCCTCGACCCTCCCAATCGCCTCGCCACCCTGACGAACCGCCCCGTCAGCAGGCTGGCCGAGATCAGGCTGGCCACGATCACCGCCCACACCAGTCCGTCCACGCCGATGCGGTGCGCCAGCCACCAGCCCAGCGGCATCATCACCCCGCCATAGGCCGCGAAATGCATGATGGTCGGCCACCAGACGTCTCCGGCCGCCCGGTTGGCCTGTGACGCCACGACCTGGATCCCGTCGGCCACGAAGAACAAGGTCGCCAGGACCAGGGCGGGCACCGCGATGCCGAACAGGGCCGGGTCGCGATTGTAGGCCCCGATCAGCAGCGGCGCGGTCGGCCACACCACCAGGGCGACGACCAGCGTCAGGGCGGTGACCACGCCGATCCCGACCAGTCCGTTCCTCAGCACCGCGCGCGGATCGCTCGCCCCGTAGGCCCGTCCCACCACCACGGCCGTAGCCGACGACAGTCCCATCGGGATCATGAAGACGATCGCCGAGATGTTCAGCACGATGGCCCAGGCCGCCGTCTCCGCCGCGCCCAGTTGCCCGGCGATGATGGTCATCAGGGCGAACGCCCCCACCTCGATGAAGTAGGACGCGCCCGACCCGGCCCCGATCTTGATCTGCTCGCGCGCCGCGACCGGGTCCCGCTTCGGCTTGGCGAACACGCCCAGCGCCCGCGCCTCGGGCAGGCGCAGGATGTAGATCACCAGGAATACCGCCAAGGACACCCGCGCCGCGAACGTCGCCCAGGCCGAGGCCTCCGCCCCGAGCAGGCCGATCCCCAGCAGATCGGGCACCAGCAGCAGGTTCAGCGCCAGATTGACCCCGTTGGCCACCCACATGGCGATCATGCCGGGCTTGGGCTTGCCCAGCGCCTCCAGGAAGAACTGCGCCGCCACCGAGATCAGATAGGCGGGCATGGACAGGGAGAACACGATCAGGGCGGGCCGCGCCCCCTCGCCCAGCCCGTCGGCCAGGTTCAGCTGCGTGAGCGCCCACGGCCCGAACACGATCAGCGCCAGCATGGAGGCGACACCGATCTGGGCGGCATAGACCAGGCCGCGCCGCAGCACCGCCCCGGCCTCGTCGCGGCGTCCCTCGCCCAGCAGCCGGGCGGTCATGACCTGCACGCCCAGCAGAAGGCCGACCGCCGTCGTCACCACTACGGCCGTCGGTGCCCAGGCCAGCGAATGATAGGCCAGCTCCGTCGCCGAATACCGCCCCACCACGATGGCGTCGGTCAGCCCCATGGTCATGATGCCGATCCGCGCCAGGATCACCGGCCAGGCCAGGCTCAGCAGATCGCGCGTCGCGGTTCGGGTGGCGGGAGACAACATGAGAGGTCTTAGGGTTTAGGGCTTAGGGCTTAGGGCTTGGTCTTGGCTCGACCGGGCCGGTGCCTATAGCGGCTTCCCCGCCGCTCGTCCTGCTTTCCTAAGCCCTAAGCCCTAAGCCCTAAGACCTCAGCTCACCACGCCCCCATCTCCCGCAACTGCTTGGCCAGGTCCGCCGGCATGTCGCCGGTGTCCATGGACGACAGGTCCGGAGGCGCGTCCTTCGGTTCGAGGTATCGCCAGCCCTGGAACGGCCGCCGCGCCTGCGGGGCCGTGCGCACCACCTCGGGCGACAGCTTGATCAGGCACATCGACGCCTTGCCCTCGCCGCGCGTGGAGATATCGACGATCGGCATCCGGCACGTCACCGATCCCTTCATGACCCAATAGATCGAGCCCCCGTCCTCGATCTCTGCCGCGCGCTTGGGCGTCATCCGGGTATTGACCGTCAGCCAGTCGCCCTTAGCCGCCCGCCGTTCCAGCGTCTCGACCTTGGCGACGCCGACGCACAGCTTGATCATGTGAAGGGGCATGGGCCCCTCTAGCCTTTCCGCTCATCCCCGCGAAAGCGGGGATGAGCGGCATCATGAGTTCGCATCCACCACCGCCAGCACCGCATCCGCCGCCACCTGGTCCCCGACCGAGACGCCGACCTCGCCCACCACCCCGTCGAACGGCGCGACGAGGGCGTGCTCCATCTTCATCGCCTCCAGCACCACCACCGGCTGCCCCTTGGTCACCGCGTCCCCGGCCTTCGCCGGCGTCGCCACGATCTTGCCCGGCATGGGCGCGCGGAGGGAGCCGTCGGAGGCGGTGCCGGCGACGGCCGATGCCGAGAACTTCGGCCACTCGAACGCGTGGACGTCGCCTCGCTCAAAGTAGATCCAGCGGTCGCCATCGACGACGGGGTTCGAGATGAAAGCCAGTTCGACGTCCTCGGGGTAGCTGGCGACGACAGGGCTCCCGTTCAGCACCAGCCTGATGTCACGCTGCCTCGGCTGGTTCAGTCGAAAGCCGATGTTGTCGAGCGTGGTCCAGGGCGAAGGCCACTCCACGCCCTGAGCCATTATGCCGAGGTGCGTCAAAGCGGAGGCCTGAGCGTAACCAGATGGCGACGGCACCCTGGCCAGGACGTCCATCTCACTACCGATCAGGCCGGTATCCACATCCCCCGCCACGAACCGCGGATGCTCCAGAGACCGCACCAGGAACCCGGCATTGGTCCGCACCGGCCAGACCTCGACCGACCCGCACGCCTCCGCCAGCCGCTCCGCCGCCGCCTCGCGCGTCTCCGCATGGACGATGAGCTTGGCGATCATCGGGTCATAGAACTGGCTGACCTCGCCGCCCTGCTCCACGCCCGTATCGATCCGCACCCCGTTCGGCAGCACGAAGTGATCCAGCTGCCCGATCGACGGCAGGAACCCGTTCGCCGGGTCCTCGGCATACAGCCGCGCCTCCATCGCCCAGCCGGTGATCGACAGCTGGTCCTGCCGCAGCGGCACGGGCTCGCCCGCCGCCGCGCGGAACTGCCATTCGACCAGGTCGACGCCGGTGATCGCCTCCGTCACCGGGTGCTCGACCTGCAGCCGGGTGTTCATCTCCATGAACCAGATGCGGTCGGCCCGCAGCCCTTCCGTCCCGTCGGCGATAAACTCGATGGTGCCCGCACCGACGTAGTTCACGGCCTTGGCCGCCCGCACCGCCGCCGCCGTCACCGCCTCCCGCGTCGCCGCATCCATGCCCGGTGCCGGGGCCTCCTCGATGACCTTCTGGTGCCGGCGCTGCAGCGAGCAGTCGCGTTCGAACAGGTGGACGACCTCTCCGTGGCTGTCGCCGAACACCTGAACCTCGATGTGGCGGGGCGACAGGATGTATTTCTCGATCAGCACCCGGTCATCGCCGAAGCTGGACGCCGCCTCGCGCTTGCACGACGCCAGGGCCTCCAGGAAGGCTTCGCCCGCATCGACCCGGCGCATCCCCTTGCCGCCCCCACCCGCCACGGCCTTGATCAGGACAGGATAGCCGATGGCGTCCGCCTCGGTCTTCAACCGCTCCGGCGTCTGGTCCTCGCCCAGATAGCCGGGCGTCACGGGCACACCCGCCTCGATCATCAGCTGTTTGGCGGCGTCCTTCAGCCCCATGGCCCGGATCGCCGCCGGCGGCGCGCCGATCCAGACGATCCCCGCCGCCATCACGGCCTCGGCGAACTCGGCGTTCTCGGACAGGAAGCCGTATCCCGGATGGATCGCCTCCGCCCCGGTCGCCTTCGCCGCCGCCAGGACCCTGGCCTGGTCCAGATAGCTCTCGCGCGCCGGGGCCGGCCCGATCAGCACCGCCTCATCGGCCTCGCGAACATGCAGGGCCTGGGCGTCGGCCTCGGAATAGACGGCGATCGTGCGGATCCCCATCCGCTTGGCGGTGCGGAAGACGCGACAGGCGATCTCGCCGCGATTGGCGACCAGGACGGAGGTGAACATGACGCCGGTTTAGTGCGGGCCGATGCGGTTGTCTCCTCCCTGTCCGCCGCTTGGCGGATGGGGAGGTGGATGCGAGCCCTTGCGAGCAGACGGAGGGGTCCTTCGCCGCGTCCAGAGCCCCTCCACCGCTTCGCGGTCCCCCTCCCCATCGCCAAGAGGCGACGGGGAGGAGACAGATCACACCGCCCAGCTGGGATCGCGCTTGTCGAGGAAGGCGCGCACGCCCTCCTGCCCCTCGACGGAGACCCGTGCGCGGGCGATCCGCTTGGCGGTCTCCTCCATCAGGCCCCGGTCGATCTTCTGGCCCACCACGTCGTGGACCAGCCGCTTGGCCTCGCCCATGGCACCGGGCGCGTTGCGGGTCAGGCTGTCGGTCAGCATCGACACGAACTCGTCCATCGACCCCTCGGGCAGGACCATGTCGATGATCCCGGCATGGGCCGCGTAGTCGGCGTCGAAGATGTTGGCGGTCAGGAACAGCTGGCGCGCCCGCCGCGCGCCCACGGCCTCGACGACATAGGGGGCGATGGTCGCCGGGATCAGCCCCAGCTTGACCTCCGAGAAGGCGAAGCGGCTGCCCTCGACCGCCACGGCCATGTCGCAGGCGCAGACGATGCCCGCCCCGCCCCCCATGGCCGATCCCTCGACCAGGGCGACCGTCAGGGCCGGAATGTCGTGCAACGCCTTCAGCATCCTGGCCAGGCTCATGGCGTCGTCGCGATTGTCGCTCTCGGACCAGTCCACGGCGTCACGCATCCAGCCCAGGTCCGCGCCCGCGCTGAACGTCCCGCCCGCGCCCCTCAGGAAGACGACACGCACATGGTCGGCCCCGTGCAGGGTCTCGAACGCCTCGTGCAGGGCCGCGATGGTGGCGGCGTCGAAGGCGTTCTTCTTGGCCGGCCGGTTGATGGTGATGAACACCACCCCGTCGGCGGTGGAATCGATCTGCACCAGATCGTCGTTGGCGTCGGGCCCCGGATCGGCCAGCAAAGGATGCGAGATGGCGTTGATCTCGGCGGCCTCGGCATCGGTGATGTCGAGCGCGTTCAGGTTGGATGTCTTTGGGTCGGTCATAGGGAATTCTCCAATCACATCCGGAACACGCCAAACGTCGTGTCGGCTATGGGGGCGTTCAAACTGGCGCTGATCGCCAGGCCCAGCACGTCGCGCGTCTGGGCCGGGTCAATGACGCCGTCGTCCCACAGGCGGGCGGTGGCGTAGTAGGGGTTGCCCTCGTCCTCGTATTTCTGGCGCACCGGGGCCTTGAAGGCTTCGGCTTGTTCCGGGGTCCAGGTGTCGGCGTCACGGTGGACCGTGGCCAGGACGGCGGCGGCCTGTTCGCCGCCCATGACGCTGATCCGGCTGTTGGGCCAGGTGAACAGGAAGCGCGGTGAATAGGCCCGGCCGCACATGCCGTAGTTCCCGGCGCCGAAGCTGCCGCCGATCAGGACGGTGAACTTGGGCACGTTCGCGCTGGCGACGGCGGTGACCAGCTTGGCGCCGTCCTTGGCGATGCCACCGGCCTCGTATTTCCCGCCGACCATGAAGCCCGAGATGTTCTGCAGGAAGACCAGCGGGATCTTCCGCTTGCAGGCCAGTTCGATGAAGTGGGCCCCCTTCAGCGCGCTCTCGGAAAACAGCACCCCGTTGTTGGCCAGGATGGCGACCGGATAGCCCCAGATGCGGGCGAAGCCACAAACGAGCGTGCCGCCGTACAGGGGCTTGAACTCCTCGAACTCCGAGCCGTCGACCACCCGGGCGATGACCTCGCGCACGTCATAGGGGGCGCGCACGTCATCGGGGATCAGGCCGTAGAGCTCCTCGGCGGCCAGTGCCGGCTCCTTCGGCTCGCGCACGTCCAGATCGACCCGCTTGACGCTGTTCAGATGGCCGACGATGTCGCGGACGATCTCCAGCGCGTGCTCGTCGTTCTCGGCGACATAGTCGACCACGCCGGACTTCCTGCCATGCGTGTCGGCGCCGCCCAGGTCCTCGGCGGAGATGACCTCGCCGGTCGCGGCCTTCACCAGCGGCGGGCCGGCCAGGAAGATGGTGCCCTGGTTTCGGACGATCACCGTCTCGTCTGACATGGCCGGGACATAGGCGCCGCCGGCGGTGCAGCTGCCCATGACGCAGGCGATCTGGGGGATGTTCCGGGCGCTCATCCGCGCCTGGTTGAAGAAAATGCGGCCGAAGTGGTCGCGGTCGGGAAAGACCTCGGCCTGGTGCGGCAGGTTGGCCCCGCCCGAGTCGACCAGATAGACGCAGGGCAGATTGTTCTGCTCGGCGATCTCCTGGGCGCGCAGGTGCTTCTTGACCGTCATGGGGAAGTAGGCCCCGCCCTTCACCGTCGGGTCGTTGGCGACGATCATGACCTCGCGGCCCGAAACGCGCCCGATGCCGCAGATCATGCCGGCGCTGGGCGCCTCGTCGTTGTACATGCCGTTCGCCGCCAGCTGGCCGATCTCCAGGAAGGGCGAGCCGGGGTCCAGCAGCCGCTCGACCCGGTCGCGGGGCAGCAGCTTGCCGCGCGCGACATGGCGGTCGCGACTGGCGTCGGAGCCACCCCGCGCCGCCTTGGCCACCCTGTCGCGCAGCTCGGCGACCAGGGCGGTGTTGTGGGCGTGCAGCGCCCTGAACGACGGGCTGTTCGGATCGACGACGGAGGTCAGCTTCGGCATGGCGGGTGGTTTAGGGGGGAATGAGGCGATCGGGAAGTCAGACGGTTTCCTTCTCCCCTTGCGGGAGAAGGTGGCCGCGAAGCGGACGGATGAGGGGTGCGGCGACGCGACGGCGGTGCCCCGGGGGACGCTCCTCGGCGAAAGCGAGTTTCACCCCTCACCCGTCGGCGCAAGGACGATCGCTGCGCTCTCGTGCGCCGTCTCCCTCTCCCGCAAGGGGAGAGGGTCACTTTCTGAGCAGCCGATCCTTCGCCGCGTTCAGTTTGGCGGCCAGCCCCTCCGTGCCGCCCTGATCCGGGTGGGCCCTCGCCATCAGGCGACGCCAGGCGGCGGTGATGTCCTGGGACGTCGCGCCGACCGGAACGCCTAGCAGGCTGCGCGCCTCGGCGTCGGACAGGCCCCCGGCGCGCGGCGGGACCGCCCGGATGCGCGAGGCCAGCGTGAGCCACAACGCCGCTCCGCAAAGTCCCGCCCCGGTGATCCAGGCTCCGCGTGACAGGGCCAGCGCGCCCCCGGCCAGCATCACGGCAGAGATCAACGTCGCCGCGACCCGCCATTGCCCCCGACGAGGCCCCTCGGTCTGACGACCGAGGCGAACCAGGGCCCAGACGGCGACGCCCGCCAGCACGAGCCAGATCAGGCCCACGCGTTCATCCGATCAGGCGGCGGCATCGAGGGCGGGCAGGCTGACGTCCTCCAGCCCCAGGGACTGCATCAGGTTGCGCATCTCCTGGCGCGCCGCGACATGGGCCAGGGACACGGCGACCGGCCGCACCTCGTTGGACAGGTCCGCCACCGTCAGGCCGAAGGGGAACAGCTCGCGATAGATCACGCGGTCGCGCAGGCCCGGTCCGACGCGGAAACCGACCCGCTTGGCCAGCTTCAGCATGCGCTCTTCCAGACGGCGACGATTGCGCGCCTCGGCCACGGCCAGGCGGTTGGTGACAACGACCCAGTCGATGGCGGCGTGACGGCCTTCCTTGATGGCGCGGTGCTTTCGCGCCTCCCACACGCTCTCGGAATAGGTCGAGGGCTTGAGCAGATCCAGCGTGACCGGATCGACCGTGCCCAGCATGTCGAAATCGACGAAGCTGTCGTTCATGGGGGTCACGATCTGGTCGGCGCGGGCGTGAGCCGCCCGCGACAGAGGTGTGTCGCCGCCGGGCGTATCGATCAGGATGACCTCGGCGCCCGCGCCTTGGGCCTCGGCGAACGCGGCGTCGAAGCGGGCGATCTGCTCGGCCTCGTCGGCCCTGGCCAGCGCCTTGCCGTCCCCCAGATCGGGCTCGACCGGCATGGGCAGAACCACGTTGTTGGCGGCGGTCCAGGCGGCGCGGTGGGCGAAGAAGTGGCTCATCGACCGCTGGCGCAGGTCCAGGTCCAGGATCGCGACCCGCCGCCCGGCGTGCAGCAGGCCGCACACGATATGGATGGCCAGGGTGGACTTGCCCGCCCCGCCTTTTTCGTTGCCGACGACGATGACCTGGGCCTGACCCATGACGCGCTGCCTCGATGCTGCGCGGCCGACTCACATGCAGGCCGCTTCGATCCCAGACTCGCGGGCCCGGTCTTGAACGTCAACGAAAGGTTAAGCGCGATCTGTGGAACGCTTGTTCGCCGATCAGCCGCGACGAAAGCAGCCAAGCTCGGCCGCGTCGGCGGCGCGGCACACGGCGCGCGCGGCCTCGGCGGAGGCGACGACCTTCAGCCGCGTCAGGGTGCGGCCATCGACGGTGACGGCCTCGAAGGCCGGTGTCAGGCCAGAAACCGCGTCACCGGCGCCGGCGATCCGACCCCAGGCTGCCCGGGCGGCCGCCGGGCTGGAGAAGGCCCCGAGCTGCAGGGTCTCGCCACCCATGTCCGGCCGGATCGCCTCGACGCGCGTCGAGACCTGACGGACCATCGCCTCGGCGACCATAGGCGCGGCGGCCTCGACCATGGCGGGTGCCGCGCGTTCGACCGCGCCGCGCAGGCCCGCGTCTCGGGCGTCCCACAGGGCATGGGGGTCCAGCACCTCGATCCGCAGGGCCCCGGGAGAGGCCACCTGCGCGGCCGACACCATGGCCGGGCGTAGGCCGGCCTCGGCGGCGGTCCGCGTCGGCGCGGGACCTCCATCCAGCGGGATTTCGGCCACGGACCGGGCCAGGTTCTCGAACCGGTTGGGATCGCTCTCGACGAAGCCGCACGACGAAGTCGCGAGCCCGATAAGGCCGATCAGGACTGGACGGAGCATTCTGCCGGGCGTCATAAGCCGACCCTTAGCGCGGCACCTTTTGAAGCCCCGTGCACGAACACGCTTAAGTCGAAGGGTTAATCCGGTAAGCATGAACAGGCCCTCTCCCCTGCCTATCGCGCGAACCGCCGATGCGTTGCGCGAGACCGTGCGCGGATGGCGTCGTCAGGGACTGACCGTGTCCTTCGTGCCGACCATGGGCGCCCTGCACGAGGGGCACCTGACCCTGGTTCGCGAGGCGGGCCGGAGAGCCGACCGCGTCGTCGCCAGCGTCTTCGTCAACCCGACCCAGTTCGCCGCCCACGAGGACCTGGGCACCTATCCCCGCCGCGAGGCCGAGGATGCAGAGCTGCTCGCCGCCGCAGGTTGTCAGTTGCTGTTCGTCCCGACCGTTGAAGAGATGTATCCGGACGGCTTCACCACCAGCGTCAGCGTCGGCGGCCCGTCGCAGGGGCTGGAGACGGACTTTCGCCCGCACTTTTTCGGCGGGGTCGCGGTGGTGGTGGCCAAGCTGCTGAACCAGGTCCAGGCCGACGTCGCGGTTTTCGGGGAGAAGGATTATCAGCAGTTGCTGGTCGTCCGTCGGCTGGCCCGCGACCTCGACATCCCGACCGAGATCGTGGGGTCGCCGACCGAGCGGGACGGCCATGGCCTCGCCCTGTCATCGCGCAACGCCTACCTGTCCGACGACGACCTGGCGAGGGCCCGGCGGCTGAATGGCGTCCTGGCTGAGGCGGCCGTCAAGGCGGCGGACCGTCGGCCCCTCGCCGCAGTTGAACGTGCGGCCTACGCCGAACTTCTCAAGGCCGGGTTCGAGCGGGTCGACTATGTCGCCGTTCGCCGCGCCGAGGACCTCGCGGTGTTCGCCAACGGGGTGATGGACGCGCCCGCCCGCATCCTGGCCGCAGCGTGGCTGGGCAAGACGCGGCTGATCGACAACATGGCGGTCTAGGACGCCGCCAGCCGCGCCAGCCGCGGCTTGACCATCGGAACGGTCAGCATCGTCGAACCCACGGCCATGAGAAGCAGCGCCGTGAAGGTCTCGTTGGTGATGATCGCCTTGTCGAGCAGGATGTTGGCGAAGATGATCATGATGAGCGCCTTGGTCTGCAGCAGCCATCCGATCACGGCCGCCTCCCCCTTTGGCCACTTCAGGATGCGCCCGGCGAGGTGAACCCCGGCCAACTTGCCCGCGACCGCCGCGACCAGCAGCAGGGCGGCCGCGCCGAAGACGGCCACACCACCGACATCCCACTGGGTGCGCAGGCCCGTCGACAGGAAGAAGACCGGCATGATGGTCATCAGGACGATGTGGCGGAAGCTGTCCATCTGGCGCTCCTCGAACAGGTCCTTGTCCAGGACCACGCCCGCCAGAAAGGCGCCGACCATGTAGTGCAGCCCCGCCCAGTCGCCGACGAAGCCCATCGCCGCCAGCCAGATCAGGCCGACGTACCACCGGTCCGTCTGGGGGACGCGGCGCATCAGGGCGCGTATGGCGATCGAGGCGATGGGGAAGCCGACGAGGAAGGCGGCCTGCCGCCCCAGCCGGTCCCAGTCGAGGATGATCAGGGCGAGAACACCCCAGATGGCGATGTCGTCCAGGCTGGCGTAGCGCAGGACGCGCTGGCCGAGGTCGCTCCTGAGCACGCCCAGCTTGTCGAGGAACAGGACGAGGATCGGCAGCGCCGTGACCGCGCAAGCCATGCCCATACCCGCCAGCACCTGCCAGCTCTGGCCGCGCTCGCCCACCCAGCCGGGAAACTGGAGGAGCACTGCAGCGGCGGCGCAGCCGAACAGCAGAGGCGTGACAAGCGCCAGGCCCGCCGTCACCCCGGTCTCGGCGCGATTGGCCCAGGCGGCCTTCAGGTCGAGCTCGATGCCCGCCAGCCAGACGAAGATCATCACTGCCCACCAGGCGACACCGTTGAGGGACTGGATGACCTCGGGCCGGAAGACGAAGGCGTAGTAATCCGGGAACACCGCGCCCAGCACGCCCGGTCCCAGCAGGATGCCGCCGATGATCTGAACCACCACCAGCGGCGCGTAGTGATCCGTCCGGAACAGCCGCCAGACCAGATACGGGACGCTGAAGATGATCAGCATCGCGATGAGAAAGATCTCGGTCGTGTTCATGCCGGCCCCGGAAGCATCGCCCAGAGCATAGGCGATTCCGGCCAGGCTTGACCAAACATGGAGACTCCCCTTCCCTGCCGCTGGGATAACGGGGGACTGTCAAATGAACAGATCAATGACGGCGCTCGCCTGCGCGGGCTTGGCGATGCTGCTGGCGGCGTGTGACGGCAGCGTCACCAAGACCGACAGCGCGACGGCAGAGGTAGGCGCGACGCCGATGGTGCTGGCCGCCAGCGACATAGAGGCGGGGCGGTATCTGGTGCTGATCGGCGGCTGTAACGACTGCCACACGCCTCAGTACGCCATGACGAACGGGGCCCAGCCGCCGGAAACCGAGTGGCTGAAGGGCTCGACGGAGGGCCACACCGGGCCGTGGGGCACGACCTATGGCAAGAACCTGAGGCTGACGACGCAGCGGCTGAGCGAGGACCAGTGGGTGGAGTTGCTGGCCACCGGCTCCAGCCTGCCGCCCATGCCGTGGCCGAGCGTGCGCGCCATGTCGGAGGCCGATAAGCGGGCAATGTATCGCTACATCCGCCAGCTGCCGGGCGATGCCGGTGAGCAGGCACCGGAGCCCCTGCCGCCGGGTGCCCCGCCCGCTCCTGCCGCGCCGGCCGCCTAGGCGATCGCGCCGACGCAGCCCTCGGCGTCGCCGGGGGTCAGCCGGGCATCGGTCAGGGCCAGGGTCCAGCCGTGGTGGGTGTTGAGCCCCCAGCGGCGCGCACCGCCGCCGTCGCCTGCGTCGCCACCGGCAGTGACGATGACGCTGCGGCCGGTCGGAAGGGCGGCAGGGTCGATCTTGCCGACGGCCAGTGAGCTCGGCTGGCCGCCCGCCTGGCCGAAGCCGTCGAAGACGCTGAGGCTGGACCAGTCGCGACGCAGACCGACCCACCACGGATCGTCCGTGTTCACGGCCAGGACCGCGACGCCTCGGCCCTCGGCGGCGAAGGCGAGCGCGGCCTGGGGATCACGCACCATGCGGATGGACGCTGCCGTGCCGAAGCGATGGCGGGCCCCGTCGAAGGCGCGGGTGGGGTCCACCGGGGCCCAGACATGGACCTGAAGCTGGCCCTGCTGGGCCAGACCCCAGCCCACGATCTCGCGCCACAGCCCCTCGACGGCTGCGACCTTGTCGGGATCGGCGCGGGCGAGGACGCGGCTGAGGACCGTCTGCTCACGGTCGGGGCGCAGCTTGGTGTGAGGGCCGTGCGGCGCGTCCTTGGCCAGGCCCACCTTGGCGGCGATGGCCAGGCGCGTCTGGAACAGGGCCAGCATCTGGTCGTCGATGAGATCGATCTCGTGGCGCAGGGCGGCGAGCGCCATCTGCTCGGGAGACATCTCGGCGGGGTTCATCTCGGGCCAGACGGGCTGGAGGATGGATTTCGACATGGGATCAGGGCTTTCGATACGGTCATTTCGATGAGGGGTGCAAGAGCGCGCCGCCGCCCTGGATCAGGGCGGTCGCCGGCGAGGCTGTCAGGTGCGAAGGAGCGCGCCTGGCCTCAGCCGGCGTATCGAAAGCCGTAGAAGCGGTAGCCGAAATAGAGCGAGCCGGCCGCGCGCGAACGGGGCGAAAGGGCACGAAGGCAAGCGCGCGGGGACATGATCAGGCTCTGTTCGCGGGCCATGGGCGGCCCGTATCGCCCTAATTCACGCAAGGATCGTGCGTCGTCAACCCGGTTCGTGCGCGAGCAGAACAAAGCGCGTGCGGTTCTCGTCGGAATCCTGAAGGTCGTTGCGCAGAATCGACAGGCCGTAGACCTCTGCCGCGGCGACCGGGGCGAGCGCCGCCCGGGTACGGTCGCCGAGTTCGGAGACTTCGCGGGCGGCACCGGCGGTGTCGAAGGCCTCCACGACCTCCAGCCCCAGGCCGGCCAGCTTTCCGGTGCATTGCCGCAGGGCGACCGGGTGGCTGTGGACGGTGCGCAGGTGAGACAGTTCGGCACCCGCGACGGCCATCAGGGCGATCTGGATCTTGCGCCAGACCTCCGCGACCACGGGAAGGCCGGCCGAGGCGACCAGGGTCGCGGCGGGTTCGACCACGCCGATCGTCGAGTTCTCGACCGGGATGAGGGCGCAATCGCAGGCCCCCGATTTTACGGCGTCGATCGCCTCGGCGAAGGTGGCGAAAGGGACATGCTCGTCCCAGGGACGCAGCTCGACGCAAGCTTCGTGGCTGAAGGCACCGGGCGCGCCCTGGAAGGCCGTGCGCCCTGCCCGGCGATCGCCCTCTGGTCGACCGATGCCGTCCGTGGTCACGCCGCCGCCGAACGCGCCAGACGGCCGGTCTTCAGTCGCTCGGCGATCAGAAAGGCCAGCTCCAGCGCCTGGTCCGCGTTCAGACGGGGGTCGCAGTGGGTGTGATAGCGGCTGGACAGGTCGTCCTCGGTCACGGCCTGGGCCCCGCCGATGCATTCGGTGACGTTCTGGCCGGTCATCTCCAGATGGACGCCGCCGGGGTGGACGCCCTCCTCGCCGATGATCCGGTCGAAGGGACGGGTCTTGTAGCCGCTCTGCGCCATCAGGGTGTTGCCGTGCATCGGGTCGATCGACCAGATCACCCGCTTGCCGTGGGCCTTCACCGCCTTCATCAGGCGCGGCAGGCGGTCGTGGACCTTGTCGTGACCGAAGCGGCCGATCAGCGTCAGGCGCCCGGGCGTGTTGTCCGGGTTGAGGGCGTCGATCAGGGGCAGCAGGTCGTCCGGCTCCATCGAGGGGCCGCACTTGACCCCGATGGGGTTCTTGATGCCGCGCATGAACTCGACATGGGCTCCGTCCAGCTGACGGGTGCGCTCGCCGATCCACAGCATGTGGGCCGAGGTGTCGAACCACTCGCCCGTCGCCCCGTCCAGCCGCGTCAAAGCGCTCTCGACGTTCAGCAGCAGGGCCTCGTGCGAGGTGAACACCTCGACGCGGCTGAGGTCCGGGTGCGTCTCTGGCGTGACGCCGACGGCTTCCATGAAGGCCAGGGCCTCGGCGATCTTGTCGGCAAGCTCGCGATACTGGGTGCCCACCCCCTGGTCGTGGATGTTGTAGAGGTCCGCATAGCCGCCGCCCGCGAAGGCCCGCAGCAGGTTCAGCGTCGAGGCCGACTGATTGTAGGCGCGCAGCAGCCGCTGAGGATCGGGGGTCCGCTCTTCCGGGGTGAAGGCCGAGCCGTTGATGTTGTCGCCGCGATAGCTGGGCAGGGTGACGCCGTCGATCGTCTCGATCGGGGCCGAGCGGGGCTTGGCGAACTGGCCGGCGATGCGACCGACCTTCACCACGGGCTTCCTGCCCGCGAAGGTCAGGACCACCGCCATCTGCAGCATCAGGCGGAAGGTGTCGCGGATGTTGTCAGTCGAAAATTCCTTGAAGCTTTCGGCGCAGTCACCCCCCTGGAGCAGGAAGGCGTCGCCCGCCTCCACCGCCGCGAGCCGGTCCTTGAGCCGTCGCGCCTCACCGGCGAACACCAGGGGCGGCAGGGCTCGCAGCTCGTCCTCGACAGCCTGAAGCGCGCGCGCGTCCGGATAGTCGGCCGGCATGTGCAGGCCGGGCCTGGTTTTCCAGCTCTCGGGCGTCCAGCGGTTGGTCATTGCGTCAAGATAGTCGTCTCGCGCTTGCGAGACAATGAATGTGCGCTCGCAGTCATCCAGCGTTCGTCTCCGCCGTCTGTTTGACCTTCAGCGTCACCAGCTCTTCGGCCATGGTGGGGTGGACGGCGCAGGTGGCGTCCCACTGGGCCTTCGTCAGGCCGGCCTTGACGGCGATGGCGGCCAGCTGGATCATCTCCGGAGCCTCCGGCCCGACGATATGCACGCCGACCACGCGGTCGGTCCCGGCGTGGACCACCAGCTTCATCAGCATGCGCTCGTCCGAGCCGGTGAAGGCGTATTTCATCGGCCGGAAGCGGGTGACGTAGACATCGACGGCACCTTCGAAGGCGCGGCGCGCCTCGTTCTCACTCAGGCCCACGACCCCGACCGGCGGCTGGCTGAACACGGCGGTGGCGACCGCCTCGTAGTCGAAGGCCTGGGGGTTGTCGCGATAGACGGTCTCGTGGAAGGCCACGGCCTCGCGGATGGCGACGGGCGTCAGGTTCATGCGATCGGTGACGTCGCCGATGGCCCAGATGTTCTCTGCCGTCGTGCGGGACAGATCGTCGACCTTGATCGCGCCGTCGTCATCGAGCTCGACACCCGCCGCCTCCAGCCCCAGACCCTTGACGTGCGGCGTCCGGCCGGTGGCGAACATGACGACGTCGGTTTCCAGCTCCATGCCGTTCTCGAGCACGTTCAGCAGGCCGCTCTCCGTCTGGCGGATTTCGGTATGCTGGCAGCCCAGGATGACCTTGATGCCGCGCTTCTCGATCTCGCCGGCCAGATGGGCGCGCACGTCGTCGTCGAAGCCGCGCAGGATGTTCGGGCCGCGATAGATCAGCGTCGTCTCGACGCCGAGGCCGGCGAAGATGCCGGCGAACTCGACCGCGATGTAGCCCCCGCCCGCGATCAGGATGCGCTTGGGAAGCGCCGGCAGGTGGAAGGCCTCTTCGGAGGTGATGGCGTGCTCGATGCCGGGCAGGCTCTCGGGCATCCAGGGACGGCCGCCCGTGGCGATCAGGATTTTCTCGGCCGTGACGGTCAGATCGCCGCCGTCCTCGCCCTTGCCGGCAATCACGACGGTGTGGGCGTCCTTCAGGACGGCGCGACCGTGGATCAGCTCGACGCCGGCCTTGCCCAGATTGGCGACGTAGATGCCCGACAGGCGGGCGATCTCGACGTCCTTGGTTTCGATGAATTTGGGCCAGTCGAAGCGGGCGTCGATGGTCCAGCCATAGCCCTCGGCGATCTCGAAGGCATGGGCGAAGTCCGAGGCCATGACCATGAACTTCTTGGGCACGCAGCCCCGGATCACGCAGGTGCCGCCGACGCGGTGCTCTTCGGCCACCGCCACCCGCTTGCCGCCCAGCGCCGTCAGACGCGCGGCCCGGACACCGCCGGAACCGGCGCCGATGACGAAGAGATCGTAGTCATAGGTCGTCATGGCGGGCTCCGCATTTCAGACGTCGCAAACAGAGTCTGAATAGTCTGAAACGGCTGAAATCCCGTTCTCAAACAAGGCTTGGGGTCGGTGGAGGTAGGGACCAGAAAGGCTCGCGGCAAGGCTTAGGGGGTCAACAATTCCACGCCGTCGGCCCCCCCGATGATCGCCTCGTCGGCGAGGTCGAGGAACAGGCCGTGCTCGACGACACCGGTGATCAGCTTCAGGTCGTCGGCCAGGCGGACGGGGTCGTGGATGGCCTGGCATTTCGCATCGTAGATCACATTGCCGCCGTCGGTGCGGACCACGCCGCGATCGGCCTGGCGCAGGCGGGCGGGCATGGCGATCTCGTGATCGATCAGCACGTCCATGATGCGGTTGGCGGTCGCCTTGTGCCCGAAGGCGACGACCTCGATCGGCAGGGGAAAGGCCCCCAGCACGGGCACCACCTTGGCCGCGTCGGCGATGACGAGGCAGCGGTCCGACGCCTCCCACACCAGTTTCTCGCGAAGCAGGGCCGCCCCGCCGCCCTTGATGAGGGCCAGCCCGGGCCCGACCTCGTCGGCGCCGTCGACGGTCAGGTCGATGCGGGAGACGTCCTCCAGCGTGGTCAGGGGCAGACCGAGCTCGCGGGCGAGGTCGGCGGTCTTCTCTGACGTCGGGACGCAGCGCAGGTCGGTCAGGCCGCGCGCCGCCAGCGCCTTGACGAACCAGGCGGCGGTGGAGCCGGTGCCGAGGCCGACGACCATGCCGGGCTCGACGCGCAGTGCGGCGGCCTCTCCGGCGAGGCGTTTCTGGAGGTCAGACACGGACAATCCTCCCTCGCGAAGCGGGGGAGGGGGACCGCGAAGCGGTGGAGGGGGCAAGCCGCGCACGCCGGCGTCTGGGGCCGCCCCCTCCACCACCCTGCGGGCGGTCCCCCTCCCCCGCTGCGCTGCGCTTGCTGGGGAGGATCATCGTCTAGACTCCTTCTTCGCCCTGGCCTTCTCGCGGAACACCGCGCCCGCCCCGTCCTTGACCACCTGCCGCGCCCGCCCGAACGCCATGGCATCGGCCGGAACGTCTTCGGTTATGACCGAGCCCGATCCGACGATCGCCCCCGCCCCGATCGAGACCGGCGCCACCAGCGCGCTGTTGGAGCCGATAAAGGCCCCCTCGCCCACCTCGGTGCGGGCCTTGTTGAAGCCGTCGTAGTTGCAAAAGATCGTGCCCGCACCGACGTTGGCCCCCGCACCGACCGAGCCGTCGCCCAGATAGGACAGGTGGTTGGCCTTGGCGCCCCGCTCCATCCGCACCGCCTTCACCTCCACGAAGTTGCCGACCTTGACGTCCTCGGCCAGGTCCGCGCCGGGGCGCAGGCGGGCGTAGGGACCGACCTCGGCGCCCGAGGCCACCGTCGCGCCCTCGATGTGGGAGAAGCTGCGGATGCGGGCCCCCTCGGCGATCCTCGCGCCCGGGCCGAAGACGACATAGGGCTCGATCACCGTTCCCGCGCCGATCTGGGTGTCCCAGGCGAAATGGACGGTGTCGGGCGCGCTCATGGTCACGCCGGCGGCCAGGAAGGCGTCGCGCTGGACCTGCTGGAACAGAGCCTCGGCCTGGGCCAGTTCTCCTTGCGCGTTCACGCCCATGACGGCGTCCTCAGCGGCCATGACGGCGCGGGTCAGGGCCCCCTGGCCGCGCGCGAGGGCGACGACGTCGGTCAGATAGTATTCGCCCTTGGCGTTGTCGTTGGTGACGCGGCCCAGCAGCTCGAACAACAGCCGGGCGGGCGCGGCCGTGACGCCGGAGTTGCAGGTGGTGAGCGCCAGGACCTGAGGCGACGCCTCCTTGGCCTCGGTGATGGCGGCCAGGGTGTCACCCTCCATGACCAGACGGCCATAGGCGCCGGGGTCGCGGGCCTCAAAACCGATCACGGTTACCCCCTCGCCGCCGAACACCGGCGCGATGTCGGCGGCGCGCAGCAGGGGCACGTCGCCGTAAGTCACGACCACCTCGCCGTCGAAATCGGCCAGCAGGGCCTCGGCGGCGCGGACGGCGTGGCCGGTGCCGAGCGGCGGGTCCTGGACGGCGATGGCGTGGGCGCCCAGACGACGCTCGACGTGGGCGCGAACCTCGGGCGAGTGGGTGCCGACCACGACGATGATCCGCTCGCACCCCAGCCCCTCGGCGGCGTCGATGGCATGGTCCAGCATGGCCCGGTGGCCGACGGGGTGCAGCACCTTGGGCAGGGGCGACCTCATGCGCGTGCCCTGGCCGGCGGCGAGGATGATGGCGGCGCGTCTGGTCATGAATCGGTCCGGCTGAGCGTTACGCGTCGTCTACAATGCGCGCACCGTCATTAGAACCGTCATCCTCGAGCTTGACCCGAGGATCGGACGCCGTGCAACGCAGGCGCCGGCAGCCGAGACGCGTTCGCGACGCTCCGAAGAACGGTGTGGCTGATGGTCCGATCCTCGGGTCAAGCCCGAGGATGACGAGGTGAATCGATGATCGAACAGGACCTGATCGGCTGGACCATCGGCTTCGACCTGGACGGCACCCTGGTCGAGACGCACGAGGACCTGATCGGCACGCTGAACCGGATGCTGGCCATGAAGGGCCTGCCGCCCTGCGCGGTCGAGGGCGCGCGCGACCTGATCGGGGCGGGGGCCACGGCCCTGCTGGTCCACGGCTTCGAACGCGCGGGGGCCTCGGTCGAGGCGGCGCGCGACCCGGCGCTGCTGGAGGCCTTCCTCGCCGACTATGTGGAGCATATCGCCGACCACTCCGTGCCCTATGACGGCGTCGTCGAGACGCTGGAGACCCTGGCGGCGCGCGGCGCGACCCTGGTGGTCGTGACCAACAAGCGGTCGGACCTGTCGGAGTTGCTGCTGGGCAAGATCGACCTGACCCGTCATTTCGCCGCCATCGTCGGCCCCGACCGGGTCAGCGCCAGAAAGCCCTCGGGCGCGCATCTGGTCGAGGCGGTCAAAAAGGTCGGCGGCGATCCGGCCCGCGCCATCATGGTCGGCGACGCCGCGCCCGACGTCGGCACGGCCCGCGACGCGGGCTGTCCGGTGATCGGCGTCACCTTCGGCTACACCCCCGTGCCGATGGAGGACCTGGAGCCCGACGTCATCGTCGACGCCTTCGAGGACATCGAAGAGGCGATCGACATGCTGGTGGTCGACCACTACGTCCTGAAGGCGATGGCGGGCTGACGAGGCGCTTGCCACCCCGGACCGCGCGGGCTATGTCCCCGCCTCCCCGATGGCATGGATGCGTAGCTCAGCGGGAGAGCACCTCGTTCACACCGAGGGGGTCACAGGTTCAATCCCTGTCGCATCCACCATTCCCGGCCCTAACGAAGCGCCGCCCCCTTGCATCACGGCCAAGCTGGCCGCTCTATCGCGTCTCGCGTGCCTCCCCACGCGAGCCAGCGAGGACCCGCACATGGAAAGTTCCGCCGTCGATCTGACGACCTATGTCCGCACGCCCCTGGCCCCCAGCCATGTCGCCAAGCTGCGCGAGGTCGGCGAGGTCGTGCGGTTCGAGGCAGGCGAAAACCTGAAGGCGAGGCGGTGGCCTGGGACGAGGTCAGCGGGACCCAGTACGGCAACGCCAGCCTGGGGCCCACCCAGTTCACGGGCGAGATGAGCGTGCTGAACGGGGGCGCGGCCCAGCTGACCAACCGGGCGGTCACGCCCCTGACGGCCATCCGGGTTCCGCGCGCCGCCCTGCTCCAGGCCATGGCCGACATTCCCGAGATGGGCGACCTGATCGTCACCGTCTTCGCCGCGCGGCGGCGGCGCCTGATCGAAAGCGGCCAGGCGGGGCTGACCCTGCTGGGGCCCGAGGCGGACCGCGACATCGCCCGGATCGAGGCCTTCGCCGCTCAGAACCGGCTGCCGTATCGCGCCTATGCCCTCGACAGCGTCGAGGCACAGGCTCTGGCCGCGCGCTGCGGCATTCCCGCGGGCCAAGGCGTGGTGGTGCTGGGCGAGCGCACTGTGCTCGATGATCCTACGCCAAGGGGCGTGGCGAGACGGCTGGGCCTCGATCTGGCGGTCGAGGAAGGCGCGAAGTTCGATGTGATCATCGTCGGAGCCGGGCCGGCGGGACTGGCGGCGGGGGTCTATGCTGGGGCCGAGGGGCTGAAGGCGCTGGTGATCGACGAACTGGCGGTCGGCGGCCAGGCGGCGACCTCGTCGCGGATCGAGAATTACATGGGGTTCCCGACGGGAATCTCGGGGTCGGACCTGTGCGCGCGCGGCGAGATCCAGGCCCTGAAGTTCGGCACACGGTTCGCCGTGCCGCGCCGGGTCACCCGCGTCGATCGCCGCGACGGCTGGTTCGACATCTGCCTGGACGACGGCGTCCTGGTCTGCGCGCGGGCCATCGTCGTGGCCACCGGGGTCCAGTACCGGCGGCTGCCGCTGGAGCGTCTGGAGGCGTTCGAGGGCGCGGGCGTCTCCTATGCCGCGACGGAGCTGGAGGCGCGGTATCTGGCGGGACGGCAGGCGGTGGTGATCGGCGGCGGCAATTCGGCGGGCCAGGCGGCCATGTTCCTGAGCCGGCGAGCGGAGCATGTGCATCTGGTGGTGCGAGGCAAATCCCTGGCCGCCTCCATGTCCGACTATCTGATCGAGCGGATCCAGAAAAACGGGGCCATCACCATCCAGTTCGAGGCCGAGGTGACGGCCCTGCATGGTGACGAGCGGCTGGACGCCGTGACCCTGAGGCGCGCGGGCGAGGAGAGCGTAGTTCCCGTCGGGGGACTGTTCATCATGGTGGGGGCCGCGCCGCGCACAGGCTGGCTGGCCGACCTGGTCCAGCTGGACGACAAGGGGTTCGTGGTCACGCGGGACGGGCACGCCACGTCCTGTCCCGGTGTGTTCGCCGTCGGCGACGTCCGGGCTGGATCGGTCAAGCGGGTCGCCTCGGCGGTAGGCGAGGGCTCGGTGGTGATCTCGAAGGTGTGGGAGCACGTCGCGCCGCACGGGTGAGCGCGCCAGGCCTCAGCCCTCGACGGGGCCGAACACCTGCCGGAAGCTGGTCTTCAGCGCGGCGTCGGCCTCGTCCATGGTCGCGAGCACGCCGAGATCGACCAGGCTGGTGACCCCGTGCTCGGCGATGCCGCAGGGCACGATGCCTGCGAAATGATCCAGGTCGGGTTCGACGTTCAGGCTGATGCCGTGGAAGCTGACCCACTTGCGGACCTTGACCCCGATGGCGGCGATCTTGTCCTCGCGGCTCCAGCCGGGGCCCGTCGTCATCCTCCGGCCGAGCGGACGTTCGACCCAGACGCCGACGCGGCCCTCACGCACGTCGGCCTCGACGCCGAACTGGGCCAGGGCCCCGATCAGCCAGGCCTCGAGCCCGCGCACGAAGCCGCGCACGTCGCGGCCCCGCTGGTTCAGGTCCAGCATGACATAGGCCACCCGCTGGCCCGGCCCGTGATAGGTGAACTGCCCGCCCCGCCCCGTGCGGTGGACCGGGAACCGGTCGGGGGCCAGGAGGTCGTCGTCGCGTGCCGAAACGCCGGCGGTGTAGAGCGGCGGATGTTCCAAGAGCCAGACCCGCTCGGCCGCCTCCCCCGCCGCGATCGCCGCGACGCGCGCCTCCATCTCGGCCACGGCGTCGTCATAAGGGACGAGCCCCGGGGCCACGACCCATTCGACCGGGCGGCCGTCGGGACGAATCAGCGAGGAAACGGCGGCGCTTAACGGCTCGGCAAGCATGATCGCTCCAATGTGAGCCCGAGGGCCGCCAATGCAAGATCAGTCGCCAGTACCCTCCAGCGTATCCGGAGTCTCCATGAGCCAGGTCGAGGCCGTCGACGTCGAACTGTCCGTCGTGCTGGGCCGATCGGTGCTGCCTATGTCGCAACTGCTGAAGATGGGCCGGGGCGCGGTCATTCCGCTGGACGCCACCGAGCACGACGAGGTCTGGATCCTGGCCAACAACCACCCCGTCGCGCGGGGCCAGATCGAGATCCGCGAGGACCGCATCGCCATCACCGTGACCCGCGCGGCGGATGTCTACGACTTCATGGCCGGAGCGGCGTAGGGCCGCCCTTGAACCCGACGATCAAATGATCCATCTTGATTGCTCAAAGGAGCAATCATGTCCGCGGAGCCTCTGACCTTCGAACTGGAGCCAGACTACGTCACCGTCTATCGATCCACCCCGATGGAACGCATCAGCCTGGTCAAGCGCGGCGTGTCAGCCGTCTATGCGAGGCGGGTCATGGCTGCCCTGTGGGACAGGCGGGACGCCGGATACGAGGCCCTGAACCTGGCGCCCGCCACCATGAACCGAAAGGTTGCGCGACAGCAGGCCTTGTCTCCAGACGAAGGAGAGCGCGTGCTAGGCCTGGCCAAGTTGATCGGCCAAGTCGAGGCGATTGTGAGCGAGTCGGGAAGTTCGCCCGACTTCGACGCCTCCGCCTGGTTGTCGGAATGGCTCAACGAGCCTGTGGCCGCCTTGGGAGGACGCAAGCCCGTCGAACTTCTCGACACACTGGAAGGTCAGGCTCTGGTATCGGATACCCTGGGCCGCATGCAGAGCGGAGCCTATGCTTGAGCGACACGACGGTCTGGCGGATCGCGGCTGACACGCCGACCTACGAAGCCGACGACCTGACTGGTGCGGGAGCCAAGGCGACCGGCGGACGCTGGAACAGCAAGGGTCTGGCGATGGTCTATGCGTCGCAGGCCCGCGCACTCGCCTGTCTCGAAACCATGGCGCACCTTGGCAAGACTCTGCCGCTCAATCGCTACCTCGTCGCTATCACGATACCCGCCTCGGTCTGGAAGCAGGCCCGTCGGGAAACAGTCGGGAGCGTCCCGGTCGGGTGGGACGCCGAACCGGCGGGTCGTGCCAGCATCGGCCTCGGCGACCTGTGGCTCCGGTCCGGCACCTCAGCGCTTCTAATCGTCCCGTCGGTGATCGTGCCGGAGGAAGCGAACATCCTGATCAACCCGGGCCACGCTCAGTCCAGTGGGATCAAGGCCGTGAAGGTGCGCCGATGGCTGTATGATCCACGACAGAGGGCCGCTTGATCGGTCGCACGAGCCCCTTCCCTTCCCGGACAACCTCCGCTACAGCCCCCGCTCCGATGCGAGCGGTCGTGGCGGAATTGGTAGACGCGCAGCGTTGAGGTCGCTGTGGGGCAACCCGTGGAAGTTCGAGTCTTCTCGACCGCACCACGGGCTTCGCAGGACAAGTCCTGCGGAGCTCGAAAGGGCAGAAGCAGGATGCCCTGCGAAGCCTTGGCGAAGCAGGGCTATAGCAGCGAGGCCCTTACCAGGCTTCGCGGGATTGATCGCTCTAGAAGGCGTAAGCAGGATGTCTGTGAAGCCTTGATCGTGCAGGGCTACTCAGGGGCTAGCCGCCTTGCATTACGTCTATCTTCTCGAGAGCGTGGACGACCCTTCGCGCCGGTACATCGGCGTGACGTCGGACCTCAAGACTCGCCTTGCGGAGCACAACGGCGGCAAGTCCAGTCACACGGCCAAGTACCGGCCATGGCGTCTGGTCACCTACATCGCCTTCTCGGAGCGGACGCAGGCCGCTGCGTTTGAAAGATATCTGAAATCCGGCTCGGGCCATGCCTTCGCCAACAAGCGCCTCTGGCCCGCTTGACCGCCGGTCCGGCTTGGCCGACAGACGCCCCATGAACGGCGCTCCGCGATGGACCCGCCGAACCGTCCAGGACGCTCGCATCGGCGACAGCTGATCGACATCGAGAGAGGGAGGCCCCCGCGTGAGCGAACAGACCGCCACTCTCGACCCCCAGGTCAGCGAAGATCACGAAGCGCTGGACGACGACTATGTCCTGACCGCAGGCTTCGTCGAGAAGGTCGTCGACGCCGCCGACGACGGCGACGGCCTGCGGCTACGGGCGCTGCTGGAGGACCTGCACCCCGCCGACGTCGCCGATCTGATGGGTTTCCTGACGGCCGAGCACCGGGCGGTCGTCGTCCTGTGGCTGCCGCCGGAGCTGCTGGCCGAGACCCTGCCGGAGCTGGATGACGGCATCCGCGAGGAGGTGCTGGAGCGCGTCGCCCCGGGCACCCTGGCCGAGGCGCTGCAGGAGCTGGATTCCGACGATGCCGCCGCCGTGGTCGAGGACCTGGAGGACGATCAGCGCGAGAAGGTCCTGGCCGCCATGCCGGCCGTCGACCGGGCCGCCATCGAGAACTCCCTGGGCTATGCCGAGGACACCGCCGGCCGCCTGATGCAGCGCGAGGTCATGGCCGCGCCCCTGTTCTGGACCGTCGGCGACACCATCGACCACGTCCGGGCCCAGGGCGAGGACCTGCCCGAGCTGTTCTTCGACATCTATGTCGTCGATCCGGTGAACCGGCCGGTCGGGGGCATTCCGATCAGCGGCCTGCTGAGGGCGGCGCGGACGGTGAAGCTGTCCGATCTGATGGAGCCGGTCACCGCCATCGCGGCCGACACCGATCAGGAAGAGGTCGCCTACATCTTCGAGAAATACCACCTGATCTCGGCGCCGGTCGTGGACGCGGGCGGGCGGCTGGTGGGCCAGATCACCGTCGACGACATCGTCAACATCATCCAGGAAGAGAACCGCGAGGATATCCTGCGCCTGGCCGGCGTGTCCGACGAGAGCCGGGGCGCGGGCGTGTTCGGCGTGGTCCGCTCGCGCATCCCGTGGCTGGTGGTGAACCTTGGCACGGCGGTCTTCGCCTCTCTGGTGATCGGACAGTTCGCCGACGAACTGGAGGCCCTGGTCTATCTGGCGATCCTGATGCCGATCGTGGCCTCGATCGGCGGCAATGCGGGGACCCAGGCCCTGACCGTCGCGGTGCGGTCGCTGGCCTCGCGCGAACTGACCTCGGCCAATACGCCGCGCATCCTGGGTCGCGAGATCATGGTGGGCCTGTTCAACGGAGCCGCCGTGGGCATCCTGCTGGCCGGGATCGCCTGGGTCTGGTTCCGGGAGCCCTTGCTGTCGCTGACGATCGGTCTGGCCGTGGTGATCAATCTGCTGGCCGCGGCCCTGGCCGGGACGCTGGTGCCGCTGCTGCTGGAACGGCTGGACCGGGACCCCGCTGTTTCCTCGCCAGTGTTCGTCAGCTGGATCACGGACACGATCGGTTTTCTGTCCTTCCTCGGACTCGCCGGCGTCATTCTGTTGTAGGACGACCGGGACGGCCCGGGCCTTGCGAGAGGATCGGCGAGGCCAAGCCGTCCTGTCTCGATTTGGGTCAATTCTCCGGTGTCCGACGCATCCACCCCCGTCAGAAAGATCTCCCGCGAAGGGATCGTCCTGATCAAGAGCTTCGAGGGTTTTCGCCCCCGCGCCGTCCAGCGCGCGGAAGGCGGCTGGATCATCGGCTACGGCCACACCCTGTCGGCGCGCGAGGGCGCGACGGTGTCGGAGACCGATGCCGAACTGCTGCTGCGCTACGATCTGTTGCCGATCGAGAAGAGCGTGAACGACGCCGCGCCCGGGGGCGTCAACCAGCACCAGTTCGACGCCCTGGTGAGCTTCGGCTTCTCCGTCGGCCGCGAGCGGTTCGAGAGCTCCGACGTCCTGGCCCGTCTCATCGGCGGCGCCCCCGGCGAGGCCGCCGAAGCCATGATGGCCTGGCCCGCCGCAGACGTGCCCTCGGCCGGACTGCGCCGCCGCGCCGCCGAGCGGGCGCTGTTCGGCGCCGATCCGTCACGCGCGATCTCGCTCGCCGAACTGCTGACCGCGCCCGTTGCCGAGCCGGAAGCCCCGGCCGAAGTGATCGCGCCCGAACCCCCGTCTTCTGCCGATGTCGCACCCGAGACCGTCGAGGCGACCGAACCCGTCGACAGCCGGGGCGCGGCCCTCGCGGCCCTGCTGGGCGAGCCTGAGGCCATCGTGCCGAACTTCGCCCCAGGCCCGGTCACTTCTGAACCCGTCGCCGTCGATCAGGCCGCGCCGCCGACGGACTCCAGTGACCTTTCGGTCGCGGCGGAAGACTTCCACGCCGCGCCCTCCGTCGGCGTCGCGGCCAACGACACCGGGGCCGACGTGGAGCCCGCCGACACATCGGCGCTCCCCGACGAGCCCTTCCACGGCGCGACAGAGCCCCCCTCCGAGACACTGTCCATGGAGCCCCGTCCGGCGGTCGCCGCGGACGACGCCATCGTCGGCGAAGCGGCGGCCCCCGCCGAGGCGCCCGCCCTGGACGTGGCCGCTTTCAGCGCCCAGCGCTATGCGCCCTATGGCACGCCGATCATCGGCCCCCTGCCCTTCCTGCAGCCCGCGTCCGCGCCGGTGCAGGAGATCACAGAGACCGCTCCCGCCGCCGCCGAGGCCGCGAGCCCGGCCGAGACCCTGGTCCTGACCTCGCCGGAGGACGCGCCGCCGACCGTCTTCGCCCGCCCGTCGTGGACCGCCGACGAGCGTCAGGAGGCCGAGGCCATCGCCCAGCCCGAGGCCGGACTGTTCGGCGACGACCTGGCCCTGACGCAGGGTGGCCAGCCCCTGGGACGCGCGGATTTCGAGGGCGAGCCGCCCGAACGCTTCGACTGGAGCGAGACCGGCGCCTTCGTCATCATGGGGGCCGTGGGCCTGACCGCCTTCGGGGCCTCGATGGCGGCCTTCCGCCTGGCGTCCGAACACGGCGGCGGCGACGAGACCGGCATCATCGGCTGGGTCCTCGCGGTGATCGGCGTGGCCTGCGTCGGCGTGTCGTCACTGAATCTGTATCGTCGCTTCGGCCTGCCGGGGGGCGACCGCTAGGCCTCTCCCCTCGCGGCCGCGGATCATGCTAGGGCGCAAGGCATGAGCATTCCCAACGCCCCCCAATCGATGGAATTCGGCCTCGGCGAGACAGCCGACGCCATTCGCGACACCACCGCACGCTGGGCCGCCGACCGGCTGGCCCCCCTCGCCGCCGAGATCGACGAGACCAACACCTTCCGCCGCGACCTGTGGCCCGAGATGGGCGACCTGGGGCTGCACGGCATCACGGTCGAAGAGGAATGGGGGGGCCTCGGCCTCGGCTACCTCGAGCACGTCGTGGCGATGGAGGAGGTCTCGCGCGCCTCGGCCTCGATCGGCCTGAGCTACGGGGCCCACTCCAACCTGTGCGTCAACCAGATCCGTCGCTGGGGCACCGATGAGCAGAAGCGCCGCTATCTGCCCAAGCTGATCTCGGGCGAGCATGTCGGGTCGCTGGCCATGTCGGAGGCCGGATCGGGCTCGGACGTCATCTCCATGCGGACCGAGGCGAAGAAGGTCGGCGATCGCTACGTCCTGAACGGCACCAAGTTCTGGATCACCAACGCCCCCTCGGCCGACACCCTGGTCGTCTATGCCAAGTCCGACCCGGCGGCGGGTTCGCGCGGCGTCACCGCCTTTCTGATCGAGCGGGGCATGAAGGGGTTCAGCGTCTCCAAGAAGCTGGACAAGATGGGCATGCGCGGGTCCGACACCGCCGAACTGGTGTTCGAGGACTGCGAGGTTCCGGAGGAGAACGTCATGGGCCCGGTCGGCGGCGGGGCGGCGGTGCTGATGAGCGGGCTGGACTATGAGCGGGCGGTGCTGGCGGCGGGCCCGCTGGGCATCATGCAGGCCGCGCTGGACGTGGTCCTGCCCTACGTCCGCGACAGGAAGCAGTTCGGCAAGCCGGTCGGATCGTTCCAGCTGATGCAGGGCAAGATCGCCGACATGTACGTCGCCCTGAACTCGGCCCGGACCTATGTCTATGCCGTGGCCAAGGCCTGCGACGCCGGGCTGACCACGCGCTATGACGCGGCGGGGGCGATCCTGCTGGCCTCGGAAAACGCGGTGAAGGTGTCGCTGGAGGCCGTCCAGGCCCTGGGCGGCGCGGGCTACACCAGGGACTGGCCGGTCGAACGTCTGGTGCGCGACGCCAAGCTGTACGACATCGGCGCGGGGACCAACGAGATCCGTCGGTTCCTGATCGGGCGCGAGCTGCTGGGGTCTTAATCCGGCACGGGCAGCCCACGGTCGCGGCCCCACGCGCGCACCTGGTCCTCGAAGGCCTGTCGCTCGGCGCGGATGCGTTCCCGGTGGCTGGCCCGGCAGTTGCGCGCGACCTCCGCGCCCCCGCAGGCGTCGAGCCCTTCCTCGAGCGCCCGAAGCCGCCGCTGGTGTTCCTCGATCTGCACCGGAAAGGCCGCGGCTGATCTGAGGGCGTCCTCGCCGAAGGCCGAGACCATACCGTAGCGGCCGGTGTCGAAGGAGCGACTGGCCGGCCGGACGTCCACGAGCCGAAAGAACAGGTCATCGCCGTCGCGCCCGGCACCCTCGATGCGGGACTGTCGAACGATCCGGTTGGTGTTGGTACGGTAGTCCTTCACGAGTCCGACGCCGAAACCGAGGAAGGGCCTTTGGGTCGCGATGCCGCTGGACCTGGGCGACAGCCACAGGGTCGCCCGATGCTCGCCGAACATGCCCGTGACGGGCAGATGGTCTGAGGGCCCTTCGCCTTCCAGCGCCTGCTGCGGGGTCGTGACCTCGCTTTCGAAGAATCCCATGACCGCTTCCTGCTCCCAGTGGAAGCTGACGATGGGATCCTGATAGAGGATGCCCCCGGCCTGAATGCAGGCGTCGCCGTGCTGTTCATGGCGGCCGCAGACCAGGCTGCTGCCACCCGGCCGCTTGAACCCGAAATGGAGGGTCGTCTGGGGAATCTCGGGCGCGCCGAAGACCCAGCGGGCCAGTTCCGGGTCCAGGACGGCCATGGTTCCGTCCCTGGAGTTCACGAACAGGGAGAAGTCGCCGCGTGTGCCGCCCTGCCAAAGCTCGATGCGCATCTCGAGGTCGAAGCGGTGGACGGCCGGTTCGTAGAGCGAGTTGGCGGGAAACCGGCTGTCGGCGTCGAAGCTCTGGGCCACGGCCGGAACCGTGGCACGACAGCGACGCTGTCAGGGCCATCGCCCCGATCAGGCCGGCCAACAGACGGTCGAGGATCAGGCGGGCCGTCATTGCCGCACCAGCTCGACCCGACGGTTCAAGGCGCGCCCCTGCTCCGTCCCGTTGTCGGCCACCGGCCGAGACGAGCCATAGCCAATCGCACCCAGCCGTTCGGCCGCGACGCCATAGCGGGTGACGATGGCGTCGCGCACCCGGTCGGCCCGACGCTGGGACAGGGTCCGGTTGACCTCTGCGGAACCGGTGGAGTCGGTATGGCCCTCCACCGTTAGACGCAGGCCCGGCTGATCTCGCATCAACAAGCCGACCTGGTGCAGGGCGGCGTCGGACTCCGGCCGCAGCGTGTCCTGACCTGTGTCGAAATAGACGCCCTCGAGCGTGACGCGACCCGTGCGATCGAGCTCACCCGCCAGGGCCGTGGCGTCGACGGAGACCTGGCCCGTCTGCATCCGGGTGGCCTCGACGATGTGGACGCGGGTCTGCTGAGGCGTCGCGCCGATCGAGACGAAGGTCTGGGCGTCGCCTTGGGTCAACCGCCCAGTCAGGTAGTGGACGCTGGACCCGACCCCCAGGTTCATGCCGTTGACCCCGTTCCAGCCGCGTCCGCCGCCGTGCCGGGCGGTGCTGCCACAGGCGGCGCGCGATCCGCACTCCCAGTCGGTCCGGAACCCCTGATCCTCCAGGGCGCGCTGGTAGTTGCGGACGATCTCGAGCGGGGAGCGACCCGCCGGATTGTCGTAGGTCAGCCGCGTCAACTCGCCCTCGACGGTCTCAAGCGCGATGTCGCCGCGCTGGAAGCCGACGATCCGGGGATAGCTGGCGTAGCCGACGTCCTCGCGCTCGCGCAGGCGCGAGCCCGCATAGGGCGTGATGAGCCGGTGATCGCCTTGCGTGCCCATCGCTTGGGTGGGCTCATCATCGACGACGACCTCGTCTCCCCGGCGTTCCGCCTCGCGTCGGCACCGGCTATCGCCCATGGCGCAGCGCGTGATCCTGCGGGCTTCCCGGTCGACGCGGCTGCGGATCTCGCCAGTGACCGCCCGTTCGACTGTGTCGCCGAGCATCCGCCCGAGATTCTGGGCCGAGGCCGGAGAACCGACGACGAAGAGGAGTGCCGCAGCCCCAAGCGCCAAGCCCTTCAGAACATTCATACAGACCTCCCACGCCGCAACACCGGACACCTGTGGCAGGGTTCTCAATCCGGCCGCGCGAGGCCACCGCAAAAACCTGTGCTATCCTGCCAAGACCTGTGATTTCAGACTGGCCCGGAGTGCCGATGACGCATCTGGACCCGCCCGTGTCGGACGCGGCGCGCGACGCGCGTTATCAGGCGCCCCTCGACGGGCGCATCATGACGCATGATCTCGACCAGGGCATGGTGTGCGAGAGAGTGACGTTCGGGGAAGGCTTGGCCGTATGTCGCGCCTCGGGAGCCTGCGCCCGCGACACGACGTTCGCCGCTCCCGACGACGCTGGGCCCCGGCTACATCTGCAGGTCATCACGCGTGGGCGCTGCGTCTTCACCGAGCGCTCGCGAGAGCGACCTTTGCCAGAACGCCGGGTGGCGGTGATCCAGGCGGATGGCCAGGACGCGGCGTGGACCATCACCTCGACCGAGCCGGTTTCGGTTCTGAGCATCGACATTTCCGAGCATCGCCTCAACGACTGGCTGGGCGACGCGAAGGGTGGCGGCTGGCGCGATCGCCTCGCCAATGCCGCCACCCTCGGAGATGTGAGCTACCGGAACCTGGTGGAACTGATGCATCTCCTGCAGCGGAAGTCCGTCGGTCGGCTTGCGCTTGAAGCAAGAGTTCTCAATGCGGTCTGGCAGAGCCTTCGACCGTTCGAAGCCGATGACCGGTCAGGACCGGCGATCGACGATCTCGCGGATCGACTCGAACAGGTGCGAGCTCTGATCGAGCGGGGCGGTCAACAAGCGCGGTCCATGTCGGCCCTTTCCGAACTCTCGGGCATGGGCGTCCGGCGACTGAATCGCGCCTATCGGGAGGCGTTCGGCGTCACCCTGTTCCAAGCCGTGCTCAACGCCAGACTCGACCGGGCATTCGCGGAGTTAAGGCAGGGAGGTCGGCCCATCAAACAGGTCGCGTGGCAGGCGGGCTATGAGCATCCGACCAGCTTCACCCATGCCTTCCGTCGCCGCTTCGGCATCGCTCCGAACGCGGTCAGGCCCCGCTAGCCGCGGAACGCGGACCGGCTATCGGGACTTTCATCCGGTGGAAGGAGACCACACCATGCCCGCCAAGTCCGCCGCCCAACAGAAAGCCGCCGGCGCCGCCCTTTCGGCCAAGCGCGGCGAGACGCCCAAGTCCAAGCTCAAGGGTGCGTCGAAGTCGATGGTCGAAACGATGAGCGAAAAGCAGCTCGAGGAGTTCGCCGCCACCAAACACAAGGGCAAGCCCGAGCACGTCGAAGATTGAAGCGATCCACCGGCCGATGTCACGGTGTCGTCGTCTGTCGGAATGTTAAGTGGCGGCAGGCTCGGCTCGGGCCTAGATCACGAGCATAAAGCCCTTCCGGACCCGTCGCAGATGCCCGACTACGACTACCAGAGCGACGTCCGGCCCTTCTCGCGGGTGCTGGAAGACATCGGGGCCAAGGAAGACGAAAAGCTGTATCTGGGCGAACTGGTCAACGCCTTCGGCGAGCGCGGCTTCGGTGCGCTGATGGTGTTCTTCGGCCTGGTCAACGCCATCGCCTCGCCCATCCCCGGATCGACGACCGTTCTGGGCGCGCCCATGCTGCTGATCTGCCTTCAGGTGGCGTTTCGGCGGGATCAACTCTGGATGCCGAAATGGGCCCTGCGCTCCAGCCTGCCGCGCGAGAATTTCCGGGGGGTGGTGGCGCGGGTCAGAAAGCCTCTGGGCATCATCGAGCGCCTGTCGAAGCCCCGGCTCGGCTTCATGTCGAGCGAAGCGGCTGAGGTTCTGATCGGGGTTACGGCGTCGATCCTGAGCATCCTGGTCATGCTGCCCCTGTTCGGCGCGAACCTGTTCCCGTCCCTGTTCATCGCCCTGTTCGGCTTCGGCTTGATGCAGCGCGACGGCGTGGCGATCGGCGTCGCCTGGGTCGGAGTCGCGGGGTTCGGCGTCTTCGTCTGGGTGGCGTGGGAGCTGATCTCGCGCCTGTTCCTGGCCAGCACGGGCATGTGGCAATCCGCCTGGCAGTGGGTCGTCGCCCTGTTCGGCGGCTGATGCGCGCAAGCCGCGAGCCGCGCGGCAGCGCCCCGACCCCGCGCTCGAGCGGCGAGCGACCGCATCACGAGCGTTGGCGCGCGGGGCGCTCCCGGCAAAAAGGGCCGCCGGATCGCTCCGACGGCCCTCATTGTCTGACCGCGATACGGTCGACCTTAGCCTTGTCTGAAAGGATTCAGACCCGGACCTCGCCAGAGGACCAGCAACCGGTCACCGCACGGGTATGGGACAATGAGATCACTGGATCACCTCCTTTCGACTGTTGAACAGGGACGGCGAAGGTAGGGGTGCTTCGGTCGCTTCGCAAAGCCCCCATGCCGACTTCGTGATCGGCCCTCCCCGCGCTCAAGCAGCGGGCGACCGCGTCGCGAGCGATAGCGCCACAACCCGGCGCTCAAGCAGCGAGGCTCCGCGAGCCGAGCGATAGCGCCCCCATCCCGCGCTCAAGCAGCGAGGCTCCGCGAGCCGAGCGGTAGCGCCCCAACCCCGCGCTCAAGCAGCGAGGCTCCGCGAGCCGAGCGATAGCGCCACAAACAAGAACGCCCGGGGCGAACCCCGGGCGTCCCTACGCTTACTGCCGGAACAACGACAGAAGGATCTGCGGCGACTGGTTGGCGATGCCCAACGCCTGGACCCCGAGCTGCTGCTTGGTCTGCAGCGACTGGAGCTTGGCGCTCTCCTTCGCCAGGTCGGCGTCCACCAGATTGCCCACCCCGGATTCCAGCGCGTCCGTCAGTTTCCCGACGAAGGTGCGATGGGTCTCCAGGGCCTTCGCCTTGGTGCCCAGCCGCGCGAGCGCGCCCGAGACCAGGTCGATGGAGGCGTTCACCAGACCCAGGGCGGTGGTCGCCAGGGTCGAGGTGCCGATGGTCGTGGTCGCCGTGACGGTGACGTTCGCGGACCCCAGGGCCAGGACTTCCGCCTGGACCGTGATGGAGGCCGTGCCCGCCGCGTTGGCCAGGGCCGCGAAACCGGTCGCGCCGGTCTCAAGCAGGTTGACCCCGTTGAATTCGGCGTTGTTGGTCACGGTCGTGATCTGGTCGCGAATGGCCTTGAAGTCCTCGTTCAGGGCGGCCCGAGCCGCCGTCTGCAGCGACCGATCCGTGGCCGCCAGCGCCTTCTCCTTCAACTGCAGCAAGAGGTCAGAGACGCTCTCGCCGGCCGCCAGGCTGACGTCGACCGCCGATATGCCGCGGTCGAGCGATGATTTGACCGCCCCCAGGGCGCCGATATCGGCCCGTTGACCCTGGGCGATGGCCCAGATGGCCCCGTTGTCCTTGGCTGTGGCCACCTTTTTTCCGGTGTTGATCCGGGTCTGGGTGGCCGCCAGTTCGACGTTGGTGGCGTTCAGGTTCTGCAGCGCGATGAGCGCGCCGAGGTTGGTGTTGACCGAGTTGGCCATGAGACAGTCCTTCCATTCTGGTCGGGGGATACGGCCTTCTGGCCGTTGAACCGGTTCTGGTCCTGCGCGCGCACACGCAAGGACCGGGCCGGGCCGATCCGATTGAAAGGATTAGGAAAGTCCTTGGGATCTGGAGGCGGGTCGGCAATTTCTCGCCGGCAGTTCCAGACCGTGCCTAGTCAGGCCGCCTGCTGCCCGCCCTGGGGGGCGAGGCCCTGCATCACGGCCCTGTTGATATCGATCAACGGTTCGAAGCCTTCCTCGCCACGCATGACGGCCGAGGAATGCCGGCCCACGAACAGACTCAGCGAGATGATCTGGGCCCGCACCGGGTTGTTCAGCTGGTTCGAGGGATCGGCGCAGTCGGTGGCGAGCACCGACCAGAGGCGGCGGTTCCAGTCGAGGGCGTCGATCCGCGTCTTCACATCGGACGGGTCGACCGAGGCGGCGTGCATCAGGGCGCGGGTCACCTGGCCGAACAGGCGGTATTCCATCTCGCGCGGGGTCTCGGTGCGCGTCGATGCCTGGGAATAGGCCGAAAGCATCAGGTCAGGCTTTCCTCGTAGTCGACGATCTTCCGGGCGCTCATCAGCGCCTTGTAGTATTCGCGCGCCATGACGTGCTTGGATGTCGCCACACAGTCGGCCATCACGGCGGGATTGCGCGTCGCGCTCATGAATTCGGTCAGCCGGGTGACGAACTCGTCATAGACCTTGGGGGCCGAGGTCTCGTCCAGATACATCATCATGACGGGGAAATAGATGCGCTTGGCCGGGGTCGTGACCTCCGCCAGCTGCATGATGTCCTTCTCGCGCAGGACCGAGGCCTTGTTCTGAAGGATCAGCACCCCGCGACGGTCGCCGTTCTGCACGACGGCCCCGTTCAGGACGAATTTCTCGCCGGGTTTCAACGACAGCTTCAGCGGCATCGGCGGGCCCTCCTCGCGACACCCACGGTCCTGACTAGCCGTGCGGTGACTGAGAGACGTTAAACGGCCGTGGTTAACCATGTGTTCTGGCAATGATGGCCAAGCTGGGCTCGCCCGCAGCCGTCCGTTGAGTCAGTCCCATGTCCATGATCGCCACCGCCGAAGACGCGACGCCCTCGGAGATCGCGCTCGGTCACATGCCGATGGCCCAGGGGACGGCGGGCGACGCCGCCTCTCCGGCCGCGATCCGGCGGCTGTCGCATGCCCTGGCCGACACGCGCGGGCCTAATGCAAAGGCCCAGAAGAAGGCCGTAGAGCAGTTGAAGGCCGCGGTCGCCTCGATCCGCGTCGGCGATTATCAGGCGGCGTCCAGACGGGCCCTGGCCATCCTTCAGACGGACGAGCGCAACGGCCTGGCCTGGCACGTTCTGGCCATCGCGCGCGAGAAGGCCGGAGCCCTGTCCGAGGCGCTGAACGCCTATGATGCGGCCCTGCGCATCCTGCCCGAAGACGCCAACATCGCCCACGACCTGGCGCGCCTGGCCCAGCGGCTGGGGCACCTGGACATCGCCGAGAAGCTGTTGCTGAAGTTCCTGTCGGTGGAGCCGGGACATATCGAGGGCACCAACAACCTGGCCTGCGTGCTGCGCGACCAGAAACGCTATGACGAGGCGATCGACCGGCTGCGCGACCTGATCGGCATCGAGCCGACCAGCCCGACCCTGTGGAACACGCTCGGCACCGTCCTGTCGGACCAGGGGCGGATGGGCGAAAGCCTGCCCTTTTTCGACGAGGCGCTGAGGCTGGATGAAGGCTTTGCCAAGGCCCGCTACAATCGCGCGAATGTGCTCCAGCCGCTGGGCGAGCCCGAGCGCGCCCTCGCCGACCTCGATCAGGCCTTGCCGGGGGCGGAGACGCCCTATGAGACGGCCATGATGCGGATGGCGCGGGCCATGCTGCTGATGGGCATGGGGCGGCTGAAGGAAGGCTTCGAGGACTATGAGGTCCGGCTGGATCCAGAAATGCCCGAGGCCATGCGGGTAGTGGTCGACGCCCCGCGTTGGGACCCGACGACGCAGGACATCCGCGGCAAGCGCCTGTTGGTCGTCGGTGAACAGGGCATCGCCGACGAGATGGTGTTCGGCACCTGCCTGCCCGATGTGATCCAGGCCGTCGGTCCCGAAGGCAAGGTCTTCATCGCGGTCGAGCCCCGGCTGATCGACCTGTATCAGCGCAGCTTTCCCACGGCGGTCGTCGGCGGCCACCGCGCGGTACGGATCGAGGGCCGACTGCACCGCTACTGCCCCTTTATGGAGGAGGTCGCGGAGCGAGACGGCAAGGCGGACGCCTGGGTCCCGATGGCGGCGCTGCTGGCCCAGTATCGCGGCGAGTTGTCGGCCTTCCCCGACCGCGACGGCTATCTGACGCCCGATCCGGAGAAGGTGGCGCGGTGGAAGGGCGAGCTGGAGGCGTTGGGACCGGGTTTCAAGGTCGGGCTGCACTGGAAGAGCCTGATCCTGACCGGGGTCCGCGCGCGCTACTTCTCCAGCTTCGAGCGGTGGAAGCCGGTGCTGACCGCGCCCGGCTGTGTCATGGTGAACCTGCAGTGCGGCGACGTGTCCGAGGACCTGGCGGCGGCCGAGGCGGCCGGTGTGCGCATCTGGACGCCGCCGATGAACCTGAAGGACGATCTGGACGATCTGGCGGCCCTGTCCTGCGCGCTTGATCTGGTGATCGGGCCGGGCATCGCGGGGACCAATATCGCGGCGGCCGTGGGGGCCCGGACCTGGCTGATCCACGCGCCGGATGACTGGCACCTGCTGGGGACCGACCGCTATCCCTTCTATCCACAAACGCGGACCTTCGCGACCGGCGGCTTCGACGGTTGGCCCCGGGCCATCGCGGCGATGCGAGCGGCGCTGGAGGCGGAGACCGGGAACGTCGGCTGATGGCGGCGCGTTGCCTTCCCACACAGGGAGGCGACCATGCCCGATATCGAAAGCTCCGCCGACGAGCAGGATCAATCCGAGCTGTTCGACGAAGACAACGCCGACGCCAGCGAGAGCGGCGGCGTGACCAACGAGTACAAGACCTTCGAGGACATGCCCGACGTCCTGGACGTCACCTCCGCCGAAGGCGACGCGGATGAGGAGGCTTTCGACGAGGACGAGCAGGACCTCGACAACGACCTGTCACTCGACGGCGTCGAACCGGAGGCCGACCCCCTGTTCGGAGCGGATGCGGCCCGGGTGAGCGATCAGGACCTGGGGGTCGACGAGCCCGGCCAGGGAGAGATCGAACTCGTCTATTCCGGCCTGATGGAAGACGTGAAGGGCGCACAGGCCAGCGCGGCCCACTGGGAAGCCAAACGCCTGTCCGACGACGACATCGAAGACCTGGGCTATGCGCCCGACGGAGACGACAAATGACCGATCCGAACACGTTCGACGAGACCACCGACCGCAGCGCGGGCAAGGACGACCACGACGTCGATGGCGACCACGCCCGCAAGGCCGCGCCTCTGGGCGAAGGCAAGCACGACCACCTGACCGAGAAGACGGACGCCGAAGACCGCCAGGAGGCCCTGGTCGACGAAGGGGTGGAGGAGACCTTCCCCGCCAGCGATCCGGTTTCGGCCAAGCGCATCACCTGAGCCGGCGACAAACTGATCGTTGTTAACCGGCCGCGTCATCGGCTAGACCTTGATCAGCTGAGGAGGAATCGCTTCGCGATTCCGCCGATGCTGTGAATCAAGGTCCAGCGGTTTCCTGGGGCCTGATCCGACCGGAAAACACCGGTTCGAAGGCACCTCGAACTATATCGCCACCCAGGACCTGAAGATCGCGGTCAATGCCGCCGTGGCCCTGGAACGGCCCCTGCTGATCAAGGGCGAGCCCGGCACCGGCAAGACCGTCCTGGCCTACGAGATGGCCAAGGCCCTGAACGCGCCCCTCATCACCTGGCACATCAAGTCGACCACCAAGGCCCACAACGGCCTTTATGAATACGACGCCGTCAGCCGCCTGCGCGACAGCCAGTTGGGCGACGAGCGGGTCCATGACGTCCGCAACTATCTGAAGCCCGGCAAGCTTTGGGAGGCCTTCACCAGCCCCGTGCGTCCCGTTCTGCTGATCGACGAGATCGACAAGGCCGACATCGAGTTCCCGAACGACCTGCTTCAGGAACTCGACCGGATGGAGTTCTTCGTCCAGGAGACGGGCGAGACGATCACCGCCGCCGTCCGCCCGGTGGTCGTCATCACCTCCAACAACGAGAAGGAACTGCCCGACGCCTTCCTGCGTCGCTGCTTCTTCCACTACATCCGCTTCCCCGACGACGGGACCATGAAGGCGATCGTCGAGGTCCACTTCCCGGGCATCAAGCCGCGCCTGGTCGCGGCCGCGCTGAAGACCTTCTACGAGATCCGCGACACGCCGGGCCTGAAGAAGAAGCCTTCGACCTCCGAACTGCTGGACTGGCTGAAGCTGCTGATGGTCGACGACGTCCAGCCCGAGACCCTGCGCGAGACCTCGCCCAACAAGCTGATCCCGCCGCTTCACGGGGCCCTGTTGAAGAACGAGCAGGACGTTCATCTGTTCGAACGGCTGGCCTTCCTCAATCGACGCGAGGGCGCGCGGCCGGGCGGCTAGAGCGAGCGTAGAAACGCCGCGTTCTGAACACCCTGCGAACAGATATCGTCAGCCCGGTTACCGCGATTTCACTGGAACAGATGGTGTTTTTGTTCGAAATGAAGGGCGAAAGGACCGCCAGAATGCGTCTCGTCGCCGCCACCCCTCTCTGTATCGCCGCCCTGATGGTGGCCGCCTGCGACGGCGACAACTCCGTGCGCATCTCGTCGACGACCAGCGAGACGGAGGCCAAGGGCGTGCTGAAGGTCATCGAGACCCTCCAGTGCCCCGAGACGATCGGCGTCCTGACCCGCAAGGGCTCGGCCCACGCCGGTGGCGACGTCTGCGTCTATTCGGGCCCGCGGGGCGCCGAGGTGTCCCTGCATCTGATCAAGCTGGACGACGAGAACGCAGACGGCGTCCTGGACCGTTTCGAGCAGGAACTGTCCCGTTCGATGCCTCATACCGCGGCCGCGCTCGCCGCCGCGCAGGAGGCCTCCGAGGCGCGCGCCGAAGCCGACGCCGCTTCGGCCCAGGCCGACAGCGCCCGGGCCGAGGCATCCGCCGCCTCCGGTGATCGCGCCAGCGTCCGGATGCCGGGGCTGTCGATCGAGGCCGAGGGCGAGCGCGCCGACGTCCGCCTGCCCGGCCTGACCGTCGAGGCTGAGGGCGACACAGCCAATGTCCGGTTCGGCAATTTCTCCATCCAGGCCGATGACGCCAACCAGACCGTCGATGTCCGTTCCGACGACGAGAGCGTCAGCGTCCAGGCCCGCGACGACGCCGCCGAGATCCGCACCCGGGCGCCCGGCGACACCGTGCGGACCACCTATATCCTGACCGACAACCGCCCGGCCGAGGAAGGTTGGCGTCTGGTCGGCTTCGAGGCGCGCGGCCCCGAGGGCGGCCCGATCGTCGTCGCGACCGTGCGGGCCAAGGACCGCGACAGTGACGGCGTGTTCGACTCGGCCAAGGATCTGGTGACGCTGAACGTCGGCGAATAGGCCCGTCGCGCTTGATCCGCGCGGCCGGATGGGTCACCTGACCTGCCGCCCGACAGGATCACCGCCTTGGACGCCACGCCCATTCGCCCCTCCTCACGCGCCCGCGCCAGTCGCAAGCCCGCGCCGCGCGCCTGGCAGAGGATGCTGTCGGGCCGCCGGCTGGACCTGCTGGACCCCTCGCCGTTCGACATCGAGATCGAGGACATCGCCCACGGCCTGGCCCGTGTCGCCCGCTGGAACGGCCAGACGACCGGCGAGCATGCCTTTTCGGTGGCCCAGCATTCCTGCATCGTCGAGGAGATCGCGGCCCACATCAAACCAGGGCTGGAGCCCAAATGGCGGCTGGCAGCCCTGCTGCACGACGCGTCCGAATACGTCATCGGCGACATGATCTCGCCGTTCAAGGCGGCGCTCGGCGTCAGCTACAAGGCGTTCGAGGCGCGGCTGGAGGACGCGATCCACGTCCGCTTCGGCCTGCCGCCCAAGACGCCGGTCCCGATCAAGAAGCTGATCAAGTCGGCCGACAAGGCCTGCGCCTTCTTCGAGGCGACGCAACTGGCGGGGTTCAACGAGGCCGAGGCCCTGGGCTTCTTCGGGGCTCCGCCACCGGCATACGACCTGGTCATCGACCCCCTGCCCCCGGCCCAGGCCCAGGCCCGCTATGTCGAACGCTACCGCGTGCTGTCCGAGGCTATCGGCGTCCTGCCCGGGCCCGACGCCTGGCATACGGAGTAGGCCGTGAGCTGGGGCGGGGAACACGGCGTGCGCATCGGCCTGTCGGCCGTGGTCATGGCGCTCCACTCCGGCCGGCTCTGCGTCCTGACCACCCAGACCGCCGAGGGCGCGCTGGCCCTGCCGTCGGGCCCGTTCGACCCCGCCCGCGACCGCACCTTCGAGCTGGCGCTCCGGGACTTCGTGACGGCCCAGACCGGCTTCGGCCTGGGCTTCGTCGAGCAGCTCTATACCTTCGGCGACGCGGGGCGCGATGCGCCGCGCGCCACGCCCGGGCCCGACCAGCGCCGTGAGATTTCGGTCGGCTATCTGGCCCTGACCGCAGACGCCGTCGACATGACCCCGCCCGGCGCGCGCTGGACCCCGGTGCTGGACCTGTTCCCGTGGGAGGACCGGCGCGGCACCGGCGACGCCGCCGCGACGGCCATCCGCGCGGCCCTGGTCCCGTGGGCGGCCGACGACCCGCGCCGTCTGTCGCGCGTCGAGGCCCTGTTCCCCGCCGGCCCGACCCACCGCTGGGACGAGGCCCGGGTGCTGGAACGGTTCGAGCTCCTCTACGAGGCCGGGTTGGTGGCCGAGGCGGCGCGCGATCGCGACGATGCGACCCCCCTGCCGCTCGGCGACCGCAGCATGGCGTCCGACCACCGCCGCATCCTGGCGACGGGGCTGGGGCGGCTCCGCAGCAAGCTGCGCTACCGGCCGGTGCTGTTCGAGCTGACGTCGGACACCTTCACCCTGTCGGCCCTGCAGACGGCGGCCGAGGCGGTCGTGGGCCTGAGCCTGCACAAACAGAACTTCAGACGCGGGGTCGAGCGCACCGGTCTGGTGGCCCCCACCGGCCGGCTGTCGACTGGCACGGGCGGCCGCCCGGCCGAGCTGTTTCGCTATACCGGCACGACCAATGCGGACGGTCAGGCCCCGGGTCTGGCCCTGCCCGCCCTGCGCTGAGGGCCGGCGTCACCGGAACCGAGATTCCGGCTTGCGATGGTCAGGCCGTGCCATTAGAGAAGCCGCTCGCTTTCGACCGAGCGTCTACGGCCCCGCGGAGAGGTGGCAGAGTGGTCGAATGTACCGCACGCGAAATGCGGCGTGACTTTACGGGTACCGTGGGTTCGAATCCCACCCTCTCCGCCACCGCCCTTTCAACCTCCTGATTAGGCGAAAGATACTGGCAAACAAGGGGTTTCCGGCTTCCAGGTGGTACAAAACCACCGTACAGTGGAGCTATGGAAGACGTGGCCAAGCCACCCCACCTGCAGCGTCGAAAGTACGCCTTCTATTACCGGCGGGCAGTCCCGGCCGAGCTTCGACCGGCGTTGAACCGAGCAGAGTTTGTCGTCTCACTTAAGACCTTAAGCTTCGCCGAGGCGAAGCGCAGGTATGCTGAACTTCATGCAGAGGTAGAGCGTCAGCTTGAGCGTGCACGGGCCGGGCTTGGCGGGCCTGGAGTTCAGGCGGTGACTAACGGACTTGGGCTCCAAACGGGTGTCGATGCCTTCATCCGTATGGCTTCAGAAGCCCGGCTGGCAGACCTCGAACGGGCTGACGGCATCGCTCTTGCCTCGTCCTGGCCTTCCGACTTAGCGACCGCCCTTGATGAGATCGAACGCGAAGCTGACCACTATGCGAATCCAGACACCGAGTGGCGTCATGTTCAGGTGGCGGCCAACCAGATAATCCAAGAGACTGGCTTCCAGATCGAACGAGGCTCAGCCGCCTTTTGGTCTCTGTGCCAGGCCCTAAACAACGCTCAGCTGGAGCATCTGAAGCGACACTTCGTCCGTCTTTGTGGAAAGCGTGCACCGTTCGCCCATCGGCCCACTGGATTTGAAACCGTTTCAATTTCCCAGAGGGTCACCGGTCAAGCCAGCGCAGCGTTGTCGGCCGACGTGGTCACTGTCGCCGAACTAGTCGCTCGCTTCGAGGCCGACCCACGGAGAGCGAGCGTCCGACAGAAAACAAAAGACAGTGCGTACGCTCCGGCGAAAAAACTCCTCCTAGAGGTATGCGGAGCCGATACCCGTGCGGAACAGGTGAAACGGTCGGATCTTCAGCGCGTGCGCTCAGTTCTTATGGACCTCCCTCCCAGGGTCGCTCAGCGTTATCGAGGCGCGACGCTAATCGAAGCGGCAAAGCTGGCCAGGGCCAATGGCGAAGACCGGCTAAGCCCGAAAACTATCGACAATCAGCTGATCTGGGTGACGGCCTTCTTCAACTTTGCTGAGCGGGAGCAACTGATCCAGTCCAACCCAGCTCGGCAACTCACGCTGGGAAGCGCCGGAACCCGTTCTCAGCGTCCGGCTTGGACGGTGGCCGAGCTAAATCTGCTCTTCTCAGCCCCGGTGTTCGCGGGTTGCGTTGATGACGAAAGACACTGGAACGCGCCAGGTACCAGCCGACCTAAGCGAGGCCGATATTGGGTTCCACTGTTGGCCTTATTCCAGGGCCTTAGGATGAACGAGGCATGTCAGCTCTTCACCGACGACGTGTTCAGCGATGACGGGGTCATGGTCCTTAGAGTGGCGTCAAACGCCTCTCGAGGGCAGCAGACCAAGAAGAATGACGTCCGCCTGGTGCCGCTCCATCCAACGTTGGTCGCACTAGGCTTCGCTTCTGGCAGTCCGATGGAGGCCACGGCCGTTCCCATGTTCCCGGAACTGACTAGGGACAAGCATGGCTCGGCGACCAATGCCTTCTCCAAATGGTTCGCTCGGCTCCAGCGGGAGTTGGGAATTACACGGAAAGGTGTCGTGTTTCATTCCCTGCGTCACAACTTTGCGGACGCCATGCGTCGGGCCGACATCTCACCCGAACGCAGTGATGCTCTCGGCGGATGGGCAACGCCGTCAAGTGCCCGTCGGGGATATGGCCACGGCCTGCGTCCCGCAGACCTGGCGTCGGATATTGCAAAGGTGGAATACCCAGGCTTGAATATCGACCATCTAGAATTGTGAAAGGCGCGATCGCGTTCCTATCTAATCTCCATCGCGCGTTTGGAAAATCGATAGGTACATGCCGGAGAACGAAGCTGAGGGCCGTGGTCGGGACTTCCATGCAGACCTCGAGACGATGTCAGCAATGGACTTGCGCCACACGTATCCGGCGACGGCGGAGAATCACAAGGCAATGATGCGCCGACGGGTGACCGAGGGAGCCATCGTCGCGCCAGAGTTTCGTAAGTTCCGAGATTTCCTCCGTCATGTGGGCCCCCGTCCGAGGCCAGACCTGTCCATCGATCGGTTAGACTGGGCAAACCCGACCTACGGACCCGGTCTGGTAAAGTGGCAAACCAAGCGAGGTCAGGCCAATAACCGTCGGACGACGGTTTGGCTTGAACTATACGGAGACAGACAGCCGATCACGGTGTGGGCTGAGCGCACCCGCCAGAAGCCTGACACCATGCGTAAGCGGAAGCGCGATGGCTGGTCAGACAGAGAGATTATAGCTGGCAAGCAAGACACCCACGACCGAACGGTGTTTGGGATCGATCCGCGCGAGTTCGACCCTTGGCCAACGTTGTTCCCTGACATGCCGGAGGTCCAGCGGGATTGGGAAGCGTTGTATCGTAAGGAACGGAGATCGATTTCTCGGATAGAGTTTGCTGATCTTGAGATCACAGAACGGAGGGACGCGTTCTTAGCTGATTTGCAAGGGTTCGACTCGGCTGGCCCTGGCCACGATCAGTCTTATCGCGAC
>NCEB01000002.1 GCA_002280475.1 Brevundimonas subvibrioides
TCCCCACCCGATCCCATTCCGAACTCGGTCGTTAAGCCCTCCAGAGCCAATGGTACTTCGTCTCAAGGCGCGGGAGAGTAGGTCGCCGCCGGGTCTACCAGGCGGACAGTCGATGATGAACTCTCGAACATTCTTCCTTCACGCCTACCGTTTGCCGCGGGATGGAGCAGCCCGGTAGCTCGTCAGGCTCATAACCTGAAGGTCGCAGGTTCAAATCCTGCTCCCGCACCCAAATCTCAAAGCCCCGATGGTTCGCCTCGGGGCTTTTTGCTGTTCTGCGCCGGCGAGGTCCCTCCGCCGGCGTCGTCATCGTCCACTCCGGCGATGTCCTTCGGTTGCGCGGAGCGGGCTTTCCGGGCCAAGTGGGGCGGGGAGACTGCGGTTGGACGTCGACGCCTTCATCGATCGCTGGAAGGACGCGCGAGGCGGGGCCGAGCGCGCCAACTACCAGATGTTCCTGTCGGAGATGTGCGAGGCCCTGGGTCTGCCGCGCCCCGATCCGGCCAGCGCCGACACCGCCAGCAATGACTATGTCTTCGAGCGCGGGGTGAAGCGGCGCGAGTCCGAGGGCACGGCCTCGACCACCCGGATCGACCTGTACAAGCGCGGCTGCTTCATCCTGGAGGCCAAACAGTCGCGCGCCGACCAGCGCCAGGCGGCGGCGTCCCTGGCGTTCAGGCCCGAAGAATCCGCCTCGACCGCCGCCGCCGAGGGCCGGTGGGACGACATGATGCGCAGCGCCCGGCGCCAGGCCGAGGACTATGTCGTTCGCCTGCCGACCGACCATGCGGCCCCGCCGTTCATCATCGTCTGCGACGTCGGCTATGTGTTCGAGGTCTTCGCCGACTTTTCGGGCACCGGCCGGGGCCACTCCGAGTTTCCGGACCGCAAGGGCTATCGCATCCGGCTGGAGGACCTGCGGCGCGAGGAGATCCGGGACCGGCTGCGCGCCATCTGGAGCGATCCCCAGTCGCTGGACCCCACGCGGGAATCCGCGCGCGTCACGCGTCAGATCGCCGAGCGGCTGGCGGCCGTGTCGCGCCGGCTGGAGAGGAACCACCCGGCCGAGGAGGTGGCGCATTTCCTGATGCGTTGCATCTTCACCATGTTCGCCGAGGACGTGGACCTGCTGCCCAGGGGCGAGTTCACCCGGCTGCTGGAAGACTCGCTGGACGGCCCCGACAGCTTCGCGCCTCTGCTGCAGGAGCTGTGGCGCAAGATGGACGCGCGCGATCACGCGGACCGGTTCTTCTCGCTGTTCCGCACCCATCTGCGCTGGTTCAACGGCAATCTGTTCAAGGAGGCCAGGGCCTTCGCCATGACGCGCGAGGAGATCGGCGAACTGCTGGCCGCCAGTCGCCACGACTGGCGCTATGTCGAGCCGGCCATCTTCGGCACCCTGGTGGAACAGGCGCTGGACCCGGCCGAGCGCAGGAAGCTGGGGGCCCACTATACCCCCCGGTCCTATGTCGAGCGGCTGGTCGAGGTGACGGTGATGGAGCCGCTGCGGGCCGACTGGTCGGATGTGGAGGTCAAGGTCGGCGACGCGCGGGAGCGGGGCGACATGGCGGACGCCGTCGCGCGGGTGCGCGCCTTTCACCACCAGCTGTGCGCCACCCGGGTGCTGGACCCGGCCTGCGGGACCGGCAACTTCCTGTATGTGGCGCTGGAGCTGATGAAGACCCTGGAGGGCACGGTGCTGGAGGCGCTGGCCCAGCTGGGCGAGACCGAGACCATCGGGCTGGAGACGGTCGATCCGCACCAGTTCCTGGGCATCGAGCTGAATGTGCGGGCCGCCGCCATCGCCGAACTGGTGCTGTGGATCGGCTATCTGCAGCAGCACTATCGCAACCGCTCCGAACACCCCGCCGAGCCGATCCTGAAGGCGTTCGGCAACATCCAGCAGAAGGACGCGGTCCTGACCTGGGACGGCTATCCGGAGCTGCAGTTTTCAATCCTCCCCCGCGACGCGGGGGAGGGGGACCGCGGAGGCCGCTTGGCCGACGGGGTGGAGGGGGCGACCCCAGACACCGCGTCCGCCTCCGCCCCCTCCACCGCTTCGCGGTCCCCCTCCCCCGTGAAGAACGGGGGAGGATCGTCGCCGGTCCCCGTCTTCCCGAACGCCCGGCGGCCGGAGTGGCCCGAGGCGGAGTTCATCGTGGGGAATCCGCCGTTCATCGGCGGCAAGGACCTGCGCTCCCGAATGGAGCCCGGCTATGCCGAGGCGCTGTGGAAGGCGCATCCGCACATGAACGAGAGCGCCGACTTCGTCATGTACTGGTGGGACCGGGCGGCCGAACTGCTGACCCGCAAGAAGACGCCGCTGCGCCGCTTCGGCCTCGTCACCACCAACTCGATCAGCCAGGTGTTCCAGCGCCGGGTGATGGAGCGTCACCTCAACGCGAAGGCTCCGGTGTCGATCATTTTTGCCGTGCCGGACCATCCGTGGACCAAGGCGACCAAGGACAGCGCGGCGGTGAGGATCGCGATGACGGCCGCGCGGGCGGGGGCGTTCGAGGGCGAATTGCGCGAGGTGATGACGGAAGCTGGGCTGGACACGGATGAGCCGACGCTGTTCTTCAGCGATAGCCGCGGAAGAATCAACCCGGACCTCACTGTAGGTATCGACGTTGCTAGCGCAGGAAAACTTGTGGCCAACGCCGGCTTGTCCTCGCGTGGCGTTGTCCTGCATGGGGCGGGATTCATCGTAACGCCGGCAGAAGCTGAGCAACTCGGGCTCGGTCGGCGCGACGGTCTTGAGCATCATATTCGACACTATCGGAACGGCCGTGACCTCACGGCCTATCCGCGTGGGGTGATGGTGATCGACCTGTTCGGTCTATCTGCAGAACGGGTGCGCCAAGACTATCCGGAAGTTTACCAGCACGTTCTTGAGCACCTGAAACCGGAGCGAGACAAGAACGCACGCGCTTATCGCCGAGAAGGGTGGTGGCTGTTTGGCGAGAACGTCCCTGAAGCTCGCACCGCTTGGCGCGACCTGACGCGTTACGTCGCGACCGTTGAAACTGCTAAGCACCGGATCTTTCAGTTCCTCGAGACGAGCATCCTTCCCGACAATATGCTCGTGGCCATAGCAAGTTCGGACGCGTGGCATCTGGCGGTCTTGTCGAGCCGGGTCCACACGTCTTGGGCCCCGATTCTTGGCGGTTGGCTCGGTTACGGCAACGATCCCCGCTACTCGAAGTCCCGCTGCTTCGATCCCTTCCCCTTCCCCGACCCCGACGAGGCCACCCGCGCTCGCCTCCGGGCGCTGGGCGAGGAGCTCGACGCCACGCGCAAGACGGTGCAGGGCGAGCATCCGGACCTGACGCTGACCGGCCTCTACAATGTGCTGGAGAAGGTCCGGGCGGGGGCCGAGCTGACGGCCGCAGAGGCCGATGTGAAGGCGCGCGGGCGGGTGCTGATCCTGAAGGACCTGCACGAGCAGATCGATCGGGCGACCCTTCAGGCCTACGGCTGGGACGACCTGATTCCCCTCCTGTCCCCTTCTCCCCTTGCGGGAGAAGGTGGCGCGGAGCGCCGGATGAGGGGTACGGAGCCGCGCCCCGATACGGCGCAGCGGTCGCACCCGGTTGACACCGAGTCTCACCCCTCATCCGACCCGCTTCGCGGGCCACCTTCTCCCGCAAGGGGAGAAGGAAAGAACTTGGACGAGCTCATTCTCGAACGCCTGGTCGCCCTGAACGCCGAGCGGGCGGCGGAGGAGGCCGCCGGCCACGTCCGCTGGCTGCGCCCCGACTATCAGATCCCCCGCTTCGCCAAGGGCGCCGCCGCGCCCAGGACCGGCGAGCTGGACCTGGGGGCCCAGGTCGTCGCCATCGGCTCGAAAAAGGATGGGGGATTGCCCGCCTTTCCCAAGGACAAGGGCGAACAGGTCATGGCGATCCGCGCCGTGCTGCAGGCGTCGTCCGCGCCGATGGACGCCGCCGCCGTGGCGCGCGCCTTCAAGGGCGGGGGCAGGAAGATCGAGCAGCGGGTGGTCCAGGCGCTGAACACCCTGGTCCGCTATGCGGAGATCACGGCCCTGGTGGACGGTCGCTTCGCCGCGCGGCGGGCGGCGTGAGCGGGCCACCGCGCGGGATCACGCCGGGGCGCTGACCGCATCTCGGTCGGGGGGCTCGGCGGCCATGAGGGCCGACAGCATCTCCATGGCGTCCGCGAGCGCCTGCTTCTGGTCCAGCGGCAGGGCCGACCAGCGCGCAAGGGCGTCCGCGCGCAGAAAGCCCGGGGCCGTGGTCAGGGCGTCGCGACCCTGATCCGTCAGCCGGGCGTGGACGATGCGGCGGTCCGTCGTCGAGCGGTAGCGGACGATCATGCCGTGCGCCTCCAGCCGGTCCAGCACGGCGACGACGGTGGGCGGCGACATCGACACATCGCGCGAGATCGCGCTGGTGCTGACTTCGCCCATGGCGCGGATCGACTGAAGCACCAGCAGCTGGGGCAGGGTCAGACCCGTCAGGCGCGCGATCTCGCGGGACCGCACATCGATCGCCTGGGCGATCCGCCGGACGGATCGGACCAGGGACGCCGTGGGATCGGGCGGTTGTTCGGGAGAAAAGGCCGTCATCGGGTTGAAACTCTTTCGCACACGAACCATTTGTACACGCTGCTTCCACGTTTCAAGGAGGGCCCATGTGCGGTCTGAGCGGCGAGATCAATTTCGACGGACGACCGGCCGATGCCGGCGCCGTGCAACGCATGACCGATGCGCTCTCGCCACGGGGACCGGACGGGTCGGGGATCGTCATGCGCGGGCCGGTGGGCCTGGGTCATCGCCGTCTGAAGATCATCGACCTGAGTGAAAAGGCCCAGCAGCCGATGGTCGACGCCGATCTGGGCGTCACCCTGGCCTTCAACGGCTGCATCTACAACTATCCCGAACTGCGCGAGGAGCTGATCGGGATGGGGTTCCGGTTCTTCTCGCACGGCGACACCGAGGTCATCATCAAGGCCTGGAAGGCCTGGGGCGAGGCCTGCGTCGATCGGTTCAAGGGGATGTTCGCCTTCGTAATGCACGAGCGGGACACGGGCCGGACCGTGATCGCCCGCGACCGGTTCGGGATCAAGCCCCTGTATCTGGCAGAGCAGGGCAAGCGGCTGAGGTTCGCCTCGACCCTGCCGGCGCTGCTGGCGGCGGGCGACGTGGACAGGACGATCGATCCGGTCGGCCTGCACCACTATATGACCTTCCACGCCGTGGTGCCGCCGCCGCACACCCTGCTGAAGGGGGTGAAGAAGTTCCCGCCGGCGACCCTCCGCGTGATCGAGGCGGACGGGACGGCGAGGGACCGGCTGTACTGGCAGCCGGACATGACCCGTCACGCCGAAGACGCGTCCCTGAGCGCCGAGGACTGGCGCGACCGGGTGCTGAACAGTCTGCGCGCGGCGGTGAAGCGGCGCATGGTCGCCGATGTGCCTGTGGGCGTGCTGCTGTCGGGCGGCGTGGATTCCAGCCTGATCGTCGGCCTGCTGGCGGAACTGGGTCAGACCGATCTGATGACCTTCTCGGTCGGGCCCGGGACCATCGGCGCGATGTCCGAGCCGATGGTCAGCTATGACAACGTCGGCTTCTATCTGCTGAGCCAGGAAGTCTCGAAACACATCAAGGTGGTGCAGTCGGGACAGGGCGCGGACGAGGTGTTCGCCGGCTATCACTGGTATCCGCCGATGCTGGAGACCAACGACCCGGTCGAGACCTATGCCAGGGCCTTCTTCGACCGCAGCCACGTGACGCTGAAGACCCAGTTGAACGGCGCATACATGGCCGACACCGACGTCAGCCGCGCCCTGGTCGAGGCCCATTTCGCGCAAGGCCGCGCCGATACGCCGGTCGATCAGGCCCTGCGTCTGGACAGCCAGGTGATGCTGGTCGACGACCCGGTGAAGCGGGTCGACAACATGACCATGGCCTGGGGTCTGGAGGCGCGCGTGCCCTTCCTCGATCACGAACTGGTCGAGCTGGCGGGGCGCATCCCGCCCGAGCACAAGCTGGCCCAGGGCGGCAAGGGGGTGCTGAAGGAGGCGGCGCGTCTGCTCATCCCGTCCGAGGTCATCGACAGGAAGAAGGGCTATTTCCCCGTGCCCGCCCTGAAATACATTCAGGGGCCCTACCTCGACATGGTGCGCGAGGCCCTGACCAATCAGGCGGCGCGCGACCGGGGCCTGTTCGACCCCGAATATCTGGACACCTTGTTCGCCGATCCGACGGCGCACATCACGCCCCTGCGCGGGTCGGAGCTGTGGCAGGTCGCCGTGCTCGAGATGTGGATGCAGCAACATGGCGTCTGACGTCCGCCCCACCCGGACCAAGGCGCACCGGCTGAAGCGGCTGCGCCACGAGGGGCTGAAGCCGCCGGTGCGCTCGGGCGAGGGACCGTCGGCCAACGCGGTGCTGGACTGCGGCTGGGGGCGGCTGCTCTTCGCCCAGACCTTCGCCACGGCCGAGCCCCTGATCGAGGCGCTGCGGGCCGAGGGGCCGGACCGGCGCGACATCGCCTTCTATGTCCGCAATCCGCACGTCCTGCTGGCCCAGGCGCCGCAGGAGGTGTTTCTGGACCCGTCCCACACCTATCGGCTGGACCTGGCCATCTATCGCGCCAGCCGTCGCCAGCCGAGGGGCTTCACCGTGCGCCGGCTGACGTCCGAGCGCGACGCCGAGGCGGTCAACGACATCTACGCCCGGCGCAAGATGGTGCCCGTGCCGCCCGACTTCTTCTGGTCGCGGCGCGACGACCGGACCCTGACCTATTTCGTGGCCGAGGACACCACCACCGGCCGGGTGATCGGGACGGTGACCGGCGTGAACCACGTCCGCGCCTTCGATGATCCCGAGTGCGGATCGTCCCTGTGGTGCCTGGCCGTCGACCCGCAGGCGACCCAGCCGGGGATCGGCGAGGCCCTGGTGCGACGGCTGGCCGAGCACTTCAAGACCCAGGGGCTGGCCTACATGGACCTGTCGGTCATGCACGACAACGACCAGGCCATCGCCCTCTATGACAAGCTGGGTTTTCGCCGGGTGTCGTTCTTTGGGGTCAAGCGCAAGAACCCCATCAACGAGGCCCTGTTCGTCGGGCCGACAGACGACCACGACCTGAACCCCTATGCCCGGATCATCGTCGATGAGGCGCGCCGGCGCGGCATCCACACCGAGATCGTCGACGCCGAGGGGGGCTTGTTCCGGCTGAGCTGGGGCGGGCGGACGGTGCGGTGTCGCGAAAGCCTGTCGGAGCTGACCTCGGCCGTGGCGCTCAGCGTCTGCGACGACAAGCGGATGACGCGCCGGATCGTCGAGGCCGCCGGCGTGCGGGTGCCCGCCCGGATCGACGCCGACGACGACGAGGCCATCAAGGCGGCGCTGGAGCAGTACGGCAGCCTGGTGGTCAAGCCCGCGCGGGGCGAGCAGGGGCAGGGGGTCGCCGTCGGCCTGTCCAGCGCGGAGGCGGTGCGGACCGCCGTCGAGCGCGCGCGCCGCATCTGTCCGCAGGTGCTGATCGAGGAACAGGTCGAGGGCGAGGATCTGCGGCTGGTGGTCATCGACTACAAGGTCGTGGCCTGCGCCCTGCGACGTCCGCCGCGCGTCGTCGGCGACGGGCGCTCGACCCTGCGGGCCCTGATCGAGCATCAGAGCCGGCGACGGGCGGCGGCGACGGGCGGGGAATCGACCATCCCCATCGACGACGAGACGGAGCGCACCCTGGCCGAGGCGGGCCATCGGCTGGACGACGTGGCGCCGGACGGGGCCGAGGTCATGGTGCGCAAGGCCGCCAACCTGCATCTGGGCGGGACCATTCACGACGTCACAGACGAGGTCCATCCGGCGCTGATCCGCGCCGCCATCGCCGCGGCAAGGGCCATCGACATTCCCGTGACCGGCATCGACCTGATGGTGAAGTCGCCGCGCGAGCCGGACCATGCCTTCATCGAGGCGAACGAGCGCCCCGGCCTGGCCAACCACGAGCCCCAGCCGACGGCCGAGCGGTTCATCGATCTGCTGTTTCCCCTGTCCGCCCCGACTTCGGCGCGCGCCGCGCCCCGGTCCGAAGCCTGAAGGAGGCCCTTTGGCCCGCCCCGAGATCGATCTCGACTACCTGAAGGCCCGTCTGGCCGACCTGCTGAACACGCCCAGCCCGACGGGCTATACGGACGAGGCCGTCTGGCTGCTGTGCCGCGAGCTCGGCCGCCTGGGGCTCGACTACGAGTTGACGCGGCGCGGCGCGATCCGGGCCCGGTTGCCGGGCAGCGCCGCCAAGCCGGCCCGGGCCCTGGTCGCGCACGTCGATACCCTGGGGGCCCAGGTCAAGGCGGTGAAGTCGAACGGGCGGCTGGAGCTGGTCGCCATCGGCCACTGGTCGTCGCGCTTCGCCGAGGGGGCGCGAGCGACCGTCTTCTCCGAGGGCGGGTCCTGGCGCGGGACCATCCTGCCGCTGAAGGCGTCGGGCCACACCTTCAACGACGAGGTGGATACCCAGCCGGTCAACTGGCAGCAGATCGAACTGCGGATCGACGCCGTCACGCATGGGCGCGAGGACACCCTGGCGCTGGGCGTCGACATCGGCGACATCGTCGCCATCGACCCGCAGCCGGAGTTCATGGACACGGGTTTCATCGTCTCGCGCCACCTGGACGACAAGGCCGGCGTCGCCACCCTGCTGGCCGCGCTTGAGTGCATGATCCGCGAGGAGCGCACGCCGACGGTCGACACCTGGTGGCTGTTCACCATCGCCGAGGAGGTGGGGTTGGGGGCGTCCTCGGTGCTGATCCCCGACGTCGCCGCCATGGTGACGGTCGACAACGGCACGACGGCGCCCGGGCAGAACTCGTCCGAGTTCGGCGTCACCATCGCCATGGCCGACCAGACCGGGCCGTTCGACTGGCACCTGACGCGAAAGCTGGTCCAGCTGGCCCGCGATCACGAGATCCCGCACCAGAAGGACGTGTTCCGATACTATCGCTCGGACTCGGCCTCGGCCCTGGAGGCGGGGGCCGATATCCGCACCGCCCTGATCACCTTCGGCATCGACGCCAGCCACGGCTATGAGCGGATCCACGAGAGCGCCCTGGTCGATCTGGCGCGTCTGATCGTGGCCTACGCCGAAAGCGAGGTCGAGATCGGTCGTGACGCCAAACCGCTGGGCGGCGTCAAGGGTTTCACCCACCAGCCCGTGGATGACCACTAGCGCCTGACCGACGGATCAAGGGTGCCACCCGCCCGCTGGTTCTGCCTGGGCGCTTGCCAGAACCCCTCCGCTGTCGGACTGTCCCGTCCTGGTTTGAGGGGTGGTTCAAATGGTCTTCGATCTCCGTAGTTTCGCTGTCGCCGCCATGGCCTCGGCGTCCGTCCTGGCGCTCACGGCCGGCAGCGCCGAGGCCCAGAGCGCCATCCTGCAGCAGCCGACGATGAGCGCCTCGCAGGTCGCCTTCGTCTACGGCGGGGACCTGTGGACGGTGCCACGGGCCGGGGGCCGGGCCCAGCGGCTGACGGTCGGGGTCGGGGTCGAGTCCGGGCCCGTCTTCTCGCCCGACGGCCGGACCCTGGCCTTCACCGGAGAATACGACGGCAACATCGACGTCTATACCGTACCGGTGGCCGGCGGCCTGCCCCGGCGGATCACCTACCACCCCGGAAATGACGCCGCCGTCGGCTGGTCGCCCGATGGGGCGAAGGTGCTGTTCCGATCCAACCGATCGGCCGCCAGCCGCTATACACAGCTGTTCGCCGTGGACGCCGAGGGTGGCGCGCCCGAGGCCATGCCTCTGCCCTATGCCTATGCGGGCCACATGTCCGGCGACGGCCGGGCGATCGCCTACAGCCCGTTCCAGGCCGCGTTCGGCTTCGACTTTTCCAGCTATGTGGCCTGGGGCAACTATCGTGGCGGGCGGGCCTCGACCATCAATGTGACGACGCTGGACGGTCTGGACACGATCGAGATCCCGCAGGTCGACGGCTCCAACGATCTGTCCCCGGTTTGGATGGGCGGGATGATCTATTTCCTGTCGGACCGCGATGGGCCGATTTCCATCTACAGCTATGACCCGGCGAGCCAGGCGGTGGCGTCGGTCTGGACCAATGACGGGCCCCAGATCCGGTCGCTGTCGACCGACGGCACGGCCCTGGTGTTCGACCGGCTGGGCGAGATCTTCACCCTGACGGCCGGAGGCCAGCCGCAGGCGATCCGCGTCGATGTGGCCGGCGACATGCCCGATGCCCGTCCGCGCATCCTGAACGTCGCCGACCAGATCCAGTCGGTGGTGCTGTCGCCCAGCGCGGCGCGGGTGGCGGTCGAGGCGCGCGGCGAGATATTGTCGGTGCCGGCGATGCGGGGCGCGGTGCGCAACCTGACCAACACCCCCGGCGTCATGGAGCGCAGCCCGGCCTGGAGCCCGGACGGTCAGAAGGTCGCCTATTTCTCGGACGAATCGGGCCTGTACGCCCTGCATGTCGCGCCCCAGAACGGCGAGGGAGAGGTCCGCAGATTCCCGCTGGCGCCGGAGCCGACCTATTATTTCGAGCCGGTCTGGTCGCCGGATTCGCGCAAGGTCGCCTTCTACGACAACGCCCTGCGCAACTGGGTGCTGGACACCACGACCGGACGTCTGACGCAGGTCGGCCAGGCCCAGACGCACGGCGGCTTCACCGAAGTGTCCAGCGACATGGCCTGGTCGCCGGACTCGCGCTGGCTGGTCTATTCGAGGAATGGCGAGAACCGGCTGACGGCGCTGCATCTGTTCAACGTCGAGAGCGGGTCCTCGACCCAGATCACGTCGGACATGGGCGACGCGCGCTTCCCGACCTTCGATCGCGGCGGGGACTATTTGTATTACGTCGGGTCGAACAATTTCGGGGCGGCGACCTATCGGCTGGACATGTCCAGCAACCTCTATACCCCGACGCATTCGATCTATGCGGTGGCGCTGAACGCCGGGACGCCGTCGCCGGTCGCGCCGCTGAACGACGACGAAGGCGCAGCCCCGCCCGAGACGCCCGAGGCCCCTCCGTCCACCGGCCCTCAGCCCACCCCGCCGCCCAGCGGCCCGATCGCGGTCGATCTGGCCGGTCAGTCGCTGGACGCCATCCAGCGCCGGACCGTCGCCCTGCCGATCCCGGTGCGGCCCTATGCGGGGCTTACGGCGGGCAAGCCGGGCGTCCTGTTCTTCCTGGAGGAGACGACGCCCGCCGGGGCGACGGGGCCGGCGGACATGGCGCTGAACCGCTTCACCCTGAAGGACCGCAAGGTCGAGCGTCTGGCCGAGCGGGTCATGTCCTTCGACCTGTCGGCCAATGGCGAGACCATGCTGGTCGCCACCCGCGCCGGGGGCGGGGAGGCGGCTCCGGGCACGCCGCCGCGCCCGCCGACCTATGCCGTCGTGCCGGCCAATGCGCCGATCAAGGCCGGGGAGGGGGCCGTCAGCTTCGACCAGTTGGACGTCCGCATCGACCCCCGCGCCGAGTGGGCCCAGATGTATCGCGAAGTGTTCCGCATGCAGCGGGCCTATTTCTATGACCCCGGCTTCCATGGCTCGGACCTGGCGGCGGTGGAGCGCGAGCTTCAGCCCTTCGCCGACGCGGTGCTGTCGCGGACCGATCTGAACTATGTGTTCCACGAGGCCCTGACCGGCATGTCGGTCGGGCATCTGCGCGGCGGGGGCGGCACCATCGCCACGGCGAGGCGCGTGCCCGGGGGGCTGCTGGGGGCGGATTACGCCGTCCAGGGCGGCCGTTGGTGCATCACCCGGATCTATGGCCCGACGGTCTTCTCGCCCGACGTGGTCGGACCCCTGGCCCAGCCGGGGATCGATGCGCGGGTCGGCGACTGCGTGCTGTCGGTCAATGACATGGCGGTAACGACGGACATGGACATCCAGCAGGCGCTGGAAGGCACGGCCGGGCGTCTGGTGACCCTGCGGCTGGGCAGCGCCTCAGGCGCGGGCGCGCGCGACGTCAGCGTCCAGCCGATCGCGAGCGAGGCACGGCTGCGGTACCTGGACTGGATCGAGGGCAACCGACGGCGGGTCGACGAACTGTCCGGCGGGCGGCTGGCCTATGTGCATCTGCCCGACACCGGCCAGGGCGGCTTCACCAGCTTCAACCGCTACTTCTTCGCCCAGTCCGATCGCCAGGGCGCCGTCATCGACGAGCGGTTCAACGGCGGGGGCCAGATGGCGGACTATATCATCGAGGTGCTGGGGCGTGATCTGCAGAGCTGGTGGTCGCCGCGCTACGGCGCCATCGACCGGACCCCTGCCCACGCCATCCTGGGGCCGCACGTCATGATCGCCAACGAGGTGGCGGGATCGGGCGGCGACGCCCTGCCGTGGATGTTCAAGGAGGAGCGGCTGGGCACCCTGGTCGGCAAGCGGACCTGGGGCGGACTGGTCGGGATCGGGCCCATGCCGCCGCTGATGGACGGCGGACAGGTGACCTCGCCCAACGTCGGCTTCTTCAACCCGCGCGGCGAATGGGAGGTCGAGAACGCGGGCGTGGCCCCGGATGTCGAGGTCGATCAGGACCCGGCCGCCGTGGCCGCCGGTCGCGATCCGCAGCTGGAAACCGCGGTCGCGATCGCGCTGAGGGCGCTGGAGGCCCAGCCACCGGCCCAGCCGCGGCGACCGGCCTATCCGGTCTATCCGCAGCGATAGGGGATCAGTCCCGGGCCGCCGCGCTGGTGGCCCGGGCCGTGGCGAACTCGGACGTCGGCTGCCACTGGGGCCAGTCGCGGCCGTTGGCCAGGTCGCGGGCGATGGTCCAGTAGACCTCCAGGTCCTGAATCTGGCCGCGATAGTCCCAGTCTGCGGACCATTCGTCGTTGGCCTGATGATAGCGGTCGGCGGTGTATTCCGCGCGCGCCGCCGTGCGCTCGGCGATCGGCTCGTCCACGAAGGCCCCGGAAGAGTCGGCATAGACCATCGGCACGCCGCGCTTGGCCAGCGGGAAGTGGTCGGAGCGGAAGTAGAAGCCGGCCTGGGTCGACTGGTCCGGCTCGAGGGTCCGGCCCTGCGCCGCCGCCACCGTCTCCAGCCGGGCGTCGAAGTCGGACTGGCCGTAGCCGATGACGCCCAGATGCCGGGTCCGGCCATAGACGTTGGCCGAGTCCATGTTGAAGCCGCCGACGGTGGTCTCCAGCGGATACAGCGGGTTGGCGGCGTAGTATTCCGACCCCAGCAGGCCGCTTTCCTCGGCGGTGAAGCCGATGAAGACCAGGGACCGTTCGGTGCGGGGCGCGGCTCCGGCGATGCGGGCCAGTTCCAGCAAGCCGGCGATGCCGGACGCGTTGTCGACCGCGCCGTTGAAGATGGCGTCGCCGTCGGCGTCCGCCGTGCCGACGCCGATGTGGTCCCAGTGGCCGGTGAACAGGATGGTCTCGTCCGGGTGGGTCGTGCCGGGCAGGCGGCCGATGATGTTCTGGGTCTCGATCCGCTCGGAGGCCACGTCGAAGGTGGCGTCCATCGTGGCGCCGGTCAGGGGCACGGGCTGAAAGTCGCGGCTGCGGGCCTGGACTTTCAGGGCGTCGAAATCGAGCCCGGCGCGGCGGAACAGCTCGACGGCGACATCGCGCTGGATCCAGCTTTCGACCGGCACCCGCTCATTGGCGTTGTCGCGGACGATGTCGAACTGGGGCCCCGACCAGCTGTTGCGGACCGTGGTCCAGCCGTAGGAGGCCGGCGCGTCCTCGTGCACGATGATGACGCCGGCGGCGCCCAGGCGGGCCGCCTCCTCATATTTGTAGGTCCAGCGGCCGTAGTAGGTCATGGCCCGGCCGCCGAAGGTGTCCAGCCCCGGCTCCTCGAAGTCGGCGTCGTTGACCAGGACGACCAGGATCTTGCCGGTCATGTCCTGGCCCTTGAAGTCGTCCCAGTTCCGCTCGGCCGCCTTGATGCCATAGCCGACGAAGACGAGCGGCGCGTCCGCGACCGTCACCTGGTCCAGGCCCGGCCGGCGGGTCGAGATCACGGCCTGCTCGCCCTGGGTCAGGGGCAGGGTCCAGTCGCCGACCGACAGCGCGGCCTGGATGTTGGAGGCGGAGAAGCGGTTCAGGGCGACGGCCTGGGTCCAGCCGCCGTTCTCGCCGCCGGGTTCCAGGCCCGCGGCGGCCATCGCGCCCGCCATATAGCCGATGACCCGTTCCTCGGCCGGGGTGGCGATGCCGCGACCCTGATAGTCGTCGGCGGACAGGGTGCGGATGTGCTGATCCAGGCGGGCCGGATCGAAGGCGGTCTCCTGGGCGGCGGCGGGCAGGGCGAGGGCCCAGACACTGGTCATGGCGGCGACGGCGGTGACGAAACGCATGGGCGGACCTTCGTGTGACGAGAGGGAAGAAGGTTAGGGGGTCGATCCGTCCGTGTCGACGGTGGCCGGGTGGCCGCTCGCCTTGCGTTCCTCGAGCCAGGAGGCGACGCCGATGGCCAGGGGGATCAGCATATAGACCATGCCGCCCGCCCAGACGGCGATCCGGGGCGGCGCCAGAGCGGCCGTCAGCACCGACAGGAGCGCGACGCTCATCAGAATGGTCCAGTTGATCAGCCAGGATCGCCCATCCGACGCCTGGGCCCGGGTGATCGGCCTGAGCCGCAGATGATGGCCGTAGAGAGCCGCGAACAGGCCCGAGAGGACCAGGAAGCCCGAGCTGTAGATCAGATAAAGGTCGCGGACCTCGACGAAGCTGCCCGCCAGTTCGCCTCCGGGCAGGCGACCGCCCGACAGGGCGTGAAACGCGGACTCGACCATCAATCTGAGCGGAAAGACATAGAGCAGGACCAGGAAGACGACGCCGAGGCTGAGCGCCGTCGACAGTCGATCCCGCGTCGGCCACAGGCGCCCGAGATCGCGGTAGCCCAGCCAGAACATGGCGATCAGCGCGAAGCTGGCGGCATAGGCCGGGGCGCGCAGGGCGACCGCCTTGAGCTCCGTCAGGCTGCCTGGCGGGTCTCCACCGCCGGCGATCAGAAGGGTCACGGCGAAGGCGAAGGCGGCATCGACGAAGGCGTCGAGCCGTCGGGCCATGTCCAGTTTCGCGTCCGCCATCCTTCGTCCCTCGCGGCTCAGGGTCGGAAAACTAGCAGAGGATCGGCAAGCCGTCGCATGGCCTTCGAGAGCCCGCCCTGGACAACGAAAGGCCCGCCGGAGCGAACTCCGGCGGGCCTGGTCGGACTGGCTGGAAGGCGACCCTAGTGGGCCACGTTCTTCCAGATCTTGCGATAGCTGGCGTAGGTCAGGCCGGCGAAGATGGCCAGGAAGGCGAGGACGCCCATGCCGGTCTGCTTGCGCTCGGTCGCCCGGGGATCGGACGCCCACGAGATGAAGGCCGCGACGTCCTTGGCCATCTGATCGACGCTGGCGACGGTGCCGTCGTCGAAGGTCACCTGGCCGTCCGACAGGACCGGCGGCATGGCGATGAAGCCGCCATAGGGCACCTTGTCCGGATCGCCGTCCCAGAAGGGCGTCATGTCGCCGGCCATATAGGGGTTGTAGTACTGGCCGACGCCGACGCGCAGGCCCGCGGGCGGGTCCACATAGCCGCTGAGCAGCGAGTAGATGTAGTCCGCGCCGCCGGCGCGAGCCTTGGTCATGACCGACAGGTCGGGCGGATAGGCCCCGCCGTTGGCGGCGGCTCCGGCCGTGCGGTTCGGCCACGGGCTGGGGAAGCGGTCGGCGGCGATGCCGGGACGCATGATCGGCTCGCCGGTCTCGGTGTCGATATCGGCGATCTGGGCTTCGGCCGCGATGGCGCGGACGAAGCGGTTCTCGGCCGGGCTCGCCGCATGGGAATCATAGAAGGGGCCGCCGCGCTCGCCCAGGGTGCGGAACGACAGGAGGTCCATCGAGTGGCAGACCGAGCAGACCTCGCGATAGACCTTGTAGCCGCGCTGCAGCTGGGCCTGGTCGTGGGTGCCGAACGGGCTCTCGAAAGAGAATCCGCCCGAGCGGGGGTGCTTGGCCTCACCGGCCGCGAAGGCCGGAGAGGACAGGGTGGCGAAGGCCAGGACGGCCACTGCGATCTTGCGAAGGGGCATGGCTTTGTGAAGGAACTGGGTCATCGGTATCAGCCCTTCTTCTCGGCCGAGGCGGGGACCGCGCCGCTCATGGCGTCGGGACCCTTGAGCACGGGTTCGGAAATCGACAGCGGTATCTTCAGCGGCGTTTCCCTCAGCCCCACGAGCGGCAGGACCACGACGAAGAAGGCGAAGTAGTACAGCGTCGAAAGCCGCGTCAGCCACAGGTAGGAGTTCAGCTGGCCGTCGATCAGGGTGAAGCTGGGCATGCCCGGCACCACGGCGGCGTCCGGCAGCTGGGCCCCGCACCAGCCCAACAGCAGGCCGTTCAGGACGAACAGGGCGTAGAAGATCTTCATGGTCGGGCGATAGCGCATCGAGCGCACCTTGGACGTGTCCAGCCAGGGCAGGACGAACAGGATGCCGATGGCCGCGAACATGGCCACGACGCCGCCGAACTTGTCCGGGATCGCCCGGAGGATGGCGTAGAAGGGCAGCATGTACCACTCGGGCACGATATGCGCCGGCGTCACCAGCGGGTTGGCCGGGATGTAGTTGTCAGCGTGGCCCAGGGCGTTCGGCATGAAGAAGACGAACACGGCGAACATCATCAGGAACAGGATCAGGGCGAAGCCGTCCTTGACCGTGTAGTAGGGGTGGAAGGGAACTGTGTCCTTCTTCTCGCGGTCCTTGGGGATCAGGATGCCGACCGGGTTGTTCTGACCGGCGGTGTGCAGGGCCCACAGGTGCAGCACGACCACGCCGAAGATCACGAACGGCAGCAGGTAGTGCAGCGAGAAGAAGCGGTTCAGCGTCGCGTTGTCGATCGCCGGACCGCCGCGCAGCCAGATCAGGATCGGCTCGCCGATCAGGGGGATGGCCCCGACCAGATTGGTGATGACCTCGGCGCCCCAGTAGGACATCTGGCCCCAGGGGAGGACGTAGCCGAGGAAGGCCGTGGCGATCATCAGGAAGAAGATGATGCAGCCCAGGATCCAGATCATCTCGCGCGGCGCCTTGTAGGAGCCGTAGTAGAGACCGCGCAGCATGTGGATGTAGACGGCGACGAAGAACATCGACGCGCCGTTGGAGTGGACGTAGCGGATCAGCCAGCCGCCGTTCACGTCGCGCATGATGCGCTCGACCGAGGCGAAGGCCATCTCGGTGTTCGGCTGATAGTGCATCGCCAGGAAGATGCCGGTGACGATCTGCACGACCAGGCAGATGCTGAGGATCGCGCCGAAGGTGTACCAGTAGTTCAGGTTCTTGGGCGTCGGCAGCGACAGATAGTCAGCGCCGAACCGGACGATCGGAAGCCGGCTGTCCAGCCACTTCTCGACGCCGGTCTTGGGAACGTAGGTGGATTCGTGTCCGCTCATCGATGTGTGCCTCAGCCGATCCGGATGGTGGAGCCGGCGGTGAATTCATACTCCGGCACGACCAGGTTGATGGGCGCCGGACCTTTGCGGATGCGGCCCGACACATCGTAGTGCGAGCCGTGGCAGGGGCAGAACCAGCCGCCGTAGTCGCCGGTGCCGAAGGTGGGGATGCAGCCCAGGTGGGTGCAGCTGGCGAGGACGACCAGGGTGGACTGATGCCCCTCCTTGGTGCGCTCGGTGTCCGTCTGGGGATCCTTGAGGTCGCTCAAGTTGACGGAGGTCGCCTGCTGGACCTCGGCGGCGGTGCGGTTACGGATGAACACCGGCTTGCCCTGCCAGGTGATGACCAGCTGCATGCCCTCGGCGACCTTGGACGTGTCGAACTCGACCGTCGACAGCGCCAGGGTGTCGGCGGCCGGGTTCATCGAGTTGATGAGCGGCCAGGCCGCCATCACGCCGGCGCCGGCGGCCGCGGCGCCCGCCGCGATGTGGATGAAGTCCCGACGGGTGGCTTCGCCCTCGGGCGCCTCGCCATGGGGGCCTTCTGGATTCACGACCGATTCGGCCACGGCTCACCTTTCCAAAAACTGCGAAGGCGGGTGCCCGAACAGGGCCCCGCGCACGAGAGCGTTCCTATAGCGCCATCCGGCGGACATGACCCGATCCCGCTTTGCGGCGCATCGCCGCAAGATTTCGCCGCTCAATGAAACGATCGAAAACCGGTACCGCGACAGGACCCCTTCCCGCGCCTAATGAGGGCCTTAGAATGCGTCTCGCCCTTTTTCAACCGGCCATCCCCCAGAACGTCGGGGCCTGTATCCGCCTGTCGGCCTGTTTCGGCGTGTCCCTGCACATCATCGAGCCCACCGGCTTCACCTTCGACGACCGGGCGATGAAGCGGGCGGCGCTGGATTACGGACCACTGTCGCACATGACCCGCCATGCCGGTTGGGACGCCTTTCAGGAGGCGCGGGGGCCGGGGCGGCTGGTCCTGTTCACGACGAAAGGGGCGACGCCGCTGACCGACTTCGCTTTCCGGCCGGATGACACCCTGTTGTTCGGCTCCGAGCCCTCGGGCGCGCCAGATGATGTCCACGCGGCGGCCGACGCCCGCGTGGTGATTCCCATCCGGCCGGAGGCCCGCTCGCTGAACCTGGCGGTCAGCGCCGGGATCGGCCTGTTCGAGGCGCTGCGTCAGACAGGGCTCAGGCGCGGCGGGCGTTAGGGTTCAACTGGATCATCCGCCAGTTCAGCAGCGCGGCGATGCTGACCCAGAGCAGGTAGGGCAGGACCGGCAGGGCGGCGATCGGACGGATCATCCAGAAGACGGCCACGATCGCCGCCAGCGACACCCACAGGAAGGCCACGTCGATCATCGCCAGATCCATCCGGCGGCGGCCGAAGAACAGCCACGACCAGGCGGCGTTCAGGATCAGCGACAGGATGTAGAGGATGAAGACGCGCGGCCGCGTCTCGCCCGCGACCTCCCAGATCATCCAGCCGGCCCAGGCGTTCAGGGCGAACAGCAGGCCCCAGACGACGGGAAAGGCCCAGTTCGGCGGGGTCCAGGAGGGCTTGTTGAGGCCGGCATACCAGACCCCCGGCTTGAACATGCCCCCGCTGGAGGCAGCGGCCAGGTTCAGGCCCGCGAACACGGCCACGGCGATCCACATTTCGGTGCTCATGCGGGCATCCTAGCGGAAGGCCGCGCGGACGGCGCGGGTGAAGTCGTCGTTAGACGATACGCCAGATCATGACGGCGAGGCCCGCGACGGCGGCCGCGCCCACGATGTAGCTGAGGCAGCCGACGGCCTGGACCAGGCGGCGGCGCTTCGGATCGGTCGGTGTTTGCATCGCCCGGCCTTGGACCAGAGCTTATGGCCAAGCCAGCGGCGACGATGTCGCGCGTCCGGCTGTCACGCGGCTCCACGCCGCAGGGCGGACGCTCGGCATTGTCAGGGCGTAGGCGCAGTGGTCCTGTCGGGCGACGAGGGAGGCCCGGATGATCTATATCGTACTGAACGCCCTGCCGATCGCGGTGGCAAGCGGGTGCGGGCTGGCGGCCGGATTGCTGGTCCGTGGGTTGATCGGGCGGGTGGGGCGCGGGGCGGCGGGTCCGGCGCTGGCACCCGCCGTCATCGTCGCCATCGTTCTGGCCCAGGCCTGGCTGTGCGCGATCCTGGCCGGGGCGCTGATCCTGGCGCCATCCGAGGCCGGGGCATGGACCATGGCGATCGGCAGCGCCGTGGTGATCTGGATCGGCTTCGTCGTGCCCGCCACGGTCGTGAACCACGCTCAGCGCGGCCTGCCGTCGGGTGCCATGGCCACCGACGGTCTGAGCTGGCTGGCGATCATGGTCACCCAGGCGGTGGTGCTGAAGTCGATCGGCCTGGTCCCGCCGCCGGTCTGAGGGCCCTACTCCGGCGTCTCGTCCGTCTCGATCGCCGCCAGCGAGGGGCGCTCGGCCGCCCTGGCGCGGGCCACCGCCTCGGTGGCGCGCATGACGCGCAGGACGTTCTCGCCGGCCAGCTTGCGGATATCGGCGTCGGTCCAGCCCTCGGCCATCAGGGCGGCCAGCAGCCGGGGATAGGCGTCGACCCCCTCCAGCCCGGTCGGCAGGCGCGGCACACCGTCGAAGTCTCCGCCCAGGCCGACGTGGTCGATGCCGGCCACGGTTCGGACATGCTGGATGTGGGCCACGACGTCGGCGATGCCGGTGGCGGGCACGGGGTTGGCGGCGTCCCAGGCCTGGATCCCCGCCGTCACGGCTGCGGGATCGCCGGGCTCCAGCGAGCCCAGCCGGGCCTGTTCGGCGGCGCGGGCGGCGCTCCAGGCGCGGAAGGTCTCGGAGACGAAACCGGGCACGAAGGTGACCATGACGACCCCGCCGTCCTCGGGCATCGCGCGCAGGACGGTGTCAGGGACGTTCCGGGCATGGTCCGTCACGCCGCGCGCGGACGAATGGGAGAAGATCACCGGGGCGTCCGACACCCGCATGGCGTCCAGCATCGTCTCTTCCGAGACGTGGCTGAGGTCGACCAGCATGCCCAGCCGGTTCATCTCGCGCACCACCGCCTCGCCGAAGGGCGACAGGCCGCCGTGGCGCGGGGCGTCGGTGGCGCTATCGGCCCAGGACGTGGTCCGCGAATGGGTCAGGGTCATGTAGCGCACGCCCGCCTCGTGGAACTCGCGCAGCAGGCCCAGCGAATCGTCGATCGAATAGCCGCCTTCGATGCCCATCAGCGACGCGATCCGCCCGGCGCGATGGATGCGGACGACGTCGTCGGCGGTGGTGGCCAGTTCGAACACGTCCGGATGGGCGTCGACCATGCGGCGGACGACGTCGATCTGTTCGAAGGTCGCCTTGGCCGCCTCGACCGGGGTCAGGCTGGCGGGGACATAGACCGACCAGAACTGCCCGCCTACGCCGCCGGCCCGCAGGCGCGGAATGTCGGTGTGCAGACGGGTCGAACCCGCCAGATCGGTGGTCAGGTTGACCGCATAGGGGTCCGAGCCGTGCGCCTGACGCAGGGCCCAGGGCAGGTCGTTGTGGCCGTCGATCAGCGGCGTGCGCTCCAGGATACGCCGGGCACGGGCCTCTCCCGCGTCCTGGGCAGCGGCCGGCAGGACCAGGGCGAGAGAACATGCGGCGAGGGTCAGGGCGCGGATCATGGGGTGGTCTCCGGGTATCGATACGCCACTGTTGCAGACCTTGAGGAGGCCCGTCACTCCCCCAGGCTCAGCCGCCCGATCAGGACGGCCGCGCGCTGGGACTGGCGGATCAGGCTGTCCAGATCGACCCACTCGCCCTCGGCATGCGCCAGGCCACCGGCGATGCCGAGGCCGCCCAGGGTGTCGACGTCGGCCGCGACGAAGCCGCTGTCGGCCGCGCCGCGTCGGGCGGGGTCGAAGGGCGACATCTGGGGCAGGCCGAGGTCGCGATTGACCGCGTTCAGCCGCTCCAGCAGGGCCAGATTGCCGGGCGTCGGCGCCATCGGCGGATAGCCGTCGTCGCCGAAGACCAGGTCGGCGGTGGTCCGGGCCAGGTTCTGGCCGACGATCGCCTCCATCCGCGCCCGGGCCCGCGCGTCCTGCTCGGGCGTCAGGGTACGCAGATCGCCCCGGGCGATGGCCGTCTCGGCGACGATGTTGGTCTTGCCCGAGGCCTGGACGCGGAAGCCGTCGGCATCGATCTCGGCCGGCGTGCCGCCGGCGAGGACACCGACGTTGTAGGTCAGGTTGGGCTCGGGCAGCTCACGTCGGAACCCGTCGAGGATCCGCGCCATCTCATAGATCGCGCCATAGCCGAGGGTGTCGTTGAACACCCCACTGGAATGGCCGGTCACGCCGCCGGTCGTCAGCGTCCAGCTGGCGGCGCTGCGCCGGGCGATGGTGCCGAACTCGGCGCCGCCTTCGGTCGCCAGATTCTCGAACTCCAGCGCATAGTCGGCGACGCGCCCGGCCTCGATCAGGTCGCGCCGCGCGACGTCGAGTGGCACGCCCGGCCGCTCCTCGTCGCCGGTCAGGAAGACGGTGACGTTCGACCCCTCCAGCGTTCCCGCCGCCTGCATGGCGCGCAGAGCCGCGATGATCACCACCACTCCGCCCTTGTCGTCGCCGATGCCTGGGCCGGTCGCGCGCGCGCCGTCGCGCACGAAGGTCTGGAACGGGCTGTCGGTCTCGAACACCGTATCCAGGTGACCGATCAGCAGGATGTTCCTGCCGCCGCCGTCATGGGTGGCGACCAGATGGCCGGCCCGACCCGTCTCGGCCATGTCGATCCAGCGGACGTCGAAGCCCAGAGGCTCCAGCTCGGCCCGGACCCTCTCGCCGGTCGCGCGCACGCCCGCCAGGTTCAGCGTGCCCGAGTTCTGGTTGACGATCCGCTCCAGCAGATCGATGTGCCGGTCGTGCTCGGCGACCACGGTCGAGACGATGGTCCGCTCGGCCTCGGGCGTCTGGGCGAGGCCGGGGCCGCACAGGGTCAGGCCGAGCATGAGGGGCAGGATGAAACGCATGGCGGGCTCCGGGTTCGGCAGAGCTTGGCCCGGCGTCCGCGCGGCGTAAAGCATCGGCCCCGGTGACGCGCTGGGCGAAGCATGATTGAACGTGGTCATGAGCCACGCCCACGCCTCCGACGCCCCCTCGCTCGACCAGAAGAAGGTGGAGACCCGCGCCTGGTTCGAGACCCTGCGCGACCGCATCCACGCGGGCCTGGAGGCGCTGGAGGACGCGGCGCCGGCCGACCTGTTTCCGGGCGAACCCGGCCGGTTCGCGCGCACGCCCTGGTCGCGGCACGAGGGCGGCGGCGGGGTCATGGGCATGATGCACGGGCGGCTGTTCGAGAAGGTCGGCGTCCACGTCTCGACCGTCCACGGCACCTTTCCGGCGGACTATGCCAAGACCGTTCCCGGCGCGGAGGAGGACCCGCGGTTCTACGCCACCGGCATCAGCCTGATCTGCCACCCGGTCAGCCCCCGGGTTCCGGCGGTGCATATGAACACCCGCTTCATCGCCACGACCAGGAGCTGGTTCGGCGGCGGGGCGGACCTGACGCCGGTTCTGGATGGCGAGCGCACCCAGGAGGCCCCGGACACGGTCGCCTTCCACGCCGGGATGCGCGCTCCCTGCGACGCCCACGACCCCGCCTGGTATCCCAAGTACAAGCAGTGGTGCGACGAGTATTTCATGCTGCCGCACCGCAACGAGATGCGCGGCATCGGGGGCATCTTCTACGACCATCACGACAGCGGGGACTATGCCCGGGACTTCGCCTTCACGCGGGACGTCGGGATGGCGTTCCTCGATACCTACGCCGCCATCGTGCGTCGTCGCATGACCGAGCCCTGGACGCCCGAGGAGCGTGAGGAACAACTGATTCGCCGGGGCCGCTACGTCGAGTTCAACCTGCTGTATGACCGGGGCACGACGTTCGGCCTGAAGACCGGCGGGAACGTCGAATCGATCCTCAGTTCGATGCCGCCGGTGGTGAAGTGGCCGTGATGCCCGCACGGGTCAGGTTGCCAGAAACCGTCTGATCCAGTCGCCGACCACCGCCCGGTCATCCTCCGCCCTCAGGCTGGAGACCGCCCGGTTCACCACCACATCCTCGATCCGCCCGCGCCGGCCCTCGACCAGGGCCCCGGTGAAGGCGCGGGTGAACTCGGGGTGGGGCTGGAGCGACATGGCGTCGTCGCCCCAGGCCAGGCCGGCGAAGGGGGTGAAGTCGCTGGCCAGGATCACGCGGGCGTCGGCCGGCCGGGCGACGACCTGATCCTGATGCGAGGCCGACAGGGCGATCTCGGCCGGGGCGAGTGCCATCCAGGGTTGGACCTCGACGACCCGGTAGCGATGCAGGCCGACGCTCCAGCCGCTGCCGGATTTCTCGACCCGGCCGCCCAGAGCCTGGGCCATGGCCTGGTGGCCGAAACAGACACCGACCAGCCGGGTCTGTCCGCGTGCGTCGCGGATCCAGTCCAGCAGGGGTGGGATCCAGGCGTGATCCTCGTACACGCCGGCGGCCGAACCGGTGATGATGGCCCCGTCGAAGGCGGCCGGTTCGGGCAGGTCGCCGGCCTGGACGTCGAAAGACCGGGTCTGGAACGCGTCACCCAGCAGGTCCGCGAACATCGAGGGATAGTCGCCATGGTCGGGTTGAAGCGCCGACGGCGGGCGACCGGTCTCGAGCACGGCGATAGTCGGCATGGGGGCTCCGATCGGCTGGGGATGAACGCCGCTCACATGGGGTGTCGCCCGGCGGAATGCGCTAGAGGGCACCCGTCGGCCTTGTTCGTCGACAGCCGCCAGCGAGTTTCGCCATGGACGCCGACGCCGCACCCGTCGTCCTTATCAACGTCTTCAAGGTCCAGCCCGAGAAGCAGGACGACCTGATCGAGATGCTGACCAGCCTGGCCCGGGCCCAGGTCGGGCTGCCGGGCTTCATGTCCGCCACCCTGCACCGCGGCCTGAACGGCAAGACGGTGGCCAACCACGCGGTCTGGCGCTCGGTCGAGGACTGGAAGGCGATGACGCGGAACGAGGCGGTGGCCGCCGCCATGCGTCCGATCATGGCCATCGCGACCTTCGAGCCCAATCTGTACGAGGCCGGCGAGGTCATCGACTGAGCCTTGGTCGTGAGAGTCGGAAAGGGGTGTGGGAGTGACTCTCACTTCTCTCATTCGGCCTCCTGAGCCTGCCGCGCGAACGCCTGCCTAGCACCGTGGTGCGTCAGAATCGGACGTGGTGACGGTCGTTGTCAGGCCCGCCAGACCTCGGCCCTGGCCCCGGCGTCGCCCAGGGTCCCGGCCACCCAGCGGCAGATTTCGGTGGCCGCCGCGTCCGCGCCCTTCGGCGGGTTGACCACCACCATGGCGCAGCCGTTCATCTTCATTGGATCGGTCAAGGGCCGCAGTCGGGCCTCGGCCACCAGGGTGGGCGCCGCCGTCGCCGACGCGAGCCGTCTGAGGAAACCGTCGAAGGTCTCCATGTCTTTCAGCGGCGTCCAGATCGCCACGGTGGCATCCGGATCGGCCCGGACGATCCCGCCGGCGGTCTCTGCCGCGCGCAGATAGTCGTCGGGGCGTTCGAACGGCGGGTCGATCAGCACCAGCGAACCCCGCGCCTGTTTCGCCTCGGCCCGGACCATGTCGTAGCCGTCGCCGATCTCGCCCCGGGCGCCGGGGAAGGCTTTGAGGCTGTCGCGCAGCAGACCGGCGACCTCCTCGCGCAGTTCGAAGCCGACGTAGTGGTCGGCGGTCTTCAGGGCCCGGGCGATCAGGACCGGCGACCCGGGGTAGAAGCGGACCCGGCCGTTGGGATTGAGCGCCGCGACCTCGGCCGCCAGGGCTTCGATCAGCGCGGGTCGGGCCGCGGCGGCCATCAGCCGCTGGATGCCCGCCTCGGCCTCGCGCGAGCGGGCGGCGTCGCCGGTCAGGTCGTAGAGACCCGCCCCCGCGTGGGTGTCCAGCACGGTCACCGGCCCGGCCGCCTGACGCGTCGTCAGCAGCCACAGCACCAGGGCGTGCTTGACCAGATCGGCGAAATTCCCGGCGTGGAAGCTGTGGCGATAGTTCATGGCGTCTGCGTCCTCCGGTCGCTCGTCCGGGTCAAGAGGAACCGGCGATCCTCACGCGACGTTCGCCGTCCATGATCCGGACTTTCGATTGATGCCCGACGGTAGTCACGCCTTCGTCGCCGAGACCGAGGTCCCCAAGGGCCTGACCTATTGCAGCGATCGCTTCCCCGGCCTGACGCGGGTGCGTTCGGGCAGGGGCTTCCGCTATCGCGACCCCGAGGGGCGGCTGGTCGGGGACAAGGAGACCCTGGCGCGCATCCGGGCCCTGGCCATCCCGCCGGCCTGGACCGACGTCTGGATCTGCCCTCAAGGAACCGGCCACATCCAGGCGACCGGCCGCGATGTGAAGGGGCGCAAACAGTACCGCTATCACAACGACTGGTCCGAACATCGCTCGGGCGGAAAGTTCGATCGGATGCCCGCGTTCGCGCGGCGACTGCCAAAGCTGCGAGAGCGGGTCGAGGCGGACCTGGGATCGCGCGGGCCCAGCCGCGAGAAGGTCCTGGCCACCGCCGTCCGGCTGCTGGAGATCACCCTGATCCGGGTGGGCAACGCCCAGTACGCCAAACAGAACCGCAGCTACGGCCTGACCACCCTGCACAAGCGGCACCTGGAGGTCGACGGCGCCGGCCTGGCCTTCGCCTTTCGCGGCAAGTCGGGGGTCGAGCACAAGGTCAGCGTCCGCGACCGTCGCCTGGCGGCCGTGGTGCGGACCCTTCGCGAACTGCCTGGACAGCAGCTGTTCAAGTATCGAAACGCCGAGGGCGACCTGTGCCCCGTCACCTCGGACGACGTGAACGCCTATATCCGCGAGGCCATGGGCGAGGATTTCTCCGCCAAGGATTTCCGCACCTGGGCCGGCACGGTCTCGGCGGCGCGGGCCCTGCGCGACATGGAGCCGCCGACCTCGGCCACGGACACGAAGCGCAAGATCACCCTGTGCGTGAAGGCGGTGGCGGGACTGCTGGGCAATACGCCGACGGTGTGCCGGTCCAGCTATGTCCATCCCACGGTGTTCGACCTGTACGAGACGGGGCGGATCGCCGAGGTCCTGCCCGGGGCTGACACCAAGGGATTCGAGGCGGCCCTGATCAAGGTGCTGAAAGCGTAGAGCGGCTCTCCCTCCCCATGAAGGGGAGGGAGACATGCCGCGCTCAGGCGTTTTCCCAGTGCTGGCGGCTGCCCATGCTGACGGGGCGGCCCGCGCGCTCGTCGAGGCGAAGGATCAGCTGGCGGAAATCCTCGGCCTCGCCGGGACCGCGCAGGAGGCGCAGCGACCTGATGATGCGGGTGATCCGCAGGTGGTTGTGATCCTGGGCCACCCGCCAGTGGCCGTTGGACTGATAGAAGGCCGCCATCCGGTCGGTGCCGGCCGCCAGCGCGATCTGGGCCAGGCCGGAAGCGTGGATCGCCTGAACGTCGTCGGCCGTCAGGACCGGGGCGCGGCGGTTGGCGCCGGACGGCTGATCGAGGGGGAAGAGCCACTGGATGAAGTCGTGGGTGGTCTCGATCTGCTGGTCGGACATGGCCACGACCTCGAAGACGTTGCGGCCCGCCTCGTCGTCGCCGGCGCCCTTGAGGAAATCGACGATCGCGCTCATCGGCGCGACCGGACGGTCGTCCGGACCTCCGCGATGGAATCAGTCCCGAGCCCCATGATGCGGGGTGGTCGGGGATCGCCGTTACGAGGTCAAGCCCGGGGGACGATCAGGCGGCCTTGTCCCAGTCCAGCACGACCTTGCCCGACTGGCCCGAGCGCATCGCCTCGAAGCCCTCGGCATAGCGGTCGTAGGGCAGGGTGTGGGTGATGAGGGGCGTCAGGTCCAGGCCGGCCTTCAAGAGGCCCAGCATCTTCCGCCAGGTCGTGAACATCTCGCGGCCGTAGACGCCCTTGATGGTCAGGGCCTTGAGGATGATCGCGCCCCAGTCGGTCTCCATGGGCCGGGACGGAATGCCCAGCATGGCCATGCCGCCGCCCATGATCAGGGTGTCGACGCACTGTTTGAAGGCGATGGGCGACCCCGACATCTCCAGCGCCACGTCGAAGCCGACCTTGAGCCCCAGCTCGTGCATGACGTCGTGCAGGTCCTCGCGGGTGGTGTTCACGGTGCGGACGCCCGGCGCGACCCTGGCCCCCAGCTCCAGCCGGAAGTCGTTGATGTCGGTCAGGACGACGGTGCGGGCGCCGGCGTGGCGCGCCACGGCTGCCGCCATCATGCCGATGGGACCGGCGCCGGTGACCAGGACGTCTTCGCCCAGCAGGTCGAACTGTTGCGCCGTGTGGACCGCGTTGCCGAAGGGGTCGAGGATCGAGCCGATCTCGTAGGGCACGTCCTCGGGCAGCTCGATCACGTTGAAGGCCGGGGCCACGACGTATTCGGCGAAGCCCCCCTGGCGGTTCACCCCGATGCCGCGCGTGGCGGGGTCGAGGTGGAAATGGCCCGCGCGGGCGGCCTCGGAGTTCAGGTCGATGACGTGGCCCTCGACCGAGACGCGCTGGCCGACCTTCAGCCGGCGATCCACGTCCTTGCCGATGTGGACGATGTCGCCACTGAACTCGTGGCCCGTGATCATCGGGACCGGCACGTTCTTCTGGGACCACTCGTCCCAGTTCCAGATGTGGATGTCGGTGCCGCAGACCGCCGCGCGCCGGACCTTGATGAGCACGTCCTCGGGTCCTGCCTCGGGGATGGGGGCGTCGATCAGGTCGAGGCCGATCTCGGGCCGCATCTTGGCCAGGGCCTTCATGGTGGTGGTCATGCAATAACTCCCAGTTCCTTGCCGGCCGTCGTGAACGCCGCGACCGCTTGATCGATATGTTCGAAGGTATGCGCCGCCGACATCTGGGTGCGGATGCGGGCCTGGCCGCGCGGCACGACGGGGAACGAAAACCCGATGACATAGACGCCGAGTTCCAGCATGCGGGCCGCCATGGTCTGGGCCAGCTTGGCGTCGCCCAGCATCACCGGAATGATCGGGTGCTGGCCGGGCAGGAGGTCGAACCCGGCGGCCTGCATCGCGCCCCGGAAGCGCTCGGCGTTGGCGAACAGCTGGGCGCGGAGCGCATCGCCCTCGGGACCCTGGGCGATGCGGATCGCCTCGAGGCTGGCCCCGCAGACGGACGGGGCGAGGGCGTTGGAGAAGAGGTAGGGGCGCGCCCGCTGCTTCAGCAGTTCGACGACCGGCCTGGTCGCGCAGATGAAGCCGCCCATGGCCCCGCCCAGGGCCTTGCCGAAGGTGCCGGTGACGAAATCGACCTTGACCCCGCAATGGGCGTAGGAGCCGCGACCCTGCGGTCCGAGGAAGCCCGTGGCGTGGCAGTCGTCGACCATGACGAGCGCGCCGTACTGGTCGGCGAGCGTCCTGATCTGGTCCAGTTTGGCGATATAGCCGTCCATGGAAAACGCGCCGTCGGTGGCGATGATGATGTCGCGCGCGCCGTCGGCCCGGGCCTGCTTCAGCTGGGCCTCCAGATCGGCCATGTCGGAGGTGGCGAAGCGATAGCGTTTGGCCTTGCAGAGCCTGACGCCGTCGATGATCGAGGCGTGGTTCAGGCTGTCCGAGACGATGGCGTCCTCGGCCCCGAACAGGGGCTCGAACAGGCCGCCGTTGGCGTCGAAGGCGGCGGCGAACAGGATGGTGTCCTCAAAGCCGAGATAGTCGGCGATGGCGCGCTCGAGCTCCTTGTGGATATCCAGGGTGCCGCAGATGAAGCGCACCGAGGCCGTTCCGCCGCCCCAGCGTTCGGTGGCGGCATTTGCGGCGTCGACGATGCGCTGATCGCCGCCGAGGCCCAGATAGTTGTTGGCGCAGAAGTTCAGCACGCTGCGACCGCCGACCTGGATCACCGGGCCCTGGCGCGACTGGATCACCCGTTCGGGCTTGGTCAGGCCCTGGGCGTCGATGTCGGCGAGTTCGGCGGCGACACGGTCATGAAAGGCGGCTGTCTGCATGGGCCGCCTCTTAGACCCTGGCCGGGGACGATGAAAGCGTCAGGTCGACGCCGGAGGGGCCGCGACCTCCTCGGTCGCCCGCAGCGGATTGACGCGGATGCGGCCACCGCAGGGCGTCAGGGCCAGGGGTGTCGTCATGGCCGAGGCGTCGCCCGCGATGCGAATGCTGATCCGCGCGGCCGAGGGGCAACTGGTCTGGCCCTCGGCCTCGTTCGGCACGACATTCCAGGCGATGTCGAAATAGGCTCGGCCGCCTGCGGGAACGGCGACGGGCGTCGCTGTGCCAGGGTTCTGGTCGGAGCGGACGGTGGACAGCGGGCGACCCTGGGTGTCCAGCAGCGACACCGCCGGATAGCCGGACACGGCGCAGGGCGTCGCCCCGGTGTTGGTCAACCCGAAGACCTGGGCCCGGTTGCCGGCACCGGCGTCGGCGGTCTCGACCGACAGCCGCAGGTCGGCGACCCGGCAGGGCGTGGCGACCGCGCCCGTGGTCGACGCCGGGTCGGACCCCGGCGGCGGCAGGTCGGGGTTGGCGGATGGGCGGCTGCAGGTCTCGAGCACGGTCGTGCCGACCTGATCGTTGGGGCCGATGCGGCTGAGGGTGGCGTTCTCCTGGCCGTTTCGGCTGGCCGTCCACCACTCGAGGCCCGAGCCGACGTAGCGCGCGCCGCTGCCCGAGGGCGCGATCCGCAAGGTGTAGGCCTGGCCCCGCCAGGTGATTTGGGCGGTCTCGGTGTCGGGATACTGGACCTGGATGGCCTGGTCGCTCTGGCAGGCATAGGCGATGGGCGGGGGCAGGGGGCCTGTCGGGGCGGCGACGGGGGTGACCGGCGGCGCGACCACGGCGGGGGTCTCTTCGGTGCCCTGGCCGCAGGCGGATAGGGCGAAGGCGCCCATCAGGGCGACGGCGAGCGGACGGTGGCTGGTCATGGCGATCCCCCTTGAATGCCTCAGCTTAACGCGGTTCGGCGGCAATGGCTCCGCTTGACGGTGGCGCTTGGCCAGTGGCGCTGCGTCCGGTTAGGGTTCCGGCCAAGGAGCCCTCATGATCGATCGCGACCTCTATCCCGTCTCGCCGGAGTGGGCGGCCCGGGCCCATATGAACCGCGAGGCCTATGAGGCCGCCCGCGTCGCGGCGCGCGAGACGCCGGAGGCCTTCTGGGCGGAGCAGGCGCGGCGTCTGGACTGGATCACACCGCCGACGGTCATCAAGGACGTGTCGTTCGACAAGGACGACTTCCGCATCCGCTGGTTCGCCGACGGGGCTCTGAACGTCTGTTTCAACTGCGTGGATCGTCACCTGCCGGAGCGGGCGGACCAGATGGCCATCCTGTGGGAGGGCGACGAGCCGGACCAGTCGGGCGGCCTGACCTATGTCGAGCTGCACCGCGAGGTGTGCCGGATGGCCAATGTGCTGAAATCACTGGGGGTCAAGAAGGGCGACCGGGTGACGATCTACCTGCCCATGATTCCGGCGGCGGCGGTGGCCATGCTGGCCTGCGCGCGGATCGGGGCGATCCATTCGGTGGTGTTCGGCGGGTTCAGTCCCGACAGCATCGCCGGGCGGATCGAGGACTGTGGATCCAGGCTGGTCATCACCGCCGACGAGGGCCTGCGGGGCGGCAAGCGGGTGCCGCTGAAGGCCAATGTCGACGCGGCGCTGGAGAAGGTGGCGGTCGAAACGGTGCTGGTCATCAGCCACACGAACGCCGACGTGCCGATGACCGGCGGTCGGGACTTTCGCTACGGTGAGCTGAAGCAAGGCGTTTCGGACGACTGTCCGTGCGAGCCGATGAACGCCGAGGACCCGTTGTTCATCCTCTACACCTCGGGCTCGACGGGTAAGCCCAAGGGAGTGCTGCACACCACGGGCGGATACCTGTTCTGGGTCAGCTGGACGCATGAACTGGTGTTCGACTATCGGCCCGGAGAGGTGTTCTGGTGCACGGCGGACGTGGGCTGGGTGACCGGCCACAGCTACGTCGTCTATGGCCCCCTGGCCAATGCGGGCACGACGCTGATGTTCGAGGGCGTGCCCAACCATCCGACCGTCAGCCGGGTCTGGGAGGTGGTGGACAAGCACAGGGTCGAGATCTTCTACACGGCGCCCACGGCGCTGCGGGCGTTGATGCGCGAGGGCGACGACCCGGTGAAGGCGACGAGCCGGGCGAGCCTGCGGCTGCTGGGGACTGTCGGAGAGCCGATCAATCCGGAGGCCTGGCGGTGGTATCACGAGGTGGTCGGTGAGAGCCGGCTGCCGATCGTGGATACCTGGTGGCAGACCGAGACGGGGGGCGTGCTGGTCTCGCCCCTGCCGGGCGCGACCGACCTGAAGCCGGGATCGGCGACGCGGCCCCTGCCCGGGGTCGAGCTTCAGCTGGTCGATGCCGAGGGTGGGGTGCTGGAGGGCGCGACGAGCGGCAACCTGGTCATCACCGACAGCTGGCCCGGGCAGATGCGGACGGTCTGGGGCGATCCCCAACGGTTCTTCGACACCTATTTCAGCGCCTATCCGGGCAAGTATTTCACGGGCGACGGTTGCCGCCGGGACGAGGACGGCGACTACTGGATCACCGGCCGCGTCGACGACGTGATCAATGTCTCGGGCCACCGGATGGGAACCGCCGAGGTCGAGAGCGCCCTGGTCCTGCACCCGGACGTGGCCGAGGCGGCGGTCGTCGGGTTTCCGCACGACATCAAGGGCCAGGGCATCTACGCCTATGTCACCCTGAACGCCGGGGTCGAGGCGACCGAGGCCCTGCGCGCCGATCTGGTCAGGCACGTCCGGGCCGAGATCGGGCCCATCGCGGCCCCCGATGTGATCCACTGGGCCCCGGGCCTGCCCAAGACCCGATCGGGCAAGATCATGCGGCGCATCCTGCGAAAGATCGCCGAGGGCGAGACGGGCGCGCTGGGCGACACCTCGACCCTGGCCGATCCGGCCGTGGTCGAGGCCCTGGTGGCCGGGCGAGGCTGAGCGACGCCATCCGAAACATGACGGAAACGTAATGCGGCATGGTCGCGCTGTCCTCCTAGGGTGCGCGCCGAAATCTGGAGAATGACCCCTTGACCCTGCGTGGACTGTTCGGCGGCGCGGCCGCCCTGGTGCTGATAGCGAGCGCGGGCCTGGCCCAGGCGCAGGACTTCACCGCCGAGCGGCTGTCGGAAAGCATCCGCACGATCTCGTCCGATGAGTTCCAGGGCCGTTATCCGGGCACCGAGGGCGAGCGGCTGACCCTGGCCTGGCTGCAGGCCCAGTACGAGGAGATGGGTCTTCAGCCCGGTGGTCCGGACGGCCAGTGGCTGCAGGTCGTCGACCTGAAGCGCTATACCCCGGTCGAGGGCGCGGCTTCGGCCAGCTGGACCGGGCCGGACGGCACCGTCCATCCGCTGACCATCGGCCAGGACATCGCCCTGCGCGCCGTCTCGAACGACGGTCGGGCCAGCGTCGAGAACGCCGGCCTGGTGTTCGCGGGTTACGGCATCCATGCGCCCGAGCGCGGCTGGGACGACTACGGCGACATCGACGTGCGCGGCAAGATCGTCATGGTCGTCGGCGGAGAGCCGACAGCCGAGGCCGTCACCGAGCGGTTCAACGGGGCCTATGCGACCCACTATCAATCGGCGGCCTTCAAGTCCGACGAGGCCTTCCGTCGCGGCGCCGTGGGCATCATCACCGTCTTCACCGTGCCCGCCAGCGATCCCAACTGGCAGCGCGCGGCCCAGTTCAACAATCGCCAGCGCACCCTGACGCCGGGCGCGGCGGATCTGGAAGTCTCGGGCGGCATCAACATGGACGTGGCGCATAGCCTGGCCATGGCGGCGGGTCTGGGCAACGAGGTGCTGACCTCGCTCCAGAGCGGTGAGTTCAAGGCGGTCGAACTGCCGGGCGTGACCCTGTCGGTCGCGACCGAAGAGACCATCGACACCCTGCGCACCCACAACCTGCTGGCCAAGATCGAGGGGACCACCCATCCGGACGAGGTCATCGTCTATTCCGCGCACTGGGATCACGTCGGCGTCGGTGCGGATCACGTCAGCCCGGTCTCGACGACCGAGGACAACATCTACAACGGGGCCTGGGACAACGCCTCGGGCACCGTCGGCATCGTCGAGATGGCCCGCCAGCTGTCGGCCGCGCCGCGCGCCGAACGCACCTTCGTCTTCGCCCATATGGCGGCCGAGGAGATGGGCCTGCTGGGGGCCTATGCCTATACGGCCGACCCGGTCTATCCGCTGGCCAAGACGGTGGCCGACATCAACATCGACATGCTGCCCCTGTCGCCCCCCACGCGCGACGTGGCCATCTTCGGCCAGGGTCAGAACGATCTGGAGGACCGGCTGGCGGTTCTGGCCGAGTCCGAGGGCCGCTACGTCGGCGGTGACGGCATGCCCGAACAGGGCTTCTACTATCGTTCGGACCACTTCCCGTTCGCGCGGGCAGGCGTGCCGGCCCTGATGACCTGGCATGGCTGGGACTGGGACGAGGGTGGCCGCGAGGCCGGCGAGGCGGCGTGGAAGGCCAAGTTCGCCGCCGACTATCACCGTCCGTCCGACGAGTGGTCCGAGGACCTCGACTTCCGTTCGGCGGTGGAGAATCTGACGCTGCTCTATCGGCTGGGTCTGGAACTGGCCAACAGCAGCGACTGGCCCGGCTGGAAGCCGATGTCGGAGTTCGGCAGCGTGCGGGAACGGACGGCCGGCGAGCGTCAGTAGAGCCCACACGCCGAGCACCCCGGCGAGATGAGGCTCTTTTCAGTGTCCTCGCGAACGCGGCAGTAGCCCCCACTTCCGTGCACCCCGGCGAAGGCCGGGGTCCAGATCGCGGACTCTTTGCTGACCGCTTGGCCACCAGGGGGAACTGCCGCAACCGAGTGCGCCTCTGGACCCCGGCCTTCGCCGGGGTGCACGGAGATTATCAAGGTGCCGCCGTCGATTCCGCGATCAGCGCCCGGGCCTGGTCCACGGCGGCCCCGGTCGTCACCGCGCCCTCGGCGATCTGATCGGCGAGGTTCATCAGGACCGGGCCGGTGATGGCCCCGGCCTGCGGTTCTTCCTCCAGACCGATGCCGCCGTGGCGCGCGATGGTCTCGTCCCAGGCGGCGCGGACGGCGGCCCAGTAGTCGGCGGTCGCGGCCCAGTAGGCGTCGCCCGGCGCGGGGTCGTAGTCGGTCGAGACGCGGTAGGTGTTGACCACGTCCTCATGCACCACGGCGACCACGCCGGTGTCGTCGCCCTCGGCCGGGGCCAGCTTCAGATTGTCCTGGATATGGACCCAGCCGCCCGGCAGCAGGGCGTGGCGGTTGGTGCCGACGTAGCGGTCGTAGATCGGGTCGCGCGTGGCATCGCGGCGAGCCAGGGGACGGGCGGTCGGATCGCTGGTCCACTGGACCAGGCCCTGCTCATGGCTCCAGCGGCCGACGCCGCCGTAGCGGGGACTGTCGTCGGTCTGCCAGACGGTCTGGGACCAGGCCCCGGCGCGGGTGCCAGCCGGAACCTCGCTCACCACCCAGCGGTTCGGTCCGGCATAGGTCAGGACGGTCGAGGGCTCATAGGTCCAGTCCTGGCGCCAGTGTTTGATGACCAGGGTCTGGCCTTCGTGCTCCATGACCAGGGTGTGCTGCAGGACGATGTGGCGGCCGGTGTCCTCGACGACGCGGACGTTCTCGAATCCGCTCGAGGTTTTGGGCTCCAGCGGGTCGTACCCGGGGCGGAAGGAGACGGTCTCGCGCATGTCGAAGCGCACGCGGTAGTCGCCGACCTGGGCCAGGATGGCCTGTCGGTCGCGCTCGAAGGCGGCGGCCTCGGCCTGGACCGGGGTCGGCTGGATGGCGGCGGCCCAGGCGGGCAGGGCGGGGGTCGTCATCAGCACGGCGGCGATCATAAGACTGCGCATCGGAACCTCTCTGGCTTTGCGAAGGGGGCGCGTCACAGACGCAGTGACAGCGACAGGCCGACGTTGCGGCCCGGCTGGGTGTAGGCGTCGACGACGGCCGAGGTGTTCGCGACGCCCCGGACGTCGCTCCACCAGGAATAGGTCTCGTCGAAGACGTTGAAGACGCCGACGCGGGCGGTGACGCTGTCGGTCACGTTCCAGTAGCCGGTGACGTCGACCAGCTGAAACGCCTCGCCGACATAGCAGCCGTTGGCGGGCACGGCGTTGAAACAGGCCAGGCCGCTGGTGTCACGCGCCTTCTTGGCGTCGGACCAGGTGACGATGACCTCGCCGCCGAAGCGTCCACGGGGCTCGTCCCAGCCCAGGCCGCCGACCAGCTTGATCGGATCGATGGTCGGCAGGCGGGTGGTCGCGCCGGCGGTGGTCTGCTGCCCTTCCGCCCAGGCGCCGGCCAGGTTCAGGCGAAAGCCGTTGTCCCAGTCGATGCTGGCGCGGGATTCCAGGCCCGAGACCTCGACGTCGGTGAAGTTGACGAACTGGAACACGGCCGGGTTCGCCGGAGTGAAGCCGCCCGACACCACCTGCTGGCTGATGAAGTTCTCGTAGTCCGACTGGAAAGCGACGAACTGGAGCGCCATGCGGCCCCCGGCGAAATCGACGTCGCGGAACCGCAGGCCGGCTTCGACGCTGCGGCTGGTCTCGGGCTCCAGATCGGGGTTGGGAGCGGAGACGTATCCGAACGCGGCGTTGGAAAAGCCGTTGTTCACCTGGCTGGGCGTCGGGGCCTTGAAGCCCTCGGCATAGTTGGCGAACAGCTGGAACGTCGGGGTCGTCTGCCAGACGACGCCCAGCTTGGGCGACAGGCGGCTGTCGGACTGATCGGCGCGCGCCCCGACGTACAGGGGGTCGGCGTCGGTCGACAGCTCATAGGCGTCATATCGCAGGGCCGGGATGATCCGCAGCCGATCGCCCAGCAGGCTGATCTCGTCCTGCACGAAGACGCCGGCCAGCACATAGTCGGTCACGGGAAAGGGGCTGGTAGGGAAGGTCTCTCCGAACGGCGGCACGGTGCCGTCGCGGATGCCCTGCTGGCGGGTACTCGACCCGTCGCCGCCGAAGGTCAGGCGGTGGGAAATGCCCGCGAGGTTCAGCGTCGTGCGGGCGTCGGCGGCGAGGCCGTAGACCGCGTTGTCGAAGCGGTTGTCGCGGGTGCGGTCGACGGCGGGGGTGCGATCCTCGAAGGTGAACTGGCGGGTGGTCGCGTCCTGCCACCAGGCCGCGATCTGGGCCCGCTCCAGGCCGAAGACGTCGGTGCCGCGCCAGTCCAGACCGATGCGGTCACGGGTGGTCTCGTCCTCGGCGAGCAATTCCAGCACCGAGGCGGTGCGGCCGCTCAGCACATCGGCGGCGACGTCCACGTCATAGTGGTCATAGGTCAGGCGCAAGGCGTGGCCGGGCGCGACGTCCCAGACGATCTTGCCCAGCACGGCGTTGGACTGGATGTCTTGCGGGTTGGCGGTCGTCCGCAGGGCGCCGATGACGTCGTTGTCGCCGCCGGTCTCGGTCTCCCGGGCGTCGCGGCGGGTGTAGGCCAGGAGGCCCGAGACGGCCCCGGCGCGACCGGCCACGGCCAGGCCTTCGGTCCAGCCTTCGTCGGCGGAGCTGTAGGCGACCCGACCGCGCGCGGCGAAGGGGCGACCGTCGGTCAGCAGGTCGGCGGGGTCCTTGGTGGTGAAGCTGACCGCGCCCGCGACCCCGTCCGAGCCATACAGCGCCGAGGCCGGGCCGCGCAGGATCTCGACCGAGCGCATCAGATCGAGGTCCGAATAGCCGCCGCGCCCCACGCTCTGGGCCCCGAAGGTGAAGCCGTCGGGGCTGCGAACGCCGTCGACGACGATCAGCACGCGGTCGCCGCCCAGGCCCCGGATGGTGAAGCCGGCGTTGCCGTCCCGGCCGGTGGTGCCGAGCGCCGCGCCGAAGCGGGCCGGCTGGCTGGGGACGCTGACGCCCGGCTCATAGCGGACCAGATCCTTGATGTCGGAGATCAGCAGCCGCTCGATCTGCTGGGCCGTGAAGACGCTGACGGTGGCAGGGGCCTCGTCCACGCGGGTCTCGGTGCGGGTGGCGACGACGGTGACGGGCGGCAGCCGGGTCTCGGACGGATCGGTCGCGTCGGGCTCAGCGAGGGCGGGCAGGGCGAGGATCAGGGCGGCGGCGGACACCGACAGGGACAGGGGGGCACGCATGGACAAGGCTCCGCTTGAGGACGGCGCTCTGGGTAATGCGAATGCTTCTGCAATTCAATCGCAATTATGAACCGAGCTGAGCCGTTCGCGTTCAGGGCGGATGAAAACGCTCCTGCCGCTGCTGGCTGCCACCGCCTTGTCCGCCTGCGGCGAGAGCGGACCGGTCAATCCGCCGACCGAGCCCGCCCAGCCGATCGAGGTCGCCGACCCCGCCGCGCCCGCCGACGACGGCACCGTGTCCATGATGTCCGGACGGGGCCCGACCAGCTTCGTCGGCCGATGGGCGGCGAACGTGGCCTGGTGCGCCGCGCCGCAGGGAGCGGAGCGGCCGATCGAGATCACGCCGACCCGCTTCGAAGGCTATGAGAACAGCTGTTCGATCGCCGCGATCGACGAGGTCGTCGATGGCTATATCGCCACCCTGGCCTGCGTGGCTGAAGGCCAGATGGCCTCGGAGCGCGTGCGGTTTCAGGTAACGGGTGACGTCATGCGCCTGACCTATCTGGACAGGGGAACGGAGGCGGTGACGCTGAACAAATGCACGACGCTGGAGGAGACGGCGGTGTCGGCGGTTGCGGTGCCGTAGGCAGCGTGATCCCAAAGGATCTTCAGTCCGATTGTGAAACCCAAGGTCTGCTTCCGACCCAATGCAGACATCTACACAAGCAAAACGCCCGGCCTTTCGACCGGGCGTTCCACACCTAACTCAGCAAAGAGCTAGGGGCAGCAAGGCATCGAAGCGCCTTGGCAGCAGGCCGCCAGGGCATCGCAGCAAGAGGCGACGGCCTGGATCACGGTCTCGGGAGACGCCGCAAAAGCGGCGGTTCCGGATGCGAGCAGGATCAGACCTGCCACAGCAAAAACGTTCTTCATTTGATTATTCCAGATGTGATGGGTGATTTGAGTTCGTTGCCGCCCAGCATTATCGGGGGGGCGGGTCATCGCCTTCAACGATCACTGACGTCAATCTTGGGTAGCCGCTCAGATAGGACACAGGCTCGAAGACCTTCACCTCACCCACAACAACCGGGGCTACCAGCAGGGCGTGGCAGATAACCGCGCAGTCTGGCGAACATGGTGGGGAGCCCTTCTTCGAAGTCATATCCGCGCAGGGCTCATCGGACGTGACCTTCATCATCGACGCAGGCGCTGCGACGCTGACCGATGAAACCATCAGCATGGCGAGAACCGCGAACGCGGCTCCAACTAACGAGGCGATGTGACTGCGGATCGGCTTCATCTCAGATCGATCAATGACTGACTTCTCTTACGACGCCAACTGGGCCGAAGTTACCCGCGACGCTCAACGGTGATCGCAACGTCCGCTAGCCACCCATAGGCGACCGTCTGGTCCCGACCCAAAGCGAACCGTCTAGGATGTGCTGTCGCTGCACGGGGCTGGTGGCGGCACCTCGGATCGTTGTGTCATGCTCATCGTTGGAACAGGCAGACCGACGGAAGGCTGGATGGCATGGATGGGTGGAGCGACGCTATCGAAAAAGCAAAGGTGGCCGTGGCGCGATCGAAGGCAATCTGTCGGCAGGCTCAAGAAACCCGAAACCGTGTCCGCGAAATTCGCTCCGTGATGGTCGAGCGCCGCCTAGAGGCGGAGGCCAAACGGGCGAACAGCCTTCGATATTGATGGCAGGGCATGGTTGCGACTTTCGGGTCTGAGGTCGATGACCGCTTCCCACCCGTGGCGGACAGCCGCAACGTCGATAAAGCGGCTCGCACGCCTGCCTCAGCTGAACAGGAAGTTCATCACGTCGCCGTCCTTGACGACGTAGCTCTTGCCCTCGGCGCGCAGCTTGCCGGCCTCGCGGGCCTTGGCCTCGCCGCGGAGCGCGACGTAGTCGTCGTAGGCGATGGTCTCGGCGCGGATGAAGCCCTTCTCGAAATCGGTGTGGATCACGCCCGCCGCCTGGGGGGCCGTGTCGCCGATGTGGATGGTCCAGGCGCGGGCCTCCTTGGGGCCCACGGTGAAATAGGACTGCAGCCCCAGCAGGGCATAGGCCTCGCGGATCAGGCGGTTCAGGCCGGGCTCGGCCAGCCCCATGCTCTCCAGGAACTCCAGCTGCTCGGCCTCGTCGAGCACCGCCAATTCGGAATCGATCTTGGCCGAGATCACGACGGTGTTGGCGCCGTCGGCCCTGGCGCGCTCGGCCACCTTGTCGGACAGGTCGTTGCCCTTGTCGGCGGAGGTCTCGTCGACGTTGGCGACATAGAGGGCGGGCAGGGCGGTCAGCAGCTGCAGCATGTCCCAGGCCTTGCGGTCCTCCCTGGACACCTCGGGCAGGGCGGTGCGGGCGGGCTTGCCGGCGTTCAGCTTCGACAGGGCCAGGTCGACCAGCTTCAGGCTCAGCTGGCTCTCCTTGTCGCCGCCCTTGGCGCGTTTTTCCATCTGGACGCGACGACGCTCCAGGCTCTCGAGGTCGGCGAGCATCAGCTCGGTCTCGATGATCTCCAGGTCCGAGATCGGATCGATGCGGTTCTCGACATGGGTGATGTCGTCGTCGACGAAGCAGCGGGCGACGAAGGCCACGGCGTCGCAGTCGCGGATGTTGGCCAGGAACTGGTTGCCCAGCCCCTCGCCCTTGGAGGCGCCGCGCACCAGGCCGGCGATGTCGACGAAGGTGATGCGCGAGGGGATGATCTCCTTGGACCCCGCGATCTCGGCCAGGACGTTCAGGCGCGGTTCCGGCACGGCGACGTCGCCGGTGTTCGGCTCGATGGTGCAGAACGGATAGTTGGCCGCCTGGGCCGCCGCCGTCTTGGTCAGGGCGTTGAACAGGGTGGACTTGCCGACATTGGGCAGGCCGACGATCGCGACTTTTTTTCCGGTCGGATCAGGCCCCACGGGTCATGCTGGACCTTGATTCACGGCATCGGCGAAATCGCGAAGCGATTTCTCCTCAACCGATCAAGGTCTAGCGGGTTCGGTGCGGTTTGTCAGGCGCGCCGTTCTGTTGCGCCTCAGTGCCCGCTGTGGTCCTCGTCCGCGACGGTCGGCTGGCCCACGCTGGCCACGACCTCGACCGCGGCCGCCGTGGCGAAGGTCAGGGTCAGGGGCACGCTCTGGCCCGCGCGCAGCGGCTCGGCCACGCCCATCAGCATGATGTGGGTGCCGCCGGGCTTGAGCTCGACCGTCTCGCCGGCGGGCAGGGGCAGGCCCGCCTCCAGCTCGCGCATCATCATCATGTTGGACTCCATGCGCGTCTCATGGATCTGGCCCAGGGCGGCGACCGGGCTGGCGACCGAGACCAGGGTGTCGGCGACGGGCGAGGTGACGGTCATGTAGCAGCCGGTGACCTGACGCCCGTTCGGCGTCGGGCGGCACAGGGCGTCGGTGACGGCGACGGTCGCGGCGGCGTCGCTGGCCGCGCTCCCGCCGCTGGGCTCCGAGCAAGCGGCAACGGCGAAGCACGTCGTGATGAGCAGGGAGAGCCTCGCGGCCGTCGAAACGTTCAGAGTCATCCAATGGCATCCGGTCAGGGGACGTCGAGAGTTCGCCATAGCGTTGCGCGTCCTCCGACGCCATCGCGACTATTCGCCCGAGGTCTGCCCGGTTCCGCCGCCTTGCGCCGCCTGGCGGGGGCTGAACTTGGGGGCGGGGGCCAGGCGCAGGACCTCCCCCTGATAGCGGTCGTCCTCGCCGCGCACGGCGAAGGGCAGGGCGTCGGCGCAGGCGGTCAGCAGGGCCTCCAGCCAAGGCTGTTCGGCCTTGTGGAAGTCGCTCAGCACATGACCGTGGACCCGTTTCGGATCGCCGGGGTGGCCGACGCCCATCCGCGCGCGGCGGAAGTCGGGGCCCAGCTGGCTGATCAGACTGCGCACGCCGTTCTGACCGGCCGCGCCGCCGCCGGTCTTCATGCGGAACCGGCCGGGGGCCAGGTCGATCTCGTCATGGAAGACGATCACCGAGGCCGGGTCGACCTTGTAGAACCGCGCCGCCTCTCCGACCGCGCGGCCGCTCTCGTTCATGAAGGTCTGGGGCTTCATCAGCAGGACCTTGGTGCCCTCGACCTCGCCCTCGGCGATCACCGACTGGAACTTGGCGCGAGGGCTGCCGAACCGCCAACGACGCGCGATCTCGTCCACGGCCATGAAGCCGATGTTGTGGCGGTTCTTCTCGTATCTGGTGCCCGGATTGCCCAGGCCGGCGATGATGAGCATCAGCGCTGCATTCCGAGGACGAATACAATTCCAGCCTCGATCAAGGACAGATCTCCGTCCTCCAAGCGCCCGATGACGAAGCCGCAGCGATCGCGTGGCGTTGCCTGAAGCTTATCGGTCATCGCCAGAGACGTAGAGCGCAGTCCATTTGCCTCGGAAGGTTCGATCTGGGGGCGGTGTGGTGCCTGGAACTCCACCCGGCTTGTGAGAGGGCAGATTATCACGGTGTTGGAGCCAGTCAGCGTGTCTGATTGAACGATCACCACCGGTCGTGGTTTACCCTGTTCGCGGGGCAAGACGGCGGTGACGACGTCGCCTCGGTTCATTCGTAAGGTGGCCAGGTCTCAAGAGCGGCTGCATCGAGAAAATCCTGCAGTTCCCCGGCTTCCACGCTGTTCCTTTCTCGCTCGAAGGCAGCCTTCATCGCCTCACGAAATCCCGGAACATCGGGATCGAGCGTCCAGATGCGGACCTGCTTCAACCCCGCCGCTTTCTTGCGCTCGCGGTAGGCCTTGTACTTGTTCGGCTTGGGCGCGTGGACGTTCATGGGTGGATGGTAGCGCGCCACCGTCGCTTTCGCAAACGGCAGGCAAACAAAAGCCCGCCGGGCCGGAGCCGGGCGGGCCGATGTTCAGCGACGATCCGGGGATCAGCCTTCGGTCTTTTCGCCGTCTTCCGCAGCGTCGTCGCCGCCCTGTTCGGTGGCTGGAACCTCGCCGGCCTCGACGGCGGCGGCTTCGGCCTCGGCGGTCTCTTCGGCGATGGCTTCCTCGATCTGATCGGCGGCGATGGCGGCAGACGAGACCTTGATGGAGGCGATGACGAAGTCACGGTCGGTAATGGTGGCCTCGACGTCCGAGGGGACCTTGACGTCCGACCAGCGGATGGTGTCGCCCAGCTTGTGGCCGGCCAGATCGACGATCAGGTCTTCGGGGATGTGGTTGGCCTTGACCAGGATCTCGACCGAGTGACGGACGATCTCCAGCGTGCCGCCCTGGCGGAAGGCCTTGCACTGATCTTCGTTGATGAAGTGGATCGGCACTTCGATCTTGATGGTCTGGTTCTCGTCGACGCGCATCAGGTCGAAGTGCAGGGGGCGGTCCGACACGGGGTCGAACTGCACGTCCTTGGCGATGACCGACTGGCTTTCCTGGCCGTACTTCAGGGTCACCAGGTGGCCCAGAAGCTTGCCGGTGTAGAGGTTCTTGCGGAAGTCCTTCTCGTTGACCGAGATGGCCACCGGGGCCTTGTCGCCGCCATACAGGACGCCGGGGACCATGCCGGCGCGACGGGCCGCGCGGGCGCCGCCGGTGCCGGTGTTTTCGCGGACGTCCACGTTCAGAATGATCTCGGCCATCGGGCTCGCCTCAACAACAAAAGCGCCTGCGCCGTCAGGGCGCGCACAGGCGGGGTCATCAACCCTCGAATTCAAGAGCGCGGGCTATTACACGCAAGCGTCGGTGGACGCAACCGGGCAACCCTGCCTCAGTTGGGTTGAGGTTCCGTGGCCTGCAGCGCCGCCGTGGTGGCCTCGGCCGCGACCGGCGTGACCTCGGCCACGACCGTTCCCGGCTCCAGGGTCGGGGCGCGACGGACGACCGCCTCGGTGGTGCAGGTGGCCAGGTCGCGCACGATGTGGCGACCGATGCAGAACATGTCCTCATAGCTGGGACGCGAGGCGGCCAGGCACTGGAACAGGTTCAGCTTGGACATGTCCAGGCAGAACTGGGCGTTCGCCTCGATCGACAGGGCCTCGGTGTTCGACCGCGCCTCATCGCCCGCCGCGCCCAGGGCGGCCAGGGCGGCGATGGCCAGGGAGTGAACCACGGCCGGGGTGAACGGCGCCTCGACCGCCCCACCCGTCAGCGACAGGCCGGCCCCGGCGTTGGCGGCGGCGAACAGGCGGGCGGAATCCTCGGCGGACGGCAGCATCTGGCCGGCGGAGATGGTCTTGACCGACTCCAGCCGGACTTCGCGGCTGGCGATCGGCTGGGTGGCCCAGCGGCGACGCGGATCGCGGCGCTCCTGGATCGTGTAGGCGTCGCCCTCCACGCCCTCGGCGATGGCGGTCAGGGTGACGATGTCCTGGCCCAGGGTCGCGGCGATCAGCCCTGCGGCGGCGGCGGCTCCGGGCAGTCCGGCGGCATAGGCCGGGTCGCGCGAGATGTTGGCGATCATCTCGGCGCGAACGGTCGGGTCGACGGCATAGGTGCGGACGCCCTGGACGAACTCGGGCGACTGCAGCGCCAGGATCGAGCCATAGGCGATCATGCCGCGCGACAGGGTCGCGGGATCGTAGGCGGCCCCCCGGCGCATGGCGGCCTGGATGGACTCGGCGTCCTGGAAGCCGCCCGCCGGGATCGTTCCGACGTCGCGGATGAAGCTGACGTAGATGGAGGCCGCGTCCGCGACGCCCTGGTTCAGGGTGACGGGTGGGGGTGGGGGCGGCGGGGCCTCGACGACCACGACGGGTTCTGGCTTGGAACAGGCCGACAGCACGGCGGCGGCGGCGATGGCGGCGAGCACGAGGCCGCGCGGATAAGCCAGACGCATGGACGATTTCCCCACGAGAACACCCCGGCGCTCTGCGTCGCCGGGCTACTGAAGGGGTTATAAGGCCGTCGCTATGGTTTGCCGTCCGTTAATCGCGACAGGCGAGTTCAACTTTGCGGCGCCTGGGTCTGGGCGTTCAGGCGCTGCGTCGGGGTGGGCACAGCGGTCTGGGGCGTGACGATCGCCGGAGCGGCGGACGAGGGCGTCGCCTCCGGCTCGCGAGCGACCACCGGGCTTTCGGCGTCCAGCGTCCGGGGCGTGATGCGCGGGGTGGTGTCGGCCCGGCTCTGGGTCGGGGCGCCGACGGTGATCTGACCGGTCGGCAGGGCGGCGCCGCGCGCGCACTGGCCCAGATCGCGCACGACGTGCCGGCCGAGACAGAACATGTCCTCGTAGCTGGGGCGCGAGGCGGCCAGGCACTGGAACAGGTTCAGCTTGGAGCTTTCGAAACAGTCCAGACTTGCGCGGTCGTACATCAGGGCGTCGGTGTTGGACCGGGCGTTCTCGCCGGCGCCGTCCAGCAGAGCCAGGGCGGCCAGGGCCAGGGCGTTCTCGACCGACTGCGGATAGGGCGGCGTCCGGGGGCGGGCCGCCGCGACGTTCAGGCCCGAACCCGACTGGACCGCCGCCGACAGGCGCGCGGCCTCCTCGGCGGGCGCGAGCGATGGCCGGCTGAGACCCCGCACCGTGTTCAGACGGGCTTCGCGCTCGGGCACGGCGACCCGGGCCCAGTCGCGACGACCGTCCGCCTGGATGGCATAGGCGTCGTTCTCGACCGAATCGGCGGCTTCGCGGAGCAGGCGGATGTCGTTTTCCAGGGTCCCGATGATCAGACCGGCGGCCACGTCGGCCCCGGGCAGGCGTCCCGCTGAGGCCGGGTCGGCGACGATGCGTGCGACCAGGGCGTTGCGGCTTTCGCGGTCGGTCGCGTTGGCGCGCACCCCCGCCACGAACTCGGGCGACTGCATGGCCAGGATGGAGGCATAGGCGACCAGCCCCCGCGACACCTGCCGCGCGTCATAGGCCGCACCGCGCCGCAGCGCCTCCTGGATCGAGGCGGCGTCGGCGAAGCCGCCCCGCAGCGTGCCCATGTCGCGCGTGAACGCCAGGTAGACGGCCGCTTCCTGGATCACATTGCTGTTCAGCGAGACGTTCGGGATGGCGGCCAGACGGGCCTGTTCGGCGGCGACCCGGGCCTGTTCGGCGCGCTCCTCCTCCGTCGGGCCGGAGGCGCAACTCGCGACCAGTGTCAGGGCAAGAACGGACGCGGAAAGCCGCGCGAAGGCGAAACGCATGTCAGGAACTCCCCTGGACCTCGTGACGACCAGACGCGCCACAATCGGCGGTTTTGAGGCGAAGTCCAAATCCAACGGCCAATCAGTCGAACAGTTTCGACACCGACTCCTCGTTGGCGATGCGACGGATGGCCTCTCCGATCAGCGGAGCGACCGGGACCGTGCGGATCTTGGCGCAGTTGGCGACTTCCATCGGCTGTTCGATCGAATCGGTGATGACCAGTTCCTTCAGCGGGCCGTCGGTGACGCGCTGGACCGCCGGGCCGGACAGGACCCCGTGGCTGATATAGGCCGAGACCTGGGTCGCGCCGGCCTCCATCAGGGCCTTGGCGGCGTTCACCAGGGTGCCGCCCGAATCGACGATGTCGTCGAACAGGATGCATTCGCGTCCCTGGACGTCGCCGATGATGTTCATGACCTCGCTCTCGCCGGCCTTGGGTCGACGCTTGTCGACGATGGCCAGGTCGACGTTCAGCCGCTCGGCCAGGGACCGGGCCCGCACCACCCCGCCCACGTCGGGCGAGACGATCATCAGATTGCCGCGCTGATAGTGATCCTTGATGTCCTGGGCCAGGACCGGCGTCGCCACCAGATTGTCGGTCGGGATGTCGAAGAAGCCCTGAATCTGGCCGGCGTGCAGGTCCATGGTCAGCACCCGGTCGGCCCCGGCGCGGGTGATCATATTGGCCACCAGCTTGGCCGAGATCGGGGTGCGCCCGCCCGTCTTCCGGTCCTGACGGGCATAGCCGAAATAGGGCATGACCGCCGTGATCCGTTTCGCCGACGCCCGCACCAGGGCGTCGATGCAGATCAGCAGCTCCATCAGGTTGTCGTTGGCCGGATAGGAGGTCGACTGGATGACGAAGACGTCCTCGCCCCGGACGTTCTCCTCGATGACGGCGAAAACCTCGTTGTCGGCGAACCTCTTCACCTGGGCTTTCGTCAGGGGCATGTCGAGGTGATCGGCGATGGCCTTGGACAGCGTCCGGTTCGAGTTGCCAGAGAGCAGCTTCATCCGGTCATCCTTTCGCCGTCATCACTCCGCCAATGACGACGGTCTGCCTGGCGCGCTCTTTACCAGCCGGGGGGTTCGTCGCAAGCCGTGTTCGCCTCGTGCGGCGCATGGCGCGGCGCGAATGCCGGTGCTAGAGAACGCGGTCTGAAAATCCGGCTGCCGCCGTCAGGCGGGTCCGGTTGCGCGTCATGAGGTTTCGACTTGCCGATCTCCCTGCGGTCCTCGTCCGTTCTGGCCCTCTCGGTCGTCGCCGCCCTGACGGTGGCGGCGTGCAACGGCGGGAGCCAGCGTCCTCGCCTGGCCTATGAGGAGCGGCCGGTCGAGCTGCTCTACAACACCGGCTACGAGCGGCTGCAGCGCAACCGCTGGGCCGACGCCGTCGACTATTTCCAGGAAGTCGAGCGCCAGCATCCCTATTCGGAGTGGTCGCGTCGCGCGATCCTGATGCAGATCTACGCCTACTATCGAAACGGCAGCTACGAAGAGTCGATCGCGGCAGCGGACCGGTTCATCCAGCTGTTCCCCGGCAGCCCCTCGGCCGCCTACGCCTTCTATATGCGCGCCACCTGTCACTTCGAGCAGATCGTCGACGTGGGTCGCGACCAGGGGCGGGCGGAACTGGCCCTGGCCGGGCTGCGCGACGTCGCGCGCCGCTATCCCGGAACGCCCTATGCCACCGACGCGGTGGTCAAGATCGACCTGGTCAACGACCAGCTGGCCGGCAAGGAAATGGCCATCGGCCGCTACTATCAGCGCGCCCGGCAGCCGCTGGCCGCCATCGGCCGCTATCAGGCCGTGGTCGAGAACGAGGCCTTCCAACGCACCTCGCACACGCCCGAGGCGCTGTATCGACTGGTCGAGGTCTATCTGGCGCTGGGCCTGAAGGACGAGGCGACCCGCAACGGCGCCGTGCTGGGCTTCAACTATCCGGGCAGCCCCTGGTACGCCGAGGCCTATGCCTTGCTGACCGAGGATGGCCAGCGCCCCGACACCGAGCCGACGGGTCGCCGCGAGAGCTGGTTGCAGCGGATCATTCCGGGCTGATCTCACGGCGCGAGCCTGCCTTGCGTCTGGTCGTTTTTGTAGCTACATAAATGATCGGGTTCGACCCGGACAAGGACGCTGCCAACATCGCCAAGCACGGCGTGTCGTTGCGGCGAGCCGGAGATGTTGTTTTCGAAGAAGCGCTCATCGAAGCCGATGAACGTTTCGGCTATCGGGAGTCACGCTGGCTCGCTTACGGAGACCTCGATGGTCGCCTGCATGTGCTGGTCTTTACGCGACGCGATGACATCACTCGGGCGATCAGTTTGAGGAAGGCCAATCACCGGGAGGTGCGTTATGTCGAAGGCATCAGGCGTGTCCGAAGCTCCAGCTGAGTTCGATCTGGATCTGGACCAGGCACCGGAGTTGACCGCCGAGCGCGCTGCGAACTTGCGTCCCGCGTCGGAGGTGTTCCCGGAATACGTCCTCGCTCAATTCGCGCGCTCTCCCGGTCGCCCCCGTAAGCCCTCGCCTAAAGTCCAACTGACGCTGCGCCTTGATGCCGAGATCATCGACTTCTACAAGGCGGGCGGCTCCGGGTGGCAGTCGCGGATGAACGCGGCGCTTCGCAAGGGCGCGGGATTCACGGACTGATCGTTCTCCGCCTGTTCTCGGCTAGACTGCACGGGATGCCGAATCGCACCCACGTCCTTCTGGCGCTCTCATGCTGACCCGACTGTTGATCCGCGACGTGGTGCTGGTCGATGTCCTCGACCTGGAGGTCGAGGCGGGGCTGACCGTGCTGACCGGCGAGACCGGCGCGGGCAAATCGATCATCCTGGACGCCCTGGGGCTCGCGCTCGGCGGGCGGGGGGAGGCCGGACTGGTGCGGGCCGGGGCCCGGCAGGCCGTGGCCACCGCCGTCTTCACCGCGCCGGATGACGCCGAGCTGATCGCCCTGATCCAGGACAAGGGTTTCGAGGTCACGCCGGGCGAGGACCTGATCCTGCGCCGCGTGGTCTCGGCCGACGGACGCAGTCGCGCCTGGGTCAACGATCAGCCCGCGGGCGTGGCGGCGCTGCGCGAGATCGGATCGCGTCTGGTCGAGGTGCATGGCCAGCACGAGACGGTGGGCCTGCTGGACTGGAAGACGCACCGCGGGCTGCTGGACGCCTATGGCGGTCTGACACCCCAGCTGTCGAGCGTGGCCGCGGCGGCCGAACGCGTGAAGGCGGCCGAGGCCCGGCTGGAGGCCCTGCGCGCCCAGGCGGCCGACGCAGCGGCGCGGGCCGAAGAAATTTCGCTGAACCTGGCCGAACTGGACGCCCTCGATCCGCGCGAGGACGAGGAGACCGAACTGGCCGGCGAACGCGCGGTGCTGGGCGCGGCCGAGAAGGCCGTGGCGGATCTGGCCGATGCCCGCGCCAACCTGGGTGGCGACAAGCTGAGCCAGAAGCTGTCGGCGGCGCTGAGGGCCGTCGAACATGCCCGCCAGAGGGCGACCCAGGCGGGCGTCGGCGACGACCATCCGGTGCTGGTCCGCCTGACCAGTGCTGCGGAGGCCATCGACCGCACGATGGTCGAGGCCGCCGAGGCCATCGCCGAGGTCGACGCCGCCGCCGCCGCCTTCGACTTCGAGCCCGGGCGGCTGGACAAGGCCGAGGAGCGGCTGTTCGCGCTCCGCGCCACCGCGCGCAAGCTGAACACCACGGTGCACGCCCTGCCGGCGCTGCGCGTCTCCCTGCGCGAACAGCTGCGGCTGATCGAGGATGGGGCGGAGGCGATGACGGTCGCGGCGCGCGAGGCGGCGGCGGCGCGCGAGGCCTATGACGTGGCCGCCTCCTTGCTGAGCTCCGCGCGCGAGGCGGCGGCCGAGCGACTGTCGGAGGCGGTGGCCGGCGAACTGGGGCCGCTGAAGCTGGAGCGGGCGCGGTTTCGCGTGGCGCTGGAGCCGGTGGCCGAGGGGCGGCGGGGTCCGCTCGGCGTCGAGACGGCGCGCTTCGAGATCGCCACCAATGCCGGGCCAAGTGGCCATCCGGCGTTCGGTCCGCTGGACGCCATCGCCTCGGGCGGCGAGCTGGCGCGCTTCGCCCTGGCCATGAAGGCGGCGCTGGCCGGCCGGGAGGACCAGCGTCAGCCCGTCATGATCTTCGACGAGGTCGATCAGGGCGTCGGCGGTGCCGTGGCTGAGGCCGTGGGTCAGAGGCTGAAGCGGTTATCGACCGGCGGCCAGGTCCTGGTCGTGACCCACAGTCCCCAGGTCGCCGCACGCGGCCAGGCCCACTGGAAGGTGCGAAAGGCCGACGCCGACGGCCAGACGACCACGACCGTCGACGCCCTGTCCGACGCCGAGCGCCGCGAGGAGATCGCCCGGATGCTGTCCGGCGCCGTCGTCACCGACGAGGCGCGGGGTGCCGCCCGCGCCCTGATCGGCTAGAGGCTCAGCGCGCGCAGATGCGGGACGGCGCCGGCGTCCGCTCCACCGCGACCCAGCAGGCCCGGTCGCGGTTGTCGCGGCGATAGGTGCCGCCGACGGCGACGCGCTCGTCACGGCTGAACACTTCGAACAGATAGCCTTCGCCGTCGGAGATGATCAGACGGTAGGCGATGTCGGGCCCGTCCAGCTGGAAGCTGCCGTCGCCGAACAGGGGCGTGAAGGTGCAGTTGGTCTCGCGCATCTGGCCGACGCTGCAGCGGATCTGGCGCGACCGGCCCGAGCGTTCGCTCGGCGCCACCGGCACGACCGAATAGCCCTGCTGTGGCGTGGCCACCGGCGAGGCTTCGGCTTCGACGGCCGCGGCCGTCAGGGCGAGCGACACGGCCGCGACGGCCAGGATGGATTTCAGCATGGGCCCCTCCACGGACGCGCGGTGCGCCGTTTCAGCGAACCATAGTCAAGCGTGGCCGCAGGTCCAGCGGCCGCGACGACGCGTCGGAAAGTGTCAGGCTCCGACGCCCAGGATCCAGCCTTCTTCACCCTCGACCTGCGCGATCAGAGCCTCATCCGTGCCCTTTGGCGGGGCGAAGGCCTTCGACAGGTCCCCCTTCTCGTCCATCAGGGCGAAGGCTTCGGCGGTCGTGCGGACCTGGGCCTGATCCTTGAACTCGCCCTCGGCGGCGGTGGTCGGCCACATCGAGGGCCAGACCTCGGCGACCAGCACCGAAAGGGGCTCCACGTCGGCCGTGTCCAGCGCCCGCCATCCGGTGCCGAAGGGCCAGACGGCCGCCGACGGCCCCAGGTGCTCCAGCAGGCGACGCACCATCGGAATGCCGACCAGGGTCTGGCCCCCGACCGCGCCCGCGCCGTGCATTTGCCAGTTCGACTTGGGCTGCAGCTTGCCCTTGCGCACCGCGTTCTCGGTCGCGCGGTATTCGGGGATGTCGCCGGTCCCTTGAGGCGGCTTGGTGGTGGTCAACCAGCGCTGGGCCTGTTTGGCCGGAGCGCCCCAGAGCGGATACGCCTCGTCGGTCATCAGCCGGTTCATCTTGGCCGCGACCTGATAGCGGTTGTTGGTGTTGTCGGGTTTGTCGACGACGTTGGAGGCCACGAACTTCCACACGGCCGACCAGGCCGGCGTCTCGGTCAGGCCCAGCCGCGCGGCCGTCCCGACCGGATAGCCGAACGAGAAATCGAATCCCAAGAGCACCCGGTCGCCCCGCTTGGCATGGTCGGCCAGCAGGGTGCGGATCATGGCCTCACCCTCGGTGCGCGTCGCGACATTGTGGGTCTCGGTATAGAGGCGGAAGCGCACGTCGCGCTTGGCCACGCCGATCCAGACCGAGTTCTCGCCCAGCTTCTTGCCCTCGGCGGCGGTCCAGTCGGCGATGATATAGGCGTCGAACAGGCGGGCCACGGGGGCTCCTTGGGGCAGTCGCGGGGAGGGGTGGCGGACGTTTAGTCCGTCAGGCCCCATGCGCCAACCCTCTCCCTCCCCCTCGGGGGAGGGCAGGCCGAGAAGCGGCCGGGTGGGGGCGGCAGGGCGATGCACAGGCGATGTCAGTGTCTGGCTCGCCGGGCCGCCCCCACCCGGTCTGCGCTTCGCTCCGACCATCCTCCCCCGAGGGGGAGGGAAAGAGACGGACCTACTTCAGCAGCGCCTCCAGGTGGCTGAGCCAGCGGCGGCCCAGGCGCAGGGCCTCGGGCGGGGTGCTGGTGTGGGCGGGGGCGAGCGCGTTCCACAGCGCCAGTTCGAACTCCGGCCAGCGCGCGTCGGCGAACAGCAGCCGCAGCGTCACCAGCTCGGCGTCCGGGGCCATGACGTCCAGGGCTTTCCGGGGCTCGCCGCGACGGATGCGGGCGACCACATGGCCGTCGACGATGATCTCGCCGCCCTCGACCTCGTCGAAGCCATAGACCAGGCCGTGCGCGCCCCGGTCCCACAGGACGGCGACCTGTCCGCTGTCGAAATCGAGCCCTGCCGCCTTGCCCTCCGCCGGAGCCATGGCCTCGACCTCCGGCGGGCGGCCCAGGGATTTCAGCAGGGCGCGACGCAGGCGGCGCTGCGGCTCCATCCACCAGTTCAGCGTCAGGGCGGCGGTCGTCAGGGCGGCCGCCGCCAGAGCGACCAGCAGGATGACGCGCAGGGCCTCATCCATTCCGGGCCTCGTCCATCAGTCGGCCAGCTCGACCACGACGGGGACGTGGTCCGACGGCTTGTCCATGTCGCGCGCGTCGCGGTGGGTCTCGACGCCGACGAAGCGGTCGGCGGCCTGGGGCGACAGCAGGTGGAAGTCGATGCGGATGCCGTGGTCCCTCTGCCAGGCACCGGCCTGATAGTCCCAGAAGGTGTAGGTGCCGGGGGGCTGGTTGCCCAGTTCGCCCGCCTCATAGAGCCCCAGGCCCCTCAGGGCGCGAAAGGCGGCGCGGCTCTCGGGCTGGAACAGGGCGTCGGTGACCCAGGCGCTCGGGTTCTTCGCATCGTCCGGCGTGGGGATGACGTTGTAGTCCCCGCACAGGGTGAAGGCTTCCTCCTGGGCCAGCAGGGACCGGGCATGGGCGTTCAGCCGCGCCATCCAGCGCAGCTTGAAATCGAACTTCTCGGTGCCGATCGGATTGCCGTTGGGCAGATAGAGGCCGCCGACGCGCACCGGTCGAGGCGCCTCGATCAGGGCCTCGATATAGCGGGCCTGGTCCTCCGCCCCTTCGGTCAGCAGATCCTCGCCCGGCAGCCCTCGCCGCACCTCCGAGACCGGGAACTTCGAGAGCAGGGCGACGCCGTTGTAGGATTTCTGGCCGTGGACCTCGACGTTGTACCCCAGGCTCTCGAACGGCTCGCGCGGGAACTTCTCGTCGACGGTCTTGATCTCCTGGAAGCAGACGACGTCGGGCGCGGCCGCCTCCAGCCACGCCAGCACGGTGGGCAGGCGGGCGTTGACCGAGTTCACGTTCCAGGTGGCGATACGCATCGCCGGGACGGTAAGGAGCGTCGGCTCGCCCGGCAAGCAGCGGCACCCTTTCTTATCCGCTCATCCCCGCGAAAGCGGGGACCCAGTGCTTTGGGCGATGACTGGCAGCGTGCCGACGCTGACCCTCATCCCGCTGATGTGCCTCATTTGAGAACTGGGTCCCCGCTTTCGCGGGGATGAGCGGAGTTCCGACAGGGCGTCGATCAGGCGATCGATGTCCTCGTCCGAATGGACCGGCGAGGGCGTGATCCGCAGCCGCTCGGTGCCCAGCGGCACGGTCGGATAGTTGATCGGCTGCACATAGATGCCGTGGTTCTCCATCAGCCAGTCGGAGATCATCTTGCACTTGTGCGGGTCGCCGACCATCACCGGGATGATGTGGCTGTCGTTCGGCATGTGCGGGATGCCCGCGAGGTCCAGACGCTGGCGCACGCGCGCCACGCGGTCCTGGTGCCGGGCGCGCTCCATCTCCGAGGCCTTGAGGTGCTTCACGCTGGCGCAGGCACCGGCGGCGACGGCGGGGGGAAGCGCCGTGGTAAAGATGAAGCCGGAGGCGAAGCTGCGGACGAAATCGCACAGGGCCGAGGAGGCGGCGATGTATCCGCCCATGACGCCGAACGCCTTGCCGAGCGTCCCCTCGATGACCGTGATCCGGTCCATCAGGCCTTCGCGTTCGGCCACGCCGCCGCCGCGCGGCCCGTACAGGCCCACGCCGTGGACCTCGTCCAGATAGGTCATGGCCCCGTGCTTTTCGGAGACCTCGATGATCTCGCGGATCGGGCCGATGTCGCCGTCCATGGAATAGACGCTCTCGAACGCCACCAGCTTGGGCCGGTCGGGGTCGATGGCCGAAAGCAGGCGGTCCAGGTGTTCCGGGTCGTTGTGGCGGAAGATCTGGCGTTCAGCGCGGCTGTGGCGGATGCCCTCGATCATGGAGGCGTGGTTGCAGGCGTCGGACAGGACCACGCAGTTCGGCAGCCGCGCCGCCAGGGTGCCCAGCGCCGCCCAGTTGGAGACGTAGCCCGAGGTGAACAGCAGGGCGGCTTCCTTGCCGTGCAGGTCGGCAAGCTCGCGTTCCAGCAGGACGTGATGGTGGTTGGTGCCCGAGATGTTGCGCGTGCCGCCGGCACCCGCGCCGCAGCTGTCCAGCGCCTCGTGCATCGCCTTCAGGACGTGGGCGGACTGGCCCATGCCGAGATAGTCGTTGGAGCACCAGACGGTGACCTCGTCGGGTCCGTCGCCGTGCTTGGTGGCCTTGGGAAAGCTGCCGCGCTTCCTCTCGATGTCGGCGAAGACGCGGTAGTTGCCGGCGTCGCGCAGACTGTCCAGTTCCGCCTTGAAGAAGGTCTCGTAGTTCATGGCGGATTTCCCCCCGGTCATGGTTCTTGTCATCGGTCGGCCTCATTGAGAACGACGTGGTTTGTTGGCGTCCGGCCCGAGCCCGATTCCGCCGTCTCCCAATCTCCGCTCATCCCGGCGAAAGCGGGGACCCAGTCCTTTTGTGAGACAGGGCGGGTCGATCGGTCGTTGAGACTCGCGTTCAGCTTGTCATCGCCCAAAGCACTGGGTCCCTGCTTTCGCAGGGATGAGCGGACATCCGAGATGGTGTCTGGCCCGAGCGCCCAGGCCCACAGGGCGCTTTCGGGCGCGCGGCTGTGCGACTTCGGCAGCATGAGGAAGCCATGCTCCAGCAGGCCGAGGGCCGCGAGCGACAGCATAAGTATATAGCCGGTCCGCTCGCCGCCCGTGCTGGTCAGGGCCGCCTCGGCCAGCAGGATCGTCACGACGATCGAGGCGGCGAGCGAGACGGGAAACAGGGCGTTGAACCGGGCGCGGCGGAAATAGCTGCCCAGATAGGACAGGCCGCGCGGCAACAGGTCCGCAGGGGGATTGGGCACGCCCAGGAAGATGTTCAGCTTGGTCGAGAGCCGCATGCCGAACAGCAACAGGAAGGTCAGGGTGCCGGTCTGGTTGGGCTGGCCCCAGGTCAGGGCGACGAACAAGACGGCGGTCAGGGCCAGGGCGATCTCGTGGTGGATCACCGTCTGCGCCGACACCGCGAAGCGACGCCAGCCGGTGGCGTCATCCGGGCAGGGAGTGCGACGGGGGCCCGTCAGCTTGCCCATCAGAAAGCCCATCTCGTGCCAGCCCCAGACGGCCAGGGCGCAGCCGAAGGCGACATAGGCCCCGTTGGCCGAGGCATCGTCGGCCGACTGCCACAGACCCGCTACCGCCGCCGCCGCCACGATCCCGCCCAGCGCCAGCGACACCCCGAAGCCGGCGGCGTCGCGGCGCACCAGCCACAGGATCGCGCCGGTGGAGATCCACCACAGCACGGCCGCGACGATCAGGGGCTGGGCGACGACCATGACTACCAGCGCGGCTCCATCCGCACGTCGGCGGGCAGGGGGTGCTTGTCGACCGGCAGCAGGTACAGGCTCAGGAAGGTCGCCCCCGCCTTCAGCGTCAAACCCACGCGGGCGATCGCCCCCATGACGCCGCCCCTGGCCTTGGCCGCGCCGATGGCGTCCGAGGTCCGGCGCAGCGTCTCCATGCCTTCGCGGAACTTGGGCGCGTCGGAGCGCAGGGTGACCGGATAGACCTGTTTGGAGATTTCCGACGTGATGCGGAAGACCTCGTAGTCGTAGTCCGTGATGTCGACGCCCAGCGCCTTGTGGAAGGCCGGCCGCATGTGGTCGCGGACATACATGGTCGCGTAGACGCTGAGCAGGAAGAAGCGGATCCACCAGACGTTGCCGCCGGTCAGCAGTTTGGGGTCATTCCGCATGATCAGGGCGAAGGCCTCGCCGTGCTTGAACTCGTCGTTGCACCACCGCTCGAACCATTTGAAGATCGGGTGGAACCGCTTTTCGGGGTTCTGCTGCAGGTGCCGATGGATGGCGATGTAGCGGGCGTAGCCGATCTTCTCCGACAGATAGACGGCGTAGAAGATGAACTTGGGCTTGAAGTGGGTGTATTTCTTGACCTTGGTCAGGAAGCCCAGGTCCACGCCGATGTTGGCGTCCTTCAGCGTGTCGTTGATGAAGCCGGCGTGGCGGGCCTCGTCGCGGCTCATGTATTTGAACAGGGCGCGGATGTCGGGGTTCTGAACCCGCTTGGCGATCTCGGCGTACAGGACGCAGCCCGAGAATTCCGACGTCAGGGACGACACCAGGAAGTCGATGAACTCCTTCCTCAGGTCCTCAGGCAGGCTCTCGATCACGCCTTCGAAGGCGGCGTCGCGCTTGAAGTGGTCCTTGTTGGTGTCGGCCGCGAACTCGGCCATCAGGGCGTCCCATTGGGCCCGCACCGGGGACACGTCGATGCGGTCCATGGCGGCGAAGTCGGTGGTGTAGAACCGGGGGGACAGCACCGTGTCCTCGGTCGCCATCTTGGTCGATTCGACGGAGCGGACGGACTGGCGCGCGGCGTCGCGGCGCAGCGCCACCAGCTGCGGGGTCTCCTGATAGTCGTCGAGCGGAAGGGCGGTCACAGGGTCCTCCGGGGCGTGAAGCTGACGTCGTAGAGCTCGCCGAACTCGAGGCCGGCGGTGAGCCGCGTCCAGGTGCGTTCGATCCAGCTGGCGCGGGTCACGGTCGCCGTGCGGCGGAAGGTGCGGCGCTCGCCGAAGGCGACGTGGATGGGATCGCCATGGACCTGGATCGCATCGCCAGGGCGCATGGCGGGCTCGCCGTCCAGGGCGACGTGGGCGTGCAGGCTCTCGTCGGAATGCTCGACCTCGATCGTGCAGCCGGTCTGGAATTGTCGGCTCATGCCACGGTCTCCGAAGGGGTTTTCATCAGGTCGACGAAGGCCTGGCGGTTGGTGGGGCCAAAGGCGTCCAGCTTGACGACGCGGCCGGTCGCCGTGTCCTCGATGGTGACCTTGCCGTCGGACCATTCGGTCACGCGGAACGGCTGTTCGGCCCCCAGGCCCTGGGCCCGGCGGTCGCGCACGAGGCCGCGCAGGACACCCCGCACGAAGCCGCCGGTGGCGGGCGGGATGATCCGCTCGCCGTCATCCACGATGGAGACCCGCACGCCGCCGTCGTCCATATCGGCGAACCGCATGTCCGCCGTCGCGACCGGGGTGACGGCCGGAGCCTCCACCGCGCCCGGGCTGATGAAGCCCATCCGGGTCGCCCCGACCCCGACCACCGTCAGGCCGACCACGAAGATGGCGGCGATCAACGGGGCCTTGGGGAAGGGGTGTTCATCGAGGTTGGACACGGCGGGGTTCCTCTTCTCTCGGTCGGATCAGGCGGCGGCCGGCTGGCCGCTGGACGGGGCCTGACGCTCCGGACGGACGCCGGCACGAACGGGTTCGGCGACGAAGGGCTTGTCGGCGGCGGAGGCGGCCAGCTGCAGTTGCAGGCTGAAGCGTTCGGCCACCGACGCGGCGTCGGGCAGGGCCCGCATCATCGGCTGGGGGTTCATGATGGTCAGGGGCCGGACGTGCGGCCACAGGTGCGGGTAGGCGATGCGCGCGCCGTCGGCGAGACCCATGGGGATGTCGCCGAAACCCTTGCCGTCCAGCTTCAGCCCCGCCGTCGCGACGCTGCGATAGGGGATGTTGAAGCATTTCGACAGGGCCACGCCGTGGCGCAGCACGAACCGCTTGTTGGTCATCGTATAGACCGTGGTCCGGGCGACCAGGACGGCATAGCCGACCAGAAGGCCCACCGCGATGGACCCGGCCGCCAGCGTCCAGGCCGCCGAGGTCAGGGCCGAGGCTAGGCCCTGATCCTGGGCCAGGCCGTTGCCCAGGTTCCAGGCCGCGAGCGCCCCGAAATAGAGCGCCACCCAGTCGGCCCGCATGGAAGTCCGGGCCAGGACCTTCCAGTCGGGAGCCCCCTGCCACAGGATGTGCTCGCCCTCGGGCAGGTGGCCGGGCAGGCCGCGCACGGGCTCGCCCTCGTGCTCCTGGCCGACGGCGGCCGAGATTCCGGACGGGCGGCTCACAGCCAGGGCTCCTGGCGGTCGCGCGTCGCATAGAGGTGACCGCCGCCGTAGTAGCCGACGATCTTCTCTTCCTCGAGCAGGGTGACCTGGTCGGGGCTGGCCGTGCCGGGGACGTCAGCGAACTGGGCCGAGGTGATGGCGCGGACCTTCACGGCCCGGGCCCCGCCGTCGACGATGCACATCGTCATGGGGAGCAGAACCTTGCGGGCGCCGACGGCGACCTCGAGGTAGCGGATCAGCTGTTCGGAGCGGTCGACCCAGACGTCGGAGACCGTTCCGCCCTTCAGCCCGTCACAGCCCAGGACCGCCAGGCCGCGCGGATCGGTGTCTTCCGGCGCGACGTGGAAGTCAGGGGCGACCCGCAGCGGCACGATGCGCGGCAGGCCCTCCAGCGTCAGGTCGGCGTAGTTCGGGCGCTCGGCGTATCCGCCGGGTCCGACGCCGTCCAGCAGCGGATTGCCCGTGGGCTCCAGCGGCGAGCCGTCGGTCGGGGCGCTGCGGCGCGCGGCGATCTGGCGGGTGTCGCGGTTGTCGGCGCGCGGCAGGGTGCGCGTGCCGTGGCCGTGCGGCAGCAGGAAGGTCTTGGGCTTGGCCGTGAACAGAAGGCCGCCCAGCGGTTCGTGCCGGCCGGAGACGTCGTCCTCCAGCGGATAACCCTCCCGGCGATCCTCGCGGCGCAGATAGATCACCAGTCCCGCGAAGAAGAGGAAGAAGGTGATGAGGCACAGTTCGGCGACGTCGAAATCACCGAAGAGGTACGGACTGTTTTCCATGTCAGGCTCCTTTGCGAACCAGGATCAGGCGGGCAGATCGGCGAGGCCGAACCGTTGGGTGGAAGGCGTGGACAAGGCGGCGGGCGCGTAGCGGGCGAGGGGCCCGATGGCGACCAAAGCGGCGAACAGGAGGCCGATCTCCAGGTGGTAGACGACGATGTAGCCGGTCGCCGGTGTGGTCATGGCGGTCCCCAGCATCCCGGCCTCGGCCAGGTGGGTGACCAGATCGCGCAGGCCCCCGCCCGCGAAGATGGCGAGGCCGACAGCCGTGGCCTGAACCGCGCCCCAGGCACCGAGCGCGATGCCCGACTTGCCGTCGCGGGCCAGGGCCATGGCGCTGGTCAAGGTGCCGACCGAGAACATGCCGCCGCCCAGGCCGATCAGGACCACGCCGGCGCAGAAGACGGGCGCCAGCGAGAAGGCCCCGCCGCAGATCACGGCGACGAAGGCCAGGATGCCCCAGGTCAGGCCGAAGCCCGCCATGCGGTGCGGCTCCGCGCCCCGGTTGAGCTGACGCGCGGCGAGGGCGAGGCCAGCCAGGGTGCCCGCGGCCCACAAGGCGGTCAGGCCGGTCGTCTGGCCGACGGACAGGCCCAGGATCTGGCCGCCATAGGGTTCCAGCAGGACGTCCTGCATCGAGAAGGCGGCCGCCCCCAGGCCCGTGGCGACCAGCAGGCGGCTGGCGCGGCCCCCGGCGGAGAACTCGGCCCAGGCGGTCTCGAAGGCGATGCGCGGCTTGTCCTTGGCGGTCAGGGCCAGGTCCTGGGCCTCCTGCTTCCACAGGGCGGTCATGTTGAGGACGATGGCGAGGACGGCCGCGCCCTGGACCACGCCGACAAGTTTCACTTCCTGGAAGTCGGCCAGGATCAGCCCCATCAGGATGCCCGAGATCAGCATGCCGACCAGCAGCATGACGTAGAGCAGCGCCACGACCCGGGGCCGGGCGTGCTCGGGGGCCAGGTCGTTGGCGAGCGCCAGACCGGCCGTCTGGGTGGTGTGAATGCCCGCGCCGACCAGCAGGAAGGCGACGACGGCCGCCAGATGGCCGATCCACTCCGCCCCCGTGCCGTGGCCGCCGGAGATGAGCAGGGCGAAAGGCATGATGGCGAGGCCCCCAAATTGCAGCAGCGACCCGAACCAGATGTAGGGCCCCCGGCGCCAGCCGAGATGCGAGCGGTGGGTGTCGGACCGGTGTCCGATCAAGGCCCTCAGCGGGGCGAACAGGAAGGGGATGGCGACCATGGCGGCGACCAGGACAGCCGGGACATTGAGCTCGACGATCAGGACACGGTTGAGGGTGCCGGTCAGGAGCACGGTCGTCATGCCGACCGAGATCTGGAACAGCGACAGCCGCAGCAGACGGCCCAGCGGAAGTTCGGTGGTCGCCGCATCGGCAAAGGGCAGGCAGGCCGAGATCAGCCGCGCCCACTGGGCCCGGTTGTAGTCGGGGTCCGCCTTGATCGCGGCCCGTTCGGCCGCCCTTTGCAGAAGCAGCGCGTTCAGCACCGGACGAGCTCCAGCGCTTGAGACGTATAGAAGCCGCCCTGGACCCGGCGGCTGCGGCCGACCGAAACGCCGGGCAGGGCCGACAGCCGGGCGGCGAGCGCATCCAGCTTGGCCGGCACTATGGCGGGCGCGCGGTCGGCGCGCGGGAACAGCTTGCCCATCGTCAGCATCAGCATCAGGGCGGGCGTTCGCGGCGTGACGGTGAAGACGATGGACCCGCGCGTCCGCTGCGACAGGGCCGCCAGGACCGCGACGATGTCGTCGGTCGGATAGTGGATCAGGCTGTCCATCGCCACGATGTGATCGAAGTCGCCGAGGTCGGGGCTCATCATGTCGCCCGCGCGCCAGTCGATGGAGCCCTTGAGGTCCGTCGGCGCACGTTCCTGGGCGATGTCGACGAGGCTGGCCGACACATCGATGGCCACCACCTCGGCCCCGCGCCGGGCGGCCTCGACGGCCAGGGCCCCGGTGCCGCAGCCGGCGTCGAGGATGCGCAGGCCGGTCAGGTCGGCGGGCATCCAGTTCAGCAGGACGCCGCGCATCTCGTCGCGCCCGGCACGGACCGTGGCGCGGATCTTGGAGACCGGCGCGTCACTCGTCAGCTGCGCCCACGCGTCCAGGGCCGTGCGGTCGAAATAGGTTTCCAGCCGGCCGCGATACTGGTCCCAGGTCGCCGTCGTGCGCGTGTCGAGGGTGGCGCTCACTGATCGAACCCCAGGAACTCGAAGATGTCGCGGTCGCGCATCGGCTCGGCCTCGATGGCCTCCATGCCGTCCCACAGCGACTGGGCCAGACGCATGTATTCGGCCTTGGCGGCCTCCAGCTCGTCGGAGCCGTCCATCTCGAACACGACCGACTTCTTCAGGCGGCTGCGGCGGATCTCGTCCAGGTCGCGGAAGTGCGCGATGCGCTTCAGGCCGATCGCGGCGTTGAAGCGGTCGATCTCGTCGGTGCCCGAGCTGCGGTTGGCGATGATGCCGCCCAGACGGACCTGATAGTTCTTGGACTTGGCCTTGATGGCCGCGACGATGCGGTTCATCGCGAAGATGCTGTCGAAGTCGTTGGCGGTGACGACCAGGGCGCGCTCGGCGTGCTGGAGGGGCGCCGCGAACCCGCCGCAGACCACGTCGCCCAGCACGTCGAAGATCACCACGTCGGTGTCTTCCAGCAGATGGTGTTCCTTCAGGAGCTTGACCGTCTGGCCGACGACATAGCCGCCGCAGCCGGTGCCGGCTGGCGGTCCGCCCGCCTCGACGCAGCGCACCCCGTTGAAGCCCTCATAGACATAGTCCTCGGGCCGCAGTTCCTCGGAGTGGAAGTTCACCGTCTCCAGGACGTCGATGACGGTGGGGACCAGGCGCTTGGTCAGGGTGAAGGTGCTGTCGTGCTTGGGATCGCAACCGATCTGCAGCACCCGCTTGCCCAGCAGGCTGAAGGCGGCGGACAGGTTGGAGCTGGTCGTCGATTTGCCGATGCCACCCTTGCCGTAGACGGCGAAGACCTTGGCCGTGCCGATGTTCAGCGTGGCGTCCATCTCCACCTGGACCGATCCGGCGCCGTCCGGGGGACGACGCTTGAGGGTCTGGGGCATGTCGAGGGTCATGGTCATCGGTGTCGTCCTTAAGCCGCCGCGGCGGGCGTGAGCCCTTCGAGGCGGTCTTCGAGTTCGTCGGCGGCGTCGCGCAGCGCCTGAAGCGTGGCGGCGTCCGGGGCCCAGTAGGCGCGGTCGGACGCTTCGAGCAGGCGGTTGGCCATGCGGGCGGAGGCCTTGGGGTTCAGGGTCGCCAGCCGGTCGCGCATGGCGGCGTCCAGGACGAAGGTCTCCGAGATTTCCTGATAGACCCAGGGCTGGACGTCGCCGGTCGTGGCGGACCAGCCCAGGGTGTTGGTCACCTGCGCCTCGATGGCGCGGACGCCTTCGGAGCCGTGCTTCAGCTGACCCTCGAACCAGCGCGGGTTCAGGACGCGGGTGCGGCTTTCCAGGGTGACCTGTTCGGCCAGGGTCCGGACCTTGCCTTCCCCTTGAGTCTGGTCGCCGATGTAGACGGGCGAGGCCTTGCCGCGCGCGCGTTCGGCCGACTTGGCCACGCCGCCCAGGGTGTCGACATAGTGGTCGATGGTGGTGACGCCCAGATCGACCGAGTCGAGGTTCTGGTAGGCGAGGTCGATGCCGGCGAGCGCACTGTTCAGCAGGGCCGGCTGCTTCATCGGCTTGCCGTTCCTGCCATAGGCGAAGCCCTTGCGGCTCTCGAAGGCGTCGGCGAGCTCCCCCTCTTCGGTCCAGGCACCCGAATCGATCAGCGAGTTGACCGAGGCGCCGTAGGCCCCCTCGGCGTTGGAGAAGACCCGCAGAGACGCCGTCTCGAAATCGCAGCCCAGCTTGGCCTGATGCTCGAGGGCGCGTTTGCGCACGAAGTTCTGCTCGATCGGTTCGTCTGCGGTGGCGGCCAGCCAGGCGGCGTCGGCCAGCATCTTCATCTGCAGCGGCAGCAGATCGCGGAAGATGCCCGAGACGGTGGCGATCACGTCGACGCGCGGGCGACCCAGTTCCTCCAGCGACACCAGTTCGGCGCCGCACAGGCGGCCGTAGCCGTCGAAGCGGGGGCGGGCACCCATCAGGGCCATGGCCTGGGCGATCGGTCCGCCCTCGGACTTCAGATTGTCGGTGCCCCACAGCACGATGGCCATGGATTCCGGCAGGGCACCGGTCTCCAGCCTGTGCTTGGCCAGCAGGCGGTCGGCCTGGCGGCGGCCGTCGGCGACGGCATAGGCGCTGGGAATACGGAAGGGGTCGAAGCCGTGGATGTTGCGGCCCGTCGGCAGCATCTCGGGCGTGCGCAGCAGGTCGCCGCCCGGCGACGGCATGACGTAGCCCCCGTCCAGTGCCGCGATCAGGGCCTCCATCTCGGGGTTGGTCGAGAGCGAGACGTTGGTGGCGTGCAGGTGGCGGAACAGCTCGATGCCCGCGGTGTCGGACGCCAGGCCGCTGATGCCCAGGGCGGTGCGGGCGTCGGCGCCGTCGACTAGGGCCTGGACGGCGTCGCGGCCGGGCTTGGGTCCCTCGCGCGCCTCGGCGACGGCCAGCAGCAGGTCGGTGCGCTCGTCGGCGGTGAAGGCCTCGCCGAGGACGTGCAGGCCGTTGGGGATCAGGGTCTGCTCCAGCTCCTGGAGCGTGGCGATCAGGGCGTTGACGCGGGCGTCCTCGGTGCCGTCGACCAGATCGAGGTTCAGAGTTTCGGCCGCCTCGAAGATCATCGGAGCGAGCTGGGCGCGCTCTGCCACGGCGTCCAGGTCCGACCCGCGCCAGCGATCGACCAGGGCCTTGAGGTCCAGCAGGCCCTTGTACAGGCCAGCGTCGTTGATCGGCGGGGTGATGTAGCTGATCAGGGTCGCGTTCGAGCGCCGCTTGGCGATCATGCCCTCGGAGGGGTTGTTGGCGGCGTAGAGATACAGATTCGGCAGGTCGCCGATCAGGCGGTCGGGCCAGCAGGCTTCCGACAGGCCGGTCTGCTTGCCGGGCATGAACTCCAGCGCGCCGTGGGTGCCGAAATGCAGGACGGCATGGGCGCCGAAGTCCTCGCGGATCCAGCGGTAGAAGGCGGAGAAGGCGTGGGTGGGGGCGAAGCCGCCCTCGAACATCAGCCGCATCGGATCGCCCTCGATGCCGAAGGGCGGCTGCAGGCCGACGAAGACGTTGCCGAAGCGGGCACCGAGCACGAACAGGTCAGAGCCGTTGGTCAGGGACTTGCCGGGGGCCGGGCCCCAGACGGCCTCGATGTCCCTCAGCCAGGTCTCGCGGCGGACGTGGTCCTCGGCGGGGATGCGGACGTGGACGTTGCCGTCGGTGCCGAGGCGGGCGGCGTTGCCCTCCAGCATGGCTTCGCGCAGGGCCTCGACCGAGGCCGGGACCTCGACGGTGTAGCCCTCGGCGGCCAGGCGGGTCAGGGTCTTGTGCAGGCTGGCCCACACTGACATCTGGGCGGCCGTTCCGGCGGCCCCGGCGTTGGGCGGGAAGTTGAACAGGACCGCCGCGATCTTCCGCTCGGCACGATCCGATCGGCGCAGGGCGATCATCTTGTCGACGCGCTGGGCCAGGGTGGCGGCGCGCTCGGGGCAGGCGACCATCGACTTGGCGTCGGCGCCGGGGAAGGTGCAGCGGCGGCGGCAGCCCGTGCAGGCCTCGCCCGATCCGTCGGTGCGTCCGCCGAACATCATGGGGGCGATGCCGCCGTCCAGCTCGGGGATGGAGACCATCATCGTGGCTTCGAGCGGCAGCAGGCCCTGCTCGCCCGCGCTCCATTGCTGGAACGACTGGAACTCCAGCGGGTGGGCGGAGACGTAGGGCACGTCGAACTTGCCGAGGGTCTCGGCGGCGGCCTCGGAGTTGTTGTAGGCGGGCCCGCCGACGAGCGAGAAGCCGGTCAGGTTGACGATGGCGTCCACGGTGGGGCGGCCGTCCGTCATAAACAGCGCGTCCATCGCCGGGCGGGCGTCGAGCCCGTTGGCGAAGGCGGGGACGACGCGGATGCCCTTGGCCTCGAAGGCCTCGATCACGCCGTCATAGTGGGCGGCGTCGCCGGCCAGGACGTAGGAGCGGAGGATCACCAGGCCGACCGTCGGTTGCCTCTCCATTCCCCGCTCATCCCCGCGAAAGCGGGGACCCAGTGCTGTGGGCGATGACCCTTCGCTACGACGCGTGGCGGCTGATCCCTGACTCCCAGCCTCACTTGAGGACTGGGTCCCCGCTTTCGCGGGGATGAGCGGAGAAGAACATGCGGGCAGGGCGGCCGCGGTCTCGGCCATCCGACCCGTCATCCGGGGGTGATAGACGCCGATCTCGGGATATTCGACCGGTGCCGCCGCCTTCATCGTGCCGCGCAGGGACCGGCGCTCGCCGTCGGCATAGCGGTCGACCAGATAGCGGACCATGGAGACCATGTTCTCGGTCGAGCCGGCGAACCAGTACTGCAGGGTCAGGAAATAGGCGCGCACGTCCTGGGCCGTGCCGGGCACGAAGGCCAGGATCTTGGGCAGGCGGCGCAGCATGGCCATCTGCTTTTCGCCCGGGACGCCGCCGGTCGCCTTGGTATTTCCGCGCAGCTTCTTCAGCATGGCCAGCGGACCCTTGGTCGAGCCGTCCATCTTGTAGGGACCCATGCGGGTCAGCTTCACGACCTCGGCCGCCGACATCATGCAGACCATGGCGTCGCAGGCCGCGTTGCGGGCCTTCAGCGCCGGCAGGACCATCTGGACGTGGTCGTCGACGAACAGCATCGAGGCGATGACGAGGTGGGCCTCGGCGATGTCGGCGACGCAGGCTTGCAGCGCGGCCGGGTCGCTGCACCAGATCGACGCGGCGTGCAGGGTGATGGTCAGGCCCGGAACCGTCCGGCGCAGCTCGGCCTCCGCCGCCGCCACCGCGCCCGCCAGATGGTTGTCGAGCGTGACGATGCAGACCCGCACCTCGGGTGTTTCGCCTGTCCGGGCGTCCGGACTAGCGGCTGTAATGCGATTTCGCATCGTACAGCGTCTCCACCCCTATGGTCGCCAGGCCGTGCTCTGCGGCGAAGCGTTCTGTGTTCTTCCTGGCCTTGCCCCGCACGAAGAACGGGATCTTCTTGAGTTCCGCCTCGGCGTCGGCGGCCCAGACGATCTCCGAGGAGACCGAGGCGACTTCGGTCGAGGCGACGGCGTCCGCCGCGACCGCCGGCTTGGCCGCGCCCGCGCCGTGACCGCCCAGATGCGACGCACCCGCCTCGTCACTGAACTCGAAGTCGTCGCGGAACATGTGCAGCAGGTGCTCCTCCAGCCCCATGACCAGCGGATGCACCCAGGTGTCGAACAGGACGTTGGCGCCCTCGAACCCCATCTGGGGCGAGAACCGGGCCGGGTGGTCCTGGACGTGGAAGGGGGCCGAGATGACGGCGCAAGGGATGCGCAGCCGCTTGGCGATATGGCGCTCCATCTGTGAGCCGAGCACCAGTTCGGGCTGCAGCGCGGCGATGGCGTCCTCGACCTCGAGGTAGTCGTCGGTGATCAGGGCGGTCAGGCCCAGGTCGGCGGCGGCGGCGCGGACCTCGCGGGCGAACTCGCGATTGTAGCAGCCCATGCCGACGACCTCGAAGCCGAGCTCCTCGGACGCCACGCGGGCGGCGGCGATGACGTGGGTGGCGTCGCCGAACACGAAGACGCGCTTGCCGGTCAGATAGGTCGAATCGACCGAACGCGACCACCACGGCATCCGCGAGGGGACGCCGTCCAGCACGGGCGCGGGCTCCAGGCCGGTGAGGGCGCAGACTTCCTTGACGAAATCGATGGTCGCGCCGTAGCCCAGCGGTACGGTCTTGATGGAGGGCTGGCCGCACTGCTTCTCGAGCTGTTTGGCGGCCTCTCCGGCGATCTCGGGATAGAGCACGACGTTGAAGTCGGCGGCCCCCAGGCGGGCGATGTCGGCGGGGGTGGCGCCCAGCGGCGCGGTGACGTTGATCTGAACGCCCATCCGCTCCAGCAGGCGGGTGATCTCGACCACGTCGTCACGATGGCGGAAGCCCAGCGCCGTGGGCCCCAGGATGTTACAGACCGGTTTGCGGCCCGCCATCGGCGATCGTTCGACGGCGGTCGTCAGGTGGCGGACCAGCTGGCGGAAGGTCTCGGCCGCGCCCCAGTTTTCCTTCTTCTGATAGCTGGGCAGCTCCAGAGGGATGACCGGGATCGGCAGGCCGATGGCCAGGGCCATGCCGGCGGGATCGTCCTGGATCAGTTCGGCGGTGCAGGACGCGCCGACGATCATCGCCTGGGGCTGGAAGCGGGCGTGGGCGTCGATGACGGCGGTCTTGAACAGCTCGGCCGTGTCGGTGCCCAGATCGCGGGCCTGGAAGGTGGTGTAGGTGACCGGCGGGCGGGCCCCGCGCCGCTCGATCATGGTGAACAGCAGGTCGGCGTAGGTGTCGCCCTGAGGCGCGTGCAGGACGTAATGCAAACCTGACATCGCCGTGGCGATCCGCATCGCGCCGACGTGGGGCGGGCCTTCATAGGTCCAGACGGTCAGCTGCATCAGACAGCCCTCCGGCGGCCAGAAGCGCGGATTGGCACGATGGCGTCCGACAGGCGGTCCTGACGGTTCATCGGGCGGGCGAACAGCTCGGCCAGATCGGCGGCCTGGTCGAAGCCGTGGACCGGCGAGAACACCAGCTCGATCGACCATTTGGTCGTCAGGCCTTCCATCTCCAGCGGATTGGCGAGGCCCAGTCCGCACACGGACAGATCCGGCCGGGCGGCGCGGCAGCGGTCCAGCTGACGATCCACGTCCTGGCCTTCGCTCAGCACTGTCGAGGACGGCAGCAGCGCCAGTTCCTTGTTCAGGTGGGTCCGATGCAGATACGGCGTGCCGACTTCCAGCGGCACCATGCCCAGCTCGCGCGACAGGAACCGCGCCAGCGGCACTTCCAGCTGCGAATCCGGGAAGAAGAAGATCGACTTGCCTTCCAGCGCGCGCCGGACCTTTTCGAGCGCGCGGGCGGCGCGTTCGCGGCCCGGCGCGACGACCGACCGGAACAGCATCTCGTCCACGCCAAAGGCGACCGCGGCGGCGCGCAGCCAGTCGGTCGTTCCCTCGGCTCCGAACGGGAACAGGGCGTCCAGACGGACCGCGCCGCGATCCTCCAGGGCCCGGGCGGTGTCGCCGAGGAAGGGCTGGGCCACGAGGAAGCGGGTGTTGGGACCGACGCTGGGCAGGTCCGCGATCCTGCGGGCGGGCAGGGCCTCCACGCGCTCGATCCCCATGGCGGCGAACAGGCGGCGAAACTGGTCCTCGACCACATCGGGCAGGGCCCCGACGATCAGAAGGCTCTGCGCGGCGTCGGCCGGGGCCGTGGCCATCTGGGGCACCAGGGACGCCAGGCAGGCGTCCTCGCCTTGCGTGAAGGTCGTCTCGATGCCGCTGCCGGAATAGTTCAACACGCGGACGTTGGGGCTGTGCTTTTCCGACAGGCGACCGGCGGCGCGGCTGAGGTCCAGCTTGATGACTTCCGACGGGCAGGAGCCGACGAGGAACAGGAGCTTGATGTCGGGACGGCGCGCCAGCAGCCGATCAACGACCCGGTCCAGCTCGTCGTTGGTGTCGGTCAGGCCGGCGAGATCCTTCTCCTCCATGATGGCGGTGGCGAAGCGCGGCTCGGCGAAGATCATGACGCCGGCGGCCGACTGGATCAGGTGGGCGCAGGTGCGCGAGCCGACGACCAGGAAGAAGGCGTCCTGCATCTTGCGGTGCAGCCAGACGATGCCCGTCAATCCACAGAAAACCTCGCGTTGTCCCCGTTCGCGCAGAACCGGAGCCGTCGAACATCCGCCGACGGAAGAAGGCGCGTCGAGAACGAAGGCCTCGCTCATGCCTGGACCGTCTCAAGTCTGGACGGAGCTTGCAGGCGCGCCATGCGCAGCTTCCAGATGAACTGGGCGGCGTTGACGACGTAGGTCGCATAGGCGGCGAGCGCGAGGATCAGCTGTTCGCGCGGCGTGCCGATGTTCAGCAGCACCATGCCCAGATAGGCCGTGTGCAGGGCCAGAACGAGCATGGAGAAGACGTCCTCCCAGAAGAAGGACGGGGCGAACAGGAAGCGGCCGAACACGACCTTCTCCCAAACCGCGCCGGTGACCATGATGGTATAGAGCAGGGCGGTCTTGATCAGGACCGACAGGGTCGCGGCAGCCGCGCCCTCACCTGTCCACAGATAGTTCAGAACCAGCACCAAACTGATGCCGAAGGCGATGAACTGGACCGGGGCCAGGACGCCCTGGACCAGCGTCCATATGGTGGAATCGCGACGTTGCCGCTCTTCGGCCGAATACAGGGGACGGCTCGGCCGCACCGCGCGCAGGCTGCGGCGCGTCAGGCGATGATCGCCGGTGTGGGCCGTCCAGGGGCAGGGGGCGACGGCGTCCAGCAGGGCCCCGAAACCACGGTCGAAGACGCTCTGTCCGGGGCTGCGAACCGGGACGGGACGGCGGTTCTGGCCGCCTGAAGGGTGGATCGCGCTCGAGGACATCGACCGACTCCGGGTCGCCCCAAGATAGAGGCGATGACCGAAGCCTAGGTCCCCGACCGCACAAGTGTCAAATAGATTGGACGTAAATTGAAATTGACACCTCGCCGTTGGGGCGAGCTTGACTCACGCGGAAAACGGAGAGCCAATGGCAGTGTTAAGAGACTGTGACGTGCGTGCGTCGATTGCCGGTAACCAGCCGTATCCCGCCTCTCCGCGGGCGGTCCGGACCAAAGCGCGAGATGATATGCGGACGCTCCGCATTGGCCTTTTGGATACGCATTGCCGGGTGGATGGGGATCCTGCCTGACGCATGGGACTACGCTCCTGGGGAGGAGTATCGATGGCTAGCACCCACCGCGCAGAAGACCACCGGACCCCGCGGTCGACGTCGGCGGACGAGGGCGAGAATGTCGTCCGGTTCGAGCGGCCCGAACGCCTGCTGGCAGAGGATCCCTCTCCCCTGGCCCTGGCCCAGCTGATCGAGGGCGAAATCATTCCCCGCCTGTTGATGGCGCATCGCGACGCCCCGGCCAGCGACGTCATTCCGATGAACACCGGCGTGATCGCGCCCGCCGAGCTGGAGCGGTTCTCGCGACAGGTGATGGTCGCCGACCTCGCCACCCTGTTGGAACATATCGAACTGCTGGTACGGCGCGGCGTGGGCGTGGAGACCATCTACTTCGACCTGCTGTCGCCGGCCGCCAAGCGTCTGGGCGAGATGTGGGAGGCTGACGACTGCAGCTTCACGGACGTCACCATCGGCCTCTGTCGCCTGCAGCAGATCGTCTATGAGTTCGCCGACCGGGTGCACGTCGAGACAGGTGGCGGCGACGGTCGTACGGCCCTGTTCGCCCTGACGCCGGGGGACCACCATTCCTTCGGTCTCGTCCTGGTGGTCGAATATTTCCGTCGCGCCGGTTGGCGGACGGTGTGCATGCCCGATGCGACCGCCGAGGATCTGGTCGACACGGTGCGGGCTGAACGCTTCGATCTGGTCGGCTTCTCGATGGCCAATGAGCGTTGGCTGGACGTCCTGCCGCCGGTCATCGCAAATGTGCGTCAGGCCTCGCTCAACACCGACCTCAAGGTCATCGTGGGCGGACGGGCGTTCGAGGTGGACCCATCGCGGGTCGCGCGGGTCGGGGCCGATCACACGGCCGGCGACGCCAGGGAGGCCGTCCAGGTCGTGGACGCGATCTTCCGCCGGCAGCAAACGGTCGCTTGAAGATGGGGCGCCGGACCGATACTGCGCCCAGATGACCGTTCAGTCGTCCGCTCCGGCCGCCATTTCGTTCCGCCAGCCACAAGCGGCTTTCGGCAGCCTGTCGGCCGATGCGGCCGCCGGTCTCGTCGCCGCCGCCAGCGACGTCGCCCTGATCCTGGACCGCGACGGCGTGGTGCGCGACGTCTCCGTGTCCAACGGCGATCTGGCGGACAACGGCATCGGCGACTGGATGGACCGGCGGTGGATCGACACGGTCACCGAGGAAAGCCGCATCAAGGTCTCCGAGATGCTGGACGCGGCCTTCAAGGGCCAGGCCTCGCGCTGGCGCCAGGTCAACCACCGGGCGGACGACGGCTCGGACATTCCGGTCCGCTATTTCGCCCTTGGGGCTGGAAGTGACGGGCGCGTCATCGTCATCGGCCGCGACCTTCAGGCCTCGGCGATTCTCCAGCAGCGCCTGATCCAGGTTCAGCAGTCCGTGGAGCGGGACTATCTGCGCCTGCGCCAGGCCGAGCAGCGCTACCGCTTGCTGTTCCAGAGCGCATCGGAGGCGGTTCTGATTCTGGACGGACCCAGCCGTCGCATCCGCGAGGCCAACCCCGCCGTCGGCCGTATCACGGGCCGCGACGCCGCCGCCGTGGTCGGCCAGCCCTTCACCACGCTGATCGATTCCTCCAGCTTCGCCGACGCCGAGGACCTGCTGGCCTCGGCCAACAGTTCCACCGCCGGGGCGTCGGCGCCCGTGAGGCTCGCGGGCGGCGCGATCTGCCTGTTGTCGGCCTCCATGTATCGTCACGACCGGACCGCCTCGCTGCTGGTCCGGCTGACGCCCGAAAGCCTGGTTTCGGCCGCGGATCCGAACGCGGCGCTGAACGCGGTGCTGTCGCGCATCTCCGACGCCTTCGTCGTGACGGACACCGACCTGCGCATTCTGACGGCCAACCCGGCCTTCCTGGAGTTGATTCATCTCGCCAGTCGCGAGGAGGCGACGCACCTGCCGCTCGACAGGTTCCTCGGCCGGCCGCAGATCGATCTTAAGATCATGCTGTCGCAACTGCGCGAGCACGGTGCCCTGCGAAACTTCGCGACGGTCGTCCGCTCGGGGTTCGGCGAGCCCGAAGAGGTCGAGGTCACCGCCGTGGTGGTGCCGGACGACATCCGCCCGACCTATGGCTTCAGCATCCGCAACGTCGCCCGCCGACCGGTGCCGATGGCGGTCACGGGCTCTGGCCCGCTCCTGACCGGAGCGGTGTCGCAGTCGGTCGAGCAACTGACCCATCTGATCGGCCGGGTGCCGATGAAGGACATCGTCCGCGAGTCGACGGATCTGATCGAAAAACTGTGCATCGAGGCGGCGCTGGCCCTCACCGAGGACAACCGGGCCTCGGCCGCCGACGTGCTGGGCCTCAGCCGTCAGAGCCTCTATTCCAAACTGCGCCGCTACGGTCTCGGCGATCTGGACGACTGATACGTCTGGCTTGTCGCGGCGCCCACGCACCCCTGAGAGAGCGCGCACGCCTGCGAGCCTGCGACCGATTTCGACGCATCGGCACTCTATGTTCCGGTGTCCTGCGGTCAACGATTCGACCGGAATGAGAGAAGTGAGAGTCACTCCCACGCGTTAGGGGCGACTCCCGCTCTTCGGAGGCGAAGAAGTGTCAATCCAGATTGACACTTCCCCCTGTCCAATCCTACCGTTCGCCATGGACAGGACGATCCCCTTGCCGTCGCCTGCCGCGCCCTCCCGGACCGTGCCGTCTCCGGCGGCCGTGCTGGAGCTGTTCAAGCCCATCACCTGGTTCCCGCCGATGTGGGCCTTCCTGTGCGGGGTGGTCTCGTCGGGCGCGTCGTTCGAGGGCCGCTGGCCCTTCCTGATCGCCGGGGTCGCCCTGACCGGGCCGCTGGTCTGCGCCACCAGTCAGGCGGTCAACGACTGGTTCGACCGCCACGTCGACGCCATCAACGAGCCGGCCAGACCCATCCCGTCGGGACGCATCCCGGGACGCTGGGGTCTGTGGATCGCCATCGTCTGGACCGCCCTGTCGCTGGTCGTCGCGGCCCTGACCGGACCCTGGGTCTTCGCCGCGACGACGCTGGGGCTCGTCTTTGCCTGGGCCTATTCCGCCCCGCCGCTGCGGCTGAAGGTCTCGGGCGTCGCCGGACCCTTCGCCGTGGCGTTTTCCTATGAAGGCCTGACCTGGTTCACGGGGGCGGCGGTCATGGCCGGAGCCCTGCCGGGCGCGCCCGTCCTGATCCTCGCGGCCCTCTACAGCTTCGGCGCCTACGGCATCATGGTCCTGAACGACTTCAAGGCGGTCGAGGGCGACCGGCGGCTGGGCCTCAAGTCCCTGCCGGCCGAACTCGGCGTCGACAGCGCGGCCCGCATCGCCTGCGCCGTCATGGCCGCGCCCCAGGTTCTGGTGGTCACCCTGCTGTTCGTCGCCTGGGACCGGCCCTGGCACGGGCTGGCGGTCGGCGTCCTGCTGGCCATCCAGTTCGGCCTTATGGCCCGGCTGCTGGGCCGGCCCAGGGATCTGACGCCCTGGTACAACGCCACGGGAACCACACTTTACGTCATCGGCATGATGGTCTCGGCCTTCGCGGTGTCGAGCCTTTCCGGAGCTTCGTGATGGACCGCCCGAACCCTGCCGCAGCGGGCCTCGGCTGGCTGGGGATCATCCGGCTTGGCCTGGTGCAGAGCGCGCTGGGCTCGATCGTGGTCTTGACCACCTCGACGCTGAACCGGGTCATGGCGGTGGAGCTGGCCCTGCCCGTCGCCCTGCCGGCGGCGCTGGTGGCCTGGCACTATGTCGTCCAGCTGTCGCGGCCTCGCTGGGGCCACGGCTCGGACATGGGACGCCGGCGCACGCCCTGGATCATCGGCGGCATGGGGGTCCTGGCCATGGGGGCGCTGCTGGCCACCAACGCCACGGCCCTGATGGCGTCGTCCACGTTCGCGGGCATCATCCTGGCCATCCTCGCCTTTTCCATGATCGGGGCGGGTGTCGGCGCGGCGGGCACGTCGCTGCTGGCGCTGCTGGCCACGCGGGTGACGCCCAGCCGGCGCCCGGCGGCGGCGGCCATCACCTGGATCATGATGATCGTGGGCATCGTCCTGACCGCCGGGATCGGCGGGGGGCTGCTCGATCCCTTTTCCATGCAGCGGCTGGCCATGGTGGCCAGTGGCGTCGCCCTGATCGCCTTTGTCGTGACGCTCGTCGCGGTGCTCGGCATCGAGGGCCCGGCGACCGCGTCTGCGGCGGCTACCGAGGCCCGTGTTCCCTTCTCCGAGGCCCTGAAACAGACCCTCGCCGATCCCAAGGCCCGACTGTTCGCCATCTTCGTGCTGGTCTCGATGATCGCATACAGCGCCCAGGAGCTGATCCTGGAGCCCTTCGCCGGGCTGGTGTTCGCCATGACGCCCGGCCAGTCGACCCAGATGTCGGGGGTCCAGAACGGCGGCGTTCTGCTGGGCATGGTGCTGGTGGGCGCGCTCGGTGGATTCATCGGCGGCAAGGGGCGAGGCTGGATGCGTGGCTGGACCATGGCGGGCTGCGTGGGTTCGGCCGCGATGCTGGGTCTTCTGGCCGCCGCCGCCGCCGTGGGACCCGCCTGGCCGCTTTTGCCGACGGTGTTTGGCCTCGGCTTCTTCAACGGCATGTTCGCCGTCGCCGCCATCGGCTCCATGATGGGGCTGGCCGGCGAAGGGGGAGGGCCCCGCGAGGGCATCCGCATGGGCGTCTGGGGCGCGGCCCAGGCCATGGGCTTCGCGGCCGGAGGGTTCCTGGGGGCCCTCGGCGTCGACATCGGGCGCGGCCTGATGGGGGCCGACGCGCCCGCCTTCGGTCTCGTCTTCATTCTGGAGGCCGGGCTGTTCCTGGCCTCGGCCATCATCGCCTCGCGGATCGGCGCACCTGCCCAGAGCAGCGACTTGCCCGCCGCCTCACCCCATGCGGGAGCCCGTCATGTCCAGGCCTGAACTCGGCGTCGTCGCCGAAACCTTTGACTGCGTGGTGGTCGGCGGCGGGCCCTCCGGCTCCACCGCGGCCCGGCATCTGGCCAGCCAGGGCCGCACGGTGCTGCTGCTGGACCGGCAGGGCCGCATCAAGCCGTGCGGCGGCGCCATTCCCCCGCGGCTGATCAAGGACTTCGACATCCCCGACAGCCTGATCTGCGCCAAGGCGTCCGAGGCCCGGATGATCGCGCCATCCGACAAACGCGTCCGCATGCCCATCGAGGGCGGCTATGTCGGCATGGTCAACCGCGAGAGCTTCGACGAGTGGTTGCGGAACCGTGCGGAGGCCGCTGGGGCCCAGCGCCGGTCGGGGACGTTCACGGCGATCGAGCGCGAGGCCGATGGCTCGGCCCTTGTGCTCTATCGAACGCAGGGTGCCGACAAGGACGCGCCCCCCATCGCCGTGCGCGCCAGGACCGTCATCGGCGCGGACGGCGCGCGTTCCAACGTCGCGGCCCAGCAGGTCAAGGGCGCGGACAGGCAGCGCTATGTCTTCGCCTATCATGAGATCATCAAGGCCCCGGCGGCGGGCGCAGCCGACTTCGAGGCCCAGCGCTGCGATGTCTGGTATCAGGGCAATCTGTCGCCTGACTTCTACGCCTGGATCTTCCCGCACGGCGAGACCGCCTCGATCGGCGTCGGCTCCATGCAGAAGGGCTTCTCGCTGCGAACGGCGGTGACGGCGCTGCGCAAGGTCGCGGGGCTGGAAGGCTGCGAGACCGTCCGGACCGAAGGGGCCCCCATCCCGCTCAAGCCCATGAAGCGGTGGGACAACGGCCGGGATGTCGTGCTGGCCGGAGACGCGGCCGGCGTGGTGGCCCCGGCCTCGGGCGAAGGCATCTACTATGCGATGGAAGGGGGCCGTCTGGCCGCCGAGGCCGTCGAGGCGACGCTGGCCACCGGCGACGTCCGTGAGCTGAAGACGGCGCGCAAGCGGTTCATGAAGGCCCATGGCAAGGTCTTCATGGTGCTCGGGATCATGCAGCATTTCTGGTACCGCTCCGACAAGCGCCGCGAACGGTTCGTCGCCCTGTGCGACGACCCCGACATCCAGGAACTGACCTGGCAGGCCTATATGAACAAGGAGCTGGTCAAGGCGAAGCCCGCCGCCCACGCCCGCATCTTCTTCAAGGACATGGGTCACCTGCTGGGCCTGCGCCCGGCCTGATCCCATGCAGGCCTTCTTCGCCAGCGGTCACGCGGTCGACGTGGTGCTGGTCGTCATCGCTCTGGAGGCGGCCTGGCTGATCGGCACGCGTCGCATGTCGCTCTGGGCGACCCTGCTTGTGCTCGGGCCCGGCGTCTTCATTCTGCTCGGCGTGCGCGCGGCCCTGGTCGGGGCCGACTGGTGGTGGATAAGCCTGGCGCTCCTGGCCTCGTTTCCGCTTCACCTGCTGGACCTGAGGCGAAGGCTTGAGACCCGGACATAGAAAAAGGCCCCGGCGTTTCCGCCGGGGCCTTTGATCCTTCAGCCGATCGAAGCGATCAGGCCTGGGTCTTGAGATAGGCGATGACGTCGGCGCGCTGCTGCGGGTCGCGCAGGCCGACGAAGGCCATCTTGGTGCCGGGCATGAAGCCGCGCGGATTTTCCAGGTAGGTGAACAGGGTCTGCTCGTCCCACACCGCGTCGCTGGCCAGGTTGGCGGCAGAGTAGGTGTAGCCGGGCACCGTGCCGGCTTCGCGGCCGACGACGCCATGCAGCGACGGACCGACGCGGTTCACGCCCGGCTCGACGACGTGGCAGGTGCGGCACTGGCCGAAAATGCGCTGACCGGCGGCGGCGTCGCCCGTCAGACCGGCCACCTGCAGGGTCGCGCCGGCGGCCGGAGCGGCAGGGGCCGCAGCGGGTTCAGCGGCCGGAGCGGCCGGCGCTTCGGCAGCGGGAGCTTCAGCGGCGGGGGCGGCCGGGGCCTCGGCTTCTTCGCCACCACCGCCGCAGGCCGCGAGGCCGAGAAGGGCGGCCGAAGCGACGACACCCATGATACCGAATTTACGCATACCCGCAGCCTCCCAAGGATAATCGAGTTGAGCGGACCTTAGACCCGGCGCTTTGACTGTCAACTGCGGCGCCGGGCTCTAAGCTCCGCAAAACGCCGCGACATTTAGGTCAGTGGTCGTCGCCGGTGACCTTCTTGCGGAAGGTTCGCAACCACATCCAGACGCCGAGCACCACGAGCGGCGCGATGATGCCCGTCGCGACCGTGGCGTCGAAGCCGCGCCAGGCCTTTTCGATGGCTTTCAGGGGGAAGCCGAGCAGCCCCACGGCATAGTAGGCGATCGCGGCGGTCGACAGGCCCTCGACCGTCTGTTGCAGCTTCAGCGAGGCCCCGGCGCGTTTGTCCATCGAGGCCAGCAGGGCCGCGCTGGTCGCTTCGGCGGCGACCTCGACCCGCGTGTTCAGCATCTGGGCCATGCGGGCGATCCGGCGGATCGCGGCCCTCTGCCGCTCGGCCACGGCGTCGCAGGTGCGCATCGCGGGATCGAGACGACGCTGCATGAACTCGCCCAGCGTCAGCAGGCCGTTGATATGGTCCTCGCGCAGCATGTCGATGCGCTCGCGCACGATGCGGTGGTAGGCGACCGCTGCATCGAAACGAAAGGTCGTGCGGCCGATCAGGGCCTCGGTTTCTCCCGCCAGGGTCGACAGTTCATCCAGCAGACGCCGGTCGGCTTCCGGGTCCGCCTGCTCGGTCAGTTTTTCGGCCAGCTGCGCCGCCCTCGCCTCGATCGCCGACAATTCCCGGCCGGCCTGGCCCGCGACGGGGAAGGCCAGCAGCGCGAGCATCCGGTAGGTTTCGATCTCCAGCAGGCTCTGGGCCATGCGCCCGGTCTGGGAGGCGTCGCCAGCGTGGGCCAGCATCAGCAGCCGCGTCATGCCCCGGCCATCGGGCCGGAAGTCCGTCAGGGCGATGGCCGCGCCGTCCGACAGCCGCGCTCCGACGACCTCGACCCCGAACATGGCCGAGGCGGCCTTCTCGTCCACGGCGGGCCAGACTTCCAGTCGTGTCGCCACCAGGACCTCGCCCGGGAACTCCGACAGCCAATCCTGGGGCACGAGGTCGAGGGCGGTCTCCTCGAAGGGCGTGCCGCCCGTCGGTGTGCGAAAGCCCGTCCAGGTGGACAGTTCGGTATGCCGTTCCCAGCGCAATCGCCACGACCCGCCGTCCACCACCGCCCAGCGGGCATCGGCACCGGGTTCGGGCTGACCCAGACGGCGGCACAGGGTCGCCATGTGCTGGCGGTCGGCCGCCTCGCCCGTCTGGCCGGACAGGGTGGCGATTCGGGTCACCAGGGCGGGACCGGTCAGGGGCGTGAAGGGGCGGGCATGCGCCTCGGCCAGCAGGGCGTCGCGCTGGGGATGGAAACGCCAGCTGGTGTTGGTCGCCTTGGCCATGCGCGCCTCTCCGGGGACCCTTGGCCCAAGCGGGACGATAGGCACGACCGAGGCCCGAGTTCAAATGACGCCGATCATCGAGCCCGCGACGCGTTGACCCGAACCGTCAATGGTGTGACCGTCGCTGTCCAACAGATTGGACACTCATGCGCGTCGTCTTTCCCTTCTCGGCCATCGTGGGCCAGACGGACATGAAGCTGGCCCTGCTGCTGGCGGCCGTGGACCGGACCCTGGGCGGGGTCATGGTCTTCGGCGATCGGGGCTCGGGCAAGACGACGGCGGTGCGGGGGCTGGCGGCGCTGCTGCCCGCCCTGCCTGTGATCGCCGGATGCCGCTTCAACTGCGAGCCCGACGCGCCGTCTTCGGCCTGCGCGGGCGTCTGCCGCCACGAGGGCCCCGGCCAGACCCCCGCGCCGGTCGTCGATCTGCCGTTGGGCGCCACCGAGGATCGGGTCGTCGGCGCGCTGGACCTCGAGAAGGCGCTGACCTTGGGCGAAAAGGCGTTCGAGCCGGGGCTGCTGGCGCGGGCCAACCGCGGCTTTCTCTACATCGACGAGGTCAATCTGCTGGAAGACCACCTGGTTGACCTCCTGCTCGACGTCGCCCAGTCGGGCGAGAACGTCGTCGAGCGCGAGGGCCTGAGCGTGCGCCATCCCGCGCGCTTCGTGCTGGTCGGGAGCGGCAACCCCGAGGAAGGCGAGTTGCGACCTCAGCTGCTGGACCGGTTCGGTCTCTCGGTCGAGGTTCGCACCCCCGAGACCCTGGCCGAGCGGATCGAGGTGGTGAAGCGGCGCGACGCCTTCGACCGCGACCCGGCGGGCTTCGCCAAGACCTGGAAATCCAAGGACGCGGCGGTGAGAAAGAAGGTCGCTGCGGCGCAGGCCATGCTGGACGCCGTCACCGTGCCCGATGCGGTCCTGGAGACAGGGTCGCGGCTGTGCATGGCGGTCGGGGCCGATGGTCTGAGGGGCGAGCTGACCCTGCTGCGCGCTTCGCGCGCGATGGCGGCGTTCGAGGGGCGAGACACGGTCACCGAGACCGACCTGCGCCGGATCGCGCCCATGGCCCTGCGTCACCGGCTCCGGCGGGGGCCGCTGGACGATCAGGCGGGCACCAGCCGGATTGAGCGGGCCATGGACGACCTGCTCGCGGCATGACGGATACCGCGCAGGTCTGGGCCGACGCGATGCTGGCGGCGGCGCTGCTGGCGGTCGATCCGGAGCTGGGCGGGGCGGCCGTCCGCGCCGGACCGGGGCCGGTCCGCGACGCCTGGATCGCGGGACTGAAAGGCCTTCATTCGGATCAGACACCGTGGCGGCGGCTGCCGCCCCGCATCGGTGACGACCGGCTGCTGGGCGGCCTCGATCTGGCGGCGGCGCTGGGAACGGGCACGCGGGTGCTTCAGCGAGGCCTGCTGGCCGAGGCGGACGGTGGCGTCCTGATCGTGCCCATGGCCGAGCGACTGGACGGTGCAGTCGCCGCCCGGCTGACCGCGGCGATCGACGAGGGCGCGGTACGCATCGAGCGCGACGGGGCGTCGGAGCGCACGTCGACCCGGTTCGTCCTGGTCGCCCTGGACGAGGGGCTGGAGGACGAATGCCCGCCCGAGGCCCTGCTGGAGCGGCTGGCGTTTCGGCTGGATCTGGACGGCGTCGGCTGGCGCGAGGCCCTGCCGATCAGCGCGACGCCCGACGACATCGCCGAGGCGCGGGCGGACCTCGCGCAGGTCGCGGCCCCGGACGAGGCGGCGATCCACGCCGTCTGCGCGGCGGCGGAGGCCCTGGGCATCGCCTCGGTGCGGGCCCCGCTTCTGACCCTGCGCGCCGCCTGGGCCCTGGCGGCGCTCGAGGGCCGCGACGCCATCCAGGCCGAGGATCTGTCGACAGCCGCCCGGCTGGTGCTGAGCCCCCGCGCCACGCGCCTGCCGCCCCGGCCCGCGCCGGACGAGGACACCGCCGAGCCGGAGCGCGAGCCCGACGAGGCGGAGGCGGACACGGGCGACGATCTCGATCCCGACCCCGACGCGGATGCGCCGGAGATGCAACCCGGCGAACTGGACGATCTCGTGCTGGAGGCGGCGCGCGCGGCCCTGCCCGAGGGGCTGGAAGCCATGTGGGCCGCGTCGGGCCAGACGATCCGGGGCGCGCCGACGCGGTCGGGACCAACGGGGGCGAAACTGCCGGCGGCCAGACGCGGGCGGCGGATCGGATCGCGGCCGGGTCGGCCGGACGGGGCCTCTTCGCTTGATCTGGTGGAAACCCTGAAGACCGCCGCGCCGTGGCAAAGGCTGCGTGGCCAGGAACCAGGCGCGGGCCGAGGCCCCCTCCGGGTCCGGCGCGACGACTTCCGCATCCGCCGCTTCGAGCAGCGCGCCGAGACGACGGTGATCTTCGTGGTGGACGCCTCGGGTTCCGCGGCCCTGCAGCGGCTGGCCGAGACCAAGGGGGCGGTCGAGCTACTGCTGGCCGAGGCCTATGTGCGGCGGACGCAGGTGGCGCTGATCGCGTTTCGAAAGGAGGCGGCCGAGATCTTGCTGCCCCCCACGCGGTCGCTGGCGCGGGCCAGGCGCGAACTCGCCGCTCTGGCGGGGGGCGGGACCACGCCGCTGGCCTCGGCTTTGGAAACGGCGGCGTCGCTAGCGTTGGGCGAGCGCGCAAAGGGGCGGACGCCGCTGCTGGTCGTCATGACCGATGGACGCGGCAACATCGCGCTGGACGGTGGGGCGTTCCGCACCCGGGCCGAGCAGGACGCCCTGACGGCGTGCCGCCGCATCCGCGCGGCAGGGCTGTCGGCCGCGCTCATCGACGTGTCGCCCCGCCCGCGAGGCGACGGCGCGAAACTGGCCGAAGCGATGGGCGCGAACTTCGCCTCCCTGCCCTATGTCGAGGCGGAGCGGGTCCGCGACCTGGTCAAGGCGCTGGAGGTCTGAGCGATGAGCCTAGCGAGGATCGTCGACCCGAACCTTGGCGATCGTATCGTCGGGACGCTGGTCCATCGGGTGGCGGTTGGCGCGCTTTCGCTTGAACAATACGAAGCCGACCACAGCCAAGGCCAGGACGACAAGCAGGGTCATCAGGGCGAGCGAGGGAATGAGTTCACCGGAGTCCATGGGTTCAGCCTCCTTCGGGCTGGTCTTGGGTTGATGGGGGATTCAATGACGCCCGCGTCGCGATCGTTCCGAAGGCCAAGCTATGGGTGAGCGGCCGGAGTGGGACGTCGAGGGGCGCGACTGGCCCAACCGCGAGGCCAGTCGTTTCGTCATGGCCGGCGACATGCGCTGGCATGTCCAGGTCGCCGGTGAGGGTCCGGTGGTGTTGATGCTGCACGGAGCGGGCGCGGCGACGCACAGCTGGCGCGACCTGATGCCCGCACTGACGGAGCGATTCACGGTGGTCGCCCCGGATCTTCCTGGCCACGGCTTCACCGCCATGCCGCCCGACAACCGGCTGTCGCTGTGGGACATGGCCCGGCGTACGGCTCAGTTGCTGGAGGTCTTGCAGCTTCGACCGGCGGCGGTGGTGGCCCATTCGGCGGGTGCCGCGATCGCCCTGCGGATGTCGCTGGACGGACGATTCGGCGAGGCGCCAGTGGTGGCGATCAACGGCGCGCTGCAGCCCTTCGCCGGGGCGGTGGCTCCGCTGTTCCGGGGTCTGGCCATGGGGTTGTTCGTCAATCCGCTGGCGGTGCATCTGTTCGCCCAGGCGGCGCGCGATCCGGGACGGGTCGCGCGGCTGATCCGGGGCACCGGCTCGGTCATCGATGACCGGGGCGTCGAGCTCTATGGCCGCCTGCTGCGAAAGCCCGGGCATGTCGCCGGGACCCTGGGCATGATGGGGAGCTGGAACATCTCCGACATGCTGGGCAGCTTGCCGGGATTGCAGGCCGAACTGACGCTGGTGGTCGGCAGCCGGGATCAGGCGGTCCCGCCGTCGGTGGCGGACGAGGTGCGTGCATCCCTGCCCACCGCCCGGCTCGTAGCTCTCTCGGGCCTCGGCCATCTGGCGCATGAGGAACGGCCCGATCTGGTGGCGGCGGTGATCGAGGATGTGGCGGACAGGCATGGGCTTCTGACGGGTACAGAGCGAGTAGGCTGAGTTTTCCCTTTCCGCTCATCCCCGCGAAAGCGGGGACCCAGTGCTTTGGGAGCTCAGCTTTCGCGGGGATGAGCGGAAAAAGTTGGTCAGATGAGGGGAGACGCCACCATGCTGAGCGGACAGCAGGTCTTCGTGGTCGAGATGATCCTGGTCTTCGGCCTGATCCTGGCCTGGGCCATCTGGGAGCTGATCTCGACGCGTCGTTCGCAGAAGCGCGACCGCGAGGCCTCAGCGGAGCGAGCGCGGCATGCGGAAGGGGAGCATGGCCCGGACAAAGGGCGATCTCAGCCGCCCCAGTGACAGGCTTTCGTGCACGGCCTGGCACGGCTCTCCCAAAAGGTGGGTCGACAGGGTGGATCGCGAATAGAAGGGCGTGTCCTCCCAGGTTCTTTGCAGGGTCGCCCGGTGCCCTTCGTCGGCTCGCGTGTGACGCGGCATCCGCCAGAGGGTCGGGGGCAGGGGGACATGCGGTGGCGGCGCGAAGGTTTCCGGCACGCCGTGCCTGTCGAAGCGAAGCGCGAGACTGAGCGCCGAGCCGTCCTTGCGCTTCAGGTCATACAGGACGGCGCTGTCGTCCTTCACATGGGCGCGCGACCAGTCCCAGACCTCGAAGGCGTCCTCGAGCGGCTCGGTCCCCGCATTGGTGTCCAGATAGCCCTCGCCGGTCCACGACAGGGCCGGGTCGTCCAGGGTGACCTCGATCCGGGCGCGGGGCGCGATCGGGCGCCAGACATGCTTGCCCTGGGCATCCAGCGGGAAGGCGATGGTGTTGATGGCGCGTGGCTTGACCCGGACGACGCCGCGCAAGCCCTGCGGGATCATCGGCATGGGGGGAACGGGGGCGGTGATCTCGTCGAAACGGATGACCAGGTCGTCGCCGTCCCAGCGCACGCTGCTGGGTCCGATGCTCAGGCTCTCGGCGTCGCGCCAGACCTGGCCCTTGGGACGTTCGGTCATGGCCCAGCGGTCGCAGCCGGGACCATAGAAGGCGATGTTGAGGGCGCAGTGATCTTCGGGCCGCTGTCGTCCCGACCAGGCGTACCAGGGCGAGAAGACGCTGCCGACGAAGGCGATGATGGTCAGGCCGAAGCGGCCGTCGTCCGAGAGGGCATCGACATACCACCAGCCATAGCCACCGGGGCCGACCGCCTGATCGAAGCGCGGTCCGCCATGACGGCCGAGGCCGCTTGCCGCCCCGACAGAGCCGCCATCGGCACGCCCGCTCCAGGGTGTGTCCCCCCGCCGCAGAGATAAAGTCCCGGCATCCGCGTACGGGCTCCGGGCCGTCTGAAGGCCCCGTCCCAGCCGTGCCCCGCCCTCCCGTAGAGCGCGCCACCCGTCCCCGGAAAGCGCCTCTCGAAGGCGTCGGGCGTCGTGGCCACCATCGACGACGGCCTGGGGTCCAGGCTGAGGCCGCAGCGGCGGATCGATTCGAAGGCGCGCGAGCGACATGTGTCGATCTCCTCTTGCGACCAGGTGTGGACGTCGCCATCGGGCGGCGCGTTGGCGATGGCGAAGAAGCGCTCGGCCCCTTCGCTGAGGGGTGGCCCGTCGTCGTCGGCCCGATCCTGGGCGCAGACGTAGACGGTCGGGATTTCGGGCATCCGCCCTGCGTGGAGCGCATCGAACTCGGCGACGTAGTCGGGTGAGAAGAACAGGTTGTGCCGGACCAACGGTGCCGTCGCGGTGTCGGCGGTGAAGGCGAAGGTCAGGGCCGACAGCGATCGGGCGCGCGGCGGCGTGGCCGTGACGGCGCGGGCGGCCTGCGTGCCGAACCGGCCCTGAGCGACGGCCGAGGGGTCGGCATTTACGACGACGGTCTCGGCCTCGATCCGTTCGCCGGACGCGAGGACGACGCCGGATGCCCCGCCACGGTCGACGGTGATCTCGGAGCAGGGCTCGCCGGTCCGGACGGTGCCCCCAAGGCTTCGAATCAGGCCGGTCAGGGCCTCGGGGATGCGCTGCATGCCCCCCTCGACCAGCCAGACGCCCTGCTGCTCGACATGGGCGATCAGCATCAGGGTCGCCGGGCTCTTGAACGGCGAGCAGCCGGCGTAGGTGGCGTAGCGGCCGAACAGCTGGCGCAGGCGCGGGTCGCGGAAATAGGAGCCCAGCTCGGACCACAGCGAGCGGTAGGGCATGATCGACCACTGATCCAGCGGCCGGTGCAGGCCGATGTCCAGCGTCAGCCCGGCGATGGAGGGCCTGGACCGCTGGATGAAGGGGCGTTCCAGCACCTGGTAGATCCTGGCGGCCCGGGCGGCGAAGGCGCGAAACCGCCGGGCCTCGTCCGCGCCCGACAGGTCGCCCACGGCCTCGGCCGAGCGATCGAGATCGGCGAACAGATCGAAGGTCGAGCCGTCGGGCCAGCTGTGACGCGCCAGGGTGTCCGCGCGGCGAACGGTCAGGCTGTCGTCCAGGGATGCCCCCGCCGCGTCGAACAGGGCGTCGAAGACCCAGCGCATGGTGAAGACCGTCGGGCCGGAATCGATGCCGACGCCGTCCGTATGGATTTCGGACAGTTTTCCGCCGGCCGTCGCGGTCTTCTCCACCACCGTGACGTCCATGCCCCGCGCGCACAGATCGACGGCGGCGGACAGACCGCCGATCCCGGCTCCGACGATAACGACCCGCTCACGCGGCATGGCGCGCCTTTCGCGTCTTGTCCAAGTGACACTAAAGGTGTCCAGTCAGATTGACACAAGTGAAATCCACCCTCGTGCGACAATGACCCGGCGACCCCGTTCATGACCCTTGCCGACCGCTGGCGTGGCTGGCGCAATGCGCTGATCGGCTCGCCGGGCTTCCAGCGGTGGGCGGCACGGTTCCCGCTGACCCGTCCGGTGGCGCGTCGGCGGGCCCAGGCGCTGTTCGATCTGACGGCGGGCTTCGTCTATTCGCAGATCGCCCACGCCTGCGTTCGGTCCGGATTGCTGGAACGGTTGGCGGCAGGGCCCGCCGAGGTCGGCGACCTGGCCGCGCATCTGGACCTGGACCGCGACGGCGCACTGCGGCTGCTCCGCGCGGCGGCGGCGCTGAAGCTGGCCGAATCGGCCGGGCCCGACCGATGGGCGCTTGGGGTGGAGGGGGCGGCCCTGCTCGGTGCTCCGGGGGTTGCGGCTATGATCGACCATCATGCCCTGCTGTATGCCGACCTCGCGGACCCGCTGGCCCTGTTGAGGCGCGGGGGTGGGGGCGGGGCACTGGCGGCCTACTGGACCTATGCCGAGGGCGGGCCCCCCGACGCCAAAGCGGCGGGGGCCTACTCCGGCCTGATGACGGCCTCTCAGGCGATGGTCGCCGCACAGGTTCTGGACGCCTATCCCATGGGTGGACACCGGCGGCTGCTGGACGTCGGGGGCGGAGAGGGGACCTTCCTGCGGGCCGTGGCGGCGCGGGCACCGGACGTCGAGCGGATGCTGTTCGACCTGCCCGCCGTGGCCGAGCGGGCCCGGGCGAGGTTCGCGGCCGAGGGGCTGCAACTCCATGCGACCGGCGGCGATGTGTTCCGGGACGCCCTTCCGGGCGGGGCAGACATCGTCAGCCTGATCCGCGTGCTTCACGACCATGACGACGGGCCTGCGCTGGAGATTCTCCACGCGATTCGACGGGCGCTCGAACCCGGTGCCGTGCTGATCATCGGAGAACCGATGGCGCAGGAGCACGGCGCGGAGAGGGTGGGGGACGCCTATTTCGGCATCTATCTGCTGGCCATGGGCTCGGGCCGTCCTCGCCCGGCGCGAGAAATAATCGCGATGTGCGAACAGGCCGGATTCGTCAGCGCCCGCCGCATTCCAACCGCGATGCCGATGATCGCCAGCCTGATTGTCGCCCGCGCTTGACGCTCAAATGTGTAATCAAAGTTTGACAACCCTAACTGTCAATCTAAGCTGACAGTCGGGAGGGTGCCTATCGTGGTCCGGCCTCCCGAGGCACTGAGATGGACACTTTAGCCGTCGTATTGGAGGAGCCCCGCCGACTGGCGCTCCGCCGGCTCGACCTGAAGCCGGCCGGTCCCGACGACGTGGTCGTCCAGGTGGACGTCAGCGGAATCTCGACCGGCACCGAACGCCTGCTGTGGGACGGCCGCATGCCGCATTTCCCCGGGCTCGGTTATCCCCTGGTGCCTGGCTATGAGTCGATCGGCCGAGTCGTGGACGCCGGTGCCGACGCGCGATCCAGAATCGGCGAGCGGGTGTTCGTCCCCGGCTCGTCCCACTTCATCGACGCGCGCGGCCTGTTCGGCGGCGCGGCCCGCACCCTGATCACGCCGTCGTCGCGCACCGTCACCCTGCCAGAGGGATTGGACGACGACGGGGTCCTGCTGTCGCTGGCAGCGACGGCCTATCACGCCATCGTCGGCGGGACGGCTCCCGACCTGATCGTCGGCTACGGCACCCTGGGGCGGCTTCTGCTGCGCATCACCGAGGCGATGGGCCACGACAAGCCGACCGTCTGGGAGACCAACGCCGCGCGTCGCAACGGCGTAGGCATCCACCCTGATGCGGACGACCGCCGCGACTATCGTTCGATCTACGACGCCTCCGGCGCCGAGGACCTGATGGACTTCCTGGTCGCGCGGCTGGCCCGCAGTGGCGAGATCGTCCTGGCCGGCTTCTATGAGGCGCGTCTGTCCTTCGCCTTTCCGATGGCCTTCATGAAGGAGGCGCGGTTCCGCATCGCCGCCGAGTTCAAGCCCGAGGACGTGGCCGGCGTGACCGCCCTGATCCAGTCCGGCGCGCTGAGCCTGGACGGCCTGATCACCCACCGGATGGCGGCGACCGAGGCCAACGACGCCTATCCGACCGCCTTCGGCGACCCTGCCTGTCTCAAGATGATCCTCGATTGGAGGAACTGCGCGTGACCGTGACCCTGATTACCCACAAACACCTGCGTGCCGAAGCCGCGGTCGAGCCCGATCCCGTCCACACCGGCGAGGTCACCAAGGAAACCCAGATCATCGCCATCTACGGCAAGGGCGGATCGGGCAAATCCTTCGCCCTGTCGAACCTGAGCTACATGATGGCCCAGCAGGGCAAGCGGGTGCTGCTGATCGGCTGCGATCCCAAGTCCGACACGACGTCGCTGCTGTTCGGCGGCAAATCCTGCCCCACCATCATCGCCACCTCCGCCGCCAAGAAGCTGACCGGTGAAGAGGTCAAGATCGAGGATGTCTGTTTCCAGCGTGACGGCGTCTTCGCCATGGAGCTGGGCGGGCCCGAGGTCGGGCGCGGTTGCGGCGGACGCGGCATCATCCACGGCTTCGAGCTGCTCGAAAAGCTGGGCTTCCACGATTGGGGCTTCGACTACGTCCTGCTCGACTTCCTGGGCGACGTGGTGTGCGGGGGCTTCGGCCTGCCGATCGCGCGCGACATGTGTCAGAAGGTCATCGTCGTCGGGTCCAACGACCTGCAGTCGCTCTACGTCGCCAACAACGTCTGTTCGGCGGTGGAGTATTTCCGCCGGCTGGGCGGCAACGTCGGCGTCGCCGGCATGATCATCAACAAGGACGACGGCACGGGCGAGGCCGCCGCCTTCGCCGAGGCCGTGAACATCCCGGTCCTGGCCTCCATCCCGGCCAACGAGGACATCCGCAGGAAGTCGGCCAACTATCAGATCATCGGCACCGCCGACAGCGAGTGGGGCAGTCTGTTCGCCGGTCTGGCCCAGGCCGTGACCGACAGTTTGCCGCAGCATCCCAAGCCCCTGACGCAGGACGGGCTGCTGGGCCTGTTCAGCCCCGACCAGGTGGGCGGCGAGGTGCGGCTGGTGCCGGCGAGCCAGAGCGACATGCGCGGCGCGTCCTATGTGCCCAAACAGTCGCTCGAAGTCATCTACGACGAGGCGGTCTGATCTCCATGGCCGACGGACCCGCCTTTCCCAAAACGCCGTCACCCTCCGACTTGATCGGAGGGCCGGACGGTGGGCGGACTGTGCCTCACCCCGATCGCGCGAGCAGCGGAACGTCCGATCCTCGGGTCACGCCCGAGGATGACGGCGTTGGGGGCGAGGTCGTCGTGACCGACGGCGGTTGCCATGGCGGCAAGGCCGAACTCCAGGCCGCCGCCTCTCGCGCGGGCAAGTCCGAGGTCCTGGCCCGCTATGCCAAGGACTATCCGGTCGGTCCGCACGACCAGCCGCAGTCGATGTGCCCGGCGTTCGGATCGTTGCGGGTCGGGCTGCGGATGCGGCGGACGGCGACGATCCTCAGCGGGTCGGCCTGCTGCGTCTACGGCCTGACCTTCACCAGCCATTTCTACGGCGCGCGCCGCTCGGTCGGCTATGTGCCGTTCAACTCCGAGAGCCTGGTCACCGGCAAGCTGTTCGAGGACATCCGCGACGCCGTCCACGATATGGCGGATCCGGAACTCTACGACTCCATCGTCGTGACCAATCTGTGCGTGCCGACCGCATCGGGCGTGCCGCTGCAGCTGCTGCCGAAAGAGATCAACGGCGTCCGCATCGTCGGCATCGACGTGCCGGGCTTCGGCATCCCGACCCACGCCGAGGCCAAGGACGTGCTGGCCGGCGCCATGCTGAACTATGCGCGCAAGGAGGTCGAGGCCGGCCCCGTCGCCGCGCCCAAGGAACGCACGGACAAGCCGACCGTCACCCTGCTGGGCGAAATGTTCCCGGCTGATCCGATGATCATCGGGCGGATGCTGGAGCCGATGGGCCTGGCCGCCGGGCCTGTGGTCCCGACCCGCGAATGGCGCGAGCTGTACGCTGCGCTGGACTGCGCCGTCGTCGCCGCCATCCACCCCTTCTACACCGCCAGCGTGCGCGAGTTCGAAGCGGCGGGCCGCAAGGTCGTCGGCTCGGCCCCGGTCGGCCGCGACGGCACCGCCGCCTGGCTCCAGGCCATCGGCGAGGCCTGTCATGTTCCTCAAGGCCAGATCGACGGCGTCAAGAACGCCATGGTCGGCGCGATCGGCGCGGCCCTGGCCGCCACCCCGATCAAGGGCCGGATCGTGGTCTCGGGCTATGAGGGCTCGGAGCTCCTCGTCGCCCGCCTGCTGATCGAGAGCGGGGCGGAGGTCGAGTACGTCGGCACGGCCTGTCCGCAGACCAAATGGTCGGACCCGGATCGCGAATGGCTGGAAGCCAAGGGCGTCACGGTCAACTACCGCGCCTCGCTGGAACAGGATCTGTCGGCGGTCGACGCGATCAAGCCGGACCTCGCCATCGGCACGACGCCGGTGGTCCAGCACGCCAAGTCGTTGTCGATCCCGGCGCTGTATTTCACCAACCTCATCTCGGCCCGGCCTCTGATGGGACCGGCGGGCACGGGCTCGCTGGCCCAGGTCATCAACGCCGCCATCGGCAACAAGGCCCGGTTCGACAGGATGACCGAGTTCTTCGAGGGCGTGGGCTCCGGCGAGACCTCGGGCATCTGGTCCGAGACGCCGGTTCTGCGTCCCGAGTTCAAGGCCCGCTACGCCAAACAACGCGCGGCCGCGGCCAAGGCCGAGGAGCACGTCGGAACGTGACCCTCATTCTCGACCACGACAGGGCCGGTGGATACTGGGGCGCGGTCTACGCCTTCACCGCCATCAAGGGCCTGCAGGTCATCATCGACGGTCCGGTGGGCTGCGAGAACCTGCCGGTCACCTCGATCCTGCACTACACCGACGGCCTGCCGCCGCATGAACTGCCCATCGTCGTCACCGGTCTGGGCGAGGACGAGCTGGGTCGCCACGGCACCGAAGGCGCGATGAAGCGGGCCTGGCAGACGCTGGACAAGGACCTGCCCTCCGTCGTCGTCACGGGCTCGATCGCCGAGATGATCGGCGGCGGCGTGACGCCCGAGGGCACCAACATCCAGCGCTTCCTGCCGCGCACCATCGACGAGGATCAGTGGCAGTCGGCCGACCGCGCCCTGACCTGGCTATGGACCCAGTTCGGCCCGAAGAAGATGCCGCGCCCGCGTGACCGGGTGGAAGGGGACAAGCCCCGCGTCAACCTGATCGGCCCGATGTACGGCGTGTTCAACATGCCCTCGGACGTGGCCGAGATCCAGCGCCTGTGCGAAGGCATCGGGTGTCAGGTCAACATGACCTTCCCGCTGGGTAGCCACCTGGCCGATGTCCGCAATCTGGCCGACGCCGAGGTCAACATCTGCATGTACCGCGAGTTCGGGCGCGGGCTCTGCGAGGCGCTGGAGAAGCCCTATCTGCAGGCGCCGATCGGGCTGGACTCGACCACCCTGTTCCTGCGCCGGCTGGGCGAGATGACGGGGCTGGATCCCGAGCCCTTCATCGAGCGCGAGAAGCACACGACGATCAAGCCGCTGTGGGACCTGTGGCGCTCGGTCACCCAGGACTTCTTCGCCACCGCCAGCTTCGCCATCGTCGCCAACGAGACCTATACGCGCGGCGTCCGCAAGTTCCTGGAGGACGACCTGGGCCTGCCGTGCCAGTTCGCCATCGCGCGGGTGGCCGGGACCAAGACCGACAACGCCGAGATCAGCCGCCTGGTCCGCGAGACCAAGCCGCTGGTCCTGTTCGGCAGCATCAACGAGCGCATCTATCTGGCCGAGGCGTCTCAGGGCGGCGGCGGCCACGGACCGTCCGGGGTCTGGGTGCCGGCGTCCTTCCCGGGCGCGGCGATCCGACGGCACACGGGCACGCCCTTCATGGGCTATGGCGGCTGCACCTATCTGGTGCAGGAAGTCTGCAACGCCCTGTTCGACGCCCTGTTCAACGTGCTGCCGCTGGCGTCGCAGATGGACAAGGTCGAACCGACCCTGGCCCGACCGCACGCCGAGCTGTATTGGGAAGACGCCGCGGCGGACGAGCTGGAAAAGCTGGTCGCGGCCCAACCGATCATCGTCAGAATTTCCGCGGCCAAGCGCCTGCGCGACACGGCCGAACGCGCCGCCCGCCAGGCCGGAGAGGACCGGGTCACCCGCGACCGCCTCATCGCCGCCAACGCCATCGTCCTGAGCGGGAGGGCCGCATGACGCGATCGCCACTCCTGATCGGACCCAAGTTCCGTCGTCCGGCTTGTCCGGGTGCCGGAAGCGGGCGGGGGATCTTCCCCCATCCGAGGACTAGCTCCAACGAAAGGAGGAGAGATGTCTCATCTACCTGATGACAGACCGACGGGGTCCTTGACTGGACTCACGCCGGAGGCGGCCAAGGAATTCCACGGCCTCTTCATGACCAGCTTCATCGCGTTCACGGTCATTGCGATCGTGGCCCATGTGCTGGTCTGGTACTGGCGTCCCTGGTTGGGGGCCTAGGTCTCCACTTTACTTTGTCGGCGGGCCATTTTGACCCGTCGTCGCCAACAAAGCCGGTCACCGGCTATGGAGGACTACAGTCATGTGGAGAATTTGGCTCCTATTCGATCCCCGGAGGGCGCTCGTGGCGCTCGCCGTCTTCCTGTTCACTCTGGCTCTGCTGATCCACTTCATCCTGCTCAGCTCGCCTCGGTACAACTGGATCGACGGTGCAGAACGCGCGGCGGCGGCTACGGCCACCCCCTGACGGGAACCGCGAATGCGGCGCGCGGGCGGGACTGGAGCAATCCGATCCCGCCTGTCGCGACCCCGATATTTTGAGCCCAACCCGGCGTTGATCGGGACAGCGGGCGGAGACGGTCATGGCCTTACTGAGTTTTGAGCGCAAATACCGCATCAGGGGTGGCACCCTGATCGGCGGCGACATGTTCGATTTCTGGGTGGGTCCGTTCTACGTCGGCTTCTTCGGCGTCACGACCGCCTTCTTTGCCGCGCTGGGGACAGCGTTGATCTTCTACGGGGCGTCGCTGGGCGACACCTGGAACCCGTGGCTGATCTCGATCAATCCACCCGACATCGCCTACGGCCTGTCGCTCGCGCCGATGCGCGAAGGCGGCATCTGGCAGCTGGTCACCATCTGCGCCATCGGGGCCTTCTGTTCCTGGGCGCTGCGGGAGGTCGAGATCTGCCGCAAGCTGGGCATCGGCCTGCATGTGCCGATCGCCTTCGGCGTGGCCATCTTCGCCTATGTCAGCCTGGTCGTGATCCGGCCGTTCCTGCTGGGCGCCTGGGGACACGGCTTTCCCTACGGCATCTTCAGTCACCTGGATTGGGTGTCGAACGTCGGCTACCAGTATCTGAACTTTCACTACAATCCCGCGCACATGATCGCCGTGACCTTCTTCTTCACGACGACGATGGCGCTGGCGCTCCATGGCTCTCTGGTGCTGGCCGCGGCCAACCCGGGACCCGGCAAGGAAGTGCGCCAGCCCGAGCACGAGGACACCTTCTTCCGCGACTTCATCGGCTATTCGGTCGGCACCCTGGGCATTCACCGGGTCGGACTGTTCCTGGCGCTTCAGGCCGGGATCTGGAGCGCGATCTGCATCGTCATCAGCGGTCCCTTCTGGGACAAGGGCTGGCCCGAATGGTGGGACGGCTGGCGCAACCTGCCGATCTGGCAATAGGGGAGGGCGAGAACAATGAACGCCTATCAGAATATCTTCACCCAGGTTCAGGTCCGCGGGCATGCCGAAATGGGCGCCCCCACCACCGAGCGAGACGACGAGCGCGTCGGCAAGCCCTTCTTCGTCCACTGGATCGGCGCCATCGGCAACGCCCAGATCGGCCCGATGCATCTGGGCTGGACCGGGGTCGTGTCTCTCCTGACCGGCTTCCTGGCCTTCGAGATCATCGGCCTGAACATGCTGGCCCAGGTGAACTGGAACCCGTTCGAGTTCATTCGCCAGCTGCTGTGGCTGGGGCTGTATCCGCCGCCGCCGGAGCAGGGGCTGAACATCCTGCCGCCGCTGAACCAGGGCGGATGGTGGCTGATCGCCGGCTTCTTCCTGACGGTGTCGCTGATCAGCTGGTGCATCCGCAGCTACCAGCGGGCCAAGGCGCTGGGTCTCGGCACCCACACCACCTGGGCCTTCGCCTCGGCGATCTGGCTGTATCTCGTGCTGGGCTTCATCCGCCCGATCATGATGGGCAGCTGGTCCGAAGCCGTGCCGTTCGGAATCTTTCCGCACCTGGACTGGACCGGAGCCTTCTCGATCACCTACGGCAACCTGTTCTACAACCCGTTCCACGCCCTCTCGATCGTGTTCCTCTATGGCTCGACCCTGCTGTTCGCCATGCACGGCGCGACCATTCTGGCCACGAGCCGCTATGGCGCGGAGCGCGAGGTCGAGCAGATCACCGACCGCGGAACGGCCGCCGAGCGCGGGGCCCTGTTCTGGCGCTGGACCATGGGCTTCAACGCCACGATGGAGTCCATCCATCGCTGGGCCTGGTGGTTCGCCGTGCTGACGACGCTCACCGGCGGCATCGGCATCCTGTTGACCGGCACGGTGGTCGACAACTGGTTCGACTGGGCCATCGCCCACGACTACGCCCGCTGAGTTCAGTCTTGAGAGACGGCTCGACGATCGACCCCGCGCCTCGTGCGCGGGGTCGATTGCGTTTCGGGTGTCGCCCTGGTCGGGGGATAGTTCACGCAAACGAAATCGCCGCCGCCGGATAATCCGACGGCGGCGATCTGATGGCCATCTCGTGAAAGACGAAACGGGTCGTCAGGCCCGGGCGACGTAGCCTTTGCCGCCGTTGGACGGACGACGGCGACGCGGACGGCGCTTGATCTCGCCCTCCTTGGCTGGGCCCGTGGCGGCTGCCTCGACCGGCCGCGAGCGGGCGCGGTCGCCGGCGAGGGGATCGAACGGCACGACGTTGGAGATCGGACGATCGCCGCCGTCGCCCCGGCCGGAGCCCTGACCCTGGCCGCCGCGTCCACCGCGCACGCGGTGCGGTTGACCGCCGTGGCTGGGCTTGACGCCGTCGCGGCGCGGGTTGCGGGGACCGCGCTGCTGGCGTTCACCCCGGTCGTCGTCGGGCATCGAGGCCTTCTTGCCGACGCCGGCCGCCATGATCGAGGCGTCGAGGCGACCCAGGACCGGGTCGTTGCGGCGGTCGCTGGCGGGGATCTTCTGGCGCGTGACCTTCTCGATGTCGCGCAGCAGCTTCATCTCGTCGCCGGCGACGAAGCTGACGGCCGAGCCGTCCTTGCCCGCCCGCGCGGTCCGGCCGATGCGGTGGACATAGGCCTCGGGCACGAAGGGCAGTTCGAAGTTCACGACGTGGGAGACGCCGTCCACGTCGATGCCGCGCGCGGCGATGTCGGTGGCGACCAGCACGCGCAGCTTGCCGGCCTTGAAGGCGGCGAGGGTGCGTTCACGCTGGGGCTGGGACTTGTTGCCGTGGATCGCGCCGGCCTGAACGCCGCCGGCCTCCAGATAGGCCGCGACCTTGTCGGCGCCGTGCTTGGTCTTGGTGAAGACCAGGCAGCGCGTGTAGTTCGGGTCCGAGAACATCTCGGTCAGCAGGGCGCGCTTGCGGCCCTGTTCGACATAGACGACCGACTGGTTGATGCGCTCGACCGTGGTCGATTGCGGCGTGACCTGGACCTTGACGGGATCCTTCAGCAGTTCGCCCGCCAGCTTGCCGATCTCGGTCGGCATGGTGGCCGAGAAGAACAGGTTCTGGCGTTTGGCCGGGATGCGGCTGACGATCTGGCGGATCGGTTTGACGAAGCCGAGGTCCAGCATCTGGTCGGCCTCGTCCAGGACGAAGATCTCGGTCGAGGACAGGTCCAGCGTCTTCTGCTGCATGTGGTCCAGCAGGCGGCCGGGGGTGGCGACCAGGACGTCGAGGCCGCCCTGGAGCGCGCGCTCCTGCGGGCCGTATTTCACGCCGCCGAACACGACCGCGACCTTGAAGCCGAGGTGTTTGCCATAGGCCTTGAAGCTGTCGGCGATCTGGCTGGCCAGTTCGCGCGTCGGCGACAGGACCAGGCAGCGGGTGGTGCGCGGCAGGGGGGCGACGCGGTTCTCGGCCAGACGATGCAGGATCGGCAGGGCGAAGGCCGCCGTCTTGCCGGTGCCGGTCTGGGCGATGCCCAGCAGATCCTTGCCGGTCATGACCGAGGGGATGGCCTGGGCCTGGATCGGGGTGGGGATGGTGTAGCCCTCGGTGGTGAGGGCCTGGAGAAGGGCCTTGTTCAGGCCGAAGGATTCGAAGGTGGTGCTCATGGGAGCGGATGTCTTTCGCATGCGGCGACGCGCATCGGCCGGGCTGAGACGCCAAAGGACCGCGCGCCGCCAATCCCGACGGATCGCCAGAGTGGCGGTCGCGGGCTTGATCGGGCGCCGCCCCGCGTGTCCGGGCAGCGAATGAATCTTGAGGGCCGGCCGCTGCTACAGTCAGGTCTTCGCTTGGGAGGAAGACCCACACGCGCTGGAGCGCACCGGGGGTCGCAACGGTGCGACGGAGGTCACATGGGCTTCGAATACGGTGAAGTCAAGGCGAGGGAGACGGACGTGGCGAGTTGCTGTAGTCTTGGCCAGAGAGCAGAGACTATGAACGACATCGTCCGAGACACCCTGATCGCAAAGATCGCCCAACTGCCCGACGAGCGTGTGGCCGAGATCATGACTTTCGTGGATTTCGTCCGCGCTCAGGAAGAGCACCGCGCTCTCGTCCGCGACTGCCTGCGAGCGAGCGAACCCGCTTTCGCCAAGGTGTGGGATAACGAAGAAGACGACATCTACAATGATCTCTGAGTTCGGCGACGTCGTCGTCGTCGACTTTCCCTTCACCGACCAGTCGGCCGCCAAGCGTCGCCCGGCCGTGGTGATCAGTGCCGCAAACTACAACCGTCAGCGTCCGGACGTCATTCTCCTGGCGATCACCAGCAAGATCGACCGAGCATTGATGGAAGGCGACGTGCTGATATCGGATTGGCGGACTGCCGGGCTCCTGAAGCCTTCCGCCTTCAAGCTCGTGATTGGCACCTTCAGCAAGGCTTCGATCACGGGAAGACTGGGACACCTGGGCGACGCGGACCGGACCGTCTTGAATCAGACGGTCTTCCAGTTGCTCGGCAATATTTCGCAAGCATAAGACCCTCCGCAGATCACGTCCCTGGCTGGACATAGGGAATGCGGGCGAACAGGCGGCGTTCGTCGCCGCGCGGATCGTCCTCCATCCGGGGTGGGACGTCCATGATCATCGTCTGGCGGCGGGTCAGATCATAGGGGGCCCAGGTCGGCAGTCCGGCATGGTTGGGATCGCCGGTGCGGGCGAAGGCGACGAAGGCCCCCGACAGGATGTCGGCCATCGTCTGGGCCTGCGGACCCTGGGCGCGGCTGCCGGGGGCGCCGACGGTATCGAGCGCCAGGGGAATGTCGTCGGTGTGCATCGCGCCGCGTTGGCCACCGTCGATCGGGCTGGTCCAGTTCAGCTGATAGACCCAGGCCGGGCTGCCGGACGCCGCCCGGGCCTCGGCCTCTATGACGGCCCCGCGCCAGGAGCGGGCGGCGGTGGTGGCGGCGAAGAAGACCTCTGACGGCGACCAGTCGGGATGCATCGCTCGGTAGGCGGCGACGACCCCTTCAGGCGCGACGTCGATGCGCATGTTGGCCATCGTCATGCGGCCGGGCAGATCGTCCCAGGCGAGGCTGAAGTTCGCCGGATCGGCGCCGAGGAAGGCGCGGGTCTCGTCGCGGGTGTTGCCGATGATCATAGGGATTTGCGCCGACTGGGCGGGAGCGTCCGGATAGAAGGGGTGGCGCGTCAGGGTGCGGTCGTCCAGCACGGGGGCGAACGACAGGGAGCCGTAGCCGAGGACGGGATCGGTGGTCTCGGTGGCGCGCAGCAGCCGGTCGACGGGCAGGGTGGCGACCTCGGCCGCGCGCTCGGGCGGCAGGTCCAGCGCCTCGAGCCAGGCCAGGGCCCGGCGGGTCGCGTTCATGGGGCCCGAAGCGGTGACCTGCTGGCCGCTCATGGTCGCGACGCGGTGGAACAGTCCGGCGGCGGCGGGCGTGGCCATCAGGGTCGCGATCTTGGCCCCACCGCCCGACTGGCCGAAGACCAAGATGCGTCCGGGATCGCCGCCGAAGGCCGCGATGTTGTCGCGGACCCACCGAAGGGCAAGGATCAGGTCCAGTTGGCCCGCATTGCCGCTGTCGGCGAAGGCAGGGCCCGCCAGCCGCGCCAGATAGGCATATCCGAACACGTTCAGCCGGTGGTTCAGAGTGACGACCACCACGTCGTTTCGGCCGGCCAACCGCGCGCCGTCGTAGAGCGGACTGGAGCCCGAGCCGGTCGAATAGCCGCCGCCGTGGATGTAGACCATCACCGGCCGCCGGCCGTCGTCGAGCGCGGGCGTCCAGACGTTCAGGAACAGGCAGTCCTCGTCCTGGTTCGGCTCGGCGCCGCCCTGGGGGCTGGCGGAGCCATAGTCGAAGGCGTCGGCGGTCTGGGTCCAGGGGCGGGGAGGGCGCGGGGGCTGGAACCGGCCGATCCCGGTATCGGCACCGTAGCGAACGCCCTTGAACACAGTGACCAGCCCGTCGCGGTAGCCGCGGACCGGGCCATGGCCGGTCGAAGCGACGGGGTGATCGGCCCCGCCCTGCGCCCATCCCGCGAGCATAGGCAGCAGCAGGCCCGCCATCACTGTCCGACGTTGAGCATGCATCACACCCTCCGTGCACCCCGGCGAAGGCCGGGTTCCAGATCCAGACGCGATGCCGGAAGCGGCCCTCAGGCCAGGGAGCATTCCGGCGTCTGCGACCGCGCTGGACCCCGGCCGTCGCCGGGGTGCACGGTGAGTGAAGGGTAGGCCGGGTGGCTGGCTATGTCACCGGTGTCAGGTGGATGGTGGCTTGCGGACGCATCCGCCGACCGCTCTAGTGCGATCACGCATTGTTACGAGCCGCCTCCCAAGCCCGGCTCCCGCCGGAGATGTCCCATGGCCCACACCGACCGCGCCGGCCTTCTGGTCGCAGACGAACTGGCGGCCTTCGTCGAGACGGAGGTCCTGCCGGGGCTCGGCATCACGCCGGAAGGCTTCTGGGCGGGCGTGGCGGACATCTTCGCTCGGTTCACCCCCGACAACCGCGCGCTGCTGGCGACGCGGGATGACCTCCAGTCGCGCATCGACGCCTGGCATGCGGAGCGCAAGGGCCAGCCGCACGACGCCGGGGCGACCGACGCCTTCCTGCGCGAGATCGGCTATCTGGTGCCCGAGCCCGCGCCCTTTCAGATCGGCACGGAGCGGGTGGACGACGAACTGGCGCGACTGGCCGGACCGCAGCTGGTGGTCCCGATCCTGAACGCGCGGTTCCTGTTGAACGCCGCCAACGCGCGGTGGGGAAGCCTGTACGACGCCCTCTATGGGACCGACGCCCTCGGCGATCTGCCGGCTGCGGGCCGTTACGATGTCGAACGGGGCGCGCGGGTCGTGGCGCGGGCCAAGGCCTTCCTTGACGAGGCGGTGCCGCTGGAGACTGTGTCCTGGGCCGATGTGGACGAAAGCTTCTCCCACGCCATCGCCCTGAAGCATCAGGACCAGTTCGTCGGGCGCACCGAGAAGGGCGTCCTTTATCGCCACAACGGCCTGCACATCGAGGTGGTGTTCGACCGGGACCATCCGGTGGGCGCGACCGACCCGGCGGGCATCGCCGATGTGATCCTGGAATCGGCCCTGTCGACGATCTGCGATCTGGAGGACTCGGTCGCGGCGGTCGATGCGGCCGACAAGACCGCCGCCTATCGCAACTGGCTGGGCCTGATGAAGGGCGATCTGTCGGCCAGCGTCCAGAAGGGCGGTCGGACGCTGGAGCGGGTGCTTGAGGCGGATCGGGTCTACACCACCGACGACGGCTCGACCGGGACGCTGAAGGGGCGGTCGTTGTTGTTCGTCAGAAACGTCGGCCACCTGATGACCAATCCGGCTATCCGCCTGCCGGACGGCTCGGAGGCGTTCGAGGGGATGCTCGACGCCATCCTGACATCGCTGATCGGCCTGTATGACCTGGGAGGCCTCGGCCGGTTCCGGAACTCCACGGCGGGGTCGATCTACATCGTCAAGCCGAAGATGCATGGACCGGACGAAGCGGCCTTCACCGACCGGCTGTTCGACGCCGTCGAGGACCTGCTGGGACTGGAGCGGCACACCATCAAGGTCGGGGTGATGGACGAGGAACGACGCACCTCGGCCAACCTCGCGGCCTGCATCCACGCGGTCAGGGACCGGATCGTCTTCATCAACACCGGCTTTCTGGATCGCACGGGCGACGAAATCCATACGGCCATGCAGGCGGGGCCGGTGGTCAGGAAGGCCGACATCAAGAGTTCGAAGTGGATCGCGGCCTATGAGGCGCGCAACGTCGCGATCGGCCTGGCGTGCGGCCTGTCGGGGCGGGCCCAGATCGGCAAGGGCATGTGGGCGGCACCGGATCGCATGGCCGACATGCTGGAGCAGAAGATCGGCCATCCGAAGACCGGGGCCAACACCGCGTGGACGCCCAGCCCGACGGCCGCGACGCTTCACGCCATGCACTATCACGCTGTCGATGTTTTCGCCGTGCAGAAGGAGGTGGCGCAGCGACCGACGCCGGGGTTGGAGGATCTGCTCACCCCGCCCCTGGCTCAGGGTGCCGACTGGTCCGAGCAGGTGGTGTCCGACGAGCTCGACAACAACGCCCAGGGCATCCTCGGCTACGTTGTGCGCTGGATCGACCAGGGTGTCGGGTGCTCCAAGGTGCCCGATATCCACGACATCGGCCTGATGGAAGATCGGGCGACGCTGCGGATCAGTTCGCAGCACATCGCCAACTGGCTGTTGCACGGGGTCTGCACCGACGCGCAGGTCGAGGCGGCCTTGCTTCGGATGGCCGCCAAGGTCGATGCCCAGAACGCGGGCGACCCGCTGTATCGTCCAATGGCGTCAGAGCCGGAGGCCAGCCTGGCCTATCAGGCGGCGCGGGCGCTTGTGTTCGAGGGCGTGGCCCAGCCGAATGGCTACACCGAGCCCCTGCTGCATGCGTTCCGTTTGAAGCTGAAGGGCGGCTGATCGGCCTTGCGGTGGCCATCCTGCGGGGCGAGGGTGGGCCATGAGGAGCCGACGACATGACCCCGTCTTCCGAGCCGCCGCCGTTCTCGCGACCCTGCTGATGACTGCCTGCGCCCCCCCGCCGGCGTCGTCAGAGCCTCAAGAGCCGGTGCTGGCGGTGGATCAGGTCGCCGGATACTGGGCGCTGACCGAGGTCGGCGGCGGGGCGCAATGCGAACTGGCGCTGGCCAACCTGATCGTCGAGGGCGTCCGTCCAGCACGGACGGAAAACTGCGGTCTGCCGATCGTCGCCAAGGCCAGATCCTGGCGGGCGACCGAGGGCGGATTCCAGCTGCTGGGGGCCGACGATGGGGTCGTCATGGCTTTCCGGCGGACGGACGAAGATGCGTTCGAAGAGGTGGCTGGACGCTACCGACTGACCCGCGCGCCGCTATCCTGACGTAATCGTAACTTGCGGCGTGCCGATCGCCGTGACAAGTTTCCTTGACCAAAAAAAGGGCTGTCGCATGCTGTCGGTGAAGAATCTTGTCCACGTCTATGGCAACGGAACGCGCGCGCTGGACGATGTCTCGCTGAGCGTTCCGACCGGAATGTTCGGTCTGCTGGGGCCGAACGGGGCGGGCAAGTCGACCCTGATGCGCTCCATCGCCACGCTGCAGACCCCCACTTCGGGCTCCATCGACTTCGACGGCATCGACGCCATCGCCGAGCCTGAGAAGCTGCGGCGCACCCTCGGCTATCTGCCCCAGGACTTCGGCGTTTATCCGCGCGTTTCGGCCTACGACATGCTGGATCATATGGCGGTGCTGAAGGGCATCGCCGGCGGCAAGGAACGCAAGGAGACGGTCGAGAGCCTGCTGAACCAGACCAATCTCTGGTCGGTCAGGAAGAAGGCCCTGGCGGGTTTCTCGGGCGGTATGCGCCAGCGGTTCGGCATCGCTCAGGCCCTGATCGGCAATCCCAAGCTGATCATCGTCGACGAGCCGACGGCGGGTCTGGACCCCGAGGAGCGCAACCGCTTCCTGAACCTGCTGGCCGAGATCGCCGACAACGTCGTCATCATCCTGTCGACCCACATCGTCGAGGACGTGGCCGACCTGTGCCCGCGCATGGCGGTGCTGGCCGGCGGCAAGATCCAGCTGGAGGGCGCGCCCGCCGAGCTGATGGAGCGGCTGAACGGCCGGGTCTGGAAGAAGACCATCGACAAGGAGGCGCTGGAAGAACACCGCGCCAGGCACGAGGTCATCTCGACGCGCCTGTTCGCGGGCAAGACCGTGATCCACGTCCTGTCTGACCGGCGTCCGGGCGAGGGCTTCGAGCCCGTGCCGGGCGGGCTTGAGGACGTCTATTTCTCGACGCTGTCGGCGTCGCGCAAGATCGCCGCGTAAGGCCGGCCGCATGTTCGCGAAGATCGCCGCCTTCGAATTCCGCTACCAGCTGCGCCAGCCGGCCTTCTGGGTCATCGCCATCATCTTCACCCTGTTCAGCTTCGGCCTGGTCGCGGCGTCGGACAACATCTCGATCGGGGGCGGGGGCAATGTGAACGTCAACGCGCCCTATGCCCTGGCGCAGGCGCACACGATCTTCGCCATCCTGTTCATGCTGGCGACGACGGCCATTGTGGCCAATGTCGTCGCCCGTGACGCCACCACCGGCTTCGGGCCGATGATCCAGGCGACCCAGGCGACCAAGTTCGACTATCTTTACGGCCGTTTCGCCGGGGCCTTCGCCGCCGTCGCCCTGTGCTTCCTCAGCGTCTCGATCGGCATCGCTCTGGGCACGTTCATGCCCTGGGTCGACCAGGAGACGGTGGGGCCGTTCCGGCCGGGCGACTATGCCTGGTCCTATCTGGTCATGGGCCTGCCGGGTGTCTTCCTGACCTCGGCGCTGTTCTTCGCCCTGGCGACGGTGACCCGCTCGATGATGGCGACCTATGTCGGCGTCGTCGCCGTCTTCATCATCTACATCAGCCTGACCTCGGCTCTGGCGCGTCCGGAGTTCGAGCAGGCCCTGGCCTGGCTGGAGCCGTTCGGGGCCTCGGCCTACGGCCTGGTGACCCGCTACTGGACGCCGGTCGAGCGCAACACCCTTAATCCGGCCCTGGAAGGGGTCTTCCTCTACAACCGCCTGATCTGGACCGGCGTGGGCGCGGTCTTCCTGGCCGCCGCCTATTTCCTGTACCGCCCCGCGGCGCGGGGAGCCAAGGCGACCAAGCAGGACAAGCTGCGCGCCCTGGCCGAGAAGGCCCCCGCCGCGCCCGCGTCGTCCGGCCCCCTGCCGGCGCCCAGCTATGGTTTCGCGTCTGGCTGGGCCCAGCTGCGTCGTCGCACCGGCTTCGAGATGGCGCTGATCTTCAAGAGCCCCGCCTTCCTGGTGCTGATCGTTCTGGGGGCCTTCCAGGGCGTCGGCACCCTGCTGTTCGCGGGCGAGCTCTATGGCGCGCCGGTCTTCCTTGTCACGCGGCTGGTCATCGAACTGCTGATCGGGGCGTTCGGCATCGTCGCGATCATCGTCGCCATCTACTACGCGGGCGAGCTGGTCTGGCGGGATCGCGAGCGGCGCACGCACGAGATCATCGACGCCACGCCCACGCCGGACTGGACCTTCCTGGTTCCCAAGACCCTGGCCCTGATCCTGGTGCTCGGCTCGATTCTGGTCGTCGGCATGCTGACCGGCATGGCGATCCAGACCTACAAGGGCGGCGTCGACTACGAGATCGACAAATATGTGCTGTGGTTCCTGCTGCCGGGCACGCTGAACTTCGCCTTCATCGCGGTTCTGGCGATCTTCGTTCAGGCCCTGTCGCCCAACAAATTCGTCGGCTGGGCCCTGATGGTGGTCTATCTGGTCGGCACCATCGTCCTGGGCAATCTAGGTTTCGAGCACATTCTGTATCGTTACGGCAGCGGACCCGGCGTGCCCCTGTCCGACATGAACGGCACGGGCGATTTCCAGACCTTCGCCAACTGGGCGGATGCCTACTGGACCGCGTTCGCCACTATCCTGTTGGTGCTGGCCTACGCCTTGTGGCGGCGCGGGACCGAGACCCGTCTCATGCCGCGCCTGCGCCGGCTGCCGCGTCGTCTGATGGGCCCGGCGGGCGCGGTCATAGCCGTGGCACTGGTGGCCTTCGTCGGCCTGGGCGGCTTCATCTTCTACAACACCAATGTCCTGAACGAGTACCAGACGTCCGACCAGGAGGAGCGGCGACAGGCCGAGTACGAGAAGACGCTGCTGCGCTTCGAGGACACGCCCCAGCCGTCCATGGTCAGCGTGACCTACGTCATGGACCTGGATCCCCACGCGCCGCGCCTGGAGACCCAGGGAACCTATGTCGTCGAGAACCGCACGGGCGCGCCCCTGTCCGAGATGCACCTGCGCTGGCTGCCTGATCTTCAGGTCACCCGCATGGAGGTCGAGGGCGCGACCATCGCCCGCGAGTGGGAGGAGTTCGACTACCGCATCTACCGCTTCGCCACGCCGATGGCTCCCGGCGAGCGGCGGACGGTGCGGTTCGAGACCGTGTTCGAGCAACGGGGCTTCAAGCATCGCGGCAACACCACCCGGCTGGTCGACAACGGCACCTTCGTCTCCAACAACGAGTTCGCGCCGATCATCGGCATGAGCCGCCAGGGGCTGCTGGGCGACCGCACCACGCGGCGCAAATACGGCCTGCCCGCCGAACTGCGCCAGGCGCGGCTGGAGGACACCTCCGCCCAGGGCCGGAACTATGTCGGGGCCGATTGGGTCACCTCGGACATCACCGTCACCACGGTGGCTGACCAGACCCCGATCGCCCCGGGCTACAAGGTCTCCGACACCACGGCCAACGGTCGGCGCACCGCCCGTTTCGTCACCGAGGCCCCCATCCTCAACTTCCTGTCGGTCCAGTCGGCCCGGTACGAGGTCGAGCGCGAGGTCCACGACGGCATCGAACTGGCCGTCTATCACCAGCCCGGCCACGAGCGGAACGTCGGCCGCATGATCCAGTCCCTGAAGACCGGGCTCGACTACTTCCAGGCGGCGTTCGGCCCCTACCAGTTCCGTCAGGTGCGGATCATCGAGTTCCCGGCCTATGCGAGCTTCGCCCAGGCGTTCGCCAACACCATCCCCTATTCGGAATCGCTGGGCTTCATTGCCGACTTCCGCGACCCGGAGAAGATCGACTACGTCACCTACATCACCGCCCACGAACTGGGTCACCAGTGGTGGGCGCACCAGGTGGTCAGCGCGGACTCGCAGGGGTCGACGACCCTGACCGAGACCCTGGCCCAGTACTCGGCCCTGATGGTCATGAAGGAGACCTATGGCGCGGATCAGATCCGCCGGTTCCTCAAGTTCGAGCTGGACAACTATCTGCGCAGCCGTGGCACCGAGCGGCTGGAGGAACTGCCGCTCTATCGTGTCGAGAACCAGGGCTACATCCACTACCAGAAGGGCGGATCGGTCATGTATCTGCTGGCCGACCAGATCGGCGAGGACCGGGTCAACGCCGCCCTGCGGACCCTGGTCCAGCGGTTCGGCTTCCAGGGCGCGCCCTATCCGCGCTCGCTGGACCTGATCGCGGCCCTTCGCGCCGTGGCGCCCGCCGACAAGCAAGCCCTGATCACCGACCTGTTCGAGCGGATCACCCTGTATGACGTGAAGGTCAACGAAACGACGGCCACGCGCCGGTCCGACGGACGCTGGGACGTCGCGGTCACGGTCGAGGCGCGCAAGCTCTATGCCGACGGCCAGGGCGTCGAGACGGAAGCGCCGCTGAACGAGACGTTCGACATCGGACTGTTCTCGGCCGAGCCGGGCGACGGAGCCTTCGACGCCGGCGACGTCCTGTTGTTCGAGCGCCGGCCCCTGCGGACCGGGGTGCAGACCTTCCGCTTCACCACGGCCCAGAAGCCCACGTTCGCGGGCGTCGACCCCTACAACAAGTGGATCGACCGCAACTCCGACGACAATGTGCGGAGCGTGGAATAGGGAACCCGCCGCCGCATCACCCTTTGTTACAGCCCGGCCTCGCCTTCGCGCGCGCAGCACGCTAGACCTTGATCCGCTGAGGAGGGATCGCTTCGCGATCCCGCCGAAGCTGGTGAATCAAGGTCCAGCTTCGATCTGCGGCCTGATCTGATCGCAAAACCGCTTACACTTTTCCGGATCAGGCCGTAGTCAGGGCCGGTTTCCGAGCGGGGCCAACCCGCCGCATCCGATCCTCAGGGGCTGACGAATGACCAAGTGGGTGTACGGCTTCGGCGGGGGCTCCGCCGACGGCGACGCGTCGATGAAGAATCTGCTGGGGGGCAAGGGCGCCAACCTGGCGGAGATGTCGTCGCTGGGCCTGCCGGTGCCGCCGGGCTTCACCATCACCACGGAGGCCTGCGTCCACTACTATTCCAACGGCCAGACCTACCCCGACGGGCTCCAGGCCCAGGTGGCCGAGGGGCTGAAGACGGTCGAGAGGGTGGTCGGCAAGACCTTCGGCGATGCGTCGAATCCCTTGCTGGTCAGCGTCCGCTCCGGTGCCCGCGCCTCCATGCCGGGCATGATGGACACGGTGCTGAACCTCGGCCTCAACGACGCCACGGTCGAGGGGCTGGCCAAGCTCAGCGGTGACCGCCGGTTCGCCTTCGACAGCTATCGCCGCTTCATCACCATGTATTCCAGCGTCGTCCTGGGGATGAGCCACGACGACTTCGAGGAGGTCCTGGACGACCACAAGGACCGTCTGGGCGTCACCGTCGACACCGACCTGAAGGCCGCCGACTGGGAAAAGGTCGTCGTCGAATACAAGGCCGTGGTCGAGCGCGAGCTGGGCCGACCCTTCCCTCAGGACCCGCATGAACAGCTGTGGGGCGCGGTCTCGGCCGTCTTCGCCAGCTGGATGAACGACCGGGCCAAATTCTATCGCCGCATGCACGACATCCCCGAAAGCTGGGGCACGGCGGTCAACGTCCAGTCGATGGTGTTCGGCAACATGGGCGAGACCTCGGCCACGGGTGTCGCCTTCACCCGCAACCCCTCGACCGGCGAGGCGCGGCTGTACGGCGAGTTCCTGATCAACGCCCAGGGCGAGGACGTGGTCGCGGGCATCCGCACGCCCCAGTCCCTGACCCGGGCCGGGCGCGAGGAGATGGGCGAGACGGCGCCTTCGATGGAAGAGGCGATGCCCGAGGTCTTCGCCCAGTTCGTCGACGTCGTCGGCAAGCTGGAGACCCACTACCGCGACATGCAGGACATCGAGTTCACGGTCGAACAGGGCCGACTGTGGATGCTTCAGACCCGCAACGGCAAGCGCACCGCCAAGTCCGCGCTGAAGATCGCCGTCGACCTCGCCGCCGAGGGCGTCATTTCCCAGGAAGAGGCGATCAGCCGGGTCGAGCCCTCGGCGCTGGACCAACTGCTGCACCCGACACTCGATCCCAACGCGACCCGCAACGTCGTGGCCGCCGGCCTCCCCGCCAGCCCGGGTGCCGCGACCGGCAAGGTCTGTTTCGACGCCGACGAGGCCGAGCGGCTGAACCAGCTGGGCGACGCCGTCATCCTGGTGCGTGAGGAGACCTCGCCGGAGGACATCCACGGCATGCACGCGGCCCGCGGCATCGTCACCGCGCGCGGCGGCATGACCAGCCACGCGGCGGTGGTGGCGCGCGGCATGGGCCGGCCCTGCGTGTCCGGCGCGGGCGAGATCCACATCGACGAAAAGGCCCAGACCTTCACCGCGCGCGGCCGCGTCTTCAAGGCCGGCGAGGTCATCACCATCGACGGCTCCAGGGGCGAGGTGCTGGACGGGGCGGTGGCCATGATCGAACCGGAGCTGACCGGCGACTTCCAGACCCTGATGGCCTGGGCGGACAAGGTGCGCCGCCTGCGCGTGCGCGCCAACGCCGAGACCCCGCTGGACGCCAAGACCGCGCGCGGCTTCGGAGCCGAGGGCATCGGCCTGTGCCGGACCGAGCACATGTTCTTCGACGAGGAACGCATCTCGGCGGTGCGCGAGATGATCCTGGCCGACGACGAACAAGGCCGCCGCGCGGCCCTGGCCAAGATCGAGCCGTTCCAGAAGTCGGACTTCGTCGAGCTGTTCACCATCATGGCCGGTCTGCCGGTCACGGTGCGGCTGCTCGATCCGCCGCTGCACGAGTTCATCCCGCACTCGGACGAGGACCTGGACGCGCTGGCCGCGTCCTCCGGGCTGGACGCCGCCAAGCTGAAGAAGCGGGCGCGGGAGTTGCAGGAAACCAACCCCATGCTGGGCCATCGCGGCTGCCGGCTGGGCGTCGCCTATCCCGAAATCTATGAAATGCAGGTCCGCGCGGTCCTGGAGGCGGCGATCGCGGTCAAACAGGCGTCGGGCACCGCACCGATCCCCGAGATCATGCACCCGCTGGTCGCGCTCGGCCTGGAGATGAAGTTCCTGCGCGAACTGACCGACCGGACGGCGAAGGCCGTGTTCGAGGCCGCCGGCGACAGCGTCGAATACCTGGTCGGCACCATGATCGAACTGCCGCGCGCGGCGCTCAGGGCCGGGGACCTGGCCGAGCACGCCGAGTTCTTCAGCTTCGGCACCAACGACCTGACCCAGACGACGTTCGGCATCAGCCGTGACGATTCGGGCCGGTTCCTGCAGGCCTATATGGACAAGGGCATCTTCGAGACCGACCCCTTCGTCCGCCTGGACCAGGAAGGTGTCGGCGACCTGATCCGTATCGCCGCCGAGCGGGGCGGGGCGGTCCGGCCCGACATCAAGATGGGTATCTGTGGCGAGCACGGCGGTGACCCGGCGTCCATCGCCTTCTGCGAACAGGTCGGCCTGGCCTATGTCAGCTGCTCGCCCTACCGCGTGCCGATCGCGCGGCTGGCCGCGGCCCAGGCGGCGCTGAACGTGGAACGCGAGAAAGATCGGTGAAGGCGTCCTTTCTCCCCTCGCGGGAGAAGGTGGCCCGGAGAGCCGGATGAGGGGTATGTGGATGCACCCACGTTGGTTCGGATAGCCCACATTTCGCAGACCGAGTTTCACCCCTCATCCGTCTCGCTCCGCGAGCCACCTTCTCCCGCAAGGTGAGAAGGAAGATGACGGTCGCCGTTGTGGGGCCGGGTGCCATCGGCGGGACGGTCGCCGCCCATCTGATCCAGTCCGGGTTGGACCCGGTCCTGTGCGCGCGCACGCCGTTCGATCGCCTCGTCGTCCACACCCCGGCCGTCCGCATCGAGGCCACGCCGCGCGTCGTGTGGGATCCCTCGCAGGCCGACCCCGTCGATTGGGTGCTGATCGCCACCAAGACCTATGACGTCGCCGCGACGGCTCTCTGGTTGGACCGCCTCGTCGGGCCCGCGACCCGCGTGGCCGTGCTTCAGAATGGCGTGGAGCATGTGACCCGTTTCGCGCCCCACGTCCCCGCCGACCGCATCGTGCCGGTGGTGGTCGAGATCCCGGCCGAACGAAGCGCGCCGGGCGTGGTCGTCCAGCGACGCGACGGCTGGATGAAGGTGCCGACAGGGGCGAACGGCGCGGCGTTCGCAGCTCTGTTCGACAGCCCTGACCTCATTGTCTCCACTGAGGTGGACTGGACGTCGGTGGCCTGGGCCAAGCTGGCCGTCAATTGCGCCGGGGCCGTCAGTGGGCTGACGGGCCGGTCGGCGGGCGTCGTCTCCCGTCCGGACATCGCCGAGCTCATGCGGGATCTGGTCGCCGAATGCCTGGCCGTTGGAACAGCCGAGGGGGCGGTGCTGTCCGCCGACCTGCCCGACCGGGTCGTGGCCCAGACGCAGGCCTCGCCTCCGGACTCGGTCAACTCCCTGCTGGCCGATCGCCGGGCCGGGCGTCCGACCGAATGGGACGCGCGAAACGGCGTCATCGCCCGGCTGGGTCGGAAGCATGGGATCCCCACGCCGCTCAACGCCATGGCCGCGACCCTGCTGGCTGCCCTCGATTAGGGCAAGAAGGCGGCAAGCATAACGACGTCTGTGCTTCGCCGCTCACAGTCGTCGCTATGTAATCGGCCACCTATGGAACGGCCGAGGGCGATACCTACTTGAGCACTCGCTGGATGGGGCCGGGACGATCAGTCCCGCATCTAGGAGTTTGAAAGAAACAATGCGTAACATTCTTCTCGCGACCGCCGCCGTTTCCCTGTTCGCCCTGCCTGTCGCGGCGCAGAGCCTGTCCCAGCCGCAGTGGTACGGGACGGCGGGCTATACGGCCCTTGACGCCGACGACGCCGACCTGGGGGCCGTCACCGGCCGTGTCGGTGCGCGCGTGTCGCCGAACGTCGCCTTTGAAGGCGAAGCCTCGATCGGCGTTCGGGACGACGATGTCACCTTCGGCGGCGTGACCGGCTCGATCGAGCAGGACTATGACGCAGCCGCCTATGCCGTCGGCATCCTGCCGCTGGCTCCGAACTTCGAACTGTTCGGCCGGGTCGGCTACGGCACCACCTCGATCAAGGCCGAGGTCGCCGGCTTCGAGGTCGAGGAGGACGGCGAAAGCGTCAACTACGGCGTCGGCGGCAACTATTTCTTCGACGCCCAGAACGGCATCCGCGCCGACTGGACGCGCCGCGACTTCACCGACGACAACGGCGGCGAGGTCGACACCTACGGCGTGAGCTACGTCCGGAAGTTCTAAGAAGGACCGTCTCCTCCCCGTTCGCCGCTTAGCGAATGGGGAGGGGGCCTCTGCCTCAGCCCGGTTCGGCGATCAGGGCCCAGCGCTTGGAGCCTTCGCCGAAGGGACGCGTGAACCACTCCGAATACCGCTGGAAGGCCTCGATGATGAGGCGGCCCAGATCCGGCGCGACAGGCTCGCCGCGCTGGCGCCTGAGCGCCGCGACGCATTCGATCACCGTGGTCTCGTGAGCAGAACCGCCCAGAGACTTGAGAACCTGCGCGACGTCGCGCGCGAGGGTTTCCAGGAAGTTCGGCTGCTTCGGTTGGTTCATCCGGACGCTCCGCCAGGCTGTCAGGGATGGACCTTCATGAACCCACTCGCCTCGCAGGCGCAAGCTAAGCCGGTGTTATTCGGCTCATCAGTTCGTGATCAGCCGCGTTTACGGACGAACACCGTCCCTGCTGAATAGCCCGCGCCGAAGCTGCAGATCAGCCCGGTCTCGCCCGCATCGAACCCGTCATTGTGCAGATGGAAGGCGATGATCGACCCGGCAGACGAGGTGTTGGCGTATTCGTCCAGGATGATGACATTCTCGGCCTCGGTCGGGTCGCGGCCCAGGACCTTCCTGCCGATCATCTGGTTCATGTTGATGTTGGCCTGGTGCAGCCACAGGCGCTTCAGTCCCTGCGGGTCGATCCCCAGGTCGCCGGCATGGTCGACGATCATGTCCGATACCAGGGGCACCACATCCTTGAAGACCTTGCGGCCCTGCTGGATGAACAGCTTGTCGTCCTGCTGGCCGGCCGCGCGGTCGGACCCGACGGCAGCGCCCGTCTCCAGCGCCCAGCGGTTCAGAAAGCCGAAGTTGTTTCGGATGTTGTTCGAGAACACCGTCTTCAGCCGGGTGCCGAGGATGTCCCATCCGCCCGGGCCGGCCCGGTCCGACGCTTCCACGATCAGGGCGGTGGCCACGTCGCCGAAGATGAAGTGGCTGTCCCGATCGGTGAAGTTCAGGTGAGCCGAACAGACCTCCGGATTGACCATCAGCACGGCCTTGGTCGGGTCGTTCGTCAGGAAGTCGGCCGCGGTCTTGATGCCGAAGGTGGCGGAGCTGCACGCCACGTTCATGTCGAAGCCGAAGCCGTCGATCCCCAGCGCCTGCTGGACCTCGACCGCCAGGGCCGGATACGGGCGGGGCATGTTGGAGGCGGCGCACAGCACCGCGCCGATTTCGCTGACCGGCTTGCCCCAGGCCTCGATGGCCTGACGCGCGGCCTTCACCGCCATCTCGGCCATGATCGACAGCTCGTCGTTGCCGCGCTCGGGGATGCGGGGGGCCATCCGCGCGGGGTCCAGCACGCCGGCCTTGTCCAGCACGAACCGGCTCTTGATGCCCGACGCCTTCTCGATGAACTCGACCGACGACGGCGTAAGCGCCGCGACGTCGCCCTCGGCGATCTGGAGCGCATGGTCGGCGTTCCAGCGCTCGGCCCAGGCATTGTAGGCGGCGACCAGTTCGGCGTTGGAGATGGACTGCTCGGGGGTGAACAGGCCGGTGGCGGCGATGACGGCGTGAGGCAAGGTGGTGTCCCTATCGCTCGGCTCGCGGAGCCTCGCTGTTTGAGGGACGATATCCCTCTGGTTTCAGGTCTCAATAGGACGGCGGCGGGCGGCGGTCGAGACTGGCGATGATGCCCTTCCACCAGCGGGCGATCTGGTGAGGCGGCGGGGGCGGGGCGGGTGTGTCGCGCTCGCGGATCAGGCGCTCGACCAGGTCCTCGGCCTCGCACGGCCAGCCCTCGGGCGTGACATAGATCGGGTACTGGATCAGGGCGGCGGCGACGAGGGCAGCCAGGCCGGCTCGCCGCGTGCGCCGCTCGAAGGTCATCCGGTCGGTCGTCAGCCCCCAGCCGCCGTAGAAGGGTCGCCCATAGGTCGCAACGACCTTGCCACGCAGCAACGCCTCGAAGCCCGACAGCGACGTTAGCGTGGCGAGCGTATCGCAGGCCTCCAGGCAGTCTATGATGTCCAGGTCGTCAGCGACGGCGTCGACTGCCTCCATCGCGTGGGCGTCCAACCGACCGGGGCGGTTGCCGCTCATGACGTCCGGATGGTTGCGGTAGATCAGGAAGGCGTCGGGAAAGTCGGCGCGCGCCGCCTCGACCAGGCCCGAGTTGGTGCGGATGTCGCCGCACCCCTTCAGGATCGATTTGTCGTTCTCGACCTGGCCCACGACCAGCAGCTTCATCCGGTCGGCGGGCCAGTCGGGCCGCGCGGGTCCACTGGCGAGATTGTACTTCGACAGGCCCGCGCCGACGATCCGCGCGCGCAGGGCCGCGGCGCGCGCCAGCATCGCCTCGTCCTGCCCCCCATCGTCGATCAGCCGCTCCAGCCGCGAGGGGGCCGTCGGATCGTAGTAGACGCCGAGATCGTCCAGGGCGACGCTCAGAGCGCCGAAGAAGTCCGAGCCCAGGCCGCGCGACCGAATGAAGCCGTCCTCCATCCGCACCACCGGGGCCGTGGTCGCTGCGGCCGCCGCCGCGATCTCGGGTGTCTCCTTGCCGGCCCAGTAGATCAGACGGCCGCCGGTCCGCTCCGCATGGGCGACGGCGCGAGAGGCGCTGGCGAAGTATCTCAGGTGGGTCTTGGGGCCATTCAGCAGTCGGCGCACCTGGGGGCGCTTGGCCGGGGCGAAGCCGACGGCGGCCCAGTCGCCCGCCAGTCGCTCGGCGCGGTCACGCAGGGTGATGAGCCGCGCGACCGCCGTTTCCGCCTCGCAGCGCTCGCCGGTCTGGGGGTCTATATAGCGGGGATAGGCGATCAGGGCGGCGGCGGTGATCGTCTCGATGTCTCGCGTCACCCCCCGGCGGCCGGTCGTCACCTCATCGGTCGTCAGGCCCCAACCGGAATAGAAGGGGGCACCGAAGCAGCGGACCGGCAGGCCGCGCAGCAGGGCCTCGAACCCGAGCGCCGACGTCACGCACCAGACGGCGTCCACGGCCGCCAGCAAGTCGGGACCCCTGACATCGGTGTCGATCAGGGTCAGCCCGGCCAGTTCGCTGTCCGGAATGCATCCCTGCTTGCGTCCGGCCGCGACGGCGGGGTGGCGTTTGACGATCAGCTGGGCGTCCGGATGCTCGGTGCGCGCGGCCCGGACCATGGCGACGAAACTGTCGGGCCCTGCAAGGCCACAGGCGATGGAGGCGTCCCCCGCCGTCTGGTCGACCAGCAGGATGCGGCGGCCCGGCTTCAGGACCGATGGGGCCAGCGCCGCGCCCATGTTGGTCTTGGACAGGCCCGAGGCGACGATGCGGTCGATCAGGGCGCGGGCGCGGTTTTGCATCGCCGCGTCGCACCAGTCGTCGGCCGTCTGGATCAGACACTCCAGCCGCGAGGGGCGGGTGGCGTCGTAATAGATACCAAGGTCGTCGACGATCAGGCTGAGCGTCGCCGCCCCGCTTTCGCCCAGGCCGATGGAGCGGAGGAAGCCGTCCTCCAGCGCGATATAGGGCAGGCCGGCCCGACCCGCCCTGCGGCGTCCGCCGCGCGAGCTCGGCTTCAGGCCCCAGCCGATGACGGCGTCGACCGAAACCAGCGGACTGGCGTGCAGGTCGAAGTCCGCCAGAAATGTCCGTAGGAACGACGTTTCCCAGATGCCCGGCGAGCACACCCAGGCCCGGCGTCCGGGCGTCGAGGCCGTGTCGGGGGAAGAGGTCGACTGGGACAATCGTCACGCTTTCGCGGCAGGCGGACCGGGCCGCGCCGGAGGAACCGCCAAGCCTCTAGCGACACGCCGCCGCCCGGTCCAGAAGGGCTTGCGCCTGTTCCAGATGCAGCCGCTCGACCATGGCCCCGCCGACCCGGATCGCGCCCTTGTCCGCTGCCTCGGGGGCGGAGAAGGCGGCCACCACGGCCCTTGCCACCGCGATTTCTTCCGGGGTCGGCGAGAAGGCGGCGTGGGCGGGCGCGATCTGCGCCGGATGGATCAGGCTCTTGCCGTCGAAGCCGTAGAGTCGCCCCTGGGCGCACTCGGCGGCGAGGCCCTCGGCGTCTTCCAGCCGGTTCCAGACCCCGTCGATGGCGAACAGGCCGTGGGCCCGCGCCGCCACGACCGTCGCCGCCAACCAGGGCCTCAGCGGTTCCCGGTCGGAGGACTCACCGCTTCCCAGCGCCTTGGCCAGATCGTTGACCCCCAGCATCAGGCCCGAGAGCGGCTCACCCGCCGCCGCGATCGCGGGCAGGGAGAGCAGGGCCGCCGGGGTCTCGATCATGGCGATCAGACGCACGCCCTCCGACATGCGCGCACCATAGGCATCGACCCTGCCCGCATCCTCGACCTTGGGGGCGACGATGAAGTCGAGCGGCAGTCCCGACAGGGCGGCGACGTCGTCCTCGCCCCATTCGGTGCCCAGGGCGTTCACGCGGACAGCCACCCGAGCGGTGAAGCCCCCGCTTCGCACCGCCTCGACCGCCGCGTCGCGAGCCTCGGCCTTGGCCTCCGGCGCGACCGCGTCCTCCAGGTCCAGCACGACCACGTCCGCGGAAAGGGTCCGCGCCTTTTCGATCGCGCGGGCGTTCGAGGCCGGCAGGAAGAGCAGGCTGCGAACCAGGTCCATGGTCAGACGCGCCCGGTGACGGGCACCAGGGCCCCGGTGATCGCGCGGCTCTGGGGCGAGGCGAGGAACAGGACCACCGTCGCCAGATCGGCCGGCGCGACCCACTTCGTCGGATCGGCGTCGGGCATGTCCCTGCGGTTCTGGGGCGTGTCCAGGATGGAGGGCAGGACGGCATTGACGGTGACCGAGGTCGACTTCAGCTCCTCGGCGAGGGCCTCGGTCAGGCGGTGGACCGCCGACTTCGATGCGCCATAGGCACCCATGCCCGCCGCCGCCTTCAGGGCCCCGGCCGCGCCGACATTGACGATCCGCCCCTCGGCCGAGGCTTTGAGCCAGGGCAGGGCGGCGCGCGAGGCGTTCAGCGCGGTGGTCAGGTTCAGGGCGAACATCCGGTCCCAGGCTGGCTTGTCGTCATCGACCGTCTGCCAGACGAACCCGCCGGCGATGTTCAGCAGGGCGTCGATCCCGCCAAACCGGTCCGCGACGGACTGCAGGGCCTCCCCGGCGGCGTCCGCGTCAGTCAGGTCGACGCCCGCCACCTCGAACGCGCCTTCGGGCGGGGTCTCGCCCTGGGCATGGTCGATCAGGGCGACGTTCAGGCCCTGCACCAGGGCGGCTTCGACCACCGCGCGACCCAGGACGCCGTGTCCGCCCGTCACCACCACAGTTCGCTTCGTCATGCCGCGCTCCTGCTCGATTTCGGCCGTTCCTTCCCGCGTTCGTCCCGTCGGGGCAAGCGGTCGTCATCGTTCATGGATTGATGCGGGCCTGCGAAAGCCCTAGGTGCGCGCGCCATGTCCGCGTCGCTCGTTCCTTCGTCTTCTGTCCGGATCGCCCCGGAAACGCTCGCCGACGCCGTCGAGGCCGAGGCGCTGGTGCTCGGTGCGTTTGGGCCCGGCCGGTTCGCCAAGACAGCCGAACGACTGCGCGAGGTCGCCCGGCGCGTCGCAGGCTTCACCGCGCGTCAGGACGGTCGCCTGATCGGCTCGGTACGGCTGTGGGCCGTCACGGTCGGCGAAACCGAGGCGCTGTTCCTGGGTCCGATCGCGGTCGCGGCCGATGCCCGGCGCGAAGGGCTGGGGGCCGATCTGGTCGCGGCCTGCGTCGAGGAGGCGCGCCACAGCGCCGTCGCGGGCATTCTGCTGGTCGGGGACGCGCCCTATTTCGCGCGGTTCGGTTTCACCGCGGCGCCCGGTGCCATTCTGCCAGGCCCGGCGGATCCCCGGCGTGTCCTCTGGCTGCCGATCGCCGGCGGGCATGCGGAAGGTCCGGTCCGGCCGGGCTGAGGCACACCCGTCTTTCGCCCGCGCCCGACGCGGCCTAAGTCTGGGGCCATGAGCGGGACGGAGACAAAAACAGGGATCGCGGCGGTCACGGAGGCGGCGAAGGCGGCCCGCGGGCTGCCGCCCGTTCACCTGTGGAACCCGGCCCATTGCGGCGACATCGACATCGTCATCCGCGCGGATGGGGTCTGGATGCACGAAGGCTCGCCGATCGGCCGGGCCGAACTGGTGCGGCTGTTCTCGACCGTGCTGAGGCTGGACCCCGACGGCTATCACCTGGTCACCCCGGCCGAGAAGCTGAAGATCACGGTGGAGGACCTGCCGTTCCGGGCCGTGGCCATGACGCGTGAGGGCGAAGACCTGGTCTTCACCACCGACGTGGGCGACGAGGTCCGGGCCGGCGAGGACCATCCGATCACGGTGGAGACCGATCCGGTCAGCGGCGAACCCGCGCCGCGTGTCCACGTCCGCCGGGGCCTCGAGGCCAGGATCGCGCGAACGGTCTTCTACGATCTCGTCGAACTGGCCGAGGAGCGGGACGGACGGCTGGCGGTGTCGTCGGGCGGCGTCTGGTTCCCACTCGGGCCGGTCGGTGCGGGTCTGGCATGAGCCTGGAGACGCTGAAGGAGCGACTGCGCGAGCGCCTGGCTCCGACGGACGGCTGGCGCGCCGACGGTGAGGCGACGCGCTCGGACTTCGACCTCAACCCGGGCACCACACGCTGGGTCTCGGGGCCGCTGAAGCCCGCAGCCGTGCTGATCCCCGTGGTCGAGACGCCCGAGGGCGCGCGCGTGCTGCTGACGCGCCGCGCCGACAGCCTGGCCCGGCACACGGGCCAGATCGCCTTTCCCGGCGGACGGCTGGACCCCGGCGAGACGGCCGTTGAGGCGGCGCTGCGCGAGGCCTGGGAGGAGGTGGCGCTCGACCCGGCGGCGGTCGAGGTCCTGGGACTGTCCGATACCTATGAGACCGGCACGGGCTATCTGGTCACGCCAGTGGTCGGCTGGCTGAGCCGAACGCCTGACCTGACGCCCTCGCTCGACGAGGTGGCCGAGATCTTCGAGGTGCCGTGGGATCTGCTGATGGACCCGGCCCAACTCCGCCGCGAGCATCTGGAGAGCCCCGCTGGCGTGCGCCGCTGGTTCTGGTCGGTGACCTATGAGGATCGATACATCTGGGGCGTGACCGCCGGCATCGTACGGGCCCTGAGGCTCAGGCTCTATGGCGACGAGGGCGCGCCGGCCGTGGCGACGGCGGAGGACGCGGCGTGAGCGGCGCGCCCAGCCTCGCCGTCCAGCCCTGGCTGACCGATGCCGCCACCGTCCGCGTCATGGACGCGCTGGACGCGGCGGGAGGGCCCGACGGCGCGCGCTTCGTGGGCGGCTGTATCCGGAACAGCCTCGTTGGTCGGCCGGTGGACGACATCGACATCGCCACGCGGCTGAAGCCCGAGGCCACGATGGCGGCCCTGAAGACGGCCGGGATCAAGGCGGTGCCCACCGGCCTGGCCCACGGCACGGTGACGGCCGTCGCCGACCGCAGGCCGTTCGAGATCACCACCCTGCGCCGCGATGTGGAGACCGACGGGCGCCGCGCGACCGTCGCCTTCACCGACGACTGGGGCGAGGACGCGCGGCGGCGGGACTTCCGCCTGAACGCCCTCTACGCCGATCGAGCAGGCCGGGTGTTCGATCCCACCGGCGGAGGTCTGGACGACGCCCTGGCGGGTCGCGTCGTCTTCGTCGGCGACCCGCATCAGCGGATCGAGGAAGACCACCTGCGCATCCTGCGCTTCTTCCGCTTCTTCGCCTGGTACGGGCGGGCCGAGCCGGACGCCCAGGGTCTGGCTGCCTGCGCCGCCCATGCCGACAGCCTGTCGCGCCTTTCGGCCGAACGGGTGTCCAAGGAACTGCTGAAGCTGCTGGCGGCGCCGGATCCCCGCGCGTCGGTCGCGGCGATGCGGTCCGCCGGGGTGCTGGATCGCATCGTTCCCGCAGTGACCCAGCTCGCGCTCTTTCAGGCCCTCGTCGCCCTGAGCGACGATCCCGTCCTGCGCCTGTCGACCCTGCTCGCGGTCGATCCCGCCCAGGCCGCGCGCGTGGCCGCCGAACTACGCCTGCCTCGTGCCACGGAGTATCGCCTCGCGGCCGCCGCCGAGGGGCCGCTGGACCCCCAGAGCCCGCCCTCCACGTTGCGCGCCCTGGTCTATCGGCTGGGGGCGGAGGCCGTGCGGGATCGGCTACTGTTGGGGCAGGCCTCGACAGGTGTGACCGCAGGGACGGCCCTGGCTCTGGTCTCGGACTGGACCCCGCCCCGGATGCCGGTCGGCGGACGGGAGGTAGCGAGGCTGGGCGTGCCGCCGGGCCCCGAGACGGGACGGATTCTGAAAGCCTTCGAGGACGAGTGGGTGGCGGCCGATTTTCCCGACCACGGCCATGCCGAGAGGCTTACGCGGTTGGCGGGGCCTGCGCCCTGACGAAGCGGGTGACCACCGCCCGGTGGTCCGAGCCGTTGTCCCGACCCAGCCGTCGATCGACCAGCGCGAGGTCGGGCGACCGATAGACCTGGTCGATCGTGAGCCCGGCCCAGGCGGGCAGGGCCGCATGCCAGGTGCCTGGCCAGCCCGGCGCGGCGACCAGCCGGGTTTTCGAACGGATCATCCGCCCGATCCGCGCCGACGACACGCTGTTGAAGTCCCCGGCGACGATCAACGGCCCGGACACCGTCCGCCGCCAGTCGATCAGTTCCTGCGCCTGGATGATCTGACCCCACTGGTACTGATAGGGCCAGGGACGTGTCAGGTGGACGCCGGCCACCGTGACCGGGCCGATCGGCGTCTCGGCCGCGGCGGCGACGCCGTACAGCTGGGCGAAAGGGGTCCTCAGTGCCGTCAGCGGCCAGCGGCTGGCGATCACCGAGCGGGACGGTCCGGCCCCGTCCGTCGAGCGGGGACCGATGGCGCGATGGGGAAAGTCCACCAGCAGGGCATCAAGGCTCGCCCCGACGCCGTCGCTCACCTCGATCAGGACGACCACATCCGGATCCGCCTGCCGGATCGATGCGTCAACCGTCTCCACGTCGGTATTCAGGGCATAGAGATTGGCGAAGTAGACGGTGAAGCCCTCGTCGCCCGCCGGCCAGCCCTTGGCCGGAAACCACTGGGGCGAGCCCGCGATCACGACCGCCACGCCGACGATCCCGGTCAACAGCACGCCTGTTCGCAGCCGGAGCGCCAGGGACGTCAGGATGAGCAATACGGCCGCCACCAGAGCCGGTCCGACGAACTGCGCCAGGATGTCGACCCAGCGGTGTCCGATGCCGCTCAGCGAGGCCAGCGCGATGGCCAGGGGCGGACCGGACAGCAGCGCCAGCACCACCGTCAGGAACAATCGCAGGCGCGGCCGGGCGATAAGCGTCACGGACAGTTGCTTTCATGATGAACACGGGTCGATGTGGCGCGTTGACCCCGCTCTGGGAGGGCGAGATGGCGAAACGATCCGTCGCGGATATCGAAAAAATCTGGTCGAATGTCGAGGGCATCAAGAAACTGTCCGACCGGGCCGTGGGCTTCGGCCCGTTCGGCGTGGGCCTCGACGGCCTCCTGACCTGGATCCCGGTCGTCGGCACGGTCTACAGCGTCGGGGCCAGCGGCTGGCTGCTGATGCAGGCGGTGCGGGCCAGGGCGGCCCCGGGCACGCTGCTGCGGATGGTCAGCTATCTGGGTCTGGACAGCGCGACGACCGCGGTCGGTGAAGTCGTGCCGTTCGCGCCCGACGTGGTCGACTTCTTCTTCCCGGGCCACCTGCTGGCGGCCAAGGCGCTGCAGAAGGACATCGAGAGCACCCATTGGGTCGAGGCCAACGAGCGCGAGGCCAAGGCGTCGGGCGATCACGACCGTCACCTGGCCACGATGCGGTCGGACCCCCAGAAGCGGCGGATTGTCTATCTGCACGACTAGGACGCGCATTCGGCTTGACGGGAACGGCGCAGGTCGCCCTAGTCAGACATTAGTGACCCCCAAGAGTGTTCCATGGCCGCAATGCTGACGCGAGACGAACTGGCCGGCGCGCTGGTCCAGGCCGGACAGGGCGATCGATCCGCCTTTCGCATCGTTTATGAGGCGACGTCGGCGAAGCTATTGGGCGTGTGCCTGCGTATCTTGCCTGACCGACAAACCGCCGAGGACGTCTTGCAGGACACCTATCTGACCGTATGGAGAAAGGCCGAAAGTTTCGACCCTTCGCGCGCCAGCCCCATTACCTGGCTGGTGACGATCGCGCGCAATCGTTCGATCGACCGCTTGCGCTCCGCCGCGCCGATGCGCCGGGCCGTCCCGGTCGAGGACGCTCATGATCTGGCCGATGACGCCGCCCTGGCGTCCGAAACGATCGAGCAGGCGGACGAGGTCGGACGGCTGAACACTTGCCTGGAGCAGCTTGAGGACAAGGCGCGTGGCGTCATTCGCACCGCCTTCCTGGAAGGGGTGACCTACGACGCCCTGGCCCAGCGCGAGAACGTGCCGCTGGGCACGATGAAGAGCTGGATTCGCCGGGGGCTGATGAGGCTGAGGAGCTGCCTCGAAACATGACCGATCCCACCACCGACGACCCCGGCCCCGACGACGCCCGTGCCTTGGCCGGCGAACTGGCCCTGAGGGTCCTGTCCCCGGACGAGGAGCGCGCGGCCCGCGCCCGTGAGCGTTCCGATCCCGCCTTCGCCGCCGAAGTCGAGGCGTGGAACACCCATCTCGCCGCCTTCGCCGCCGAGGTGCGCGGCGTCGAGCCCTCGCCCCTGGTCTGGCCTCGCATTCAGGCGGCGATCGAGCCCGCCGCCAACGACAACGGCCGCCTGGGCTTCTGGCGCGGCTGGGCCATCGGCTCGACCGGTCTTCTGGCCGCCAGCCTGGTCGCGGTCGCCGTCCTGATCGCCCGTCCGGCCCCCGTTCCCGAGCCTGCGCCTGCGCCCGCCGGCGGCATCACCCGCGTGGCGACCCTGACCCTGTCCGAGGGCGGGGCACCCGCGGTGACCATCGCCTACGACACCGTGACCGGAAACCTGTTCATCGCACCGACGACCGCGATCGCGGCCTCGGCGGGCGTGCCGCACCTGTGGCTGGTCCGGCCCGAGGGTGGCGTCCAGCTGATCGGGGCGATCGACGGGGCCGAGGCCTCGCGCCGTACCCTGTCCGAGGCGCTCAGCGGACAGGCGGGCACGGCCACGGCCGTCGCCATCTCGCTCGAGGCACCGGGCACGACACCGCCGCCGACCGAGCCCCAGGGTCCGGTCGTGGCGTCGGGCGAACTTCAGCAACTCTGACCGCATCCGGCGGCGGCGCGCCCTCGTAGCTGCCTCTGACCGGCTCGTTCGACGTCGCTTCGTGGCGTCGGGGTCCTGACAGCCGCGCGCCGGTCCGCGGGGAGGCCTCCCAGCCCTTCCAACGGCCTCCCCGCATCCCCATTTCCCGCCAATCATCCGAACTCGGGCAAAAAAACCCTTATAAATCAAGCGATGTCTCGAACGAGACGCCCTGAATGCGCCCGCATTCGTGGCTCCCACAGACTGGTCTCCGGCCTTAACGCGGAGATCGAACATGCCATCCAGCCACAGCGCGCGCCTGACCCTGCCCTATGTCGCGGCGGGTCAGCTGCAGAAACACGTCACGGTCAACGAGGCCCTGGCCCGCCTCGACGCCCTGACCCAGACGGCGGTCCTCAGCCGCACCACGACGGTCCAGCCGGATGATCCGGACGATCCGAACGCGGTTCAGCAGGGTGATCTCTACATCCTGCCCCCCGGCGCGACCGGGTCGGCGTGGGGCGGCTGGAGCGCGGGCGACCTGGTCCGGGCCGAGAGCGGCGGTTGGGTGCGCGTGCCCGTGCCGGTCGGCACGGTCGCTATGGTGCGCGACCGCGAGGAACTGGTCGTGCGCGAGCCGGGAGGATGGAACCCGATCCTCCGTCGGGGCCAGCACCAGAATCTGACCCGGCTGGGCCTGAACACCGAGGCCGACGCCACCAATCCCTTCGCCGCCAAGATCAACAAGGCGCTCTGGACCGCCCGGCCCGAGGCCGACGGCGGCGACGGCGACCTGCGGATCACCCTGAACAAGGACACACCGACCGACGTGCTGTCGCTGCTGTTCCAGAGCGGCTACGGCGGTCGCGCCGAGTTCGGCCTGATCGGCGACGACGACCTGGTGCTGAAGGTCTCGAACGACGGCGCGACCTGGCGCGAGGCCTTTCGCATCGACGGCGACGACGGCCGCGTGGCCTTCCCGCGCGGCGCCGGTCGGGTCGAGGTGGTCCTGCTGACGGCGGGGGGCGGCTGGACCCCGCCGGACTGGGCGCGAACCCTGGCGGTCACGGCCGTCGGTGGCGGCGGGGGTGGAGGAGAGGGCGGTGCCGGGGCCAGCGGCCTGCGTCCTGGCGGCGGCGGTGGCGGCGGCGGGGGCCTGTCGACCGCCCTGTGGCGTACCGTCGACTTGCCCGGAGCCTTGACGGTGGGCCTCGGCGCGGGCGGCGCGGCCGGGGCGGCGGGTGGCGACACCACGATCGTCAGCGCCGGCGCGACCCTGTTGACCGCGCGCGGCGGCGCGGCAGGTCAGCACGGAACCACCGGCGGCGCGGGCGGTGCCGGAGGCGCGGGGCTGTTCGGTGGCAATCCGGGCGGCATGACTTCGGCCACGGCGGAGGGCGATCCGGGCACGTCTGGCCTTGCCCCGGCCGCTCCGGGTGGCGGCGGCGCGGGCGGATCGCTCGACGCGGCCGGCACGGCCTGGGACGGCGGCGACGGCGGGACGGGCGGCCTCCTGGCCTGTCCGGCACCCGGTGGCGCGGGCGGCGCGGCCTCCGTCGGCGCGACTGGCGCGGCCCCGCCTGTCCCGGTCTCGATCAGCGGTGGCGGCGGTGGCGGTGGCGCGGCCTCTGCGTCCGGCGCGGGCTTCGCGGGCGGCGCAGGGGGGACCCACGGGGCCGGCGGCGGTGGCGGCGGGGCCGGTGTTTCGAGTGGCGGCTCAGGCGGCGCAGGCACCTCCGGCTGCGTCCTGATCCTGGTGCAGGGATGAGGCCGCCGCTTCGCCGCCGTCGGCGGTTGATCTCGCCCGACGATCGTCTGCTGGAGCCCGAGGTGTGGGAGGTGCCGCGGCGCCTCTCGCACGACGAGGGCCTCGACCTCACCGGCGCCGACTGGCGCTCCACCCGCCCTGTGTTTTCACCGGAGATGGACCGTGACTGATCGCCCCCCGATCCCACCCCTGGCCGAGGCCCGCTGGCTGTGGCGACGCCTGTACGTCTTCCTGGCCAGCTTCGCCCTGTGGCGGCTTCTGGCCACGGCGGTCGACCGCACGGAGCCGAGCCAGCTGCCGCGCGTTGCCGCCGGCCTGATGGGGCTTCTGGCCCTGACGCTGGTCCTCTACCTCGTCGCGCCGACGGCCCAGCAGCTGGTGGCCCTGCTCGCCAATCTGCGCCTGCGTCTGGCCGAGGGAGGCGGCCGATGAGCTTTCGCTTCTCGACCCGGTCGCGCGCTCGCATGAAGGGGGTTCATCCGGCCTTGGTCGCGGTGCTGGAGAGCGCGATCACGCGCTCGCCCGTCGACTTCATGATCACCGAGGGTCTGCGGACGCCCGCCCGTCAGGCGGCCCTGGTGCGTGCCGGGGCCAGCCATACACTGAAGTCCCCCCACCTCACCGGGCACGCGGTGGACGTCGCCGCCCTGGTCGAGGGAAAGGTGCGGTGGGACTGGCCCCTCTATCCCCGCATCGCCGAGACAGTGAAGACGGCTGCCAAAGAACAGGGCGTCGCCCTGATCTGGGGCGGCGACTGGCCGACCCTGCGCGACGGGCCGCATTTCGAGCTGGATCGGCGGGTGTTCCCATGACCGCCGTCGCCATGTTGCGCGCGCTGACGCCTCTGGGTTGGCTCGCGGTCGGCCTCGTGGGCCTCGCGGTTGCCGCCCTCGTCCTGGGCGGTCTCGGCTTTCGCTGGGACCCTCTCGACCTGGCGCGGCGTCGCGCCGATCGCGCCGAGGCTTCGGCCTCCATTGCCCGGTCCGAAGCCCAGGTCCGTGCCGCAGAAGCCCAAGCCCAGGCGGGTCAGGTCGCCCGGCTGGACTCCGTCCTGGCCACCACCCGCCGTCTGGACGCCACCACCCATCGTTCCACCCTTCACGCGAGAGCCGCCAATGACGCCGACCTTCCCCTCGCGCCCGATCGTCTCGATCGCCTGCGCGCTCATGACCGCGAACTGTGCCGCATCGCGCCCGGCCTCGGCGGTTGCGCCGCCGCGCCTGACCCTGCCGGAGACGGCGATCCGAGCCTGTGACCTGTACCGGATTCCGGATGAGGCCGCGATCGCCGACCTCGAGATCGGCTATATGACGCGCGGGAGCCAGATCGCGGCCTGCGACGCCGCGCGACGGTTGGCGGTCGAAACCCTCATGGCCGAGCGTCTTGCACAGGACGCCGCGCGCCCCCGCTGAGCCTTAGCCCGTCAGTCGCGCCAGGGCGGCCTGGTAGTTGGAAATCTGGTTGGTCAGATAGGCCGGGACCGGGCCGTTCGCCGCGCTGGTCGTCGTCTCCGGGGCCAGGGCGCGATAGGCGTCGCGGATGGCCTTGAGCGCCCCCTGAATCTTCTCGCCGGCGGCCTTGATCGCGGTGTCGTCGTTCAGCGTCAGTCCCGACGGCAGGTTCAGGCCGAAGGTCCGCACGACGTCGTCGCCCGATGTCTGGCCGATGAAGCCGGGCGACAGCCCCAGCCCCAGCAGGGCGTCTCGCCCCGTCTCGCCCGAGGTCAGCACGGCGCCGGTCACGCCGTCCTTGGCCGTGATGGACAGCCTCTGGTAGCCGCCGGTGGTCGTCGTCGTCTCGCCGTCCTTGCCGGTGACCGCCCCGCCTTCCGACGCCACCGTGACCTTCAGCCTGCCGTTGGAGGCGATGCTGATCTTGCGCGCCAGCGTGGCCAGCGTGTCCTTGGCGTCGATCGTCACGGCCTGGGCCCGGCCGCCGTCCGCGGACGCTATGTAGAACCGGTCCCCGACCCGCAGAGAGGTCGCGTCGATCAGGCGTTTGGAGTCCGACTGGTCGATCTCGCCCTGGGGCAGGCCCAGCCGGTCCAGCACAGAGGCACCGCCCGTCGCGACCGCCAGGGTCAAGGGCTTGGCCTGATCGTTCTCGCCCGACCAGGTCCGCTCGTATTCCACAGCCCCCGTCAACGGATTGATCCGGGCCAGGAAGCCGCGCGTCGGATCCTCGGGTTTCGCGCCCTCGGGCCGATCCGCGATGCCCGTGATCCACACCTTGCCGTCGTGGACCTTGACGTCGGCCGCCGTGTCCTGGCCCGCGCCGCCATACCAGGTCAGCCGGTCCGATCCGGCCGCCGTCAGATCGGCGGACAGGGCGGCGGTGAAGATGTCGGTTCCACCGGAGTGGGCCACCGTTGTGGTGCCCGCCGCCAGTCCGCTGTCCCGGCTCGTGCCCGTCAGGATGACGCGTCCGTCCGCCACCGACACGCCTTCGATCGTGCCGGAGATCGGGCCCAGATCGCGCGTGGAGGCCAGGGTCGGGATGCCGACCGAATCCAGGGTGAAGCGCCGCACCACGGCCCGGCCGTCCTCGATCCCGGCTGTGTAGAGGTTCGAGCCATCGACGGTCACGGCGTCGACGCCGTCCTCGCCCGCGGTGCCGAACTGGCTCTGGCCCACGGCGGCCGAGACGATACCGGCTGTCGGATAGGGCTCGCCCGCCTTGAAGGCCTGGACATAGCCGTCCCACCCGCCGACCGAAGCGGCCCCCGGCACCGCTGATTTCGCGCGCCCGCCGATGTAGACGACGCCGTCGGGCCCAAAGGCCACGCTGGTCGCCTGGTCCTCGGCCCGGGCCCCGCGCCTCTGGGTCCACTGCTCCTCGCCGTCGCCGTTGAACACGGTGACGAAACTGTCGGCGACGGTGGCGAGGTCCCCGGTCTTGCCCGCGTCGGTCGTCTTGGTGTTGAGCGCGCCCGTCACCGATCCCGCGACGGCGACATTGCCGCTGGCGTCGATCGCGATGGCGTATCCGCTGGCCGTCGACGCCGCGCCCAGGGTCCGCGTGGCCACCAGTCGCCCGGCGGTGTCGTACTTCATCAGCGCCACGTCCTGGACGCCTTTGATCGGCTGGTGCTCGCCGCCGGAGGTGACGTCGGCCACCAGCCACAGAGACCCGTCCGGCCCCACGGCGCTGGCCCTGACGGCGGCGAGACCCTCGGGCAGCTTCTCCTGTGACAGACGCCCGTCGACCCACTGGGTCTCGCCGACGTTGCCGCCGGTGGGGGCGGGGGCCGTGCCGCCGTCGGACTGGAACTTGAGCAGCTGGTTGACGCCGGCCGTGCCCGACCCTTGCACCACATAGACGGCGTCCGACCGGTCGGCGGCCGCGAACCCGACCGTCTCGGTGGATGTGCCCCGGATCGCCAGGGCCCAGCGGTCCGGGCCGGCCGGCAGGGTCACGGGCTTGCCGTTGACCTGGACCGTCCGGGCCTCGGCCTTGATCTGGTCGCGCCCGATCCGGGTCTGGAACCCGCCCGCCTCCAGCTTGCCGTTGATGTGGGTCAGGACCGCGTCCATCGTCCGGGGCGTCGCGCCCAGGTCGGCCAGATCGATCGGAACCGTCGTGGTCGCGCTGCCCAGCCCCTGCGGCACGCGGATGGTGATCGAGAACCGGGTGTCGCCGGCGAAGGCCGCGACAGGCGTGTCCAGCGATCCCTCATGGACCGGCCCGGTGACGGAGTTGGCGCTGTCGCGGGGCACGGCGGCGGTCGTCTTGGACAGGGACGAGGATGTGCCCTGAACCAGCCGCAACCCTTCCAGTTCGGTCTTGCCGACATAGGCGCTGATTTCGGCCAGGCCGCTCGCGAAACGCTTCTGGACCAGGCCCAGGTCGGTGTTGCCAAGGCCCTTGACCGAGGCCCGGTTGGTCAGGGCGTTCAGCGTCTCCAGGCCCCGGTACAGGGCGAACAGCTTGGCGTAATCGGCCGAGGCACCGCGCACATCGACGGGCGCGGCGTCCTCGTTGATGAACTTGCGCCCGCCCAGGGCCCCGCGCACCAGGGCGTCCGGGGCAGGGGCGGTGGCCTGCGCCTGGGTGCTCCATGGCGCGGTCGGCTGGCGCTGGCGCGTGATGGCCGAGGTGAAGGCGGCCGAGGTCGTGGGGTCATAGGTCCCCCCGAACAATCCCAACAGATAGCCGTTGTTGACGGTCACGGACTCCTCCGGTCGGAACCATGGACCTGCGGGCTCAACGGGGCCTTAACGTCCGGGTGAGGAACGATATCGGACGAATCGTGTTCTGCTCTCGCCAGACAGGAGCGAGATCATGATCTTCCCGACGTCGATTCTTCAGTCCCTGCTCGCGCTGTATGGCCTCGCGCCACGGCCCCAGACCACGCGGCGCCGCCCCGCCCCGGTCCTGATCGGAAGCCAGAGCCCTCGCTGGCGCTAGGCGTTTACTGGAACAGCGACAGGATGATCTGCGGCGACTGGTTGGCGATCGACAGGGCCTGAGCGCCCAGCTGCTGCTGTACCTGCAGGGCCTGTAGTCGCGCGCTTTCCTTGGCGAGGTCGGCGTCCACCAGATTGCCGATTCCGGCCTCCAGCGTATCGGTCAACTTGGAGACGAAGGTCGTGTGCGCCGCGATCTGCTTGGCCTGGGCCCCGATGTCGCCCAGCGACTTGTTCAGGGCCGTGATCGAGTCGTCCAGCTTGTTGAGCGCCGTCGTCGCTCCGGTGACCGTCAGCAGGCTGTCCGCCAGACCCAGCGAGATGATCGATCCACTGAGCGACAGATCCTTGGACGACAGGGTGATGAACGATGTCGCGTCCGCGTTGGCCAGGAACTTCAGGCCGTTGGTCAGCGAGCCGTCCAGGATGTTGCCACCGTCGAACGCGGCGTTCTCGACCGCCGACGAGATGGCGCGCAGCAGGGCCTTGAAGTCTGCGTCCAGCAGTTCGCGAGACTGCGTCTTGAGCGAGGTGTCCTTGGCCGCGACCACCTTTTCCTTGAGCTGGTTCAGCAGGTCCGAGATCGATTCGCCGGCCGCGAGCGCCACGTCCGCGATCGATGTCGCGCGATGTGTCGGCCCGCTGCTGCTGGGCGATGGCCCAGATGGCGGCGTTGTCCTTGGCGCCCTGGACCTTCAGTCCGGTCGAGATACGGCTCTGCACGCCAGAGAGGTTCTCATTGGTTCGCGCCAGGTTCTGCAGCGCGATGGCGGCGGACGCATTGGTGTGAACGCTGTTGCTCATAGGTCTTCTAGCCCCGGATTCTCTCTCGGACGCTAGGCGTTAACCATGAGCGTATGGTTAACGCGGTCTCGCCGCGTCGGGCGGGCCCGCGCGGGTCAGAAGGCTGGGGTCCGAACGCCGCGATCAGGCGTTGGTGTCGATCAGGGCTCCGGCGGCATAGCCTCCGTTCTGGGACAGCCTCAGCACCTCTTCGCGGGGGAACTGACGGACGACCTCACCGGTCGCGCTGTCCAGGGTCTTGTAGACATAGCTCCCGATGGTCGGACCTTCCTCGATGATCAGGCGATACCTGGCGGCGAGTTCGGCGTCCTTCGAGGGGCGTCCCTGGTTGAAGTCTCCACCGGCCGTCGCGGCCGATGCGGCGGGCACGGAAGTCGGGACGATCGCTATCTTGTTCGCATTGGTGTCCATGGCTCCTCACGCCGCCTTTGCGGCGTTCCCTGGGAACGGTCGGGCGGGACCGAAGCCCCGCCCTTCCATTTCGGTTATCGGAACAGGCCGAGCAGGATCGAGGTCGAGGAGTTGGCGATCGACAGAGCCTGCACACCCAGCTGTTGCTTGGTCTGCAGCGACTGCAGTCGCGCGCTTTCCTTGGCCAGATCCGCGTCGACCAGGTTGCCCACGCCGTTTTCCAGAGCGTCGGAGAGCTTGCCGACGAAGGAGCGGTGGGTTTCCAGCGACTTGGCACCGGTGCCCAGGCGAGCCAGGGACGCCGAGACGCGGTCGATCGAAGCGTTGACCAGGCCCAGGGCCGTGGTCGCCAGCGTCGAGGTGCCGATGGTGGTGGTTGCGGCGACCGTGTTGATGGTCCCGCCCAGACGCAGATCCTCGTCATTGACGGTGATCGTCGAGCCGGTCGTGTTCGCCAGGGCGCGATAGCCGGCGGTGTTGGAACCGTTCAGCAGGTTGACGCCGTTGAAGCTGGCGTTGGTGACCACCGTGGTGATCTGGTCGCGGATGGCCTTGAAGTCTTCGTTCAGAGCACTGCGGGCAGCGGTCGTCAGCGAAGCGTCCGTGGCGGCCAGGGCCTTTTCCTTCAGTTGCAGGAGCAGGTCCGAGACCGATTCGCCGGCGGCCAGGCTGACGTCCACGGCGGAGGTGCCGCGATCCAGGCTGTCCTTGACGGCGTTCAGCGCCGAGATCTCACCGCGCTGGCCCTGGGCGATGGCCCAGATGGCGCCGTTGTCCTTGGCGGAGTTGACCTTCTTGCCCGTGTTGATCCGGGACTGGACGGTGTCCAGTTCCTTGTTCGTGGCCTGGAGGTTCTGCAGGGCGATAAGGGCGCCCGAGTTCGTGTTCACGCTGTTCAGCGCCATGACGAAAGTCCTTGTTTCAAGGTGTCCGACCGTCATTTTGACCGTCGGGGGCATTTTGCCCGACGGGTTCGAAGCAATGCCCGCGCCACGACCGGGCTTTCCAGCGCACCATCGAAGTCATTGAAAAAACTTCGGTACCTTGCCTTAACCATGCTTTTCACCCGGCAAATTGTGCCGGGCCAGAGCGTCTGCGGCAGGATTTGCCGAGCAGCGGGCACCTTGTGCCGGGCGAAGAGGCGGCTTCGCGGTTGACGGGGCGACCCCGCGCGGGGTTATTGAGCCCGAAACTCCTGTCGAGCCCGCTTCATGCAACTTCCCAACGACAACCGCGTGATCCTGGCTGTCGGCGCGGGCCTGGCGATCCTCGCCGCTGTGGTCCTGGCGCTCCTGTTCATGGGCGGCGGTGGCGAAGACAGGAAGGCCTCGACCGAGGAGCCGGACACGACCACCGGCCTGACGGTCGATGTGGCGGACGCGCCGGAGCTCCAGCCCTCTCGTGAACTGCGATGCTTCGTCGACGGCCAGTTCGTCGGCATGGCGACCCTGGCGAACTGCGCGGAACGGAACGGGCTGGCGACGGACGGCCTGGATGTGGGTCTCGACGCCAGCGGCAACCTCGCGGCCGCGCCGACGGCCTCCTTCGCCCCGCCGCCGGCGCTGCCCGCGACCGACGTCGGCGACGGCAACCCCGAGCCCGTCGACACCACCGGGGGGACGGATACGCGGCAGTCCCCGCCCGCTCGCGCGCAGCGGACCGGCGGCGCGCCCTGTCTGCGCTATGTGGGCTCGGAGTGGCGCCAGCTGTCCGGCGGCCTCAGCCTGAATGAATGCGTTCAGGCGCTCTACGCCGGCACCTGCGTGCGGCCGGGCGAGGCCCAGTACGGGCGCCACGGCAATCTGACCCTTCGGCTGGTCCCGCGCCGGGTCGAACAGTCGAACGACAACACCCGCTTCCGCGTTCTGGCCGATCAGGATCGCGGATGTCAGTTCCCGAGCCTGCGCTGATGGTCCGTCGCGGAACCCTCGCGGGGGTCGTCGCCCTCGCCGGTCTGTCGGCCTGCGCGGAACAGGTCCAGGCCCCGCGTGAGCCTGGCGTCTGCTATGCGATGACCCGACCGGACGGCCAGATCGCCTTCAACGTGGTCGCCCGCGACCAGCCCCAGATCGAGTTCTGCGCCGCGCGCCTGGAAGAGATGCGTCTGCGCTTCCTCCGACTGGGCGGAACGACGCGCGAGGTCACGGGCGCCTTCCAGGGGCAGTTCATCTTCGTGGACGCGCGCGGCGTCTCGTTCAGCCGGTCGCTGGACGGCGCGCGGTTCTTCGCCCTGGCGCGGACCGGCGACGGCCGCCTGGCCATGCCGGGTGCCATCCAGAGCGACATCGACGTCCTGGGCGTCGTCACCGAGGCGGAGGCTCCCTCCTTCCCGGGCGCGCCGGGGAACTGACGCCGGCCGGACTGGAACACAACCAGAACATCTGTTAACGATTTCACAGCGGGGCCCTCGGGCCTGAATTCCCTGAAGAGAGAACGAGCGTCATGGCGGGCAGCGTCAACAAGGTCATCCTGGTCGGCAATCTGGGCCGCGATCCCGAAATCCGGTCCACCCCCAACGGCGATCGCATCGCCAACCTGTCGATCGCCACGTCCGAGACCTGGCGCGACAAATCCTCGGGCGAGAAGAAGGAAAAGACCGAGTGGCACCGGGTTGCCATCTTCAACGACAACATCGTCAAGGTGGTCGAGAACTATGTGAAGAAGGGCACCACGGTCTATATCGAGGGCCAGCTCCAGACCCGCAAATGGACCGACCAGCAGGGTGTCGAGAAATACACGACCGAGATCGTCGTCGGCCGCTTCAATGGCCAGCTGACCTTGCTCGGCGGGCGCAACGACAACGCCGGCGGTGGTCGCTCCAGCGACGACGACTACGCTTCCGGCTTCCAGACCGGTGGCGCGAACAAGCCGAGCGGGCCCAAGGAAAGCTATGATCTGAACGACGACATCCCGTTCTAGGCGTCAGTCCCAGACGGCGTCGGCGAAGTGAGTCAGGATCGTCTTGTCGGCCGTCAGCAACTTGGTTCCGTCAGCAATGGCGTGAGCCGTGACGAGGCGGTCGATAGGATCTCGGGTCCAAGACAGGTCGCACGCCTCTCTGACGACATCCGAGAGCGGCAAGTCCGAAACGCGAAGCGTCCCGTACTCCCGAGTTGCCGCGAGAACCTGGTCGGGTCCGGCTTTGATCCGTCCAATTTCGTGCAGGATCTCAAGCTCCAGAACGACCATCGGAGAAATGACCCAAGGCTGACGGACCGCGAGCCGACAAGCCTTTTCTCCAAGGCTCCTTAATCGGCCCTGCGACAGCCATAGCAGAACATTCGTATCAAGGTGGACGGCCAGGATCAGTTGTCCTCGGGCTTCCACTCGATGTGTCGGCCGTCGGTGATGTCGCCGGCGTCGTAGTCCGCCCAGTCTTCGCGAACGCCCCGCACGAGGCCGGCTTCGACTTTGCGCTGGTGTTGGGCGACCGCGTCGTCGTCAACCCAACGGGCTGTGACGCTCAGCACGCTGCCGCCCTTGCGACGCACGCGCAGAACCTCGCCAGTCTCAACCATTCGATCAAGAATTCGAAAGAGATCCTTCCTGAGGTCGGTGGCGGTGACTTCGATCATGCGTACATCTTCAGCTCCAGACCTGTACATGTCAATGGAAACGCCCTGTCACCCAGTGTGACGCGCCATGCTAGGCGGGCTGTGCCATGACCCGCCCGTGCCCACCGTCCCCGACAAGCCCCACAGTCCGCTGACCCTGCTGGAGATCGGCGCCATCGCCGCGATCGTGGTGATCTGGGGCGCCAACAACGCCGCCGCCAAGGTGGCGACGGAAACCCTGCCGCCGCTGCTGACGGGCGCCCTGCGTTTTCTCATCGCGGCGCTGTGCCTCGTTCCGTTCGTCCGGCCACCGTTTCCGAACTGGAAGAGCCTGGCCCTGATCGTCCTGATCGGCGGCCCCCTCCATTACGGCCTGATCTATGTCGGCTTCTGGCTGGCCGACGATGTCAGCCCGGCCTCGGTCGCCGCCCAGCTGTGGATCCCGTTCACGGCCCTTTTCGCCTTCCTGCTGCTGGGCGAGCGCCTGTCGCGCGCGGCCCTGCTGGGACTTGTCATCGCCCTCGTCGGCGTCGCCTGGATGGCGGCGGACCCCCATGCCCTGCAGGATTGGGCCGCGATCCTCGTCGTGATCGGGGCCAGCGCCGCCTGGGCCATGACGACGGTCATCGCCCGCCGCACCACCTCCATCCCGCCCCTGAAGATGCAGGGCCTGCTCGCGCTGGTCACCCTTCCGACCTTGGCCTTCGGCTCGGCCGTCTTCGAGACGGGGCAGGTCGAGGCGCTTCGGGAGGCGACGCCACTGGTCTGGTGGACGGTGCTGTGGGCCGGTTTGGTGTCCTCGGTCTGCGCCACGACCCTGGTCTTCTGGCTGGTGCAGAGGCGCGAGGCCGGGCGGGTGACGCCCTATTTCCTGGCCACCCCCGTGGTGTCCATCGCCATAGGCTGGGGCTTTCTGGGTGACGTCCTCACCGTCCAGATCCTGACCGGCGCCGCCTTGACCATGGGCGGTGTCGGCGTGGTGGCCCTGGCGGAGCGCGGCCTCAGGGCCGGTGCCGCCAAGGCTTGAGCGGTCCGATCAGCCTGCGGCCATGACCCCGCAGGCCACCCGGTCGCCGGCGCCGCCGATCGGCTGGCTGGTGTGGTCGTCGGCATTGGCGTGGATCACGATGGCCGAGCCGTCCGCGTCCCACAGCCACTGGCCCGGGCCGGCGTCGGCGATGCGGGCGCGGGTGGTGAAGACCTCGGCGTTGACGCTCCCGTCCGGGGCCGCGTGGATGTTGGGCAGGTCGCCGTCGTCGGGACCCATGGCATTCAGCAGGCCGTGGCGTGCGGCGGGCTCGCCGTGGTTCACATGGGCACCGGCCGAGGTGAAGGGCGCGGCGCATTCGCCCACCGCGTGGATATGAACCCCGTGCCAGCCGGGGGTCAGGCCGGTCGCCTCGATTCGGATCAACAGGCCCGTCGCGCCCTGTCGGAACACCGCCCGTCCGACCCGCGCGCCCGTGCCGTTGATCAGGGTCGCCTCGCCGAAATCACCGGGCGTCGCGCGCATCATCTGGGCACCGGGGGCCATGCTGGCGCATGCGGCCAGAGGCGTCAGGGCGAGGGCGGCGAGGAGGGCGGCGGTCGGCGTCACGGAGCGCATGGTTTCATCCTTCTACGGAGGGGCGCGGGGCCATCGAACGACGGCGCGAAACTTTGCCTAACAGGCCCCCGGATGCTAGAAAACGTGACAGAGGATCACGTTCCGATTCCGTCTGACTGAGCCCCGATTTCCTTGACTGACGAACCCATCGACGACGCCCTGCCGCCTGCCAGCGGAGGCGGCTCCGGCCCCTATGATTCGGGCGACATCTCCGTGATCACGATCGAGGACGAGCTGAAACGCTCCTACCTCGACTACGCCATGAGCGTGATCGTCAGCCGCGCCCTGCCGGACGCGCGCGACGGCCTGAAGCCCGTCCACCGTCGCATCCTGTATTCGATGCACGATCTGAACATGACGCCGGACCGGTCGTACTCAAAGTGCGCCCGCGTGGTCGGCGACGTGCTGGGCCGGTTGCACCCTCACGGCGACGCCTCGGTCTATATGGCCCTGGTCCGCATGGCCCAGCCGTTCTCGATGGGGCTGATGCTGGTCGACGGCCAGGGCAATTTCGGCTCGGTCGACGGCGATATGCCGGCCTCCATGCGGTACACTGAGGCCCGGATGGCCCCGGCGGCCACGGCCCTGTTGGCCGACATCGACAAGGACACGGTCGATTTCCAGCCGAACTACGACGAAAAGGAACTGGAGCCGGTCGTCCTTCCGGCCCGGATCCCGAACCTGCTGGTCAACGGCGCGGGCGGCATCGCCGTCGGCATGGCGACCAACATTCCGCCCCACAACCTGGGCGAGGTGATCGACGCCTGCGTGGCCCTGCTGGACGATCCGGACATCTCGGACGACGCCCTGCTGGACCTGGTGCCCGGTCCCGACTTCCCGACAGGCGGCGAGATCCTGGGCCGGACCGCGCCGAGGAACGCCCTGCGCGAGGGCAGGGGTTCCGTCGTCGTGCGCGGCGTCGCCTCCATCGAGACCATCCGCAAGGACCGCGAGGCCATCGTCGTCACCGAACTCCCGTTCCAGGTCAACAAACAGACCCTGATCGAACGCATCGCCGAAATGGTCCGCGAAAAGCGTCTGGAGGGCATCTCCGACGTCCGCGACGAGTCCGATCGCTCGGGCATGCGCATCGTCATCGAGCTGAAGCGCGACGCGTCCGGCGACGTGATCCTGAACCAGCTGTGGCGCTACACCGCCATGCAGTCCTCGTTCGGCGTCAATATGCTGGCGCTGAACCACGGCCGGCCCGAGCAGATGGGCCTACGGAAGCTGGTCGAGGTGTTCCTCGACTTCCGCGAAGAGGTCGTGGTCCGCCGCACCAAGTTCGAACTGGCCAAGGCCCGAGACCGCGGCCACGTCCTGGTCGGTCTCGCCGTCGCCGTGGCCAATATCGACGACGTCATCCACATCATCCGCTCCTCGGCCGATCCGGCCGAGGCGCGCGAGCGACTGCAGGCCCAGTCCTGGCCCGTCGGCGACATGATCGCCCTGGTCGAGCTGATCGCCGATCCGCGCAGCGTGCTGATCGACGGCGACAAGCTGAACCTGACCGACGAACAGGCCCGCGCCATCCTGGCCCTGACCCTGTCGCGCCTGACGGGTCTCGGCCGCGACGACATCTTCGGCGAGGCGCGGGGCCTGGCCGACACCATCCAGGGTCACCTGACCATCCTGTCGGACCGGGCCAACATCCTGGCCATCATCCGCGAGGATCTGCTCGCGGTGAAATCCGAGTTCGCCGTGCCGCGCCGCACCGTCATCGGCGAGGGTGACTTCGAGCTGGAAGACGAGGACCTGATCCCGCGCGAGGACATGGTCGTGACCGTGACCCATGGCGGCTACGTCAAACGGGTGGCGCTCAACGCCTATCGGACCCAGCATCGCGGCGGCAAGGGCAAGTCCGGCATGACGATGAAGGACGAGGACGCCATCGTCGGCGTCTTCTCCGCCTCGACCCATACGCCGGTCCTGTTCTTCGCCACCAACGGCAAGGCCTACAAGCTGAAGGTCTGGCGCCTGCCGCTGGGCGCGCCGACCTCGCGCGGCAAGGCCTTCGTCAACCTGCTGCCGATCGAGCCGGGCGACTCGATCATGAACGTCCTGCCCCTGCCCGAGGACGAGGCGACCTGGGGCGACTACGACATCATGTTCGCCACCCGTTCGGGCGACGTGCGCCGCAACAAGCTGTCGGACTTCGCCACGGTCAACCGTGCCGGCAAGATCGCCATGAAGCTGGAGGACGGCGACCACATGGTCGGCGTGGCCCTGTGCACGGCCGAGGACGACGTCCTGCTGACCACGGCCGGCGGTCGCGCGATCCGCTTCAAGGCCGACGACGTGCGCGTCTTCAAGGGCCGCGATTCGACCGGCGTGCGCGGCGTCCGCCTTCAGGGCGACGACGCCGTCATCTCCATGGCCATTCTCGGCCGGGTCGACGCCACGCCCGAGGAACGCTCGGCCTATGTCAAACACGCCAACGCCATGCGCCGCGCTACCGACGGCGAGGACGACACGGCCGTGGTCGAAGCCGACGATGAGGCCGAAGGCTCGGGCGATGCCGCACTGTCGGTCGAAAGGATCGCAGAGCTCGGCGCGGCCGAACAGTTCATCCTGACGGTCACCGACACCGGCTTCGGCAAGCGGTCCTCCGCCTACGAATACCGCCGCACCGGCCGGGGCGGGCAGGGGCTGACGGCCCACGGCCTGGGCGGCCGCGCCGGCACGCGCCTCGCCGCCGCCTTCCCGGTCGAGGAGACCGACGACCTGCTGCTGGTCACCTCGAACGGCCAGATGATCCGCACGCGCGTGGGTCAAGTCCGTATCGTCGGCCGCGCGTCCCAAGGCGTCACCATCTTCCGCACGGCGGAGGGCGAGAAGGTCGTCTCGGTCGAACGCCTGGCGGACAGCGGCGGCGACGAGCCCGAGGTCGAGGGTGAGGGTGACGGCGAGGCCTGATCCTTCCGGGAGAGAGGCCGTGATCCTCATCGACGGCTTGCCCGCTACGGAGGACGATCTCCGCTATCAGGCCCTGGTCAACTACGGGGCCTACACTTCCTTCCGTGTTGAGGCGGGCGGGGTGCGTGGTCTCGACCGCCATCTGGCCCGGCTGGTCGCCAACGCCGAGGAACTGTTCGGGGCGGCGGTCGAGACGGGCCGGCTGCGGGATTTCATACGCACCGCCCTCGACGATCGGCGTGACGCCTGGCTTCGGATCAGCGTCTTCTCGCCCGAGATCTGGGCGCGTCTGCCCTCCGGTCGGGTCCGGCCCAAGGTCATGACGACGGTCTCGCCGCCTCCGCCACCGCTGGCCGACAGCGTCCGGGTCCAGGTTCAGACCTATGGCCGCGACGCCGCCCACATCAAGCACACGGCGACCTTTCCCCTGATCCGCGCCCGGCGGCTGGCGTTGGACGCGGGTTTCGACGACGCCCTGTTCGCTGACGCGGACGGCCTGGTTTCGGAAGGCAGCCTGTGGAACGTCGGCTTCTTGAAGGGAGACACGGTGGTTTGGCCTCAGGCCGACATGCTCCCCGGCGTGGCCCAGGCCCTGATCCAGGCGGGACTCGACGGCGTGGGTTTGGATCAGCGGGCTCAACCCGTCCGGGTCGGCGACCTGGATGGCTTCGACGGGGCCTTCCTGTGCAACAGCGCCACTCCGGCTTGCCCGATCACCGCGATCGGCGCCGTGGCGTTCGATGCTGACCCCGACCGGATCCAGAAAATCGTCCAGGCCTGGGCCTCGGCTCCGCTCCAGCCGATCTAGGCGGCCGTCTTGATGCGGTTGCCGTCGTCCAGCAGCACGACGGTCGGTGACCACTGGCGAGCTTCCTCGGACGGCAGCTGGCCATAGGTGACCACGATCACCTTGTCGTTCTTCTGCACCAGTCGTGCCGCCGCGCCGTTCACGCCGACGACCTTGGACCCGCGCGGGGCCTCGATCGCATAGGTCGTGAAGCGGGCGCCGTTGGTGATGTTCAGCACATCGACCTGCTCGTGCGGAAAGATGCCGGCGGCATCCAGCAGATCGCCGTCGATGGCGATGGAGCCTTCGTAATCCAGGTCGGCCTGGGTCACCGTCGCACGGTGAAGCTTGGCCTTCATCAGGGTGACCAGCATGGGGAGTGCGGTCCAGTCGTGACGCGGGGCGATTGGCCCCCGCTCGCAGGCGGCTCATATAGGGATTTCGACGGGTGCCATCAATCGCGATGCTGCGCCGCGTCACGAGTGGATCAGTTCGCGACCACCCAGCCACCGGCTGAGGCCTCTCGCGCCTGGGCGTTGGTGGGACGGGCGATCAAGCCCGACTGGGTGATCCAGACCTCATAAGCGCCGCCGTCGGTCATCGGCATATAGGCGCCCGATCCGTACAGGGTGTCCACCGCATCGACGTAGCGGCGATACTTGCGGGCCGTATCCCAAACGGAAAGCGACCAGGGCAGGCCGTCCGGATCGGCGGCGTCGCTGGACAGGGCGTGGACGCTGCGCGCGCCGGTCCGCTCCTGCTCGATGGTCTGGTAACGGCCTGACAGCCGATCCAGCCGATACTGGCTGTCCAGCCCCAGGACGTTGGCCCACGGCTTCCATCGCAGGACCTGGGCCTCCATGCGCCATTCGTCGCCATGCACCGGATAGACCGCCGTGCGCTCGGCGCGCTCGCCTTCGGCGGGCTGGGTCACGGTGACCTCGAAATACTGGGGGGCCAGTTGGCGGCTGGTGATGGTCGCTACCGGTCGCTCATAGGTCAGCCGCGCATAGGTCTGGGCGTTCTGAGCCAGCAGGGCCGCCGTCGTCGCCGCGGCGAGCAGCAGGCCACCGCCCGCGGTTCCGAACAGGCCGCTCAGAATCCGTCCCTTGAACAGGCCGACCAGGCTGGAAATCAGCCACAGCCCGCCCAATACGGCCACGGCCGCAGGCAGTATCCACCACCACCAGACCATCGATCCCTCCCGAAACGGCACAGCTGATTAACTCAATGCCTTCACCCTGCACAGGTTGCGCCGGAAATGGCCAAGCTGGACACCTGACGGGCGACCGCTAAAGCACTGCGACGATGCGCACGGCTTTGGCGGACCTCATTGACCGGATCGACCGGTTCGCGCGTCAGCGCACGCTGGGGCGCTCGATCGTCCTGGCGCTCGCCATCGCGATGGCGGCCCTTCTGGTGGCCAATCTCAGCACCTTCATCCTGGTGCAGCGCACCGCCCAGTTCAACGAGCGCGTCGACGCCCAGTGGCAGGCGCGTCGGTCGGGCCGGCTGCTGCTGCTGAACCTCAAGGACGCCGAGACCTCCCACCGGGGCTATCTGCTGACCGGCCGGCCGGATTTCCTGCTGGAGTACCGCGGCGCGCTGACCGCCCATGAGGCGATGCTGGAGAACTTTCGCCGCCAGATCGCCGTCGACAATCCGGGTGCCGCCGAGGCCGAGGAGGTCACGCGCCTTTCGCGCGAGAAGATCGCCGAGATGAACCAGGTCTTGGAGCTTTTCCGCGCGGGTCGAGCTCCGGATGCGATCGCCCAGGTCAGGGGAGGGCAGGGCCAGGCCCTGATGCGCGAGCTGGACGAGGCCCTGACCGACGTCGATCGGCGAATGGGGTCGGAGATCGCCCAGGCCACGGCCCAGTCGGAGGGCTCGGCCGCCTTCACCAGCGTCGTGAACGCCATCGCGGGTCTGCTGATCCTGATCCTGGCCGGGATCGTGTTCCTGTTGGTGCGTCGTTACCTCGAGGATCTGCGGGCCTCGCAGGCCGCGCTCGACCGGGTTAATGCCGGGCTGGAGGAGACGGTGCGCGCCCGAACCGCTGCCCTCACGCGCGCCAATGAAGAGGTGCAGCGCTTCGCCTATATCGTCAGCCACGACCTGCGCTCGCCCCTGGTCAATGTGATGGGCTACACCGCCGAGCTGGAGCAGGCCGGCAAGGCCATCGACCTGCAGATGACCAAGGTCGAGACCGTGGCCCCCGACCTGATCGAGAGCGATGCGCTGACGGCGACCCGCGAGGACATCCCCGAAGCGGTCGGCTTCATCCGTGCCTCGACCGAGAAGATGGACCGGCTGATCAACGCCATCCTGAAACTGTCGCGCGAGGGCCGTCGCACCCTGACGCCGGAGACGCTGGACATGACCGTCATGGTCCGCCGCATCGCCGACAGCGTCGCCCACCAGCTGGGCCAGGCGGACGCCGAGATCGTGGTCGCCGATCTGCCCGAACTTGAGAGTGATCGCCTGTCCGTCGAACAGGTGGTCGGCAATCTGATCGACAACGCCGTCAAGTATCTGGACCCAAAGCGGCCGGGCCATATCGAGGTTCGCGGCCGCGACGTTCCCGGCGGCTGGGTCGAATACGAGATCGTCGACAACGGTCGCGGCATCTCGGACAGGGACCATGAACGGATCTTCGAGCTGTTCCGCCGCGCGGGCCGCCAGGACCGACCCGGCGAGGGTCTGGGCCTCGCCTTCGTGCGGAACAGCGTTCGCCGTCTGGGCGGCGAAGTGGCGGTCGAATCCGTTCTCGGCGAAGGCTCGACTTTCCGTCTGAAATTTCCCAAACGCCTGATCCTCGACGAGGCTGGAGACCCCCTGTGAGCAACCCTGTGAAGATCGTCATGGTCGAGGACGACCATGGCCACGCCAAGCTGATCGAAAAGAACATCCGCCGGGCGAACATCTCCAACGAGATCGCCCACTTCGACACCGGACAGGGCGCGCTGGACCACCTGTTCTCGGCCGAGTCCCTCGCCAACGGGCCGCTGCTGATCCTGCTGGACCTCAACCTGCCCGACATGCAGGGCACCGACATCCTGGCCGAGGTCAAGCGCGACGAGCGGCTGAAGCGCGCGCCGGTCGTCGTGTTGACCACCACCGACGACAAGGCCGAGATCCAGCGCTGCTACGACCTGGGCTGCAATGTCTACATCACCAAGCCCGTCGATTATGAGAGCTTCGCAGCCGCCATCCGCCAGCTGGGCCTGTTCCTGTCGGTGATGCAGGCCCCGGTGATCGAATGACGCCAGACCGGCCGCCCATCCGGCTGCTCTACATCGACGACGACCGCGGGCTGTCGCGGCTCGTGCAGAAGGAACTCGGCCGTCACGGCTATGAGGTGACGCTGGCGCCCGACGGCGACGCGGGGCTGGATCTGCTGAACGACGGGGTGTTCGACATCATCGCGCTGGACCACTACATGCCCGGTCGCGAGGGCCTGGACGTCCTGCCGTGCATTCTGGATCGCGCCGCGCCCCCGCCGGTGGTCTATGTGACCGGGGCCCAAGAAGGCCGGATCGCTGTCGCCGCCCTGCGCGCCGGGGCCGCCGATTATGTCATCAAGGACGTGTCCGAGGACTTCACCGCCCTGCTGCGCTCGGCCCTCGAGGACGCCCTCCTGCGCCGCCGTCTGGAGCGCGAGAACGAGGAGGCCCAGGAGTTGGTCCGTCTGGCCCGCGACCGGGCCGAGGCCATGCTGCGCGAGGTCAATCACCGCGTCGGCAACTCGTTGCAGCTGGTGTCCAGCTTCATGTCGCTGCAACAGCGCCACCTGACCGACGAGGGGGCCCGCGCGGCGTTGCGCGAAGCCCAGGCCCGGATCGAGGCCGTCGCCCATGTCCATCGCCGCCTCTACACTTCGGGCGACATGGAGAGCGTCGAGATGGACGCCTATCTCGAAGGTCTGGTCGACGAGCTGTGCAAGTCCCTGGGGCCCGACGGCTCCGCGCCCAACATCACCTTGCAGGCCGCGTCGATCTGGGTGCCGACGGACCAGGCCGTCTCGCTGGGCGTCGTCGTCACCGAACTGGTCACCAATGCTGTGAAATATGCCTACGGCCCGGGGCAGGGGGGCGAGATCCGCGTCATCCTGGAGCCCGACTCCACGGGCAGGCGCGCCATCCTGACCGTCGAGGACGACGGTCCGGGCCTCGGCGACGGCAAGCCCAAGGGCACGGGCCTGGGCGGCAAGATCATCACCGCCATGGCGTCTGGCCTGCGCTCCGCCGTGGAGTTCGACGGCGCGCACAAGGGCGTCCGCGCCCGGCTGGCCTTCGACCTGTGACGCCCGCGCTGCAGTTCGGTCGGGCCGAAGCCGGCGTCGGGTATCTCGTCCGGCCGACCGCTTTCGGCCTCGTTTTTCACGACGAGAGGCTGGCCTGCGTTCGCGTGACCCGGGACGCGCCCTACCACGACCTGCCGGGCGGCGCGGTCGATGGCGACGAGACCGAGGAACAGGCCCTGGTCCGCGAGTTTCTGGAAGAGACCGGCATGACTGTCGAACCGGTCGAACGGATCGTCGAGGCGGGTCAGTATTTCCGCAAGTCGGACGGTCAGCCGGTCAACAACGTCGGCGGCGTCTGGATCGCCCGGATGATCGCGCTGGATCCCGCCCGCAAGGTCGAGGCCGACCACGAACTGGTCTGGCTGCATCCCCGCACCGCCCTGGCCGAGTTGCGCCACGAGGCCCACGCCTGGGCGGTCGCCGCCTGGCTGCGTCGCTGAGACGAAGCGCCACCATACGGAACGGCGGCGCTCCAGAATCGCTCTTTCTGTCGAAGCGCGATCATCCCGGTCGTGTGACCCTCAGGAGATCATCATGGCTGATCATGACCGCATCGAAGGCGCCGCCAAACAGACGGGCGGGTCGATCAAGGAAGGTCTCGGCAAGCTGACCGGCGACGAGAAGCTGAAGGCCGAAGGCCGCGCCGACAAGGTCGAAGGCAAGGTCCAGAACACCGTCGGCGGAATCAAGGACAGCCTGAAGGGCGACGGCCGTCACTAGGGCCTGATCCGGAAAAATGTGAGCGGTTTTCCGGTCGGATCAGGCCCCAGGAAACCGCTGGACCTTGATTCACAGCATCGGCGGAATCGCGAAGCGATTCCTCCTCAGCTGATCAAGCGTCCCTCGGGGGACGCGGCCTTTGTCGTTTCAGGCGTCGAGACCGCCTACTCGATGTCTTCGTTCAGCAGACCGACCTTGAAGAAGCCGTTCTCCTGCAGGGTGTTCATGACTTCCATGAACTGCTCGTATTTCACTTCGGGCTGGGCGCGGACGAACACGCGCTCCTCGGTGCAGCCTCGGCCTGTGGGGTTGCCCACGGCGGCGCAGACGTCGGCCGGCAGGGTCTCGATCGCGCTCTGGGCGTCGGCGATGAAGATCGAACCGGTTTCCTGGATGGTGATGTAGACCGGCTCGACCGGCTCGTCCGACGCCGGCGGCGTGGCCGGCGGCAGGTCCAGCTTGATCGACACGGTGGCCAGCGGCGCGGCGACCATGAAGATGATCAGCAGCACCAGCATGATGTCGACGAACGGCGTGACGTTGATCTCGCTGTTCTGGGAGATGGTCTTGCCACCCTGTCCACCGGGTCCCGAAAGCTTGGCGCCCATGTCTGGTCGTCTCCATCTTGCCCGGCGCTCGCGGCTCGGGCGTGTTCAAGGCTTCGAACGGTTCTTGGCGTCTGATGCCGGGCTTGTAAAGCGGTCTCGGGCGGAACCCGGTTCCGCGTGGCGCTCTTTTCCCCCGTCCGGCGAAGTCCTAGCCCTTGGCCAGCTTCAGGAACCGCTCGACCAGGGCCGGATCGCTCTTGAACGCGCCGGTGAACCGGGTGGTGATGGTCGAGACATGGCGATGATGAACGCCGCGCGTCGTCATGCACTGGTGCTCCGCGTCGATCAGCACGGCGACGCCCGCAGGGTTCAGATTGCTCTCCAGAGCCGCCGCGATCTCCTGGGTCAGGGTCTCCTGGGTCTGCAGCCGCTTGGAGAAGATCTCGACCACGCGCGCGATCTTGGAGATGCCCACGACCTTCTCGGTCGGCAGATAGGCGACATAGGCCTTGCCCAGGAAGGGGGCCATGTGGTGCTCGCAGTGGCTCTCGACCTCGATGTCGCGCAGCAGCACCATGTCGTCATAGCCCTGCACGTCCTCGAACGTGCGGCTCAGCTCCTTGGCGGGGTCGGCGGCATAGCCCTCGAACCACTCGCCATAGGCGTCGACCACCCGCTTGGGCGTGTCCAGCAGGCCCTCGCGGTCGGGGTTGTCGCCCGACCAGGCGATCAAGGTGCGCACGGCGGCCAGGGCCTCCTCGCGGCTCGGGCGGGTCATGTGGTCGTTCCCGACGAGGGTCGGGCGGGCGGCATGGGCGTCCATGAAGTGTTTTTCAGCGACCAGTAGCGCCGGGACGATGGCCCCGGATTGACGCGCGTCGCTCTCCCTGTTCGTGGCCACGGCTGTTCGCCGGGCTGACACGGCTATATGGGACGCGAGGCAAGTCCCGCAAGAAAACGAACCGTACCGCTTCACAATGACGCTTTTTCTCCACGACACCCTGAAACGCGAGAAGCGCGAGTTCACGCCGCGCGACCCCAGTCGGGTCACGCTCTATGTCTGCGGGCCAACGGTCTATGACTATGCCCACATCGGCAACGCCCGGCCGCCGGTGGTCTTCGACGTTCTCGTGCGGCTGCTGCGCCGGACCTATGGCCCCGACGCCGTCGTCTATGCGCGCAACGTCACCGACGTGGACGACAAGATCAATCAGAAGGCCTCACGCGAAGGCGTGCCGATCGGCGACGTCACCGCCCGCTACGAGGCCGCTTACCTGGCCGATATGGCCGCGCTCAACGTCTCGCCCCCCGACATCGCGCCCCATGTGACCGATCACATGGACGCCATCGTTGCCCAGATCGGCGCAATCCTGAATCAGGGCTCGGCCTATGTCGCCGAGGGCCACGTCCTGTTCGACGTCTCCAGCTATCCCTCCTACGGCGCGCTGTCGGGCCGCAATCTGGACGACATGATCGCCGGCGCCCGCGTCGAGGTCGCGCCCTACAAGAAGAACCCGCACGACTTCGTCCTGTGGAAGCCGTCCAAAGAGGGGGAGCCGGCCTGGCCCAGCCCCTGGGGCGACGGTCGTCCCGGGTGGCACATCGAATGCTCGGCCATGATCGAACAGGTCCTGGGCCTGCCCATCGACATCCACGGCGGCGGCATCGACCTGGTGTTTCCGCACCACGAGAACGAGATCGCGCAAGGGGTCTGCGCCCACGGCCACGCCCATGCTGACCAGGCCCACGACGCGTACGCCCGCTACTGGATGCACAACGGCTTCCTGACCGTCGACGCCGAGAAGATGTCCAAGTCGGTCGGCAACGTCCTGCTGCTGCACGATCTTGTTCAATCCATGCCGGGCGAGGTCGTGCGGTGGGCCCTGCTCAGCGCCCACTACCGCCAGCCGCTGGACTGGAACCAGAGCCTGCTGGATCAGTCGAGGAAGAACCTGGACCGGCTCTACGGGGCCCTGGGTCGGGCCAAGAGCGTCGCAGTCGAATCGGCCGAGCCGCCTGCCGAGTTCCTCGCCGCCATCCAGGACGACCTGAACACGCCGGGGGCCATCGCCAGCCTGTTCGCCCTGTCCAGCGAGATCGAGCGCGGCATGACGGCCGGCGATCTCGCCGCCGTCGGCCCGGCAAAGGCCGCCCTGTTGGCGGCCGGTGACATTCTGGGCGTGCTTCAGTCGGACCCCGACGCCTGGTTCTCCGGCGGGGCCGACGACGCCCTCAAGGCCGAGGTCGAGGCCTTGCTGGCCCAGCGCCTCACCGCCCGCGCCGAGAAGGACTGGCCCGAGGCCGACCGCATCCGCGACCGCCTGACCGCGCTGAACGTCGTCGTGATGGACGGCCCCAACGGCGCGACCTGGCGGATGAAGGAGTAGGTGTCTCCTCCCTGTCGCCCACTTGGGCGATGGGGAGGTGGCTCGAAGCGTAGCGGAGAGACGGAGGGGTTCTGGCAGCGGCGCGGTCGACACCTCGTCCAGAACCCCTCCGTCTGCTCGCAAGAGCTCGCATCCACCTCCCCATCGCTGCGCGACAGGGAGGAGACAGGGATCTACATCCCCCGCATCAGCTCCTCGGCCAGGACCGCCGTCAGATAGCCGTCCGGCGTCCGCCCGTTCGCCACCTGCCAGGCCCTGAGCGCCCGACGCGTCCCGGACCCGATCACCCCGTCGATGCCACCGACGTCGTATCCCATGCGCGCCAGGGCCGTCTGGGCCCCGAAACGCTGTTCGCGCGACAGGGGACCGTCGTCGGGCCAGGTGCCGACCAGCCCCGGCCGCCCCGCCACCCCGTCCGCCATCAGGCCGATGGCGAGGGCGTAGCTGACCGAGTTGTTGTAGCGACGGATCACATAGTGGTTGGGCAGGGCCAGGAAGGCCGGGCCCCGCGCGCCCTGAGGCAACAGGATGACGCCGTTCTCGGCCGCCTCGCCCGACGTCGGCGCTCCGCCCCGCACCAGGCTGACGCCCTGCTGGGCCCAGAAGCTCCACGGCCGACCGTCCGCCTCGGCCAGGGCATAGTCGAAGCCGGAGGGCAGGGTGACCTCGTATCCCCAGCGCTGGTCGCGCTTCCATCCCGCCTGGGCCAGCAGGTTGGCGGCCGAGGCCAGGGCGTCGGCGTCCGTGCCCCAGATGTCGACGCGGCCGTCGCCGTTGTGATCGACGCCCAGCCGCAGATAGTTGTCGGGCATGAACTGGGTCTGGCCCATGGCCCCGGCCCAACTGCCCAGCAGACCCGCGCGTTCGCGCCGTCCGTCGATGACGATGTCCAGCGCGTGCTTCAGTTGATCCTCGGCCCAGTCGCGACGGCGTCCGTCATAGGCGAGCGTCGCCAGCGACCGGATCACGTCGCTGGACCCCTGGACCTGGCCGAAGCTGGATTCCAGACCCCAGATCGCCACCAGGATCTCGGCCGGAACGCCATAGCGCTGGACCACGCCGGACGGCACGGCGTCCAGCCGCCGCCGACCCTCGGCCACGCGCGCCGCAGAGATGGCGTTGGCGATATAGGCTCCGGCCGGACGGCTGAACTCGGGCTGGTTGCCGTCCAGACGGATCACGTCGGGATCGGGTGACAGGCCCTCCAGCTGACGCGCATAGGCGTCTCGCCGCGCGCCGCCCTTCCTGTCCAGAAAGCCCTGTTTCCAGCCGTCGAACCCTGCCGCATCGGTCGAATAGGGGCGTTCCTGTGCGGCGGCGACCGGCGGTGACGCGGGCGGCGGCGCGGGCGCGGCGTTGACCACGGCCGGCGGGGCTTCCGGCAGCATCGGCGCGCAGGCCGAAACGCAGGCGATCAGGACGAGTCGGTGGTCGAGGCGCATGAGGGCAGGGTTTCCCAGAAGACGACGTGCCGGATCAAGTCTCGTGCCAATGGCACGGCAATATGACCGTGCCTCGCACGATAAGGTGAAGCCGGGCTGGATCGTTCCCGAATCCGCTGAGCTGCGGCGCCGCCGCTACGGGGGCTCAGAGCTTGCCGAATGCGACGCCGCGCCAGCCCCAGCCGGCCTTCTGCGCGGCCGCCACCAGCGGCTTCTTGATCTCGTCCGTGTCGAATCGATAGCTGTAGACCTCGCCCCAGGACAGGTCCTCACGGAAGGCATAGACCGTCTCGAAGCTCTTTTCCCAGGACTGGCCGCGAAAGCCCTCCGCGGTGGCGGACAGCACGGGCACGCCGGCGCGCCACTCGACCTCCCACGATTGATCGAGCGCGCGGATTTCGCCCTTCGCCTCGTCGAACGTCATCAGCACCTTGAACACCCGCTGAACGCCGGCCTTGGCGAAGATTTCGTACCAGGTCTCGTCGACGATGCGCCATTCGGCCACCATGTCCGCCCCTTCCTTCTTCCTGGCGTCGCGCACGATGAAAGGGGCGCTGTCCCGGTTTATGGCCAGCAGTTGCTCGCGCAGGATCTGCGTCGCCACTCGCGGCACGCCGCGCGGCGCGGGCCGACTGCCCGTCATCCAGTCGAACAGTCCCATGCTGGTTCCCCCGTCGGCGCGTGCCAAGCTCCCGTGGCTTGCGCCTGGCGAGGGGCGCTGGCAACTGGCGATCGTGTGGCTCGACGGCATGCAAACATCGCGCGTTGGGCCGTCCCATCTGGTTGACGCGCTCGCCCACCTTCTCTATACGCCCCGTTCCGCCGCCGGTCCGCCGACGGCTTTTCTGTTTCAGCATTCGCCTCCCGCGCTAAAGCAGCGAGCCGCCGCGCGGCGAGCGGTAGCGCAACTAAGGAAGTCCGACCATGAAGGTCCGCAGCTCGCTCAAGTCGCTCAAGACCCGTCACCGCGACTGCAAGGTCGTGCGTCGCAAGGGCGTCGTCTTCGTGATCAACAAGACCGACCCGCGCTTCAAGGCGAAGCAGGGCTGACGCCCTGGCGCTAACGCGCGGCTCGCGGAGCCGCGCTGCCTGAGCGCAGAACGATCCACAGGCCGCGGGCGTTGTCCGTGGCCTTTTTCGTGTCCGACGTTGAGCCGTGGCCACCGACATGGTTAGCCGGTCCAAACTCACAACGCGCTCAAGCAGCGAGGCTCCGCGAGCCGAGCGGTAGCGCCCCTCAAGGATCAAACAATGCCCGACGACGCCGGCTTCGATGCTTCCCCCGACGTCCTGACCTCGGCGGCCCAGGGCCGTCTGCGATCCATCATCGAGCGGATCGAGCGTCTGGAGGAGGACAAGGCCGCGATCATGGCCGACCAGAAGGAGGTCTTCGCCGAGGCCAAGGGCGAGGGCTACGACGTCAAGATCCTGCGCAAGGTCATCCGCATCCGCAAGCAGGACAAGGCCAAGCGTCAGGAAGAGGACGCCATCCTGGACCTGTATCTGTCCGCCCTGGGCGAAATCTGACACCCTGCGGGGCGTGAAGCGGAAATCGCCCTCAACTAGCCCGAAGGGCGATAGGGCCTCCAAGGAGGCACCCAGCCCCTATGAAGCCCAGCGCGAGGCCGCCAAGCGCGCCGCGCTGAATGCCCTGAAACGCGCTCGCCGCTCGGCCGAGAAGGCGGGCGTTTCCCTGTCCGAATGGGAGGGCGAGTTCCTGGGTTCGGTCGAGGACCGCGTGAAGACCTACGGCCGGGCCTTCGGCGATCCCGAAAAGGGCGCGCCCGGTCAGGCCCTGTCCGCCATGCAGGGCCGAAAGCTGAAAGAGATCACCCGAAAGGCCAACGGCGAGGAGCCGCGACCTCGTTGGGGCCGGAAGAAAGGGATTGGGGATTAGGGATCGGAGGGGATAACGCGCTGGCCGCTCCCCGCGTCGCCTCTACTCCCTAATCCCTAGAACAGTACCTTCCTGAAGCTCAACCGGATCACCCGGCCCTCGGGGTCCAGGAAATCGGGCTGATAGTTCAGCGGCACGTCGCCGGTCGAGGAGGTCACCTCGGTGCGGCTGTCGAACAGGTTCTGGATGCCCAGGCTGACGCGCGACCCGCGCAGGATGGGATAGCGTTCGACCCAGGACGCGCGCTGGTTCAGGTCCACGAACATCGTCAGGTTCACGGTGGTGCGGTCGCTGAAGTTCAGGGTCGATCCGCCCGGACCGCCATCGACTTCGGTCCCCTGGTTCCAGTTGGCGTTCAGGAAGGTGCCGAAGCCGTTGCGGAACACGCCACCCTGGACCTGGACCTCATTTCTGGGCGTACCGCCGTTCCCGCCCGTGGCATTGCCATCCAGCAGGTCCAGTACCGGCAGGCCCGGCCGAATCGTCACCTCGTCGGTGAAGCGCACGGTGTGGAAGACCGAGATGTTGAACCGTCCCTGGCCCGGCAACATGCCGCCGCCGCCCCGGCCTCCACCGCCGCCGCCGAACCGGAACTGTCCGCCGCCGCCCGGGGGGCCGCCGGCGCCTTGACGCCCACCGCCGCCCCCGGCGCGGGGCCCGCCACCGCCGGGCGGGCCGCCTGCGCCCGGCCGTCCGCCCTGTCCGCCCGCCGCCGCCAGATTGGGCTGGCCGAAAGCGCGCGAGAAGTTGAAGCCGCTGCGCAGCTCCGATCGCTCGGTCTGGGTGAAGTTCAGCGCCCGGGCGTCGATCGCGATCAGTCGACCGGTCGCGTCGCGCGTGAACCGCTCGGGCAGGGCCGCTTCCAGATCGGGCGTGATGGTCGGAAACCCGGTGATGGCCCCGTCCACGGTCGTGCGGGTGAAGTCCGACCGGATGCGCAGTTCCTGGCTGGAGATCGGTTGCCAGTTGAAACCCAGCTTCCAGACCTGGCGGTTGTCCGGGGTCAGGTTGGGATTGCCGCCGGTGATGCGGGTGACCAGAACCGTCTCGCCGGTGCGGAAGTCGAACACCGCGCTGTTGGGGTTGGAGATGACCGGGTCGTTCAGCTGCGAGATCGAGGGGGCCCCGTCCTCGTTGGTATAGCTGGCGATGATGCCCAGGGCATCGATCGGCGACCAGTTGAGGCCCGCGCCCCAGGTGGTCAGCCCGCCGATGTCCGACGCGTCGTCATAGCCGGCGTTCACATTGACCGACAGATCGCCGATCGGCCGCAGCACATCGACGCCGTTCGAGATCGGCAGGGTCAGGTTGGCCGAGGTGAAGACCCGGTCCCGACCGATCGTGCGGGCGCTGAACACGCCCGAGCGGGTGCTCTCCGATTCCAGTTCGCGCGTGTCCGCTCCGACCGTCAGGGTGCTGCTGACCGACCCGGCCGGCAGCTCGAACAGGTCGCCGTTGAACACCGCCTCGACATTGCCGCCGCTGGAAACCGAGTTGGCCGTGTCGACCAGCCGGCTGAACCGCGCGGGGTCCAGGTCGCCGAACGGGTTCAGCGTGCCCGCCGTCACAGCGGCCTGAGCCGCCGTGGCGTCCAGGCCGCGCCCTGTCACGGTGTCGCTCTCCACCCGGTCATAGGCACCCGACAGCGTCCAGCGCCAGTCGCCCAGGAAGCCGTCCAGCAGCAGTCCCAGATTGGCCGTCTGGGTTTGACTGTCGCGCGTCACGGCGAACGGGTCGTCGATGAAGCGATAGACCGCGACGTCCTGGCTGAAGGGCGAGCCGTTCAGCCCCGCCGGAGCCGTCAGGGTCACGCCGGGCAGGCCCAGATACGAGAAGCTGGAGCCCTGTTCCAGGTTCAGACTGATGGTCCCCTTGATCGTCTCGTTCAGGTCCCGCGCCAGCGAGGCGTTCAGCTGGGTCTGGTCGCCGCGCGGCAGCAGGGTCCGGTACTGGGTCAGGTCGCCTGACCGCGGCGTATTGGCTCCGGCCGCGAAGCCCGCCAGGGTCGGATTGGAACCGCCCGGATTGGCCGCAACGGTCACCGACTGGCCCGCGAGAGCCGACAGGGCGGGGTCGATCTCGGCGCCGAACGGGATCCCGGCGACATTGCCGATCCGGTCGAACGGCTGACTGCCCGGATCGCGCCGGATGTCGCGCTCGGTCTCGAACAGGGCGGTGTCGTGCTCGTGTTCCAGGCTGACGTTCAGCCGGTTGCCGCCGACGATGCTGAAGTATCCGCTTTCGACCTCGGTCGAGTTGCGCCCGCCCTGCGTCGGCGCGCGATAGGTCAGTTCGGCGTTGGCCTGGGTGAAGGTGGCCTTCAGCACGATGTTGACCACCCGCTGATCCGCCGCGAAGCCATAGGTCAGGGCGGCCTCTTCGGGAAGGATCTCGGTCCGCTCGATCGCCTCGAACGGGATGGTGCGGATTTCCTGGAAGCCCGACGTCCGCCGGCCGTTCAGCAGCACCACCGGCCCGCCGCCCCCGCGACCCCGGTTCGACCGCGTCAGGGGCTCCAGCGCCGCCAGCAGCTCGGCGACGTTCGTCGCGCCGTAGGCGATCAGCTGGTCGGCATCCAGGGTGATCTCGGGCTCGATGTCGCCCTGCACCCGCCCGCGCGCGGCCGAGACCGTCACCTCTGGCAAGACATAGTCGGGATCGTCCGCCGCCACGGATGCGCCCGACGGCTGGTCCTCGTCCTGCGGCTCCTGGGCGGCCGGGACCGTCGCCTGGGGCACGGCGGGGCTGGCCTGGACGGGCGCGGTCTGGATCGCGCCCGACGCGAGCGCGACGAGCAGGGTGGAGGCGACGGTCATGAGAACTCTGGGCTGGCGAACGCGGGGAGGGGCGGTGGGGCAGCGTCCGTCCGGCGTGGGCGAACGCCGATCCGGCGACCTTGTTTCACGCGCCAGTGCTGGCGTTCCGTCGCGGCGTCAATGAGGCGGTTTGTTACACTGCGTCTCCTCCCTGTCGGCCGACTGGCCGATGGGGAGGTGGCAGCGAGCCCTTGCGAGCTGACGGAGGGGTTCTTGGGGGGCGGCGAGAACCGCTCCGTGACTCCGCTCCGCTCCGTGCCACCTCCCCATCGTTTCGCGACAGGGAGGAGACGGATTTGTCACCCCGCCTCTTTCAGCGCGCCTTCCAGCCCCTGTTCGCGCACCTTGCGGTACAGGGTCGAGCGGCCGATGCCCAGCCGACGCGCGATCTCGGACATATGACCGGCATAGACCTCGATCGCATGCTGGATCAGATCGCGCTCGATGTCCTCCAGCGTCCGCAGATGCCCGCGCTCGTCCAGGATCTTGATCGGCTGGTCGGGCAGGGGGGGCAGGTCGGCATAGCCCTGGACCGCCGCCGACGGCTGCGAGGCTTGCGCCTCCAGCGGCATGGCGATGCCCGAGATGGCCGGAAAGTCGTGTGGCTGCAGGAAGGGCGCGTCCGCCAGGACGATGGCGCGATAGATGGTGTTCTCCAGCTGGCGCACATTGCCGGGCCAGTCGAACGCGGTCAGCAGGGCCAGGGTCTCGGCCGAGGCGCCCGCCACCCGCTTGCCCTCCTCGACGTTGAAGCGGCCGACGAAGTGGTCGATCAGGGCGGGGATATCTTCGCGCCGGTCGCGAAGCGCCGGGGCCTCGATCGGAAACACGTTCAGGCGATAGAACAGGTCCTCGCGGAAGGTCCCCGCCGCCACGGCGCCTGACAGGTCGCGGTTGGTGGCCGAGACGATGCGCACATCGACCTTGACCGCCCGCTTGGACCCGACCGGATCGATCTCGCCTTCCTGCAGCGCGCGCAGCAGCTTGACCTGCATGTCCAGCGGCAGCTCACCGATCTCGTCCAGGAACAGGGTGCCGCCATTGGCCTCGGCGAACTTGCCCAGATGCTTGTCGGACGCGCCGGTGAAGCTGCCCTTCTCGTGGCCGAACAGGATCGACTCGACCAGATTGACCGGCAAGGCCCCGCAGTTGACGGCCACGAACGGCTTGCCCGCCCGCTCCGACGCCCCGTGCAGGGCGCGCGCGATCACTTCCTTGCCGACGCCGCTCTCGCCGGTGATCAGCACCGGGATGGTGGACTTGGCCGCCCGGCCGCCCAGCGCCTTGACCATCTGCATGGGCCGGCTGTCGCCCACCAGGTCGGCGAAGGTCACCCGACCCGCGACGTGCTTCTTCAGCCGCCCGACCTCGGCCGTCAGCTGGGTCAGCTGCAGGGCGTTGCGGATACCGACCAGGATGCGTTCCGGGCTGGCGGGCTTGACGAAAAAGTCCTGGGCCCCGGCCTGCATGGCCTTGACCACCGTCTCGATGCCGCCGCTGGCCGTCAGCACGATCACCGGCGTGGTCACCCCCGCGGTGCGGATCTCCGCCAGGCACTCCATGCCGCTCATCTGTGGCATGACCAGGTCCAGCAGGACCACGTCCGCTCCACCGCCCTTGGTCAGGCGATCGATGGCCTCGCCGCCGCTTTCGGCGTGAACCACCTGATAGCCCTCGCGCTCCAGAACCGCCTGCGCCAGCCGGCGCTGCGTCGGATCGTCGTCGACCACCAGAACGGTCTTGGCCATAGGAAGACACCCCTGTCACCGGCCGGTCCTCTGTCGCGGGACTGGCTCGTTTCGGGACGGTTCTAGGCCCGACGCGGTGAAGATCGGGTTGGCCGACGTGGTGTCCCCGGGGTTAACCGCGGCTCTGGCTCAGCATCGCGGCCGGGCGCTGGCCACCAGCTCCGCCGGAACGCCGCTGCCGGTCTCCAGCGCGGGACGGCTATGGTCGGCGGCGCGCAGCCGGCCCTGGCGCAGCAAGTCGCGCGCATCGACCGCCGGCCGGCCCCCGCACACCACCGGCACAAAGTACCCTCGCGACCAGTAGGTGCCGTATTCGGCGTCCTCGCTGAACACGGTGACCGTGCCGGCCTGAACCAGCAGAACGTCGCCCTGCGGAAAGCCCAGGGACGGCCCGAGCACCGCCAGACAGTCGCCGGGCGCGCGGCAGTCCGACCGCGCGTCCTCGGTCTCCCCGACGATCTCGAAGAAGGGCTCGGGCAGGGCGGGGGCGCCGTCCAGGGTGTCGATGATCGGTCGGACGTCCTGGCTCTCGCTCGGGTCGTTGAAGACGATCTGGTCCTGGGCGGCCTTGGCGCGGGCGGCGATCACCGGGTCGTCGGACGCCGCCAGACGGGCCAGGGCGGCATGACCGGTCTTTCCGCTGGACTGCTGCAGGAAGTCATAGTCGAACCTGTCCGCCGCGACCTGGCCGCGCTCCAGTCGCGCCATCTGGTCGGCGACCGACAGACGCGCGGGATCGGCGACCGGGCTGAACAGGGCCAGGATCGCCAGGACGCTGGCCACCGCACCGGCGATGTTGGTCCGCTCCAATGGCGCCATCCAGCGGGTTCCGGACCGCAGGGTCGCCGCCGCTGCATGGGCGTAGCCCCCCGCATGAAGCGCCCCGATGAGGGCGCAGGCCGCCGCGATGATCCGGTCGGGCGTCAGCCCGTGCTGGCCGATCCGCAGCGCCAGGCCCCAGACGGCGATCCCGACCAGGGGCACCAGCAGGACCGCCGCCACCTGGACGGCGACCCTCAGCACGGCGGGCGGCAGGTTCTCGGGCCGCCCGTCCTGATAGGCGGCGTTGATCAGCACGATCATCACCCCCACCGCCGACAGCACCAGCGCCGTCGCGCTGCCCGTCTCCCACAGCCCGTCCAGCCCGGTGAAGGGCAGGGCGATCAGGAAGGCCCCGACCAGCACCGTCAGCACCAGCAGCAACCATGACAGCAGCATCAGGGCGATGGTCCGCACCCCCCGGATCAGCCCGTCGCGCACATCCGTCAGATGCACCGCCGTCGCGAACGCCAGTCCGGTCAGCGGCAGGAAGAACCAGCCCTGCCGCAGCAACTCGCCCAGGAATCTCAGCCCGATGACGTTGAACAGCGCCGCCCCCAGGAACAGCAGCAGCCAGAACACCCCGGCGAAGGCGATCGACGCCGCCAACTGCACCCCCGCCATCCAGGCCGCGTCGAAATAGGCCGCAAAGGACGCGATCAGCCGCCGCTCCCGGTCCGCCGGCAGGATCAGATGGTGGGCGATGAACAGCGCCACGGCCGAGAATGCGAACAGCGGAAACGTCGGCTCGCGGTCCATCCCCGACTGCCGCGCGATGTCGTGCCAGGCCAGCCCCGCCAGCACCGTGGCGGCGACGCCGGCCCAAGCCGCCAGGATCGCGATCCTCAGTCGCCCCACCCCGGCCAGCAGCACGGGCGGCAGGAACAGGGCGGGCAACAGCATCGCCGCGAACAGTTCCGGGTTCCGCGACGACCAGGTCGCCCCATCTCCCTCGGTGGTCCGCATCAGCAGATACAGGACGATCCCCTGGGCCAGCCCGATCCCCAGCCGCGCCAGAGCCACCATCCGCCCCGAGGTCGCCCCCAGGGCGTCGCGTCCCCCGCCGATCGTGTCCGCTGCGCTGTTCATGTCGTCCTCGCCCCAGGATGCCGCATCAGAGCCCATGTCGCGGCCCCGCGAAAGGGCACGCTTCCTGACGCCGCGACGATCGCGACCGGTTGCGCCCGGCGGCCGTCGACCCCACAACCGCGTCATGAACGCGCCCTTCAAGACCCCCGCCGCCGAGCCCCCCCTGTGGGACCTCTCCGATCTCTATGCCTCGCGCGAGGACGCCCGCGTCGTCGCAGACCTGGACGCCGCCCGCGCCGCGGTCGCGGAGCTGAACGGCCTGCAGGGCCGCCTCGTCGCCGATCGCGCCGACCCCGCGGCGCTGGGCGCGACGCTGGATCGGGTCATCGGTCTCTATGAACAGGCGTCCGAGCGGCTGGGCGCGCTGGGAGCCTTCGCCTTCCTGTCCGCCTCCACCGACCGAAACGACGCGGCCGCGCAAGGCTTCGAGGCCGACCTGCGCGAGAAGATCACCGCCGTCGCCACCCCGACCGTCTGGGTGACCCTGGAGATCAATCAGCTGGACGACGCCGAGCTGGAGGCCGCGCTGGCGGCCCATGCGGGCGCGGCCCGCTGGCGGCCGTGGCTCCGTCGCGTCCGCGCCATGAAGCCGCACGAGCTGTCGCAGGAGCTCGAGACCTTCATCGCCGAGCGGATGCCGATCAACGCCCAATGGCCGCGCCTGTTCGACGAGACCATGGCCGCCCTGCGTGTCGAGGCCGGCAAGGACACCCTGACGCTCGCTGAGGCCCTGAACCAGCTGTCCGATCCCAGGGAGGCCCGCAGGAAGGCCGCCGCCGAGGGCCTGAACGCCGCGCTCGCCGCCCGCGTCCCGACCCTGGCGCTGGTGCTCAACACCGTCGCCGCCGACAAGGCGATGGAGGACCGCTGGCGCGGGTTCAAACGCCCCGCCGACAGCCGCCACCTGTCCAACGAGGTCGATGGCGAAGCGGTCGACGCCATGGCCGACGCAGTCGCCGCCGCCTATCCGCGCCTGTCGCACCGCTACTATGCGCTCAAGGCCAGGGTCCTGGGCAAGCCGAAGCTGGACCAGTGGGACCGGAATGCTCCGATCGAGACCACGGCGCCGCGCGCCTTCGACTGGGGTCAGGGTCGCGACCTGGTGCTGGAGAGCTTCTCGGACCTGGGCGACGAGTTCGCGGCCCGCGCCGGGCGCTTCTTCGACAGACCGTGGATCGACGGCCGCGCCCGCCCGGGCAAACAGTCGGGCGCCTATGCCCACCCGGTCACCGCCGACCGCCACCCCTATGTCTTCCTGAACTGGATGGGCGAACGGCGCGACGTCCTGACCCTGGCCCACGAGCTCGGCCACGGCGTCCACCAGACCCTGGCGGCGGAGAAGGGCACCCTGCTGGCCGACACCCCCCTGACCCTGGCCGAGACCGCCTCGATCTTCGCCGAGGGCCTGACCTTCGACCGCCTGCTGGCCACCGCGCCCAAGGCCGAGCAGCGGGGCCTCCTGGCCGGCCGTATCGAGGACGGCCTGAACACCGTCGTCCGCCAGATCGCCTTCCACCGCTTCGAGACCCGCTTCCACGACGAGCGGGCCAAGGGCGAGGTCCCGGCCGAGCGTCTGGGCCAGCTGTTCATCGAGGAGATGGGCGCGTCTCTGGGCCCTGCCGTCACGCTCAACCTCGGCTATGACGCCTGGTGGAGCTACGTCAGCCATTTCGTCCACTCGCCCTTCTACGTCTATGCCTATGCCTTCGGGGATCTGCTGGTCGCCGCCCTGATGGAGACCCGCGCCAAGGACCCGGACGGCTTCACGCCTCTGTACCGCGACCTTCTGGCCGCCGGCGGCACCCTGACCTACGCGGAGGCGCTGAAGCCCTTCGGCCTCGACCCGCGCGACCCGGCCTTCTGGACCATCGGCACCCGGCGGCTGGAGCGGCTGATCGACCAGTTCGAGGCGCTGGGTTGAGGCAGGCTCATTATGCCCGTTATCCTCGGACTTGATCCGAGGATCGGACGTTCCGCATAGGGCATCGCCGGGTCCGAGCCTCAGCCGTTGTGCGACGCATCGGATAGCGGCGCGGCGGACAATCCGATCCTCGGATCAAGTCCGAGGATGGCGGGGTTCCTAGAGGGTGCTACACTCTAATCTGGCGGCAAGCACAGACAGCGGTCTTGAACCGCATTCCCTTGACGATATCGGATGAGGATTTTTGGGCCCAGATCGCGGTCATCGATGCGATTCGCGACGAGGACATTGACTACAGCGACATCTCGCCGGTCCGCGACTTCACCGGTTGGGAGCGTGGAAAGTTCTATCGCCCGAACGAACGACATACGATCATTATCCGCCATCCCGACGGCTCCGTTCAGATATCGCACCTTGAGCCTGAAGAGCGGCTCGCTATAAGGCGGCGACGTCTCGAATACGCCGACCGTTTCCTGGAACAACGCCCCATGGCCGACCACCCGCACCACACCTCGCACGACGCCGCCGATCATGACGCCGAGGCCTATGTCCACGGCTCGATGACCATCGAGGAGCAGCGTCAGACCTGGGACCTGTTCATGGGCCTGACCAAGTGGGGCTCGCTGGCGGTCGCGGCGATCCTGCTGCTGCTGACGCTGTGGTTCATGCCGGGCGGCAGCCTCATCACGGGCGTGCTGGGCGGCGGGGCCCTGGCGGTCGCCGGCTTCTTCTTCCTGAAGAGCCCCAAGGCCGGTCACTAGGGGCGCACCCCAATCTCCGCTCATCCCCGCGAAAGCGGGGACCCAGTTCTTTGGGCGATCAGCGGGAGAGAATGGTCCCATTCGTTGTGCCCCGAAGCAGCACTGGGTCCCCGCTTTCGCGAGGATGAGCGGAAAAGGAAGGGTGCTTTGACGGACCCATCCCGCCCGGCCTAACCTTGGTCCGTCCATCGGGACGGAGGGATTCGCGTGGGTCTGAGCATCGCCGTGACCAGGGAACGCCATGAGGGCGAGACCCGCTGCGCCGTCACTCCGGACACGGTCAAGAAGTTCGTCGCCCTGGGGGCGACCGTCCTGGTCGAGGCCGGGACCGGCGCCGGCTCGTCCATCCCTGACGCCGAATACGTCGCCGCCGGCGCGGTGGTGAAGCCCGACACCCGCGCGGTGCTGGACGGCGCCGACCTGGTGCTGAAGGTGCGCGGCCCGACCCAGCAGGAGATCACGGCGCTCAAGCCCGGAGCCGTCGTCATCGCCCTGCTGGACGCCTACCGCGAGAAGGACACGGTCGCGGCCCTGGCCGGAGCCGGCGCCACCGCCTTCGCCATGGAGTTCGTGCCCCGCATCACCCGGGCCCAGGTCATGGACGCCCTGTCGTCCCAGGCGAACCTGGCGGGCTACCGCGCGGTCATCGAGGCCGCCAACGCCTATGGTCGGGGCTTTCCGATGATGATGACGGCGGCCGGCACCGTCGCCGCCGCCAAGGTCTTCGTCATGGGCGTGGGCGTCGCGGGGCTGCAGGCCATCGCCACGGCCCGGCGTCTGGGCGCGGTCGTCACCGCCACCGACGTCCGCCCCGCCACCAAGGAACAGGTGGAATCCCTCGGCGCCAAATTCCTCGCCGTCGAGGACGAGGAGTTCAAGAACGCCCAGACCGCCGGCGGCTACGCCAAGGCGATGTCCGAGGAATACAAGGCCAAACAGGCGGCCCTGACCGGCGAGCACATCAAGAAGCAGGACATCGTCATCACCACGGCCCTGATCCCGGGTCGCGCCGCGCCGGTGCTGGTCACCGCCGACCATGTCGCCTCGATGAAGCCCGGCTCGGTCATCGTCGACCTCGCCATCGAGAACGGCGGCAACGTCCAGGGCGGCAAGCTGGGCGAGGTCGTGACCACGCCGAACGGCGTCTCCATCGTCGGCCTCGCCAACCTGCCCGGCCGCATCGCCTCGGACGCCTCCAGCCTCTACGCCAAGAACCTGGTCGCCTTCGCGGGCCTGCTCATCAAGGAGGGCGGCCTGACCGTCGATCTGGAGGACGAGATTCTGAAGGCCGCCGTGGTCACCCACGGCGGGGCCGTCGTGCACGAGGGAGTGCGGGGGTGAAGCAGGCTATGGTCAGGGTCGCGTTCATCGGCGCTTGCCTGCTCATCGCTTGGGAGTTCATCGTTTTTGGCCTTTCCGTCGCCGCGTTTGTTTCGGGCGAGGGCCGGGTGGGTGGTGGTCTATCCGGCCTTCTGGTCCAGTCGATGGGAATGGTGCGCTCGACCCTGCACGGACTTGTGCCGCCAGTGATTTTGCTGATCGTGATAGAAGTTTACAAAGGCCGGAGAGCGTAATGGAACACGTCGATCCCACCGTCTTCCGCCTGGCGATCTTCGTGCTCGCCATCTTCGTCGGCTACTACGTCGTCTGGTCGGTGACGCCCGCCCTACACACGCCGTTGATGGCCGTGACCAACGCCATCTCCAGCGTCATCATCGTCGGCGGCCTGATCGCGGCGGCGGCGGCCTCGGGCGACGGGGTCGGCGGCTGGATCGCCAAGGGGGCGGGCGTCGCGGCCGTGACCCTGGCATCCGTCAACATCTTCGGCGGCTTCATGGTCACCCGCCGCATGCTGGCCATGTACAAGAAGAAGGAACGCCCCGCCAAGGTCGAGGCCAAGGGCTGACATGACGCTCGACGCCCTGGTTTCCACCCCGGCCGCCGTGGCCCAGACCGTCTCGTGGCTCGCCACGGGCATCGGCCTGGGTCTGTGGCTGTGGAGCTGGCTGGGCGAGAAGAACGCGATCCAGAAGCTGCGCTTTCGCGACTGCGGCGTCATCCTGCTGTTCGCCGGCATCCTGGCGCGCATCGTGGTCCAGGAACGCGCCATGACTCCCTTCGACTGGGCCATGAGCCTGCTCGGTCCCCTCTTCATCGCCGCCGCCCTGTGGCGACTGGGGCGCACGGCGACGGCGGGGGAGGGGCGATGAGGCGCGCGGCTCTGCTGGCCGGGGTGCTCGGCGCGGCGGCGGGTCCGTCGGCGGCGCAGACGCACGTCGGCGACAACCTCGGGGGCGGACTGCACTGGCATGTCGCGGCCCCGAATGGCGCGAATTGGTCTCTGGAATGCCGCTTTCGGCCCATCACCCGCACCGTGAATCAGTACGAGCGTCGTCGCTGGGCCAACCGGATGACGATCAATGGGGCCGGTCCTCAGGCTGGTCGGCTGCCAGTCGATAACGGCCGCTGCGCCGTCACGAAGCGCGGGGGCGAGGGGCCGGTCGCCATCGCGCTGGTCCGCGGTGCCGAGACCGCAACCGGCGTGGCGGCCGAGGTCGGCGATCAGGCCTTCGCGGGGTTGCTCTGATGGACCGGCCGCAGACCTTGCTGGATCAGGCTCTGGCCGCCGTCCGAGAGGAACGTCCAACGGCTCGAGCCTTGGGCGTCGAACTGATCGGGATCGTGGGATCCGTCGCTCGCGGCGAAGCCCGCGCCGACAGCGATGTGGATATTGTCTACGATGTCGTCGGCCGACCGACGCTGTTCGATCTGGGCGCGATCGTCGTAGAGCTCGAGGATCGCCTGGGGCGACCCGTGGACCTTATCGGTCGCGAGGCCATGAAACCGGATCGGTGGGCCTACATGGGTCGCGATCTCGTGGTGGCCTGATGGACGACGCAGTCCGGATCAGGCTCGCCGACATGCGCGACAACGCCGTCAAGGCGCTGGCCTTTCTGGACGAGCGGGAACCGAACGAGCTCGACGCCGAACCTCTCTATGCCTACGCGATCCTGCATGCCGTCCAGATCGTCGGCGAGGCGGCCCGAAAAATACCCGACGCCGTCAGACACGCCGCACCGTCCGTGGCCTGGCAGGCGTCTGTCGCGATGCGCAACATTCTGGTTCACGACTACGGCAAGGTCAGTCTTCAAATCCTGGTGGACACGGTTCGAAACGACTTTCCGCCTTTGATCGCCGACCTCGAACGCCTCCTGGGGGAAAACGACACATGAACGCATCCATCGCGGCCCTGGCCTATCTGGCCGCCGGCGTCCTGTTCATCCTGTCGCTGCGGGGTCTGTCGAGCCCGGAGACCAGCCGTCAGGGCAACACCTTCGGCATGGTCGGCATGGCGCTGGCGGTCGGCATCACCTTGCTGACGCTGGGCACGACCGGCGCGCTCGATCCCCTGACCCTGGCCCTGCTGGCCGGTGGCGTGATCGTCGGCGGCGGGGCGGGGGCCCTGATCGCCAGGCGCGTGGCCATGACCGACATGCCCCAGCTGGTTGCGGCCTTCCATTCGCTGGTCGGCATGGCGGCCTGCCTGGTCGCCGTCGGGGCCGTCTATGCGCCCGAGAGCTTCGGCATCGCCACCGAGGACGGTGGCATCAAGCTGATCTCGATCGTCGAGCTGGCCCTGGGCGTCGCCATCGGGGCCATCACCTTCACCGGCTCGGTCATCGCCTTCGCCAAGCTGAACGGCAACATGTCGGGTGCCCCGATCATCCTGCCCGCCCGGCACCTGATCAACATCGGCCTGGCGCTGGGCCTGATCTTCCTGATCGGCATCATGATCGGGTCGGGCGGCACGGCCATCTGGGCCTTCTGGGGCATCTTCGCCATCGCCCTGATCCTGGGCGCGACGCTTATCATCCCGATCGGCGGGGCCGACATGCCGGTCGTGGTGTCGATGCTGAACTCCTATTCCGGCTGGGCGGCGGCGGCCCTGGGCTTCACGCTCGAGAACATCGCCCTGATCATCACCGGGGCCCTGGTCGGCAGCTCCGGCGCGATCCTCAGCTACATCATGTGCAAGGGCATGAACCGCAGCTTCATCTCGGTCATCCTGGGCGGCTTCGGCGGCGACGCGGCCGCAGCCGGCGAAGCCCGCGTCGAGACCCGCCCGGTCAAGCAGGGCAGTGCCGAGGACGCCGCCTTCATCATGAAGAACGCGTCGAAGGTCATCATCGTCCCCGGCTACGGCATGGCGGTCGCCCAGGCCCAGCATGCGCTGCGCGAAATGGCCGACAAGCTGAAGGAGGAAGGCGTCGAGGTGAAATACGCCATCCACCCCGTCGCCGGCCGCATGCCCGGCCACATGAACGTCCTGCTGGCCGAGGCCAACGTCCCCTATGACGAGGTGTTCGAGCTGGAGGATATCAACGCCGAATTCGCCACGGCGGATGTCGCCTTCGTCATCGGCGCCAACGACGTGACCAACCCGGCCGCCAAGACCGACCCCACCAGCGCCATCTTCGGCATGCCCATCCTGGACGTCGAAAAGGCCGGCACCGTCCTGTTCATCAAGCGCGGCATGGCGGCGGGCTATGCGGGCGTGGAGAACGAGCTGTTCTTCAGGGACAACACGATGATGCTGTTCAGCGACGCCAAGAAGATGGTCGAGGGGATCGTGAAGGGGCTGTGAGGTGTGGGGCTGGGTGCCCATCCTCTTCCGCTCATCCCGGCGAAAGCCGGGACCCAGTCCTTAAGTGAGGCATGATGTCGGGATTAGGTTCACCATGGCCTATGAAGCCAAGACCAAGCCCACCCCCGTCTCGCCCCAGGCCTTCATCGACAGCGTCGATCATCCCGGCCGGCGTGAGGACGCTCATGCCGTCCTCGCCCTGCTGACCGAGGCGACCGGCCATCCGCCCGTCATGTGGGGGCCGTCGATCATCGGCTTCGGCAAGTACCGCTACACCTACGACAGCGGCCACTCGGGCGAGGCCCCGCTGGTGGGGTTCTCGCCGAGGAAGGCCAATCTGGTGCTCTACATGGCCGCCTATGAGGAGGCCCGCGACGATTTCCTGGCGCGGCTGGGCAAGCACAAGTCGGGCAAGGGCTGCATCTATCTGAACCGGCTGGCCGATGTGGACGCCGCCGTCATCGCCGAGATGGCGCGCTGGAGCATCAAGACGCTGAAAGAGCGCCACCCGGACTGAGGGTCCAAATCCTCCCCCGTTGGGGGAGGTGGATGCGTAGCGGAGCGAAGCAGACGGAGGGGGTCTGCCGCGAACACCAATGTGTGTTGCGAGCCCCCTCCGTCACTCCGCTGCGCTCCGTGCCACCTCCCCCAACGGGGGAGGATTTGCAGGCGTTACGCCGCCATCCGCCACTCGGTCTCGCCACCGGCGCGCGCCTCGTCCCACAGGGCGTCCTCGTCGGAGTAGCGGGCCGACGCGCGGGCATCGATCACGTCGATCACCTGTTCTTCCAGCCGGTCCCAGATCACCGCCAGGTCGCCGCAGCCGTCGGCCTCGCACGGCACGATCAGATAGCGGTTGGCGGCCACGGCGGCGGCGGGGCTGAAGGCGGGGCCGTTGGTCAGGGTGGGGCGGGCGAACATGCGGGCCATGAGGTCTGTCTCCGGGTTCGGCGTCGTGCCGTTGAGAAGATTGTCACACCGTGATACGTCAAAATCGGACGTATCGCGTTCCGCCTGCGTTCTTTTTCTGCGAGGCCCCTCTATGCGCCACGACAAGGCGTTCCAGCTGATCGAACTGGCGCGGCGCATGGCGGCTTCGGCCGAGGGTCTGACGCTGGACGACATGGCGCGCGAAATGCAGGTCGCCCGCCGCACGGCCGAGCGGATGCGCGACGCGGTCCTGTCCCTGTTCCCGACGGCTGAGGAGGTGTTCGACCCGCCCCACAAACGCTGGCGCATCCGCAGCGGACTGTCGGCCTTCGAACAGGCCCCGACCGCCACCGAGATGCTGGAACTGGCCAAGGCGTCCCAGGCCCTGCGCGCCTCCGGCGAACCGGCCCGCGCCGCCGCCCTCGACAGTCTGGAGCGCAAGCTGAAATCGGCCATGCGTTCGACCGCGCTCAACCGCATGGCCCCGGACCTCGAAGCTCTGGTTCGCGCCGAGACCATCGCCGTTCAGGCCGGGCCCCGCCCGACCGCCGATGAAGCCATGCTGACGGCCATTCGCGCCGCCGTCCTGGCTCAGGCTCCCCTGGGCTTCACCTACAGCCGCCCGAACGCCGAGCCGCGCCGCCGCGTCGTCGCACCCTGCGGCCTGATGTTCGGCCGCGCCAACTATCTGGTCGCCGCCGATCGCGAGACCGGCCGCGTCCAGACCTTCCGCCTCGATCGCATGAGCGCCGTGGAGCGCCAGGACGGCTTCGCCCCCCCGCCCGAGGATTTCGACCTCGCCGCCTTCGCCGGCCAGTCCTTCGGCATCTATCAGGACCAGGTCGAGGACGTGGTGCTGCGCGTCGCGCCGGGCGAAAAGGCCGCCGAGGCCCGCGGCTGGCGCTGGCATCCGACGCAGAGCCTGGAGGATCAGCCCGACGGCTCGGTCCTCGTCCGCTTCCGCGCGTCGGGCATGCGCGAACTGGCCTGGCACCTGTTCACCTGGGGCGACCAGATCACCATCCTCGCGCCCGACCGGCTGAAGACGGTGATGGCCGAGGAGATCGCGGCGGCGAACCGGGCGCTGGGGACCGCATGAGCAATCCTTAAGGTGACGCCTGGCCGATCGCGCCCTATCCGGCCGTCAGAACACGGAGGGGACGATGAAGGCGATCCTGACGGCGGTGGCGATCCTCGCCCTGACGGCGACTGGCGGCGCGGCGGCGACGCAAGAAGAGCCGGTCCGCGCGGCGGTCACCCGCGCCGGCGACGCCTGGGGCCTCGACTACGTCCTGAACCAGGACGCCCCGGTCTGGGTCTTCCAGCGGTCGGCTTTGCAGGTGCGGCCGGGTCCCCGCCGGCCCTGGCGGCTGGATCAGTGGCGGGTCGAGACGCCCGGCGTCGCGTTGGAACGGCACGGTGCCCACGACGTGCTGCGCTCGGTGACCGGCGGGCCCGTCCCCCGCCGCGTCCGCCTGTCGATGCGGCCCCGCGCCGCCGAGCTTGAGGCCGAATACGCCACCCTGACCTTCTCCGACGGGGCGGTGGCCCTGCCCAGCGGCCAGTTCGACCTGTTCCCCCTGTCGTCGGTCGAGGCCGCCGGCGCTCTGCCCTCGGACCTGAACGGCGTGACCCACGGCGGCGGCCCGGCCGAGATCACCTGGCGCGACGCCCGTGGCCCGATCCTGTTCCGGGGCGAACGCCACGACGCCGTCACCGAGACGAACGCCGAGACCTACGTCCTGTTCGGCGACGCCGCCGTGGTCGAGGGCGAGGCCATGACCACGGTCATGGACCCCGCTCTGCCCGCGTGGATCCCTGCCGCCCTGGGCGAGTTCGCGCCCCGCGTGGCCGCTTTCTATGCCGACCGCCTCGGCCCGGGTCAGACCGATCATCCGACCGTCATGGTCAGCTGGACCGGCCCGACGCCGAACGTCTATTCCATGGGCGGCAGCGTCATGCCCGGCCTGATCGTGATGAGCTTCGAGGGCACGGGCGTCGTGGAGCCCAGCGCCGATCTGACCCGGATGGCGCGCTGGTTCATCGGCCACGAGAGCGCGCATTTCTGGCTGGGCCAGACGGTCCGCTACCAGGCCGCGCGGGACGCCTGGATCATGGAAGGCGGCGCGGACCTGATGGCCGTCCGCGCGATCCAGGCGCTGGAGCCCGCCTATGACGCCCGCGCCGAGCTGCAGACGTCGGTCGACGACTGCGTGGCCCTGGCCGCCAACGGCCCGGTCGCGACGGCCGCCGATCGGGGCGAGCACCGGGCGAACTACGCCTGCGGCGCGGTGTGGGGCCTGGTCGCCGAGGGGGCGATGCGGGCGCGCGGCGGGGACTGGTTCGATTTCGTCCGGGGCCTGCTCGACGCCAACCGCGCCGACGGCGTCCTGACCCGCGACGAGTGGCTGGCCGCCCTGACCGAGGCCTCCGGCGACCCGTCGCTGGGCGAGGGCATCGCGCGCATGCTGGACCAGACCCCCGATCCCGCCGCCGAGATCGCCCGCCTGTTCGATCGCGCCGGCGTGGCCTATCGGCGGGAGGACGGTCGGGTCGTCCTGGCATGACCTACGTCCGATTCTGACGCACCGCCCTGTCATGATCGCCCTCATGACCGACACAGCCCCCACCGACGACCTCTGGACCCTGGCGCGCGAGGCCTATCTGTCCGGCGCGACCGCCAGCCTCGTTTGCCGCCAGTTCGATCTTGCCCCCTCCACCTTCTGGCGCCGCGCGGCAGCGGAAGGCTGGCTTCGGCGCGACGCGCCCGCTCCGGCACCCGAGGCGTTCGATCCGGACGCCCCCGTGGAGACCGCCGCCGCCAGCCGCGACACCGCCTGGCGGCGGTTCGGGCGCGCGATGGCCCAGGGTCGCGTGGCCGAGGCTGAACGCTGGCTGCGGCTGCACGAGACCCTGACGGAACTTGCCCGGCGTGAGGCTGCGGCCGCCCGCGCCGCCGCCGATCCGATCACCCAGGCCATGCGCCGTCGCCTTGATGACCTGACCCAGGACTCCTACGGCCACCTCGTCGATGGCGACGCCGCGTGAGAGAAGTGAGAGTCACTCCCGCGCCCCCGACCGACTCTCACTCCGGCCATGACATCACGCCTCGCCGAACGGATAGGGGCTGACCGATTTGGACCAGTCGTCGACCTTCAGCGGCCGGTCCACGGGCGGGGCCGCGCGCTGGGCGCACGGGTGGCGATGGCACAGGCGACACGCCGGGCCGATGGGCGTGACCTCGGGCGCCGCCAGATCCAGCCCCCGCGCATAGGCCAGCCGCCTGGCCTCCTTCAGCTCGCAGCCCAGGCCGATGGCCAGGTCATAGCGTTCGCCCTGACCGCCCTGCGCCTGCAACGCGCCCTGACGGTCCACGGTGCGCGCCAGGGTGAACCAGCGGGTCCCGTCCGGCGTCTCGATGATCTGGGTCACCAGCCGCCCCGGCGTGCGAAAGGCGCTGTGCAGCCTCCACCGGGGGCAGGCCCCGCCGAAGCGGGCGAAGGGAAAGGCGCCCGAGGCATAGCGTTTGGACACATTGCCCGCCTGATCGACGCGGATCAGAAAGAAGGGCACCCCCCGCGCCGTCGGTCGGCTCAGCGTCGTCAGCCGGTGCGACACCTGTTCGAACGACACCGAGAACCGCGCCTGCAACCGCGCGATGTCGTATCCCGTCGCCTCGGCCAGCCGCTGGAACGCCGCATAGGGCATCAGGATGGCCGCCGCGAGGGTGTTGGTCAGCGACACCTTGAGCAGAGCCGCCGTCGCCGCGTCCGGTGCCCGCGCGGCCTCGACCAGGGCGGTCAGCTCCGCCTCATGCTCGGCCAGGGCCAGCTGATAGACGATGGCGAAGGCCCGGCTGGAGGGATCCAGCGTCTCGGACAGCAGCAGCCTGCGCCGGTGCGGATCGAACCGCCGCGTCCATTCCACCATGACCTCGGCGGGCATGACCTTGACCGCCAGATTGTGCCGGGTCGCCAGCCGCGCCCGCGCCAGGGCTTCGCACCCCTCGCCGGTCATGGTGGGGTCCAGCGAGGCGTGCAGCGTCTCGCCCAGCCCGTCCAGTTCGGGGAAATAGTTCGACCGCGCCTGGATCCAGTCGCGCACCCAGTCGGACGGAGAGGGGCCTTCGGACGCCGCTCCCTCGATCAGGGCCGCGCGCGCCCGGTCCCGCTGTTCGGTGAAGGCGCGGTAAAGGCGCAACAGGGCCTCCGCCGCCCCGGGGGCTTCCTCGGTCAGGGTCAGCAGTTCGTGACGGGGCGTGTCCAGCCCCTGGAACAGCGGATCGGCCAGCACCTCCGCCAGCGCCTGCTCGCCCGCCGGCCCGGCTTGCCCCAGCGCCCGCAGATCGACGTCATAGGTCTCGGCCAGCCGCAGCAGCAGCTGCGCCGTGACCGGCCGCTGGTTCCGCTCGATGTGGTTCAGATAGCTGGGCGAGACCCCCAGGTCCCCGGCCATCGCCGTCTGCGTCAGCCCCCTCTCGCGCCGCAACCGCTTGAGCCGGGCTCCGAGAAACAGTTTGCGATCGGCGGCGACGTCCATCCAGCTTCCCCACCGTGCACCCCGGCGAAGGCCGGGGTCCAGATCACGGACTCCGCACTGGAGCGCAGGGCGACGGACCCGTGCCCTGCCAATGCGTGCGCTTCTGGACCCCGGCCTTCGCCGGGGTGCGCGGAAAGAGGAGAGTGTCACACTATGACTAATTCGCCAAGGTCATATCGTGACAAACTGACATCATCTCAACCGGCCTACCTGTATCAAATCCGACAACCGCGTGTTCTCTAGGGGGAGCCGAGACGACGATCGCCCGGCCGCATCGACCCGAAAGAGCCCGCCATGACGACCTTCGCCGACCTCGTTCCCGCCCCCGCCGGCCGCTTCGACGGCATCGAGCGCCCCTACACCCCTGAGGACGTGCTGCGTCTGCGCGGTTCGGTGCCGATCACCCACACCCTGGCCGAGCGCGGCGCGAACCGCCTGTGGGAGCTGCTGCACTCCGAGCCCTACATCAATGCGCTCGGTGCCGTGACCGGCAACCAGGCCATGCAGATGGTCCGCGCGGGCCTGAAGGCCATCTATCTGTCGGGCTGGCAGGTCGCCGCCGACGCCAACACCGCCGGGGCCATGTATCCGGACCAGTCGCTGTATCCGGCCAACGCCGCGCCCGAGCTGTGCCGCCGCATCAACCGCACCCTGCAGCGCGCCGACCAGATCGAGCACGCCGAGGGCGGGGCCAAGCGCGACTGGTTCGTGCCGATCGTCGCCGACGCCGAGGCCGGCTTCGGCGGACCGCTGAACAGCTTCGAGATCATGAAGGCCTTCATCGAGGCGGGCGCCGCCGGCGTCCACTTCGAGGACCAGCTGGCGTCGGAGAAGAAGTGCGGCCACCTGGGCGGCAAGGTGCTGATCCCCACCCAGGCGCATGAGCGCAATCTGGTCGCCGCCCGTCTGGCCGCCGACGTCATGGGCACGCCGACCATCACGGTCGCCCGCACCGACGCCGAAAGCGCCCAGCTGATCACCTCGGACATCGACGAGCGCGATCAGCCCTTCATCGACCGCGAAAACCGCACCCCCGAGGGCTTCTTCCGCCTGAAGGAGGGCACGGGCCTGG
>NCEB01000065.1 GCA_002280475.1 Brevundimonas subvibrioides
GGCTGACGCCGGCGGCGTTAAGGCGCTCCTTCAGCCAGGTGCGCAGCTTGATGTCCTGATGCAGCAGGCGCGCGTAGTTCGCGCCGTCGGCGAACCAGCGGCTGTCCCAGGTCCGGTTCACGCCGAGGCGGAAACCGATCGGATTGATTTTCTGACCCATCAGGCGGCCTCGCCGGCTTCACGGACCACGATGGTGATCTCGCTGAACGGTTTCAGGATACGCGACGAACGACCACGAGCGCGGCTCGCGAAACGCTTCATCACCAGGTTCTTGCCCACGAAGGCCTCGGCGACGACCAGGTTGTCGATGTCGAGGTTGTGGTTGTTCTCGGCGTTCGACACGGCGCTGTAGAGCACCTTGCGGACGTCGTCGGAGATGCGCTTGCGGCTGAACTCCAGCTCGTTCAACGCCTTCTGGACCGGCAAGCCGCGGATCGAGGCGGCCACCAGGTTCAGCTTCTGCGGGCTGATGCGAACGTTGACCAGCTTGGCGCGGGCCTCGGTCGAACCGACGCGGCGGGGGTTGTTGGTCTTGGGCATGTTACTTCCGCTTCGCCTTCTTGTCCGCGGCGTGGCCGGGGAACGAACGGGTGGGCGAGAACTCGCCCAGCTTCATGCCGACCATGTCCTCGTTCACATGCACGGGGACGTGCTTGTGACCGTTGTGGACGCCGAACGTCAGGCCCACGAACTGCGGCAGGATGGTGGAGCGGCGCGACCAGGTCTTGATCACGTCCTTGCGGCCCGACGTCGAGACGGCGTCGGCCTTCTTGAGCAGATACCCGTCGACGAACGGGCCTTTCCAGGAGGAGCGAGCCATCTTTAGCGAGCCTTCTTAACGTGGCGGGTACGGATGATGAACTTGTCCGTCGCCTTGTTCTTGCGGGTGCGGGTGCCCTTGGTGTCCTTGCCCCAGGGCGTGACCGGCGTGCGGCCGCCCGAGGTCCGGCCTTCACCACCACCGTGCGGGTGGTCGATCGGGTTCATGGCAACGCCGCGGACGTGCGGACGCCAGCCCATGTGGCGGACGCGTCCGGCCTTGCCCAGGTTCTGGTTCATGTGGTCGGCGTTCGAGACGGCGCCGACCGTGGCCATGCAGCCGTCCAGGACCATGCGCAGCTCGCCCGAGCCGAGGCGGATCTGAGCGTAGCCCTGATCGCGACCCACCAGCTGGGCATAGGCGCCGGCCGAGCGGGCCAGCTGGGCACCCTTGCCGGGCTTCATTTCCACGCAGTGGATGATGGTGCCGACCGGGATGGAGCGCAGCGGCATGGCGTTGCCGGGCTTCACGTCGGTCTTCTCGCCGGCCACGATCGTGTCGCCCGCCTTCAGACGTTGCGGCGCGATGATGTAGGCCTTCTCACCGTCCTCATAGGTCACGAGGGCGATGAAGGCGGTGCGGTTGGGGTCGTACTCCAGCCGCTCGACGGTCGCCGTCTGGAACTTGCGACGCTTGAAGTCGATCTTGCGGTACAGGGTCTTGGCCCCGCCGCCGCGGAAGCGCACGGCGATGCGGCCGCCCTGGCCCCGGCCGCCCGACTTGGTCAGGCCTTCGGTCAGCGACTTTTCCGGACGGCCCTTGTGGAGCTCGGACCGGTCGATCAGCACCAGGGCGCGGCGGCCCGGCGACGTCGGATTGTAGGTCTTCAAGGCCATCGGATCAGAGCCCCGTGGTGACGTCGATCGACTGGCCGTCGGCCAGCGTCACGATCGCTTTTTTGATGTCGACCCGGCGGCCCATGATGCCCCGGAAGCGCTTGGTCTTGCCCTTCTGGACCAGGGTGTTGACCTTCAGGACGTTGACCTTGAACAGGCTTTCGACCGCCGCGGCGATCTCGTCCTTGGTCGCCGTATCGGCGACGCGGAAGACGACCTTGTTCTGCTCCGACAGGATCGTCGCCTTCTCGGTGATGATCGGCGAGCGGATGGTGTCGTAATGTTTGGCGGTGGGTTGGGCGGCCATTACGCGGCGTCCTTCTCGGCTTGTTCGCGGCGCGACGGCTTGATGTCGGCGTAGCGGGCTTCGATGGCGTCGACGGCGGCCTTTGACAGCACCAGGGTGTCGGCGCGCAGGATGTCGTAGACGTTCAGGCCTGCGTTCGGCAGCACATGGATCTGCGGAATGTTACGCGAGGCCAGGGCGAAGTTCTCGTCGACCTCGGGGCCGGCGATGATCAGCGTCCGGGTCCAGCCCAGCTTGCCGAAGGTCTCGCGCAGGGCCGCCGTCTTGGCGTCCTTGACGGTCAGGGCGTCGACGACGACCAGGTCGCCGGACTTCGCCTTGGACGACAGGGCGTGACGCAGGGCCAGGGCCCGCACCTTCTTGGGTAGGTCGAAGCCGTGATCACGGACGACCGGTCCGAAGGCGCGCGAACCGCCGACGAACTGGGGCGCGCGACGCGAGCCGTGACGGGCACCGCCGGTGCCCTTCTGCTTGTACATCTTCTTGCCGGTGCGAGAGTTCTCGTTCCGGGTCTGGACCTTGTGCGTGCCGGCGCGGCGCTTGGCCAGCTGCCAGTTGACGTAACGGGCCAGAAGGTCGCCGCGAATGTCGGTGATGCCGAAGACGGCGTCCGACAGTTCAACGTCGCCCGAGGCCTTGCCGTCGAGTTTGATGACCGAGAGTTTCATTACGCTTCACCGCCTTCGACGGTTTCCACAGCGCTGTCCTCGACCTGGGGCTCTTCGGCCTCGGTCTCGGCGGCGGCGGCTTGACCGTTCTTCTTGAAAGAACCGGGGAACGGCAGGTCGGCGTGCGGCTTCTTGTGCGCGTCGCGGACCTTGACCCAGCTGCCCTCGTGACCGGGCACGGCACCCTTGATCATGATCAGGCCGCGCTCGGCGTCCACACGGACGACGGTCAGGTTCTGGGTGGTGATGGTCTCGGTGCCCAGGTGGCCGGCCATCTTCTTGCCGGGGAAGGTGCGACCCGGATCCTGACGGTTGCCCGTCGAGCCGTGCGAACGGTGCGAGACCGAGACGCCGTGGGTGGCCCGCAGACCGCCGAAGTTCCAGCGCTTCATGGCGCCGGCGAAGCCCTTGCCGATCGTCTCGCCCTGGATGTCGACCTTCTGGCCGGCCACGAAGTGGTCCGCCGACAGGGTCGCGCCGACGTCGATCATGGCGTCGTCCGACACGCGGAACTCCATGACGACGTGCTTCGGCTCCACCTCGGCCTTGGCGAAGGTCTCGCGCTGGGCCTTGTTGGTGTTCTTGGCCTTCTTCTTGCCGGCGCCCAGCTGCAGGGCGACGTAGCCGTCCCGCTCCTGAGTGCGTTGGCCGACGACCTGACAGTCGTCGAGTTGAAGCACAGTGACCGGAACGTGCGCGCCGTCATCGGCGAACACGCGGGTCATGCCCAGCTTCTTGGCGATCACGCCCGTGCGCATCGGATCCCGCCTTCTCTACTTTAAATCTTGATCTCGACGTCCACGCCGGCGGACAGGTCGAGCTTCATGAGCGCGTCCACGGTCTGCGGAGTGGGGTCGACGATGTCGAGGACACGC
>NCEB01000040.1 GCA_002280475.1 Brevundimonas subvibrioides
CCGGAACCGCACGATCCGGTCGTGGCCGTGGGCGAAGAAATTTCCCCGGTACATTTCGGCATAGGTCTGGTCGGCCATCTCCTTGATGTCGGCGCCGGCGGCAAAGGCCTTGTCGCCCGATCCGGTCAGGATCAGGCAGCGGACCGTGTCGTCATGTTCGACCGCGTCCAGGAAGGCGGCGAGGTCGGTGAACAGGGCCGAGTTCAGGGCGTTCAGCGCCTCGGGCCGGTTGAGGGTGACCACCGCATAGCCGTCGGCGTGACGTTCGATCAGCAGGGTGTCGTAGGTATCGGCCATGGGGGTCTCCTCCAGCGCGGGCTTACCAAGGCCCCGGGTGGGGCGAAAGGACCGGGCGCGTGGCCCGTTCATCAAAAAATGGGTGCGAAGCGTCTGAATAGTGCGAAATCGGCCTCCCGCCTTGGCCCGGTTCGGGACTGTCGGCGCAGTCTAGGGGATGGCTGCGTCAGAAGCGGACGTAGCCGATGGCCCCTTCATCGCCTCTGGCACGCCGGGCAGTAGAAGGTCGAGCGGCCGCCCTGGACGATGCGGCGTATGACGGGATGGGCGGGGTCGCGGCGGCAATCCTGACCCTCGCGGCCATAGACGTCGAAGGCGTGCTGGAAATAGCCCTGCCCCCCTTCCGCGTTCGCGAAGTCGCGCAGCGTCGAGCCGCCCGCCGCGATGGCTTCGGTCAGGACGTCGCGGATGGCGACCGTCAGGGCCTCCAGCCGGGGGCGGGAGACGCGGCCGGCGGGCAGGGTGGGAGAGATCCTCGCCCGCCACAGGGCTTCGCAGACATAGATGTTGCCCAGCCCGGCGACGATGCGCTGGTCCAGCAGGCTGACCTTGATGTTCTGCGCCTTGCCCCGGAAGGCCTCGGCGAGATGGGCGGCGGAGAAGGCGTTGCCGAGCGGCTCGGGGCCGATGGCGGCGAACCAGGGATGGGTCTCGACCGCGTCAGAGGCGATCAGGCCCATGAAGCCGAAGCGGCGGGCGTCGGCGAAGCCCACGCGGGTCGAGGCGGCGTCCCGGATCGCGCAAAGGCTCATATGCTCGTGCTTGCCGGCGATCGGGGCGGCCTCCTCGAACTCGCCCAGCTGTTCGCCGTCGATCGTGAAGCGGCCGGTCATGCCCAGGTGGGTGACCCAGGTGTCGCCGGTCGACAGGGGGGCCAGCAGGTATTTGGCGCGGCGCTGGACGCCAAGGACGGTCGCGCCGTCCAGCCGCTCGACGAAGCGGTCGGGGAAGGGAAAGCGCAGGTCCGGCCGGTTCTGGCGCACGCGGGTCAGGCGCGCGCCGACCAGGACGGGCTCCAGGCCGCGCCGGACGGTCTCGACCTCGGGAAGCTCGGGCATGAGGCGGGTCTAGCGGCGGCCGCGACGTAGCGCAAAGCGGGTCTGGCAGGGGATCTCCGGTTCCGGACGAACCGCATCGGAAAACGGCGCCGAACCGCCGCCAGATACCCATGTTTCCGTGACGTGGCCGACGCACGAGTCGGGCATGCGTCCTTCCAGACGCCGCTCGGTTTGGGGGAATCGATGACGTTCGTGCAGACGCTCGCGGGAAGCCGCAGAGGCGACCGCTTGGCCGGGACGGGGCGGTCTCTGCGTCGGGGTTTCCTGAAACTGCGTCTATCGCTCGCGGCCGGTATTGACGCGGCCTCACCGATCGCCGCTGCCCTGGTCCTGGCGCTGGCGCTGTCCGCCTATTTCGCCCTGCTGCCCGGCGTCGATCTGGCGGTGAGCGACCTGTTCCACGATCCGGCCCTCGGCTTCGTGGCGACGACGGACCCGGCGTTGAGGGCGCTGCGAAAGTCGTCGAGCTGGGTCATGGGGCTGACGCTGCTGGCTCTCATCGTCATCGCCGTGCGCGGGTGGTGGACGGGTTGGCGCGAGGCGCGCAAGGCGCTGTTTCTGATCTCCGGCCTCGCGCTGGCGTCGGGGCTGGTGGTCAACGGCGTGTTCAAGTCGAGCTGGGGCCGGGCACGTCCGATCCAGATCGAGGCCTTCGGCGGCGAGGCCGAGTTCACGCGGGCCTGGGCGATCACCGACCAGTGCGCCTCGAACTGTTCCTTCGTCTCGGGCGAGGCGTCTTCCGCCGCCTGGATCGCGGCGGTGGCGGTTGTCATGACGCCGCAACCGTGGCGCGCCATCCTGATCCCGGCGGTCTTCGCCTATGCCGCCGCCCTGTCGTTCAACCGCCTGTTGTTCGGCGGTCATTTCCTGTCGGATATCGTGCTGTCATGGGCCATCACCGCGCTGGTTCTCTGCCTGTTGCATCGCTTCATGCTCCACTGCCCCGTCGCGGCGCGACGGGCGCGCCGCCGCCGTCGGGCGCGACCGTCCCTGGGCACGGCCCTGGCCTGATCAGGATCGACCTGGTCGGAGTGGCGGTCGCTACGACCGATAGGCGTCGTGGCACGATCCGCAGGTGGCCCGCGTGGCGGCCCAGGCCTCATTCGCGGCGGCGGCGTCACCGGCGGCGATGGCGTCGCGAAGGCGGGCGGTCGCGGACTGATAGTCGGCGGCCTTGGCCTGGAAGCCGGTCCAGTCGGTCCAGATCTCGGGTTTCGCCTTGGTCGAGGGAACCGCCGACGGGCCGGTGCCGGGCACGAAGGCGACGGTCATGGACGCCGCCCAGCGGGACAGGCCGTTCGAAGCGAAAGCCAGCTGCTGGAGCGGAACCCCGGCGTCCAGACCCTGTTTGATGCCGCCGAAAGTCGCCGCCGACATGGCGAAGGAGGCCTGGCGCACCGCCACGATCTTGGCGGCGTCCTCTGGCAGAACCTCGTCCTGCGCCCCGGCGACACCGGCCACGCACATCAGGGACAGAGCCCCCGCGATCAGAACCCGCTTCATCGACCCGCCTCCGATGGATAGAAGACGAGGCTGCGCCCGTGCCGTGACGCTGTCAAACGGGGCGGCTATGGCCATTTCGGCGGTCGCGGTGTAGGAGGCGCGCGCTCCCCGCAATGACGCCCCTTATCCAGCGGCCTCCGAACCTGTCGGCCGCCTTTTCGCATTGAACGACCCAGAACCCACCATGAACCTACGCAACGTCGCCATCATCGCCCACGTCGACCACGGCAAGACCACGCTGGTCGACCAGCTCCTGGCCCAGTCGGGCGTCTTCCGAGCCAATGAGGCGACGACCGAGCGCGCCATGGACTCCAACGACCAGGAGAAGGAACGCGGCATCACCATCCTGGCCAAGTGCACCTCGGTGCTCTGGAACGGCGAGGCGGGCGAGACGCGCATCAACATCATCGACACCCCCGGCCACGCCGACTTCGGCGGCGAGGTGGAGCGGATCCTGGGCATGGTGGACGGCTGCGTCATCCTGGTGGACGCCGAAGAGGGCGTGATGCCCCAGACCAAGTTCGTGCTGACCAAGGCGCTGAAGATGGGCCTGCGTCCCATCCTGTGCATCAACAAGGTCGACCGCGCCCACGCCGATCCCGACCGGGTCCACAACGAGACCTTCGACCTGTTCGCCGCCATCGGCGCGACGGACGAGCAGCTGGACTTCCCGCACATCTATGCCTCGGGCCGCAACGGCTGGGCGACGCTGGATCTGAACCAGCCCAACGACAATCTGAACCCCCTGTTCGACCTGATCGTGCGCCACGTCCCGCCGCCCAAGGTGCAGGACAACCGCGACAAGCCGTTCCAGATGCTGAACGTGCTGATCGAGAGCGATCCGTTCCTGGGCCGCATCCTGACCGGCCGCATCGAGAGCGGCAAGGCCGTCCCCGGCATGGCGATCCACGCCCTGGACCGGAACGGCAAGGAGATCGAGCGGGGCCGGATCACCAAGGTCCTGGCCTTCCGCGGCCTGAAGCGCCAACCGCTGGACGAGGGCTCCGAGGCCGGGGACATCGTCGCCATCGCCGGGATGTCCAAGGCGACCGTGGCTGACACCCTGTGCGCCATGGAAGTGACCGACGCCCTGCCGGCCCAGCCGATCGACCCGCCGACCATCAGCATGACCGTATCGGTCAACGACAGCCCCCTGGCCGGTCGCGAGGGCGACAAGGTCCAGTCGCGGGTGATCCGCGATCGCCTGCTGAAGGAGGCCGAGGCCAACGTCGCCATCCGGGTCACCACGACCGAGGGCGGCGACGCCTATGAGGTCGCGGGTCGAGGCGAACTGCAGCTGGGTGTTCTGATCGAGAACATGCGCCGCGAGGGCTTCGAGGTCTCGATCAGCCGCCCGCGCGTGGTGTTCCAGGAAGGCGAGAACGGCGAGAAGCTGGAGCCCATCGAGGACGTCATGATCGACGTCGACGACGAGTTCTCGGGCATCGTCATCGAGAAGCTGTCGGCGCGTAAGGCCGAGATGACCGACATGGGCCCGTCGGGCGCCGGCAAGACCCGCATCCAGCTGAAGTGCCCGTCGCGGTCGCTGATCGGCTATCAGGGCGAGTTCCTGACCGACACGCGCGGCTCGGGCGTGCTGAACCGCGTGTTCAGCCACTACGAAGCCTACAAGGGCGAGATCGCGGGCCGCCTGAAGGGCGTGCTGATCTCCAACTCCGACGGCGAGACGGCGGCGTTCGCCCTGTGGAACCTGGAGGATCGCGGCGTGATGTTCGTGGGCGCCGGCGAGAAGACCTATGAAGGCATGATCATCGGCGAGAACAGCCGCTGGGACGACCTGGACGTCAACCCGATCAAGGGCAAGCAGCTGACCAACGTCCGCGCAAGTGGCAAGGACGAGGCCGTGCGCCTGACACCGCCGCGGGTCATGAGCCTGGAACAGGCCATCGCCTATATCGCCGACGACGAACTGGTCGAGGTGACGCCCAAGTCGATCCGGCTGAGGAAGCAGACGCTGAACCCGAGCTTCAGGAAGAAGCGCCAGCGGCCGGAATAGGGCTTGGGGCTTAGGGCTTAGGGCTTGGGCAGGTGTGCGACACCTAAGCCCAAAGACCTAGGCCCAAAGACCTACTCGCCGCAGACCGCACACGCCGAATCCGCCGTGACCGCCACCGTGCGGCTGGTGGCGGACAGGCCGTCGTAGAGCAGCAGACGCCCGGTCAGCGGCTCGCCCGCGCCGGTGATCAGCTTGATCGCCTCCAGCGCCGCCATCGAGCCGATCACGCCCGCAAGAGCTCCGACCACGCCGACGCGGGCGCAGGTCTCGGCGTCGGGCGGCAGGTCGGGCACCAGGCAGCGGTAGCAGGGGCGGCCGGTGAAGACGCCGACCTGTCCGTTCCAGCGGCCGAGCGCGCCCGAGACCAGTGGAATGCCGGCGGCGACGCTGGCGGCGTTCACGGCATGGCGGACGGTGAAGTCGTCGGTGCCGTCCAGGACGACGTCGGCCCCGGCGATCAGGGCGGCGGCGTTCGCCGGGCTCAGGGCCTGGGCGACCGGTTCGATGCGGACATGGGAGTTGAGGGCGGTCAGGCGACCGGCGGCCACCGCGACCTTGGGTCGGCCGACGTCTGTGGCGGCGAACAGGATCTGGCGCTGGAGGTTGGACAGGGAGACCGTGTCCGGGTCGATGACGCGGATCGCGCCGACGCCCGCCGCCGCCAGATACATCGCCGCCGGTGAGCCGACGCCGCCCGCGCCGATGACGGCGACGGTGGAGGCCGCGAGCCGCTGCTGTCCCGGTCCTCCGATCTCGGACAGGACCAGATGGCGGGCGTAGCGTTCGACTTCGTCCGGAGAGAATTCCATGCGCCCTCAGTTAGGCGCAGGCGAGCCGGGCGTCACGCGGCCTTTTTGAGCTCGACGATGCGGTCCGCCTCATGGGCGGTGATGCGGGACATGTCGGTGGCCCCGATGGCGCGCAGCATGGCGGCGGGATCGTCGCACAGGGCCATCGGCTCATGGAAGCTGCGGCTGGCGATGGGCTTGTCGGACAGGACGCGGACGTTCTGGTGGCGGCGATCCTCGCGGATGCGGCGCATCAGGCGGTCGATGTCCTGGCGCGAGCCCTCGATGCCCTGCAGGCACCAGCCCTCGTGAAACATCACCGCCGAGGTCAGGTTGTCGCGCCGATTGTTGGTGATGGCCGCGCCCAGGATCTGGGCGACGGACAGGGTCGATGCCCCGGTGGAGCCGACAGCCTCGCTGGCATAGATCAGCCTATAGAGCACGACATAACCTCAAGTTGGCGACGTAGCGGTGTGATATTGTCAATGTAACGGGTTACAGTGGTTTTATTGTGTCTTTCGCGAGGCGTTGTATTTGCAATGGTTTCGTGTCGGCGGGGCTTGCCGCGCCCCATTTCGGTCGCCATCTGCGGCCCATGAGCGAGCGCACGACGACCTTTCCCGACTGGCACGGCACAACCATTCTGGCGGTGCGAAAGGACGGCCGGACCGTCATCGCCGGCGACGGCCAGGTCTCAATGGGGCCGACCATCGTCAAGGGCGCGGCGCGCAAGGTGCGGACCCTGGCGGGCGGCAAGGTGCTGGCGGGTTTCGCGGGAGCGACGGCGGACGCCTTTACCCTGATCGAGCGGCTGGAGGCCAAGCTGGAGCAGTATCCGGACCAGCTGGCGCGCGCCTGTGTCGACCTGGCCAAGGACTGGCGGACCGATCGCTACCTGCGGCGGCTGGAGGCGATGCTGCTGGTGGCCGACAGGCACAGCATCTTCACGGTCACCGGCGTGGGCGACGTGCTGGAGCCCGAACACGGCGTGGCGGCGGTGGGATCGGGCGGCAACTTCGCCCTGGCGGCGGCCCGGGCCCTGGTGGACAACACCGATCTGGACGCGGAAGGCGTGGCGCGCCGGGCGATGGCGATCGCGGCGGAGATCTGCGTCTATACGAACGGGAACCTGACGGTGGAGACGCTGGGATAGGGTTCGTTTAGGTCGCGGGGACAAGGTTCATCACCAAGGGCACCAAGGATGCACCAAGGACACCAAGGGACCGAGCCCGTCCCCGAGAGCGTGGACCAGATCGGACGGGCCGTCCTCAATGCGGCGTTCGCCGTGCATAAGACCCTGGGGCCTGGGCTACTCGAGACCGTGTACGAGGCCTGTCTCGCGGAAGAACTGCGCAAGTCCGGCCTGAGCGTCGAGCGTCAGGTTGGGATTCCCGTGACATACGGCGAAGTGCGAGTGGATGTGGGTTATCGCCTCGATCTGCTGGTCGAACGAGTCGTGATTGTGGAGGTCAAGGCGATCGACGCCTTGGCGTCGATCCATGCGGCTCAGGTGCTGACCTACCTTCGGTTTTCAGGCGTGCGCCTCGGCTATCTCATCAACTTCAACTCGGTCCTGCTGAAGGATGGCCTGCGGCGCATCGTGCTCTGATGCCTTGGTGTCCTTGGTGCATCCTTGGTGACCTTGGTGATGAACTCCTCTCCCAAAGCCTGACCGACTTCCCATTTGAGCCCCATGACAGACCTTTCCCCCCGCGAGATCGTTTCCGAGCTCGATCGCTTCATCGTCGGACAGGATGACGCCAAGCGCGCCGTCGCCGTGGCTCTGCGGAACCGTTGGCGCAGGAAGCGCGTGCCCGACGACCTGAGGGACGAGGTCACGCCCAAGAACATCCTGCTGATCGGACCGACCGGCGTCGGCAAGACCGAGATCGCGCGGCGGCTGGCCAAGCTGTCGGGCAGTCCGTTCCTGAAGGTCGAGGCGACCAAGTTCACCGAGGTCGGCTATGTCGGGCGCGACGTCGACCAGATCGTGCGCGACCTGGTCGAGGCGGCGCTGGTGATGGTGCGCGATCAGCGTCGGGCGGGCGTCCGCGCCAAGGCCGAGGCGGCGGCCGAGGAGCGCATCCTGGACGCCCTGGTCGGGCCGGGCTCGCAGCCGGCGACGCGGGATGCCTTCAGGAAAAGGCTGCGCGCAGGAGAGATGGACGACAAGGAGATTGAGGTCGAGATGGCCGAGAGCGCTCCGGCCATTCCGGGCATGGACCTGGGCGGCCAGAACGTCGGGCTGATCAATCTGTCGGAGATGCTGGGCAAGCTGGGCGGAGGGCGCACGAAGGCGGTCAAGACCACCGTCAAGGCGGCGATGGCTCCCCTGATGACCGAGGAGAGCGACAAGCTGCTGGATCAGGACAGCCTGGCGCGTGAGGCCGTGGCCCTGGCCGAGAACGAAGGCATCGTCTTCATCGACGAGATCGACAAGGTCGCGGCGCGCCAGGACCGGGGTGGGGCCGACGTGTCGCGCGAGGGCGTGCAGCGCGACCTGCTGCCGCTGATCGAAGGCACCACCGTCTCGACCAAATACGGGCCGGTGACGACCGACCATGTGCTGTTCATCGCGTCCGGCGCCTTTCACGTCGCCAAGCCGAGCGATCTGCTGCCCGAACTGCAGGGGCGGCTGCCGATCCGGGTGGAGTTGAAGGCCCTGACGCGGGATGACTTCGTGCGCATCCTGACCGAGCCGGAGGCCAATCTGATCCGCCAGAACCAGGCCCTGCTGGCGACCGAGAAGGTGGATCTGGTCTTCACGCCCGACGCGGTCGAGGCTCTGGCCGACGCGGCGGTGGCGGCGAACTCGGCGGTCGAGAACATCGGCGCGCGGCGGCTGGTGACCGTGATCGAGCGAGTGCTGGAGGAGACCTCGTTCAAGGCCTCGGACCTGTCGGGCCAGACGGTGTCGTTCGACGGGGACGCGGTTCGCGAGCGGGTGGCCGAACTGGCCAAGGACGCGGACCTGAGCCGGTTCATCCTCTGACCCGCGATGTTCTCCCTCCACTTCAGGGGAGGGCAGGTCGCGAAGCGACCGGGTGGGGGCGGCCCTTTCCTGCTCGTCGTCTGGACCATCGGCCGCCCCCACCCGGCCTTCGCTTCGCTTCGACCACCCTCCCCGTGCCGGGGAGGGAGAAGCCTTGCTCGCCCGCCTTAAAACCAGCGCGATCCGTGCTATAAGCCGCGCCTCCCGCCCCCCGGGACCCCCTGCTAGGACCCCTGCCTTGAGCCTGACGCTCGATCTTTCGCGCCCCGCGCCGACCGCCCCCGTCAACCTGTCCGGTCTGACGCGCGAGGGCCTGCGCCAGGCCTTGATCGACGCCGACATCTGTCCGCCGGAGAAGGCCAAGATGCGCGCCAGCCAGGTATGGGGCTGGATCCACCACTATGGGGTCACCGATTTCGACGCCATGTCGAACGTCGCCAAGGAAACGCGGGCCAGGCTGGCCGAGGCCTTCACCCTGGCCCGGCCCGAGATCGTCGAGCGGCAGGTGTCGAACGACGGCACGAGGAAGTGGCTGATCCGCACCGCGCCGGGCATCGAGATCGAGACGGTCTATATCCCGGACGTGGGCCGGGCGGGGGCGCTGTGCGTGTCCAGCCAGGTGGGCTGCACGCTGAACTGCACCTTCTGCCACACCGGCACCCAGAAGCTGGTCCGCAACCTGACGGCGGCGGAGATCGTGGCCCAGGTGCAGGTGGCGCGCGACGATCTGGGCGAATGGCCGTCGCCCAAGGAGGACCGCCGCCTGTCGAACATCGTGTTCATGGGCATGGGCGAACCGCTCTACAATCTGGACCACGTCGCCGATGCCATCGACATCATCAGTGACAACGAGGGCATCGCCCTGTCGCGTCGCCGGATCACGGTCTCGACCAGTGGCGTGGTGCCGCAGTTGCAGGCGCTGGGCGAACGGACCCAGGCCATGCTGGCGATCAGCCTGCACGCGACGAACGATCCGCTGCGCGACGTGCTGGTGCCGCTGAACAAGAAATACGACCTGGCCGAGTTGATGGACGGCATCCGGGCCTATCCGGGCCTGTCGAACGCGCGCCGGGTGACGTTCGAATACGTCATGCTGAAAGGCGTCAACGACAGCCCCGACGAGGCCCGCGCGCTGCTGAACCTGATCAAGGGCATCCCGGCCAAGATCAACCTGATCCCGTTCAACCCCTGGCCCGGCACAGACTACGAATGCTCGGACTGGAAGACGATCGAACGGTTCGCGGCGATCCTGAACAAGGCGGGGTATGCCAGCCCCATCCGGACGCCGCGGGGGCGCGATATCCTCGCGGCTTGCGGCCAGCTGAAGAGCGAGAGCGAGAAGGTCCGGGCGAGCGCGCTCAGGCGAGCGGAGCAGGCGGCGGTAGAGGCGGCCTGATGCTTCGATCGTTCACCCGCTACTGGTATAGCTGGGTCGTTTGGTTGGCCTTTTGTGCCTTCATTGCATGGCGATTTGGAGGCAGATTGTTGGGGTCCGCCTTGGTTTTCTCGATCTTGGTGGTGCCGACCGTCCTTTGGGTCAGGCGACGACTGTCTAACGCTGAACTCTAGAGTGCACGAGGCTCAGCTCGCCATCCGACGCGATGCCCAGGATCGCTCGTCGAAGTCCATGGCGCGGGCGACGGCGATCAGCGACTGACCATCCTGACGCTGCTCCACGACCACGATGTCACCAGGCTGGAAGCTCCAGGCCTCATCCTCAGGCACGCTCTCATCCGCGAGCCGGTAGGTCGTTTCACCAAGCCGATGCGCCTGCACCGGCCGCCAGACGTCGGTGCCCTCGTCCAGCAGGCGGACGAAGACCGTCGCGAGGTCAGTAGATGAAGCCGTCGCCGCCGACATGGATCACGTCTCCCGTGACATCGTCGATCACAACGGACCGACCTGTTCGAGGATGAGTATAGCGCGTTGCGGGGCCGCTTGTCTCAACATTGACCGTGGCGACGGATTGCCCGTCGCGAACCGCCTCCTCGATCTGTGCAGCCGTCCAGCCACGCGCGGCCATCTGACGGGCGAGACGGGCGGGAGACTTCACCACGCCCGGCCTAGCCTCACGACCGATAATCCCCGTTGATCTCGATGTAGCCCTTGGTCAGATCGCAGGTCCAGACGGTGGCGGAGGCGCGGCCCATGCCGACGTCGACGACGATGTCGATCTCGGCGTTCTTCATATAGGCGGTCATCTTCGCCTCGTCGTAGGTCGAGGAGACGGCCCCGTCGACGGCGGCCTGATGCGGGCCGAAGCGGATGGCCAGGTGATCGCGGTCAACCGGCTCCTCGGTCTTGCCGACGGCCATGACGATGCGGCCCCAGTTGGCGTCCTCACCGGCGATGGCGGTCTTGACCAGGGGGCTGTCGGCGATGGACTTGGCCAGTTTGCGGGCCGAGGCGGGCGACGCGGCCCCTTCGACGGTGATCCTGACGAACTTGGACGCGCCCTCGCCGTCGCGGACCAGCTGATGGGCCAGGTCCAGCATGACCTTGTCGAGCGCGGCGGAGAACGCCTTCAGGCGACGGTCGCCCACCCGGCCAATGCGCGGCGCGCCCGAGGTGCCGGTGGCGAACAGCAGGCAGGTGTCGTTGGTCGAGGTGTCGCCGTCCACCGTCACGCTGTTGAAGGTGGTGCGGACGTGCAGGCCCAGAAGCGCTCTGAGCACCGTGGGGTGGATGTCGGCGTCGGTGACGATGAAGGCCAGCATGGTCGCCATGTCCGGCGCGATCATGCCCGAGCCCTTGGCGATGCCGGCGATGCGGACGGTGTAGCCGTCGACCTTGCACTCGGCGAACGATCCCTTGGGGAAGGTGTCGGTGGTCATGATGCCCCGACCGGCGGCCGCCCATTGCTCGGAGGCGGGGGTGTCGCCGTCCAGCCGCTGCTCGACCTCGACCAGGCGGGCCACGATCTTGCGGTCGTCCAGCAGGACGCCGATCACCTCGGTGGAGGCCAGCATGACGTCGCGCTGGCGGCAGCCGAACCGCTTGGCGACCTCGGAGGCGGTGCGTCGGGCGGCGTCGGCCCCGGCCTTGCCCGTGAAGGCGTTGGCGCAGCCGGCGTTGACCACCAGGGCGCGGACGTCCTGACCGCCGCCCGCCGCGTCGAGGTGGCGGCGGCACCAGTCGACGGGGGCCGAGCCGACCTTGTGCCGGGTGAAGACCCCGGCGCAGCTGGTGCCCCGGGCGAAGCGGAACACCACCAGGTCGTCGCGCTCGTGCTTGTAGAAGCCGGCGCGGGCGGTGGTCATCTCGACGCCGCCGACGCCGGGGATGGCCGGGAAGGGGACGGCGAGGGGCGAGACCTTCAGGCCGGGCTTGCCGGGCGCGGCGGGGGTGGCGAGCGTCGCCGGGCCCTGGGTGGCCTTGCGGATCGCCGTGGCGAAGGGGTCCAGCGCCTTGCCGACCGCCTGTTCGATGGCCTTGCCGGTGGCGCCCGGAGCGCGCGGTGCGCGGCTCACGGAGCCGCCTTCGACGCGGGCGCGGGCGCGGCGGGCTGGGTGGCCGGAGCCGCCGCCGGGGCCGGTGCCGCGACGGCCGGAGCGGAGGCCGGTTCCTGGGCCTGACGGTCGTCGGCGGCGAGAAGGACCTCGACCTCGGCCTTGCCGCGCAACTCCTCCAGTAACTGCCGGACGCCTTCGTAGGTCAGATAGCGCACGATCTGTGGCCGGGCCTGTTCGAGCGTCGGCGGGCTTTCGCGGCGGCGATCCTCGACCCGCAGGACCGCCCAGCCGCCCTCGGTCTGGAACGGGCCGACGGTGGTGCCGGCGGGCGCGTCGCGCAGAGCGTTGGCATAGGCCTGGGGCATGACGTCGATGGTGGAATAGCCCAGGTCGCCGCCGGAATAGCGGGTCGCCTCGTCGATCGACCGTTCCTGGGCCACGGCCTCGAAGGTCGCGCCTTGTCCCAGGATGCCGATGACGGCGTCGGCCTCCTGGCGGGTGCGCGACAGGATCAGGCGGACGCGGATCTCCTCCGATGTGCGGGCCAGGCGCAGCTGCTCCTGGTACAGGGTCTGGACGGCCTGATCCGAGATCGCGCCGTTGACGACGTTCTCGACCAGCATGTCGCCCAGGATACGCTCGCGCGTCGCCTCCAGCCGGCGCTGGGCCAGGGCGGAGTTGTCGAGACCGCGCCGTTCGGCCTCGCGGGCCAGAAGCTTCTGATCGACGACCTCGTCCAGCACGCGGCGGAACAGGTCCGAGGTCACGTCCAGGGGTTCGCCCTCGCCGACCAGACCCTGCGCCACCGCCTCGCGCTTGACGTCGGAGGCCCAGATGGTCTGGTTCTGGACGCGGGCGACGGCGCGGTCGCCGGGTTCGGGCGGACGTTCGTCGCCCCCGCCGCGTCCGCAGGCGGCGAGGACCAGGAGCCCCGCGAAGGCCAGGAGGGTCAGGGGGTGGCGAAAGTGCCGCATGGCGCGCTCCGTCCCGCTTGAAAGAGGGGCCAAACGCAGGGCGGGAAAAGCCCCTCGCGTTGACAGGGGTATGGCCGGTGCTTAAGTCCCGCCTGCGCCCAAGTCGAGGGGTTTTCGAGCGTTCGCGCGGCCCCGGCGCCGCCCCGTCCGGCGGCCCCTCTCGCGGCGTTGATCGCCGCCCTCCCCGGGATCGCTCCCGGGGCATTCCTGAGCTCTGAACCGCTCGTCCGTTTCCGGATCATCCATGCTCGGCTTCGCCAAGAAATTCTTCGGCTCTTCCAACGACCGCAAGGTCAAGGACTTCATGAGCCAGGTCCAGAAGATCAACGCGCTGGAGCCCAAATACGCCGCCCTGTCCGACGACGAGCTGCGGATGATGACCGACGCCTTCCGCGACCGGGTCGCCCAGGGCGAGGGCCTGGACAAGCTGTTGAACGACGCTTTCGCCGTGGCGCGCGAGGCCTCCAAGCGGGTGCTGGGCCAGCGGCAGTACGACGTGCAGCTGACCGGCGGCATGATCCTGCACGAGGGCGGCATCGCCGAGATGCGGACCGGCGAGGGCAAGACCCTGGTCGCCGTGGCCCCGGTTTATCTGAACGCCCTCAGCGGCAAGGGCGTCCACGTCATCACCGTCAACGACTATCTGGCGCGACGCGACGCCGAGTGGATGGGCCGGGTCTATCGGTTCCTGGGTCTGGAAGTGGGCGTGATCGTCAACGGCCTGTCGTCCGGACAGCGCCAGGCGTCCTACGGGGCCGACATCACCTATGGCACCAACAACGAGTTCGGCTTCGATTATCTGAGGGACAACCTGGTCTATGACCGGCGCGAGATGGTCCAGCGTGGCCACCATTTCGCGATCGTCGACGAGGTCGACTCCATCCTGATCGACGAGGCGCGGACGCCCCTGATCATCTCGGGTCCGACCGAGGACCGCTCCGAGCTCTACAAGGTGCTGGACGGCATCGTGAAGGAGCTGATCAAGGATCCGGCGACGTTCGATCTGGACGAGAAGCAGCGCCAGGCCCTGCTGACCGAGGAGGGCTCGGAACGCATCGAGCAGCTGCTGGAAGAGGGCGGACACTTCGCCGAGGACACCACCGGCCTGTACGACGCCGCCAACATCAGCCTGGTGCACCACACCAATCAGGCCCTGCGCGCCAACACCCTGTACCAGCGCGACAAGGACTACATCATCAAGGGTGGCGAGATCATCCTGATCGACGAGTTCACCGGCCGGATGATGCAGGGCCGCCGCCTGTCCGAGGGCCTGCACCAGGCCATCGAGGCCAAGGAGGACGTCAAGATCCAGCCCGAGAACCAGACCCTGGCCTCGGTGACGATCCAGAACTATTTCCGCCTCTACGACAAGCTGTCGGGCATGACCGGCACGGCTGCGACCGAGGCCCAGGAGTTCCTGGACATCTACAAGATGGACGTCCTGGAGGTGCCGACCAATCGTCCGGTCCAGCGCATCGACCATGACGACGAAGTCTATCGGACCTACAAGGAAAAGAACCAGGCGATCGCGATGCAGATCGCCGAATGCCATGTGAAGGGCCAGCCGATCCTGGTCGGCACCGTGTCGATCGAGAAGTCCGAGCAACTGTCCGAGATGCTGCGGACCTATGCCTATGAGGTCGAGGTCTCGCGCACGCTGAAGCCCGAGTATGCGGGCCGCGAGAAGGACGCCCAGAAGATCGGCGACGCCGCCTATGACATCCAGACCGTCAAGGGCAAGGGCATCCCGCACAGCGTCCTGAACGCCCGCCAGCACGAGCAGGAGGCCTATATCGTCGCCGATGCGGGCCTGCCGGGGGCGGTGACCATCGCCACCAACATGGCCGGCCGGGGCACCGACATTCAGCTGGGTGGCAACCTGGAGATGCGGCTCGAGAAATACCGGCAGGACCAGCGCAATCTGGCCGTCGAGGTCACGCCCGAGATGCTCGCCGCCGAAGAGGCGCGGCTGAAGGCCGACATCGCCGTGCAGAAGGAAAAGGCCCTGGCCGCCGGCGGCCTGTTCGTGCTCGGCACCGAGCGCCACGAAAGCCGCCGCATCGACAACCAGCTGCGTGGCCGGACCGGCCGTCAGGGCGACCCGGGCACGTCGAAATTCTTCCTGTGCTGCGAGGACGACCTCTTGCGCATCTTTGCCGGCGACCGGCTGGACGCGATCATGAGGAACTTCGGCGTGGCCGAGGGCGAGGCCATCAGCCACCCGTGGCTGAACCGGGCGGTCGAGACGGCGCAGAAGCGGGTCGAGACCCGCAACTACGACATCCGCAAGAACCTGCTGAAGTACGACGACGTCGTGAACGACCAGCGCAAGGCCGTGTTCGAGCAGCGCCAGGAATTCATGGACTCCGACGACCTGTCCGAACTGGTCGGAGAGTTCCGCCACGACGTGGTGACCGACCTGGTCGACCGCTTCATGCCGCCCAAGGCCTATGCCGAGCAGTGGGATATCGACGGGCTGGACGAGAAGGTCCGCTCAACCCTGGGGCTGGAGCTGCCGCTGCACGACTGGGCCGCCGAGGAGGGCGTGTCCAACGAGGAGGTCGAGGAGAGGCTGCAGGCCGCCGCCGACGCCCGCGCCGCCGAGCGTCTGGAACAGCTGGGCGAAGGTCAGATGCGGGGGCTGGAGAAGCAGTTCCTGATGCAGATGATCGACATGCAGTGGCGCGAGCACCTTATGCACCTGGACCATCTGCGCGGCGTCATCGGCCTGCGCGGCTACGGTCAGCGCGATCCGCTGAACGAATACAAGACCGAGGCCTTCAGCCTGTTCGAGACCCTGCTGCACGAGCTGCGGCACAATGTGACGCGCTGGCTGATGACGGTGGAGTTCCGCTTCGAGGCCCCGCCGCCGATGGACCTGCCCGAGTTCCAGGAGATCCACCTGAACCCCGGCACGGGCGTGAACGAGATGGCCGACCCGATGGCGCAGAACCCCGAAGGCCAACTGCAGGGCGACGCCCGGGCGCGGCTGCCCGTCGAGATGCTGCCGGCCGGCTGGGAACGGACGCCGAGGAATGCCGACTGCCCGTGCGGATCGGGCCGCAAGTTCAAGCACTGCCACGGCGCGCTGGTCTGAGGCTTGCGCCGAGCGACGCAGTTGCTCGGTGCTTGAGCGCTGGCCTCAAGTCGGCCGTGTGGTAGTCTTCGTCTGACGAGGAACGCAATGGGCAAGCACGAGACCATCACGGCCGAGATCGGCGAAGACATCTACGCGGATGTCGAGGCGGCCGTGGCTGCGGGCGAGTTCGCGTCGGTTGGCGCGGCGCTGACGATGATCGTCAGCGAATGGGCCGCAGAACGCCGGGCCGAAGAACGTTCGGTCGAAACGCCGGAGTTCATCGCCTATGCCAAGGCCTTGATCGAGGAGTCCCGCCGGGATCCCCGACCAAGCATTCCGGCAGACGTCGTGTTCGCAGAGCTCCGCGCGCGATACTCGGATCCTGCGTGAGGGTCGAACTGTCGGCGGAAGCCCGCGCGGACATTCAGGACATCGCCGACTTTATCGCCTGCGACAGCCGTCGGGCAGCTTTCGACTATGTCTTGCGGATCGAGCAACGCTGCCGCGCGCTGAACCGGATGCCGCAGCGATTTCCGATCGCCTACAGGTTGGATCCACCGGTGCGCCAGCGAACGCTGGGTCGCCACTACATATTCTATTCGGTGCAGCGAGATCATGTTTTGATCGAACGTGTTCTGGACGCTTCGCGAGACGGCGCATAGCCATCACCTGTGGCCGGACGCCTCGTTCGACGGGCAGGTGCGGGCCTGGGTCGAGGCGAACCATTTCGCGGATCGCAAATGGGACCTGGTGTTCGGCGAGGTCGTGCCGGAGGCGCAGCGGCACGTCGCCAAGGAGCTGGGTCTGCCTGATCCGGAGACGGTGGTTTTTGCGCCCAACACCCACGACTTTCTGATCCGCATCTTCTCGGGCTTTGAGACCCGGCCGATCCACATCCTGACCACGGACGGAGAGTTCCACGCCTTCCGACGCCAGGCCGAGCGGTGGGAGGAGGCCGGCGAGGCGGTCGTCACACGCGTCTCGCTCGAACCCTTCGACACGTTCGATCAGCGCTTCGTGGCGGCGGCCGCGGGCGGCGGCTTCGACGCCATCGTTGTCAGCCAGGTCTTCTTCAAGACGGGCCAGGCCATAGGGTGCATCGACGATCTGGCGGCGCTGGCCAGACCCGAGGGCCCGTGGGTGGTCGTGGACGGCTATCACGGCTTCATGGCCACGCCGACGGACCTGTCGACGGTCGCGGACCGGATCTTCTACGTCTCGGGCGGCTACAAATACGCCATGACGGGCGAGGGGGCCGGTTTCCTGCACGCGCCCGACGGCTTCTGCGCGCGGCCGGTCGTGACGGGCTGGTTCGCCGAGTTCGGCAATCTGATGGGGCCGCCGGAGGGCGTGCAGTACCGGGGCGACGCCGGGCGGTTCTGGGGGGCGACGTTCGATTCCACGCCGCTGTATCGCTTCAACGGCGTGCGGCGGATGCTGGAGGAGAACGGCCTGACGACGGCGGACGTCTCGGCCCATGCCGACCAGTTGTCGTCGCGCTTCTTCGAGGCCTTGCAGGGCGGCGAATGCGGCCGACTGGGTGAGGCGGCGGTGCTGAACCCCCCGTCGGGCGACAACCGGCCCCGCGCGCGGTTCCTGGCGCTGAAGCACAAGGACGCCCAGGCCTGGCGGGCCGATTTGCTGGCCGCCAACGTCGTCACCGATGTGCGTGACGAGGTGATCCGCTTCGGCTTCGGCCTCTATCAGGACGACGAGGACGTCGAGACGTTGATCGCGGTCTGCGGCCGACGGTTCGGCTGACGCTTTAGAAGAAGGTCGTGTCGTCCTGCCTGGTCGCCTCGGGCGGCGGGCGGGGCGTGGAGGGACGGCCGGGCTCGGTCCGCGGCGTCGGGGACGGCCGTGCCGGGGTGGACGGGGTCGCCGCGCCCGGGCTCGTCGGATCGGCGGGCGCGACGGTGCCGTCCGCCGGGGGGATCGGTCCCAGGTTGGGATAGGGCAGGCTGCCGGGCGCGACGGGCACCGTATCCATCGGCTCGGGCGGCGTCGGCGCGGACAGGGTGTCGGGCGCGCCGATGTCGTCGCGGACGAAGGCCCAGGACCGGCTGTCCGAGCAGGCGCAGGCCTTCAGGAAGCCCTCGCGGTCGCGCCAGATCACCAGGGGGTAGCCCGTCGCCACCCCGGCGTCGCGCAAGAGATCATTCAGCCGGGTCGTGAACTGGCGGCCGGCCTCGACCACCGCCGAGCGGGCCAGATTGCCGTCCGCGACGGGGATGCCCGCCGCCGTCCAGTTGCGCGAGGGCGTCGCCGTCCAGCGTTCGTACAGGCTCCAGTCGCGGGTCAGCCAAAGCTCGGCGATGGTCGAGCGTTCGGTCGGGGTGGACTGCGGGGCCCCCTCGCGGTCGGGGCGGGCGAAGACGATGACGCGCATCTCGATGCCGCCTGCGCGCAGGCGGTCGCCCTCCTGGGCCTGATACCGCTGGAACGAGGCCGAGTCGCGATAGCCGATGACGTAAAGCGGCTCTCCGCCTCCGCCGCCGGACAGCCAGGAGGCCTCGTCCAGCAGGCGCTGGATCTCGGCCTGGTTGCGGGTCACCGTGACCGGCTGGAATCGCGCGTAGAAGTTCCAGTAGGACCAATAGCCGATCCCGGCGATGGCCAGGCCGATGACGACCGCCAGGGCCGACCAGATCAGAAAGCGACGCATACGGGGGAGCGCTCCAGCTTCAGCATATCAGCGGGTGTAACGCATAGCATCGAATTGCGTCGCCTTGGCCACGCGCACGATTTCGACCTCGCGTTTCGCGCGGAAAGAACACCGCGCGTCAGTGGACGTTCAGCGGCACGACCTCAGCGCCGCCTTCGGGGGCCGGGCGGGCGACCTGGGCGACGGGCAGGCGGACTGTGACGGCCGTGCCCTCGCCGAGCGTGGACTCCAGGTTCATGCGGCCGCCGTGCAGTTCGGCCAGGGCACGCACCAGCGACAGGCCGAGGCCGGTCCCCTGGGCGCGCTGGTCGGCGGCACCGGCCTGTTCGAACGGGCGGCCCAGACGTTTCAGGTCCTTCCTGGCGATGCCCACGCCGGTGTCGGCGACCACCAGTTCCAGATAGGGGCCGATGGCTTCAAGCGTCACGGTCACCGAGCCGCCGACCGGGGTGAACTTGATGGCGTTGGACAGCAGGTTCAGCGTGATCTGCTTGAGCGCCCGGCGGTCGGCGTCGACGCTCAGCGCCTCGTCGGGCAGGAGGCTGTTGAGGGTGACGCCCTTCTCGGCCGCCGTGACGCGGACCAGGGCCACGGCGGCCGAGACGGCGTCGCGCGCGTCGAAGACCTCGCGCGACAGCTCGTAGCGTTCGGCCTCGATCTTGGAGACGTCCAGCACGTCGTTGATGAGTTCCAGCAGGTGGTTGCCCGCCTCGTGGATGCTGTCGGCGTATTCGGCGTAGCGGACGGGCAGGGGACCGAACAGGCGCTGACGCATGATGTCGGAGAAGCCGATCACGGCATTCAGCGGCGTGCGCAGCTCGTGGGACATGTTGGCCAGGAAGCGCGTCTTGCCGACGTCGCGGGCCTCGGCCTCGGCGCGGGCGGCCTCCAGGCCGACTTCGACGGCGAACTGGCGTGTGGCGTCAAAGGCCTGGGCGACCAGCAGGGGCGTGGTCGCGGGGGTGTCGAGACGGCGCAGGACCAGATTGACCCGGCGGTCCAGCGCCTGTCGCGGGGCGAAGGTGGTCTGGGCTTCCTGACCCGCCAGGGCGGCGTCGATGGCGGCGAGGACGGCGGGGCGGTCGGGCGCATGGACGGCGGCGATCAGGCCCTGAAGCTTCAGCGCCTCCAGATCCAGCGCGTCGTGAGGCGCGCCATAGTCGGCGACGATCCGGCCCGAGGGCTCGATCACCAGGGTCAGACCCGGCAGGCTGGCCAGAAGGGCGCGAACGCGCGCGGTCTCGTCCTCGGCCTCTGTCAGTCGTCGTTCGCGGACCCGCCAGGACAGGTGCACGGCGAGGACGGCCGCGCCGGCCGCCAGCAGGGCGAACAGCGCGGCGGTGGCGATCTCGGCGCGGGGCGAACCGATCCACCAGGCGGACAACTGGCCGCCCAGGGCCGCCAGGGCCGAGCCCGCCGCTCCGGCCTGGGCGATGCGCACGCCGTGCCGGGGACCGCCCAGGGCCAGGGCCGCCACGAAGGGCATGACCACCAGCCCGACCAGAGGGCCGGACAGGCCGCCAGACAGCACCTGGGCGGCGAGGCTGGCCAGGGTCCATCCGACCAGAACGAGGGCGCGCTCGCCGGGCCCGTCGCGATGGAGCAGAGCCAGGCCCGCCAGCCCCGGGCCGACCATCGCCAGGGCCCCGAAGGCCGCAGGACCGCGAAGGCCGGCCAGCCAGAGGGCCACGATCGTGCCGGCGACCATGGCCGCCGCCCAGCCTCCGTGCCAGGCGATCAGGACGCCACGCCCTTCGAACGCGGGGGTCCGGACCTGCCCGGCCGCGTCCTCTGGCGAATGTGCGGGAGCTTGCGTCAAGCGAAGTCCGAAAAGCCGGGGCGGTGGCTTGGCTGAGGAGGAGCGCCCAACAGTGGAGGGTAGCCTTGTGCACGAGTCGCCAAAAGCCCGCTCCCGCCAATGGGGATTCGCAGCGGTGGGCGAAGGGCCGCGCCCTGGGGAGGATCGGGGCGGTTGTCGTTAATCGGCCCGGGGCCTATCTGGCGACCATGACCGACGCGCCCACTCCGATCGACCGCACCCTGGATGAACTTATCGAGGATTTCGAGGTGCTGGAGGACTGGGAACAGCGCATCGCCTATGTGATCGACCTGGGCAAGGACCTGGCGCCGCTGCCCGACGCGGACCGGACCCCGGCCAACAAGGTGCCCGGCTGCGCCGCCCAGGTGTGGCTGGCGAGCGGCCGCGAGGACGACCGGCTGATGTTCCGCGCCGATAGTGACAGCGCGATCTCCAAGGGCAATGTGGCGCTGTTGCTGAAGCTCTATTCCGGGCGCGCGCCCGCCGACATCCTGGCCTTCGACGCCAGGGCGGCCCTGGACCGGCTGGGCCTGCCGCAGGCCCTGACGCGTCAGAGAGCGAACGGGCTGAACGCCATGGTGGGGCGGATCCGGGCGGAGGCGATGGCGGCGGGGTAGGCGGGGACTCCTTCCGACCCAAAGCGGACGCCCGCCTCACAAGCAGATCTAGCCTGTCGGCTCCGCACACAGCGGTCAAACCACGCTCCTAGGCGGGCCGAAGGAGTCGTGGTTGACTTAGCGACCCAACACTGCGCTTTGGACGTTAGGGCGTGACCAATCGCCATTTTGGCATCCCATCTGCGATGGGGTCGCCGGTGGATCAATGACCGACAGCACGGCAGCAACCGTCGTCGACATCACTGATTGTCTCAAGACGATTGGTCTCGACGGAACACTGCGGAACATCGATCCAGATGGCCTGTGCCTCCTTGAAATCGATGACTTCGGGTCGGTGGTTGGCCAGCCTTGGAAACTCCTGTGGCCCTCCGTCAGTCAGTCCCTCGTTGAAGGTTCAATCCGCCAAGCGGCAAGCGGCAAAGTTGCGCGCTTCACTGCTGAGTGCCCCACCGCCAAAGGAGTGACGAAGACGTGGGACGTGTGCGTCACACCAATCCGCGACACTCTAGGCGACGTTTATGCCCTCCAAGCGATCTCGCAGGATATAAGCCGGCGCGAGCATGACCGCCGAGAGACCGCTCTGGTTTCTAAAGAGCTTTCCCACCGCATAAAGAACCTCTTCGCGGTCGTGGACAGTTTGATCCACCTGTCGGCGCGGTCACAGCCTGAAGTGCGTCCCTTCGTCCAAACTCTCCGCCAGCGCCTCGACGGGTTGGGACGGGCGATCTCCTTCATCTGTCCGATGGATGATGCTGATCTGGAAACCGCCCCGAAAACGGTCAAGGGGCTCATTACCGCGCTACTGGTGCCTTACCGGGATGCGGGCGCAAACGTCACGTTGACCGGCGATGACACGGTTATCGGCAAGGACGTGATCACCTCCCTGTCGTTGGTGCTGAACGAACTCGCGACCAATGCTGTAAAATATGGGGCGATCAAGGACGCGTCCGGTGAACTCGTCATACACCTGAACCAATCCGCTGACCGCCTTATCATCGACTGGACTGAAACCGGCCTGGCGCTCACTCCCTCAGGCGATCCTACACCCGGTTTTGGCACGATGCTATTGAACCGGACGGTTAGGGCGCAGCTATCAGGCACTATCGAGCGTGAATGGCTCGCTGAAGGGCTTCATGTCAGCCTGTCGATACCGCTGGATCGATTGGTCTGACGCCTGAATGTCCGCTGTCCACCGATCACTGATCTCCGCAACGTCCGCTCACAGGTCGCTTCACCCCACCCCGTAGTACCGCGCCAGGGCCGCCAGTCCGCGCCTCAGCACATCGCGTCCCTCCGTCCGCCGCAGCCCGAACGCCTCCTCGGCTAAGCCGAGTGTCGCGCCCCGGATGCAGATGTGGTCCAGAACGGCGCGGGTGTCGGGTGGGCAGGCGGCGAGGGCGAGCCGGACGCGGTCGGCGGCGTTGAGCGCGCGGTCGCCGGGCTCGACGCGGGCGGCCGAGCCTGTGCCCGAACGAGGCAGCGCATCCCACCGCATGGTGAGCGAAGGGCCGGACAGGGCCTTTTCGGCGTCCAGGCCCAGGCGGAGGCCGGCGGCGGCCTCGGCCGGGGTCAGGAACGGGCGGCCCTCGGCGTCGCAGCGGACGGCGAGGCGCTGGATCGGGCTCTGGCCCAGGTTGACGCGGACGCGGCGGGGCCGGCCGTCGGCCTCCATCAGAACGCGCTCGCCCTCGATCCGGCCGGGCGCGCCCACGGTGACCGGGCGTTCGGGACCGGGCGCGTCGCGCGCCTCCCACCCGCCGTTCGGACGGCGGCGCAGGCCCGGCGTCTCGACCAGGGCGCGAAAGACGGCCTCGTCCACGGTCGTGATCGCGCGATGGGCGCGGCCGGGGCCGAGCCTGAGCGCATAGGTCCGGTCCGGGACGACGGCGTCGATCCAGGCCCCGGGGCGACCGATCAACCGGCGCGCGCGAGCGACGGGGGCGTTCATGCCACCTCTCCCAGGTCCGACAGATTGGGCGGCGGCGCGTCGACGATGGCGTGGATCGCGTCCTCGAGTTCCTCGAGCAGCAGATTGAGGGCCTCGTGATCGCGGGCCTCCTCGATGCGGGTCGCGGCGTTGGCGGCGGTCTGGCGATTGACCCCGAAGGCGTGGCCGACCCGCTCCAACTGCCAGCCCAGGGCGACGTGGGCCAGATACATCGACACCCGCCGGGCCCTGAGCGCCGGCGCGGCGAGCCGTTTCGTGCGCCGGATCACCTCGGTCGGCACCCCCAGCCGGACCGCCACCAGCTGCATCACCAGATCGGCGTGCAGCCGATCCCGTTCGTTGACCGCAACCCGATAGGGCTCCCTCACCGTCCACCTCCCGTCCAAACCGAGACAGGAAGATAATCCTAAGGTGCGTCAGAAGCGGACGTAGGGATGAACGGACGAGAAAATTAGAATCGTTGACTCGTGGCCCTCGACGTCGATTCGCAAATCAGCCTACGATTCGGACATCGGGGTGCCATTAACCGTTCTTAAGGTTTTGGCCGGTTAACTCTCGAACAAGGTTACCCGTGCGTGTGCATCGGGTCATATGGTCAAGTTTTGCCTGGAGGGGCATCAATGCGTGTTCTGCTGATTGAAGACGATCACGCCACGGCGCAAAGCATCGAGCTGATGCTCAAATCCGAGGGCTTCAACGTCTATACCACGGACCTGGGCGAGGAAGGCATCGATCTGGGCAAGATCTATGACTACGACATGATCATGCTGGACCTGAACCTTCCGGACATGAGCGGCCTGGAGGTTCTGCGTCAGCTGCGAGTCGGCAAGATCAACACGCCGGTGATGATCCTGTCGGGCTCCACGGAGATCGAGACCAAGGTCAAGACCTTCGGCGGCGGCGCCGACGACTACATGACCAAGCCCTTCCACAAGGACGAGCTGATCGCGCGCACCCACGCCGTTGTCCGTCGCTCCAAGGGCCATGCCCAGGCCATCATCCACACCGGCGAGATCGCGGTGAACCTGGACGGCAAGACGGTCGAGGTGAACGGTCACCGCGTCCACCTGACGGGCAAGGAATACCAGATGCTGGAGCTGCTCTCGCTCCGCAAGGGCACGACGCTCACCAAAGAAATGTTCCTCAACCACCTCTACGGCGGCATGGACGAGCCGGAGCTGAAGATCATCGACGTCTTCATCTGCAAGCTGCGCAAGAAGCTGGCGACGGCGGCGGGCGGCAAGCACTACATCGAAACCGTCTGGGGCCGGGGCTATGTCCTGCGAGACCCATCCGAAGGCTCGGCGGCGGTCAGCGCCGCGGCCTGAAGACCGCTCAAACGCTGATCATCGAAACGCCCGCCGGGAGACCGGCGGGCGTCTTGTTGTCACTCAGAACGCTTTGGGCAGTCCGGCATCCTTCAAGATCTCGTTCGCCATATGCCGGCTTTTCGTCCGGGGGACGGCGAAGGTCTTGCCGGTGGCCGGGCTGAACCAGATTTCATGACTGCCTTTGCCGGCGCGAACGAACTGGCAGCCGGCGTCGCGCAGTCTGCGTTCAAGTTCGGGATAGAAGTCTTTCGGCACGCCGTCAGGATGCGGCTTTCATCGCCGTTTCGCCCGTGATCGTGATGGGTCCGGGTTGCTGGTCGTTGTCGCGCATCAAGCTCGGTGCCAAGGTCTCGACGAGGTCCACGAATTCGCCCAGCGTCTCCGCCTCGACATTCAGGCCGACGATGTTGCTCTGCGACCAATAGACCCCGGCTTCGGCGTCCCAGACGGCGGTGACGGTGTATCGAGCCATGGGAGAATAGTGCGCCCCCCGCCCTGGCTCGTCAACGAGAGGTGGTCCTGGTGGCCCTGTCAGGGCTGCAGAGGCAACGGCGGCACATGGATTTGAACGACCGATCGCCCCTGGCGGCTGATGCCCCAGATCTCGCGGTCGGCGGTGCGGTCCCAGGCCCAGCCCTGGCCCTCGATGCCGACATTCACGGTGGCGACATGGCGCAGCACCGAACCGGCTTCAGGCAGGGCCAGGACATAAAGTTCGGGGGCGTCGTGGCCCGAGACGTACAGCAGGCCATCGTCGCCCCAGCCGCCGCCGGACGAGGACGTGGGCGCGAACCGCTCCAGCACCGAGGGCGGGAAGACCCAGCTCTCGGTCCGGCGCCATTGGTCGTCGAAACGCACCAGGGTGGTGTGGCGGTGATCGCGGCCGTCCTCGCCGCCCCGGCCGTCATAGTGGGCGAACAGGGCCCACCAGGCGCCGTCCTTGAAGTCGATCCAGGTCAGGGAGCCGATCTGGTGGCCCAGACTGACGGAGTCGAGGTGCTCCAGGGTCTCCGGATCGAACACCTCGATCGAGGAGACCATCGGCACATGCGGAAAGTTGGAGTGGGCGCACATCAGCCGCGCCTCGTGCACCAGGCAGGCATTCAGGTGCACGAACAGGGTCGGATCACCCGCCCACTCGGCCAGCTTGGCACCGTCCGCCTTGGCGTAGCGACCGAGCCGGGTGTTGACGACGGCGTAGAAATCGTCGCCGGCGGCCGCCGCGCCCTGGCCGGCCTCGCGAATGTCGGCGTAGCGGCGCATCTCCACCGAGGCGAAGGTCGGCGGATAGGGCGGCTGCGGCAGAGGTCGCTCCTCTCGCTTCGGATAGTCGGCCAGAGGCGGGATGGCGCGGGCCTCGGCGGGCTCGGCGACCGAGGGGCGTTCCTGGGCGAGGGCGGCGGTGGAGCAGTCGAGCGCGAGGGTGGCGAGCGCCATTCCAGCGAGGAAACGTCTGAGCATGACCCACTCCATCCTATCTTGCTCCGTCATCCTCGGACTTGATCCGAGGATCGGACTGGCTGCCACTCGATTGGTGGAGGCGCCCCCAGATCGCGCCTCATCCACCCGCACGAGCGGCCGAAAATCCGATCCTCGGGTCGAGCCCGAGGATGACGGTTCGAGTGAACCCTAGAACCGCCCCGACACGCCGATCCAAAGCACCCGGCCATACTCGGCGGATTCCTGCAGCAGATCGGCGTTGGGCCCGGTGACCTCGCGGCGGCCCTCGTCAGTCAGGTTCTCGGCCTCGGCGAAGACGGTGACGGCGTCGTTGAAGCGCCAGCTGACCTGGGCGTCGAAGGTGCCCCGGCTCTTCCAGTACTGGTCGGCCGCGGGCTGGCTGGCGTTGGCACCCTCCAGGAAGCGGCCGATGTAGTTATAGCTGACGCGGCCCTCGAACGGTCCGCGCTGGTAGTAGACCTGGGCGTTGTAGGTCTGGTCGGGCTGAAGCACGAACCCGGTGGTGCGGACGCCCGCCGCCGTGCGGAAGCGGAATTCGGTGTCCAGGAAGGTGGCGTTCGCCCCGACGCCGAAGCCGTCGAGCCAGCCGGGCAGGAAGAACAGCGACTGCTGATAGCTGAGTTCCAGCCCCTGGATGGTGGCCGTCTCGGCATTGGTGGGTTGGGACACGTTGACGGTCTCGACGCCGCGACCGAGGCCCAGGTCCAGTTGCTCGACCGTGTTCAGCGAGAAGATTTCGTTCTCGATGTCCTTGGAGAAGACACCGGCGGCGAGCACGCCGCGCGGGATGTACCATTCCACCGACAGATCGAAGCCCTCGCTCTCGCGCGGCTGCAGGTTTGGATTGCCCCGGCTGAGCGAGGGAACGGTGCCGGTCAGGTTGATCTGCTCGCGCGCGGTGATGCTGGAGAAGTTCGGCCGGCCGATGGTGTTGGTCCAGGCACCCCGGACGATCAGGTCCTCGCCGATCTCCCAGGTCGCGTGCAGGCTGGGCAGCCAGTGGTCGTAGTCGCCCTCGGCCGAAATGGGGGTGATGGTCGCGCCGTTGATGCGGACGGACTGGCTCTCGACCTCGGTCGCCTCGTAGCGGACGCCGCCGACGAGGGTCAGGGTGCCGAGGCCGAGCGTCGCCTGGGCAAAGGCGGCATAGACGTCCTCGGTCACCTCATAGTCGGCCGAAAGGGTGTTGAAGGTCCCGTTGAAGCGGGCGCGGTTGGCCTGGAAGAAGGCCTCGGCGGCGGCCGAGTCGATCCGCAGGCCGAAGGGATAGATGCCCTGGACCAGCGGCGTCGGTCCGGGCTGGGCCACCGGGGCCAGGGTGTAGTTCAGGCCGGCCTGCTGGGAGAAGGAGCCGGTGTTCTGGTCGAACACCCGCTCGGTCGAGCGGATGACGCCGCCGACCTTGAGGTCGAGCCGGTCGCCGAGCGCGTCGGTGCGGAACGCCAGATCCGAGCGCGCCTCGTAGATGTCTTCCTGGGACGAGCGCAGCAGCTCGGACCGATTGGTGAAGTTGTAGTTGCCCGCGACGCCGAGCGCCGCCGGATTGATCGCGTCGAACCGGGGGAAGAAGCCGGAGGTGTCATAGCGGAAGCCGAAGGCGTCGGAGGTGCGGAACTCCTCGGTGGATTCCGGATTGTCGAGCTCGGCACCCGAATAGACGAAATCGCCGGTCCAAGTGAGGGTGTCGGACAGATCCCAGTCCGCGCCGAGCGTGCCCGCCCAGACCGAGCGGTCGATCTGGAAGCGGCCCAGGCCCAGGATGTTGCGGCCCGAGGCGAAGGTGCCGGTGGTGTCCGTCTGGGCGGTGACCGCGCCCACCTGCTCGTAGCGGCTCTCGATCCGCTCCTCGTCGTCCTTCATGGCGTTGTAGAGGCCCGCCGCGACCAGGGTCAGGCCGTCGAACGGACGCCATTCGAAGGCGATGCGGCCGCCGATCCGTTCGCGGTTGTTGTTGTAGTAGAACAGCCTGCGCTGGATGGGCACCAGAATGCCATTGCCCGTTCCGAAGTTCGCGGGGGCCCCGGCGGCGGTGTATTCGCGATAGCTGGGCGAGGCGACCTCGACCTGGGGGATGTCGGAGTCGCGCAGGTAGTAGCTTGCCGACAGAACCACGCCGAATTGGTCGGTGTCGCCGAAGACGGTGCCGGCGGTGAAGTTGGCGCGACCGGACTGTTGCTCGTCGCGCTGATCGCCCGACTGCTCGTAGAAGCCCAGCGCCGCCGTGCCCGCGAAGAAGGGGCGGCCCTCGTCGATGGCGCTGCGGCTCAGGATGTTGATGGTGCCGCCGATGGCGTTGGCGTCCATGTCCGGGGTGACGGTCTTCACGACTTCCAGGCGGCGGGCCAGGGTCGAGGGCACGATGTCCAGCGGCACGGTGCGGTCGCCGTTGCCGACCGAAGCGACCACGGCGCCGTCGATCGTCGTGCGATTGTAGGTCGAGGGCAGACCGCGCAGAACCGGGAAGCGCGGCTCGCCCTGGTCTTCCTGGACCGAGACGCCGGGGATGCGGCGGAGCGCGGCGGCGGTGTTGTGATCGGGCAGGCGGCCGATGTCGTCGGACGAGACGCCGTCCGAGACCTGAAAGGTCTCGCGCTTGGCGGCGATGGCCTGTTGCACGGCCCGGGCCTGGCCCGTGACCACGATCTCGTCGAGTTGATCCTCCTGTCGCTCCTGGGCCAGCGCCGGCCCGGCGAGCAGCGCGAGTACTGACGTCGAAGCAATGAAGTGGATCGACCGCGTGCGGATAGACTTGTGCATAACAGTCATCGTACTGACCCCACCTGACAGATTTAAGGCCGACGTCTAGGTCATGCATTCGCCACACTTCAACAGTGGAAGACAAAGGCCGCCGATATTTCAATTTAACGTCGTCACAGCTTCGTGGAAGCTGCAAGCAACGGTCAGAGAAGCGTCGCGTTTCCACCGATGGGCGCACGGTGCCGCGCGGACAACCCGGATCGCCCTGCCCCTTTTCCGTCCGTCGAAAGCTGCTAGACGGCGTCATCCGGAACGGCCGCCCGATGCGCGGCGTTGCGGTCTCGCTTCTCCCAGACAAGGCCGTCCATGAAGATCCGCGTCCGCGCCGAGCTCGTCTATCGTTTCGATCCGCCGACGGATGCGATCTACAAGATCCATGCTGCGCGCTGGCCGGGGCAGACGATCCTGAGCGAACGGCTGAAGGTCACGCCCGAACTGAGCTTCCACGAGGATGTCGACGCCGACTTCGGGGCGCGGACCCTGAGGGCGCGTCTGGGCGGCGAGGTCGCTGTGTCCTATGAGGCGCTGGTGGACAACGGTCGGCTGATGGGCCTGCCGCCCGGGGCGACCCAGCATGACTGGAACGACCTGCCGGCCGATGTGCTGACCTATCTGTGGCCCAGCCGGTACTGCCCGTCGGACCAGTTCGGGCGGTTCGTCGAGCGTCAGTTCGGCGAGACGACGGGCGGCGAGCGGGTGCTGGCCATCCTGGACTGGATCACGGCCAACATCGACTATGAGCGTGGGGTTTCGGATTCCGAGACGACGGCGGCGCGGACCTTCATCGATCGGGCCGGGGTGTGCCGCGACTTCACCCATCTGGGGATCACCTTGTGCCGGGCGTCGGGCATTCCCGCGCGGGCAGTCAGCGCCTATGCCCATCAGCTGAACCCGCCGGATTTTCACGCCATCTTCGAGATCTGGCTGTCGAACGGCTGGTGGCTGGTCGATCCGACCGGGCTGGCCCCGATCGAGGGGCTGGTGCGGATCGCCTGCGGGCGGGACGCGGCCGACATCGCCTTTCTGTCCACCCAGGGCACCTGCGAGCTGGTGCGCCAGTCGATCACGGCCGAGGCCGAGGACGAGACCGCCCAGGCGGCGTAGGCCTCAGTTCGACCGGTTGCGGTATGTCTCGATCAGGTCGAGGCGGCGCAGCACCTTGTTGTCCGGGTCGATCAGGACGTGGGCGTGGGGCCGCACCGCGATCTCGCCCCGGCCATCGGTCATCGGCAGGGTGGTGACGACGCCGTCTACCGAAACCTCGATCGGCATGGGAAAGGGCGCGCCGTCGCCGGTGGTCCAGGACAGGGCCAGGCGATCGCCCTCGCGGCTCTGGTTCAGGACGGGCAGGGCGGCGTTCATCAGATAACCCCGGAACAGCCAGTCGAGTTCGCGGCCGGTCTCGGCCTCGACGATGTCGATGAAATCCTGCGTCGAGCGGCGGACGGTCGTGAAGTTGCCGGGGGCGGGGTCGGGGCGGCCGTAGACCAGGGTCGTGATCGAGCGGAAGAAGGCCTCGTCGCCGATCAGCATCCGCAGGGTGTGGGCCGTCAGGGCCCCCTTGAAATAGATGTCGTTGCCGGGGCCGGCGTCGTCCAGATAGCTGCCGGCCGAGCGGGGCTGGCCCGAGACGACCGGATAGCGGTTGGCGAGGTCGGCGTGGAGCTTGCCCAACTCGACCTGCATGTAGCGATCGCCGTTCAGCCAGCCGGCGTAGAGCGGCTGCATATAGGTGCCCAGCCCCTCATGAAGCCAGAAGTCGTCGGCGTTGGCGTTGGTCATCTGGTTGCCGAACCACTCGTGGGCCAGTTCGTGCTGGAGCAGCCAGTCGTAGCCGCGCAGGTCGATGCGGTAGCCATTGCCGTAGGCGTTGATGGTCTGGTGCTCCATGCCCAGGTGCGGGGTCTCGACCACGCCCATCTTCTCGTCGGCGAAGGGATAGGGGCCGACGGTGGCTTCGAAGAAGTCCAGCATCGGGGCGAACTGGGCGAACAGGGCCGCGACCTTGGCCGGGTCGTCGGATTTCAGGTGCCAGTATTCCATGGGGAAGGCGTTGCCGAAGCGGCTGGAATAGGTCGCCTCGACCTTGGCGTACGGCCCGATGTTGAGCGCGATCGCATAGGGATTGATGTCGCGCGCCGACCAGTTCCAGGTGGTCCAGCCATCGCCGTGATCGACAATGCCCAGGAACCGTCCGTTCGACGGGGCCGACAGGGCGGAGGGGACGGTGATGTGCAGATCGACCCGCTTCACCTCGGCCAGGGCGCTGTCGATGCAGGGCCAGAACAGGTCGCAACCCTCGCCCTGGACGGCGGTGGCGATCCAGGGCTCGCCCGACGGGGCGGTCGACCAGACGAAGCCGCCATCCCACGGCGCCTGGGGCGCGACGCGCGGCAGGCCGGAATAGGCGACGCGCAGGACGGCCGACTGTCCGGGGACGAGCGTACGGCCGATCTCGACCGACAGACGGCCGTCGGGATTGGCCCAAGCGTCGGGCGGCACCTCGGCCCCGTCGACCTGGACGCCCGAGATGGTGAAACGTCCGTCCAGCTCGACGACCAACCGCTCGACCGGGGCGGTCGCGGTGAAGGTCAGGGTGGCGACGGCGTCGATCGACTTCGTCTCGGGCAGGACACGGATCGCGAGGTCGGCGAGGTCGAAGGTGACGGCCTCCTGTTCGGGCGCGCGCGGCTGGTCGCTGCGCAGGGTGAAGGCGGAGGATTCGCGCGCGGGCTCCTGGGCCAGGGCCGGGGTGGCGGCGAGGAGGACGGCGGTCATGGCGAGGCGCGTGAACATGGACGGAGATCACGACGGGGAGGGGGTGGGGTCAAGGGGCGGAGGGCGAGGCGGGCGCTTCTCCCTCCCCCTCGGGGGAGGGTGGTCGACGCGGAGCGGAGACCGGGTGGGGACGGCTGGTGATGCAGACGCCGGCATCACTGTTGCCGCGCGGGGCC
>NCEB01000041.1 GCA_002280475.1 Brevundimonas subvibrioides
CTTGCGACGAAGAAGCCGTCGAGGCTGCCGTGTTCGGGCCACATGGACGGCAGAATGCGAAGCCAACCCTCGGGCGTCAGGGCCTCGGGCGGGGCGCCGACGGCGACCGGGTCCGCGGGGGCGGTGCGGAAGGCGGGGTTGCGGCGCAGGAAGGCAATGACCTGGGTCTCGCCCTCCTCCCGCTCCAGCGAGCAGACGCAATAGACGAGGCGGCCGCCCGGTGCGACGCGCAGGGCGGCGGCGTCCAGCAGGCGGTGCTGGACGTCAGCCAGTTTGGCGACCTCGGCCGGTTTAGTGGCGCGCAGCACCTCGGGATTGCGGCGCAGCGTCCCTGTGGCGGTGCAGGGGGCATCCAGCAGGACGGCGTCGAAGGTTCGCGGGTCGTCCCACTCTTCGCCATTGGCGACGACGACCTCGGCGGCGAGGCCGGTGCGTTCGAGGTTCTGACGCAGGCGGCGCAGGCGGGGTTCGGAGCGATCGAGGGCGGTGACGGTCGCGCCCGAGGCGGCGATCTGGAGTGTCTTTCCGCCGGGCGCGGCGCAAAGGTCCAGCGCCGTCTCGCCGGCCTTGGGGGCCAGCAAGCGAACGGGGACGGCGGCGGCGGCGTCCTGGACCCACCAGTCGCCGGTGTCGTAGCCGGGCCAGGCCGTCAGGTCGCCGCGCGAGCCGGCGCGGACGGTGCCGCCGGGCAGGACGGTGCCGTCCAAAGCCTCGGCCAGGGCGGCGGCATCGACGCCGGGCTTCAGGCTGAGATCGGTCGGCGGCTCCTCGCGGGCGGCGAGCGCGATGGCCTCCAGCGTCGCCTCGCCATAGGCCTGGGCCCAGCGGGCGGCGATCCAGTCGGGCAGGTTGGAGCGGGCGGTGGTCAGGCCGGGGCCCTCGCGCTCGATCCCGCGCAGGACCGCGTTGACCAGGGCCGTGTAGGGCCGCGTCTTGACGCCCCGCTCGGCCAGTTTGACGGCGGTCGAAACGGCGGCGAAGGCGGGGGTGCCGAGCACAAGCGTCTGGGCCAGCGACACGCGCATCAGGGTGCGGACGGCCTCGGGCGGGGACTTCTTCAGCCGCTGGTTCAGGATGTGGTCGATCTCGCCGAGCCGGCGCAGGGCGGCCATGGCGACGGCGCGGGCGAAGGCGCGGTCGGGCCCCGGCAGGGCGGCGACCTCGGGCAGGACCATGGCCTCGTCCAGGCCATTGCGACGCTCCAGCGCGGCGTTCAGCAGGATCCCGGCGGCGACGCGGGCCTCGACGCCGATGTCGGCATCGAGGGTCGAGGGTCGAGGGGCAAGGGTCGAGGAAGCAACGTCAGGCTTGGGCGGCCGCGACTTCTCCGCGATGCGGCGACCGCGCGCGCCGGAGTGCTGGCCTTTCGACCCTCGACCCTCGACCCTCGACCCTCCCGTCAAACCGACACCTGGGTGCCGAGCTCGACCACGCGCCCGGGCGGGATGTGGAAGAAGTCGGTGGGGTTGGCGGCGTTGCGCATCAGGAAGATGTACAGCTTGTCCTGCCACAGGGGCATGCCCTGGTTGGAGGCCGGCACCACCGAGCGGCGACCCAGGAAGAAGCTGGTCGACATGATGTCGAACTTCAGACCCTGCTTGCGGCACAGGCTGAGCGCGCGCGGGACCACGGGGCTTTCCATGAAGCCGTAGCTGAGGGTGATCTTCTTGAAGTCCTCATTGATGGGCTCCATCACGAACCGCTCGCTCTCGGGCACGCGGGGGCGATCCAGTGTCTTGACCGTCAGGATCACGTTCTTCTGGTGCAGCACCTTGTTGTGCTTGAGGTTGTGCATGAGGGCGACGGGCGCGACGTCGGGGTCGGAGGTCAAAAAGACCGCCGTGCCCGGGGCGCGGTGGGGCGGGCGGGCGCGCAGCATCTCGATCAGATCGACCAGGGGCAGGCTGTCCTTCTTGGCCTTGGCGGTCAGGATCTGGGACCCGCGCGTCCAGGTCCACATGATGGTGACGAGGCCGGCGCCCAGCACCAGCGGCATCCAGGCCCCCTGCGGGATCTTCAGCATGTTCGAGGTCATGAAGACCAGGTCGATGGCCACAAGCGGCGAGATGGCCGCGAGGCTGAGCGGCAGGGACCATTTCCACAGATGGCGGACGATGAACCAGGCCAGCAGGCTGTCGACGAACATGGAGCCGGTCACGGCGATGCCATAGGCGGCCGCGAGCGCCGAGGAGGTCTGGAAAGTCACCAGGAGGGCCAGCACCCCGACCATCAGCAGGGAGTTGACCGCCGGGACATAGATCTGGCCGGCCTGGCTCTCGGAGGTGTTGAGGATCGACATGCGCGGCAGAAGGCCCAGCTGGACAGCCTGTTGCGTCACCGAAAAGGCCCCGGTGATGACCGCCTGGCTGGCGATGACGGTAGCGAGCGTGGCCATGATCAGGACGGGCCAATAGGCGAACTGGGGCACCATCATCCAGAACGGATTCTCGGCCGCGCCACGGTTGGCCAGCACGAAGGCGCCCTGACCCAGATAGTTCAGCGTCAGACAGGGCAGGACGACCCACAGCCAGCCGGCGCGGATCGGGCTTTTTCCGAAATGGCCCATGTCGGCATAGAGGGCCTCGGCCCCCGTGACGGCCAGAAAGACGCTGCCCAGGATGACGAAGCCGAGGAAGCCGTTGTCGAGCAGGAAGACCACGCCGTAGTGCGGCGACAGGGCCCGCAGGATCGAGATGTCGTCGAAGATGTGATAGACGCCGAGCGCCGCCAGGATCAGGAACCAGCCCAGCGTCAGCGGCCCGAAATAGCGCGCCATCGAGCCGGTGCCGCGCGACTGGATCATGAACAGGGCGATCAGTATGCCCGCCGCGATGGGCAGGACGAAGGGCGTCAGGGACGGCCCGATGCCCGGCGCGTCCTTGAGCCCCTCGATCGCCGAGAGCACCGAGATGGCGGGGGTGATGACGCCGTCGCCGTAGAACAGGGCCGCGCCGCAGACGCCGAGCACGAAGATGGCCGCGCTGCGCCTTCCGACCGCGTGCTGGGCCAGGGCCATCAGAGCCAGGGTGCCGCCCTCGCCCTTGTTGTCCACACGCATCAGGAAGACGACGTATTTGATCGTCACCACCAGGATCAGGGCCCAGAAGACCAGCGAGACGACGCCCAGCACGGCCAGCTCGGCCGTGCCGCCGCTGCGCGAATGATGCAGGGCCTCGCGCATCGCATAGAGCGGGCTGGTGCCGATGTCGCCGAACACCACGCCGATGGCCCCGATGATGAGCGCCGTCTTGCCGGTCCTGGCGGCATGGCCGTGACCGCCGGTGCCCTCGGGCGCAGGGGAGGCGTCCGGGTTCTGGTTCGGCGGGGCGGGGGGAGCGCCTTCGCCTGGGCCAGAAGAAGGGGGAGATGGGTCCCCTGCCATGAGTATCCTCCGGGCCCCGCCGTGCGCGGGCCCATCAAAGCCGAGCGCCTTTAGGCCCATTGCGCGGGGCTTTCAATCGCGGCCCGGGAGTTTCGTTCAAGGCGTCGTGGCGGGGCATTTGTGAATCCGTCACGCGAGCCCTACCTTGACGACTGGAACCCGAGGACAATGTCAGACAGCCAACGCTTTCCCGTCGCCGCCCACGCCCTGGCCTATCTGGCCCACAAAGGGGCGTACGATCCCGGCCACGCGGCGGCCAGCGCCGTTCTGGCGGCCTCGGTGCCGACCAATCCGGTGGTCATTCGCCGCGTCACCGCCCTGCTGGCCAAGGCCGGGCTGATCGCCACGCGTCCCGGCGCGTCCGGGGGATCGTGGCTGTTGCGACGGCCCGAAGACATCCGGCTGGACGAGGTGCTGAAGGCCGTGAACGGCTGCGCCCATCTGGGCTCGCCGCCCGCCGGGGCCAAGGGGTGTCCGATCGGAGAGCATATCCCGCGACAGGTGGGCAAGGTCCTGACCTTGGCCGACCAGGCGGCGTCCGACGCCCTGGCCAAGATCACCATCGCCGACCTGCTGGCGGACAATGCGCCGGCGCTGGCCGGGGTCGTGATCCACGGGTCGTGCAGCGAAGCCATCCGGGCGGCGGAGGCCGCGCCGGCCTGATGCGGCGGCGCGTGCTGATCACCGGGGCCTCGGCCGGCATCGGGGTGGCCCTGGCGCGGGTCTATGCGGAAAAGGGCTGGGACCTGATCCTGACCGCGCGGCGCGAAGCGGCGATGCAGGCGCTGGCGGCCGAAATCCGGGCCGCGCACGGCGTGGATGCGGCGGTGATCGCGGCAGACCTGTCGGAGGAGGACGCGCCTGAGCGGCTGATCGAAGAGATCGCGGCGCGGGGCCTGACGGTCGATGGGCTGATCAACAACGCGGGCTTTTCGCGCACCACCGGCTTTCTGGCCACAGAGCCGCAGGCGCATGCGGCGATGATCCGGGTGATGCTGAGCGCGCCCGTGGCCCTGTCGCGTCTGGTCCTGCCCGGCATGGTCGAGCGGGGGTTCGGGCGGGTGATCAACGTCGCCTCCCTGGCCGGACAGATGCCGGCGACCGGCGGCGACACCCTGTACGGGCCGATCAAGAGCTTCCTGATCAAGGCTTCGCAGGGCCTGTGGCTGGAGACGCGCGGCACGGGCGTGCACGTCACCGCCCTGTGTCCCGGCTACACGCTGACCGAGTTCCACGACGTGAACGGGTCGAGGGAACAGGTGTCGAGCGCCTATCCCGCCTGGATGTGGCAGACGGCGGACCATGTGGCGCGGGTCGCCCATGACTCCTGCGAGGCGGATCGGCCGAGGGTGACGCCGGGATTAGCGAACAATGTGCTGGCGGCGCTGGGCAAGCTGCTGCCGGATGACGTGGCCTTGCGGATAGTAGCGGGGCACGCGAGGCGGTTGGGGCGGATATAGAAGGTAGGGCTTAGGGCTTAGGGCGCAGCCGTGAGCAGATGAGCCTTCCTCACTAAGCCCTACTCACTAAGCCCTAAGACCTACTGTCTCAGTGCCCCCCGGCCGGATAGGGGGCGGTGACGCCGGAGGCGAACATGCCGGGGATGGCTTCGCCGAGGCCCGCCAGGATGAACTGGATGGCCAGGGCGCACAGGATCAGGCCCAGCACCCGCACAACGATGGCCATGCCGACGTCGCCCAGCACGCGGCTGATCGGACCCGTGGCGGCGAAGGTGACGAGGGTGGCGAGGGACGCGGCACCGATGGCAGCGACTCCGGCGATGGTGCCAGCATAGCCGATCGCTTGCGCCTCTCCCGCCTGGATGATGATGGTCGAGATGGCGCCGGGCCCGATCAGGAGCGGCATGGCGAAGGGCACGATCAGCCGCTTGAAGCGGCGCTGGGCATAGCCACGCACATCCTGGGCGTCGGCCAGGGCGTCCTTGTCGGCGAACATGGTGAGAAAGTCGCCGCGCGTCATGTCGAGCCCGAGCAGCAGGAGCAGGATGCCGCCCGCGATGCGGAAGGCCGCCAGCGAGATGCCGAAGAACTGCAAGAGCCACAGGCCGGTGAAGAAGAAGAAGGCCAGGAAGGCGGCGATGAACAGGCACAGCAGGATGGAGACCGAGAACCGCTGGCGCGCAGTGGCCCCGGCGGTCGCCGCCGCGAAAATCGGGATATTGCCGATGGGGTCGAGCAGGGCGAACAGGGCCACGAACAGATTGACCCCAAGATCGAGCGCGTTCATGGCCGGTCCCCGAGACCCCGATTCCCCATTTGAATCCTCCGACCGTCTAGCCGGTCGGCCGGAGATCGTCGATGACCTCGCCCCTCGCTTCCGACCCCCGGCTGATCGTCGGGCTGGATCTGCCCTCGGTGGAGGCGGCCGAGGCGCTGGTCGTGCGGCTGGGCGAGGGGGTCGAGTTCTACAAGGTCGGCCTGACGCTGCTCGCACGACCCGGCGGCGTCGCGTTCGCCCATCGGCTGCGCGATCAGGGCAAGGCCGTGTTCCAGGACTGGAAGCTGCACGACATCGGGGCCCAGGTCGAAGGGGCGGCCCGGTCGGTGGCCGAAGGCGGGTGCGACCTGCTGACCGTCCATGCCGAACCCCAGGTGATGCGGGCCGCCGTCAAGGGTCGGGGCGACCGGGCGACGAAGGTGCTGGCCGTCACCGTCATGACCAGCCTGTCGGATGAGGACCTGCGCGAGATCGGCTATTCCACCCGGGCGGCAGAACTGGTGGAGGCGCGGGTCCGCCAGGCGCTGGACTGCGGCGTCGACGGCGTGGTGTCGAGCCCGCTGGAGGCGGCGCGGGCGCGCGAGATCGCGATCGAGGCCGGACGACCGGACTTCCTGATCGTGACGCCGGGGGTGCGGCCGGCGGGCGAGGACCGGGGCGACCAGCAGCGGGTGGCGACGCCATCCGAGGCGCTGAAGGCCGGGGCGACGCATCTGGTGGTGGCGCGGCCGATCATCGCGGCGGACGACCCGGTCATGGCCGCCGCCCGGATCGTGGGCGAGATGGACGCGGTGCGTTAGTCGGCGGCGGAGCAGAAGCCGCGCGCCTGGCCGGCCAGGTCGAGGTAGCCGCCGTCGAGCGCGGCCTTGACGGCGCCGTCGCAATCCTGGGTGGCGAGACGGGCGGTGACGGCCGAGCGGACGGCGAGGAAGGCGTCTTGCTTCTCCTTCAGCGTGCGGGCGGCGCGGCGGTCGTCGGGAAGGCACACCGCATACCAGGGCGCATCGGCGCAGCGGGCGACCAGGCGCTGTTCGCGCTCGGTCAGGATGCCGGCGTCGAGGGGGACCGTGCGGCGCTCCGCCGCGGCGGTCGTAGGGACGGTGACGGCGGGCGGGGCGACTTCGCCCGTCGACGGCACATCGGCCGGGCGGACGCCCAGGATGGCGGCGGGCGCGTCGGCCACGACGTCATTGCCCGGCAAGGGCACGATCTCGATATCGGGAACGGCATAGCGACAGACCCAGCGGCCCCCCTCCATGGCGCAGGACTGCAGCGTCGCCTGGACGGCCTGGGGGCCGGGAGCGGCGATGACAGCGGCGAGGAGTAGACTGAGCATGACGACCTCCCAAGGTCAGCAAGTGCGATAGTTAACGCCGCGCGCGTCGCGCGACCTAGTGAATTCTCCGGATGGGGGCGACGGCAGAAGGTCGAGCCGGGCGTCGCCTCCCGATCACGGCTTGTTGATCCGGCGGGGGTGGCTGGCGTCGTAACGGCGTCGCGCCTTTTCAACAGGCTCATCCCCCGGCCTGACGTGATTCGCGCACAAAACTCGCCGTCAAGGCGTTGACGGGTCGTTCACCATCTGCGCCCCATATGTGGGCTTGGGGAGTGCCTTGGCCACAAGATGATGTGGTCCAGGCGCAGGCGGCTCAATCGAGATTTTGTTCGGGATACAGACGACCATGGCTGGCGGTGAAGCGTTGAAGACGGTGGAAATCCAGTCGGTTGCGACCGCCCCGACGACCGAAAGGCCCCACCTGACGGTGGTGCGCTCGCTCGAACTGGACCGCTCGCGCGACGACCTGCTGACCGACTTCGGCAAGAAGACGCTGGAGGACCGCTATCTGCTGGCGGGCGAGAGCTATCAGGACATGTTCGCCCGGGTGTCCACGGCCTATGCCGACGACGCTGGCCACGCCCAGCGCGTCTATGACTATATGTCCAGGCTGTGGTTCATGCCCTCGACGCCGGTCCTGTCGAACGGCGGGGCCAACCGCGGCCTGCCGATCAGCTGCTTTTTGAACTCGGTCGCCGACAGCCTGGACGGGATCCAGCGCGTCTGGAACGAGAACGTGTCGCTGGCGTCGAACGGCGGCGGCATCGGCACCTATTGGGGCGGGGTCCGCTCCATCGGCGAGAAGGTGAAGGGCGCGGGCCAAACCTCGGGCATCATCCCCTTCATCCGCGTGATGGATTCGCTGACGCTGGCGATTTCGCAAGGGTCGCTGCGCCGGGGCTCGGCGGCGGTGTACCTCGACGTCCACCACCCGGAGATCGAGGAGTTCCTGGAAATCCGCAAACCCTCGGGCGACTTCAACAGGAAGTCCCTGAACCTGCACCACGGCATCAATATCACCGACGAGTTCATGGAGGCGGTGAAGGCGGGCGCGACGTTCGGACTGCGTTCGCCCAAGAATGACGAGGTGCTGAAGCTCGTCGACGCCCGGAGCCTCTGGCAGAAGATCCTGGAGATTCGCCTGCAGACCGGCGAGCCCTATCTGATCTTCTCCGACACGGTGAACCGGCAGATGCCGCAGCACCAGAAGGACCTGGGGCTGAAGGTCAAGCAGTCGAACCTGTGCAGCGAGATCATGCTGCACACCGGCCCGGACCACCTGGGCATCGACCGCACCGCGGTCTGCTGCCTCTCGTCGGTCAACGCCGAGAAGTTCCTGGAGTGGCGCGAGGAGCCGCGCTTCATCGAGGACGTGATGCGCTTCCTGGACAACGTCCTGGAGGACTTCATCACCCGCGCCCCGCCGGAGATGGCCGCCGCCGTCTATTCAGCCAAGCGCGAACGGTCGGTGGGCCTCGGTTTGATGGGCTTCCACTCCTTCCTGCAGGCCCAGGGCGTGGCGTTCGAGAGCGCCATGGCCAAGTCGTGGAACATGCGGCTGTTCAAGCACCTGCGCCGCGAGGCCGACAAGGCGAGCCGCCTTCTGGCCGAGGAGAAGGGCCCGTGCGAGGACGCGGCCGAGCGCGGCGTCATGGAGCGGTTCAGCCACAAGCTGGCCATCGCGCCGACGGCCTCGATCTCGATCATCTGCGGCGGCACCAGCGCCGGCATCGAGCCGATCCCGGCCAACATCTATACCCACAAGACCCTGTCGGGCTCGTTCGCGGTCAAGAACCCGTATCTGGAGCAACTGCTCGAGGGATACGGCAAGAACACCGACGGCGTGTGGTCCTCGATCCTGGAGCACGAGGGCTCGGTCCAGCACCTGGACTTCCTGAGCGAGGACGAGAAGGGAATCTACAAGACCGCCTTCGAGTTGGATCAGAGGTGGGTCATCGAACTGTCGGCGGATCGGTCGGCCGACATCTGCCAGGCCCAGTCGATCAACCTGTTCATCCCCGGCGACGTGAACAAGTGGGACCTGCACATGCTGCACTGGAAGGCGTGGGAGACCGGCGTGAAGTCGCTGTATTACCTGCGCTCCAAGTCGGTGCAACGCGCCGCCTTCGCCGGGGCGGAGGACAAGGCCGAGGCGGCCGAGCCCGATCCGAACCAGCCGGACCTGTTCTCTGCGGCCCGCACAGACTACGACGAGTGCCTGGCCTGCCAGTGAGGCCAAACGTCCGCTGACGCGTTATCGTCTCTCCCTCCCCTTCTGGGGAGGGCAGGCCGCGAAGCGGCCGGGTGGGGGCGGCAAGGCGGTACGGCGAAGAGCTCAGTCTGTCTCGCCTTGCCCTCCCCACCCGGTCTACGCTTCGCTTCGACCACCCTCCCCGAACGGGGAGGGAGAAACGCATGCGGAGACACCCCATGAACACCGCCGCCCGCGACGCCGGCCTCAAGCTCCTGCGCGAGCACGCCCTGATCGCCGGAGAGGCCGTGACCGGCGACAAGCGCATCGCGGTCGACGATCCGGCCACCGGCGAGATCATCGGCCATGTGCCCGACCTGGGCGTGGCCGAGACCGAGCGCGCGGTCCAGGCCGCGCACGACGCCTTTCCGCACTGGTCGCGGACCGATCCGCACAAGCGTGCGGCCTTTCTGCGGGAATGGGCGCGGCTGATCGACGAAAACCTGGACGGGCTGGGCGGCCTGATGGCGCTGGAGAATGGCAAGCCGTTCGAGGAGGCGCGGGGCGAGGCGGTCTATGCCAACAGCTTCCTGAAATGGTTCGCCGGCGAGGCCGAGCGCCTGCTGGGCGACACCCAGGACAGCCCGCTGGGCCATGTCATCGTCACCTTCCGCCAGGCGGTGGGCCCCTGCGCCCTGATCACGCCGTGGAACTTCCCCGCCGCCATGCTGACGCGAAAGCTGGGCCCGGCGCTCGCCGCAGGTTGCACCGCCGTGGTCAAGCCGGCGAGCCAGACCCCCTTCACCGCCATCGCCCTGGTGGAACTGGCCTACAGGGCGGGCCTGCCGAAGAGCGTATTGAGCGTCGTCACCGGCGACGCCGCGACCATCGGTGGGGTGCTGACGGCTTCGCCCCTGATCCGCAAGCTCAGCTTCACCGGATCGACGCCGGTGGGCCGCAAGCTGGCGGAACAGTGCGCTCCGACCCTGAAGCGGCTGTCGATGGAGCTGGGGGGCGCGGCCCCCCTGATGGTGTTCGAGGACGCCGATCTGGACCTGGCGGTGGCGGAGACCATCAAGGGCAAGTTCAGAAACTCGGGCCAAACCTGCGTCTGTCCCAACCGGGTCTATGTCCAGGCCTCGGTCGCGGAAGCCTATGCGAACAAGCTGGCCGAAGCGGTGGCCGGTATCCCGGTCGGTCCGGCCTTCGAGGACGGCGTCAAGGTCGGCCCGCTGATCGAGGACAAGGCGATCGACAAGGTCGAGGACCACCTTAAGCGGGTCGTGGCGTCCGGGGCCAAGGTCCTGACCGGCGGCGAACGGCATGCACTGGGCGGTCGCTTCTTCCAGCCCACGGTGACCCTGGGCGGCGACGACGCCCTGTTCCGCGAGGAGGAGACGTTCGGGCCCCTGATCCCCGTCTTCCCGTTCGAGACCGAGGACGAATGCCTCGAGAAGGCCAACGACAGCCCGTTCGGCCTGGCCTCCTACGTCTTCACGCGCGACCTGGACCGCGCGATGCGGATCGGACGTCGGATCGAGGCCGGCATGATCGGCGTCAACACCGGCCTGATGTCGACGGCGGTCGCCCCCTTCGGCGGGATCAAGCAATCCGGCTACGGCCGCGAAGGCTCGACCCACGGCATCGACGAATACGTCGAGATAAAGCAGGTGACGCTGGCGCTGCGGTAGAGATCAGACCGACCTCAGGCTCCGGCCGAAATCGGCGACGTCGGCGATGTTCAGATCGTCGCCGTCGAACCAGAAGGTGGTCAGGGCCTCGTGGTTCAGGGCGACCCACTGAAGGGCGGCCGGAGCCACCCGGGCCAGTTCCCGCTCGTCGAGGCTGCTGGCCAGGACGCGCGGATCAGGGCCGATGGAGATCGACGCGCTAGGCTGATGTCGACCCTTCTTCAGGTAGACCTTCACGCGCGGTCCATGCTGACCCAGCGCCGTGGAGATGAAGATGTGGGCGAGGACGCCGGTCCACTCGGGCGGGAGGTAGGCCATTTCGACGACGTCCTCCTCTCCCAGCGCGCGCAGTTCCTCGTCGAGCGTCGGCTCGCGATCTGTCCAGACGGCCACGGTCTCACGGACTTCCATGCCTCTGAGCCTAGCACGAAACGGAGCGCGGCTCGACGAAGCGGCTTTGTCCTTCCGTCAACGCGTCCGCGCCACGCCCTCGCGCCGGTCGTCGGCGCCGCCGTCCCAGGCCCAGCCGCCGGGCCCCTGTCGCCACAGGCCCCCGTGCAGGCCCGAGGTCTCGGACTGGTTCGGTGCCAGCACAACCCCGCCCGCCGCCAGTTGCTGGGCCAGGGTCGGTCCGAACCGCGCCGTATCGGCCCCGAAGCCCCCGCCCCGCGCGACAAGATTGGGCAGGTCGATCGCCGCCTGCATCGGCAGACCCCAGACCAGGGTTCCGATCAGGACCTTGGCGTTATAGGCCAGGATCGAAGGCCCCCCGGGGGATCCTACTGCCCCGACCAGTCGGCCGTCCCGGTCCAGAATGATCACGGGAGACATCGACGACCGGGGCCGCTTGCCGGGTGCCACGGCATTGGCCGCCTCGCCCCCGTCCGGCCGCGTCGGCGTGAACGAAAAATCCGTCAGCTGGTTGTTCAGAAAGAAGCCCGCCGCCATTCGGCCCGAGCCAAAAATGCTCTCGACCGTCGTGGTCATGGAGACGGCGTTGCCCCGGGCGTCGACGATGACGAAATGGCTGGTGCCCGAAGGCTCGGTCGTGGCGTCGGGCGCGCGGAAGACCCCACCGGGGGGCGTGCCGGCCGGGGCCGCGCCGCTCAGGCCGGTGGCCAGGGCCGCGCGGGCGGCGACATAGTCCTCGTCCAGCAGCCCGGCCACGGGCACGCCGACGAAGGCGGGGTCGCCGACATATCGGTCGCGGTCGGCATACATCAGCCGCTGGATCTGAGCGAAGGCGATCCAGGCCTCCGCGCTCGTCTCGCCCTGGGCGAGCTCGTCAGCGACGATGGGTGCCTCGGCCATGGCGAGCAACTGCAACAACGCCACGCCGCTGGATGGCGGAGGCGGCACGCAGACGACATAGACCCGGAAGGGTCGGCACAGCGCATCGCGCTTGATCGGGCGATAGGCCGCCAGATCGGCCAGGCTCAGCGACCCGGGACGGGGCTCGGCCTGCACAGCCTCGACCATGGCCTGGGCGATCGGCCCCGAGCGGAAGGCGGCGATCCCGTCGCGTGCCAGGGTGGCCACGGTCTCGGCATACGCCGGGTTCCGCAGCACGTCGCCCGCCACATAGCGGGCGCCGTCGGCCTTGGTGAAATAGGCGTCGGCCCATTGCGTCCGCGCCTGGCCGCGCGTCAGGGCGATCATGCCGGCGAGACGCGGGCTGACGACGAAGCCGTCCCGAGCCAGGCGCTCGGCCTCGCCGAACAGGTCGGACCACTCCAGGGCACCGTGTTCGTCCTGCGCCATGGCCAGGGCCGCGACCGCGCCGGGCACGCCGGTCGAACGGCCGCTGAGGACCGCGTCGGGGAAACTCAGGGGCCGGCCGTCGTGGAAGAACAGCTCGGGCGTGGCGGCTGCCGGGGCGGTCTCGCGCCCGTCATAAACGACGGTCTCCCCCTTCGCGGCGTCGAAATGCATGAGGAAGGCCCCGCCGCCCAGGCCGGAGGACTGGGGCTCGACCAGGCCGAGCACGGCCTGCACGGCCACGGCGGCATCGACCGCCGACCCACCCCGGCCCAGCACATCCAGCCCCGCCTGGACGGCCAGCGGATTGGCGGCGGAGACGAACGGACCGCGCGCCGGCGGAGCCGCGGAAGCAGCCGGCGCGCCGGACCCGGCGCCGGCCCGGGCGGGAAGCTGCGGCGTCTTGGTCTGGCAGGCGGCGAGGCCGAGAGCCAGGACGATGGCAAGGAGGCGGGTCTGCAGGCGTGTCGACATGAGGTCCAGGGTCCGGCGAGCGGGAGAGCCATCCCCGACCTAGGCCGCCCGGCCCACCGCGCCAAGGCCCGGAGACGAACAGGCTCCGAAAACCGGGTTGCGCCCGCCGAACCGACCCGCTAGATACCCGCCCTCGCCGTCAAGGCCTGTGCGCGCCCGTAGCTCAGCTGGATAGAGCATCAGACTACGAATCTGAGGGTCGGACGTTCGAATCGTTCCGGGCGCGCCATTCTTTCAATCACTTGCTGTCGAAGCTCCATCGATCAGGTGGCTCTGGGACCCGTATGGGACCCAGACGAGAGAAACAATAATCTATCACAGGCGCTCTAAAGCGGCACATCGGGGGGAAAATTAGCGCTCCTGAGGGGCGTTTTTGCAGAGCGGATGGGACTGATCTGCTCGCCCGAGGACGTTGCGATCCAGGTTCGCTTAGGTCCGCTTTGCGCCAGAAGCGGTCGTCCGCACACAGCCGAAAAGGCGACATTCAGAGCGCCTGCCAAGGTCTGTTTCGCGGACCTCGGCCTGAGGCCGGTCTCCGCTAAGGACCTATTCTAGGGCTTTTTCCAAGACGATGTTGAAAGGGACAAACCCTTCGGCTTGGAAGAAGTGCTGCGCACCTTCGTTTGTCGCCCAGGCGTCCAGAACCATGCGCCTCACGCCGCGCGCCCTACTTTCAGACTCGGCGGCGCGCATCAACGCTGACCCCGCCCCTAACCGACGAGCGCCCTTCGGCCACTAGAATGGCGTCGGGCTCCTTCTCAAGCGTTGCGGAGAACAATGCAGCTACACCGTCGCGATCGGCTTGCGTCAAGAACTGCGCAGGCTCCAGCGTGGCGTGTAGGGATTGGACCACAGCATTAAGATCAATCAACGCCTCCAGATCGCTCGTCTTGGCTGACCTCACCGCTAACATTTTCGCATCCCTTGGCCTGCTAGCCCGGAGCCTAAGAGGACACGCTTCAGCGGTCTGACGCAACGACGACTAACCACCCCTGACCGCCGGTGGGCATGTCTGCTTCCGGGCAGGACCTCATTGGCGGTTCCCGACCCATAGACGACATTCAGGCTAGTCAGCCTCCGAACACGACGGGGCGGTCATGCACATTGATCACCAGTCGCCCCTACGCCCTCTCCAAGTTCTACGACTGTCCACTCCTTTGAGATTGCATCGATGATTTCTCGCTCAATTTCATCATAAGACAAACTATCAGCGCTACGAGAGAAACCAATTACGACCACCCGGTCACGCGGGAGCAGGTTGCCTACGATTACATCGTCACTCTTTCCACGAAAAGTGACATTAATGACTGGTTCTGCATAATAAAAGGTAGGATCGTATTCTCTAAAAGCGGCATAGGAAGAAGCGGTTTTCTGGCTGTCATCGTAGTATGCTAGGCCATATCTATCGGTGATGGCGCGTATCTTCTCGACGACCCGCCTGGCCTCGTCATTGCTGCCTAGGCAGACCTCCGCCACTCGGGTCTCGGGTCGCGAGGGTGATGTGCAGGATGCCAAAAAAACCGAGGCCGTCACCGCTACCAACCGTGACGAACTCAGAATACGAGATGTCGCTGGGAGCGCGGTTTCTTTGAACAGCTTGGGGTGTGAGGCATGCATTCCTCCATTATGCGCGTGGAAACCTGTGTCCGCTATCCACCCCTCAGGGACCTTTGGTGGGTCCGCTTTGCGCAGACCCACCTGGCGTCAAAGGTCGATCTGTTCGGAAATCTCAAGCGCGTCGTCGACCTCAATGCCGAGGTATCTGACTGTGCTTTCGAGCTTCCCATGGCCGAGAAGCAGCTGGCAGGCGCGGAGATTGCCCGTCTTCTTGTAGATCAACGCCACCTTGGTTCGTCTGAGGCTGTGAGTGCCGTAGGCGCTTGGGTTGAGGTCGATGATGCGGACCCACCGATCAACGAGACGGGCGTATTGCCTCGTGCCGATGTGCTGGCCGGCGCGGCTGCGGCTTGGGAACAACCAGTCGTTCGACAGTCCTCCTCGTACCTCGAGCCAGTTTGCGAGCGCATCTCGCGCCGGCTCCGTGATCTCGAATGGCACCGGTCGCCCGGTCTTCTGCTGAACGATCGTCGAACGCTGCCGAATAACCCCAGCTCGGGCCACGTCAGCGATCTTCAGCTTGACGAGATCACAGCCCCTGAGCTTAGCATCCAAGGCCACATTGAACATCGCCAGATCACGAACGGCTCCGACCGATCTGAAATGCTGGCGGATGGCCCAGATATGTTTCGGCTTCAACGGTGCTTTCGCGCCGGTCAGTCGGCCAGCGTTCCAAGGCTTACGGGGCGTGCGGAATAGATCGGGCTGGCCCATGGCCACCTCCTAGGATCGAGGCCCCATGCCGAAGCTACACCCCTCGCGGCACCTGTGCGCCAATAACAGACATCCTCCGTTTGGCGACAACACGACCTCTACAGGCAGCGTCTTCTATTGGCTTTTCCGACCGAACTCGGAAGCAGCGTCAGCGCGGCTCTGCTGAATCCTTCAATCTCCGGCTCTGCAGATATGTGAGGAGCTCTTGTGGGGCGTCCGTCTGGATCATGTCGACGCCGCGTTCGATCAGGCGGCCCCAGACCTCATCGGGCGAACGCACGGCGTCGGCATCGACCAGCCCCGCCGCTAGGCCGGGGTTGAGCGTATTGACCCAGACTCGCGCGGCCATCGCCTCAACGAGCGGAGCCGTGTCGTCCAGCCAGGCCAGGTCGGCGAAGATCAACTCGACCGCCACGGGGGACCCGAGGGCCTGTTCGGCCAGGATCGCGTCCGCCGGTCCTGCCGCCTGATCGAGGATCGGCATGGCCAGAACCTGATCGAATGGCGGCTGGCTCGCAAGCGACGCCTCGCCGATGCCCACGCGGCGCTTCATGAGGATCAGGTCGATCGCACCGAGGCGCTCGAGCTCGGCGAAGGCGGCGTCATAGACATCCGCCTTGGCGTCCAGGTTAACCAGAACACGACCGCGCGCCGCCTCGATCGCTTCGGCGAAGGTCGGGGGTCGCTCATCGGTCAACGCAGCCGTGGGCCCGCCGGCTCCCGCCCTCAGCCGCAGGCCCCGAATCTCGGCTAGAGCTAGTTCAGATACCCGACCGGTGCCGTCGGTGGTCCGGTCGACAGTGTCGTCGTGCATCAGGACCAACGCCCCATCGCGGGTCAGGCGAACGTCCAGTTCGACCATATCGACACCCATGCGGACACAAGCCTCGATCGCCGACAGGGCGTTCTCGGCGGCTTCTCGCCAGCAGCCGCGGTGGGCGACCACCATGACGGCCGGGTCGTTGGCATCAAGCAGTACGACCCGCCGGGCGGCGGCGGCGTTCTCCTGCGCCGCGACGTACGGGGCTGCGAAAAGAAGGCTCGCGGCCGCTACCAGGCAGGCGCCTTGGCCACGGGTCATCAACATGCTGACGTCACTCTGGGAACCCTTAGATCAGTTGCGGAAGGACAGGCCGATCCAGAAGGACCGGCCATAGTCGACCTGTTCGATCAGGCGGTCGAAATCCAGGCCCTGAGTGATGAACTGATCCTCGTCGGTCAGGTTACGGGCCTCGACCCGGACGGTCCAGGCGTCGTTCAGTTCATAGCGGGCGGTGAGGTCCCACTGCTCGGTGTCGGGCGTACCGCGGCTCAGCCACGGGCTCGTCGTATTCACAGAAGAGAAGTTCTGGCCGGAGAAGTGATAGGCGACGCGCACCTCGGCCCGGTCCTGCCAGTTGTAGAACAGACTGGCATTGTAGATGCGCTTCGGCTGGGAGAGCAGCTGACCGAAGGTCCGCCTTGCGCCAGCTGTGTCGGTGTAGGTGAACTCGCCGTCCAGGAAGGCGGCGTTACCGTTGAAGCCGAGCCCGTCGAGCGGCGCGGGCAGGAACTCGAATGCGCTCAGCACGAAGCTCGCCTCCAGACCGCTGACCTGGGCCTCCTCGGCGTTCGTCGGCTGGACGAAGGTCACGTCACGCCCTTCGAAGGTGCCGGGCGTCCGCAGCGTGACGATCTCGTTGGTGATGTCCTTTCTGAACGCGGCCAGAGCGAACAGGCCGTCGCCGCCCGCGAAGGTGTATTCCAGCGACAGGTCGAAGTTGTCGGCCTCGCGCGGCTGAAGATCGGGATTGCCCTGGGTCACGGTCAGGCCATCGGTGCTGACCGACAGCTGCTGGCCGATGCTGGTCGGGTTCGGCCGACCCAGGCTGCGGCTGACGGCGGCCCGCAGCCGCAGGGCTTCGGTCAGGTCGTAGTAGGCGTTGATCGAGGGCAGCGTCGCCGAGAACGAACTGTCGCGGGTGACCGGGCGGAAGACGTCGGGGGTCGGCAGGGTGTCTCGCACGAAGGTGTCGGTCGTGACCGCCGTGTCCTCGAACCGCAGGCCCGCGATCACCTTGAACCGGTCGCCGGTATAGGTGGCGGCCCCGTAGACCGAAGCGATCTCCTCGACGTACTCGAAATCGCCGGCTGCTGACGCCTCGATCGAGCGGGTCGTGTTTACCGGGAAGGCGCTCGGATTCTGGGTCACCAGTGCGGCGAAGGCGTCATAGTCGAAGAAGACATACGGCACCGACCGGCCGGGCGGCGCATAAGTCAGCGGCTGAACAAGCCCCGTCAACCGCTGAGCCGGATTAGTGAAGAATCGTTGGTCGTTGTCGACGCTCCGGGTCAGCTGACGAAAGCCCGCGCCGGCCAGGGCTCCGAAACCGGTCGCCTCGGGCGTGAAGACATAGTCGACCTGGGCCTCGACGATGTCCTCGTCCGTCCTCAGATTGCGGAAGTCATACTGAAAGAGGCTGTAGTTGGCCGGGTTGGTCCAGTAGGCGGCGTCGTTCACATCGAACGTCGGGATCAGATTGGTCGTGTCGTAGCGGGCACCCAGATTTGCGACGGTGGTCGTGCGGAACTGAACGTTCGGTGTGTCGTGGGTGAAGTCGGAGAAGGAGTAGCCGACACGGCCGGTCACGCGGTGAGGGCCGTCGGGCGTATAGACCGTCGTCCAGTTCAGGCCGGCGTTGCGCCGCTCGATCGGGAAATAGCTGTAGGCGACCTCGCCGAACCCTCGGGCATAGGTGCCGCTGGTCTCGGTCTGGCCGCTGATGCCCGCGAGCCCTTGAAGCTGGTGCCCGTACCGGTTCTCGGCGTTCTCCTGAGAAAAGAAGAAGGCGGATAGTCCAGTCGTGAGGTCCGGGGCCAGCCGCGCATCGATCCGGGCGAATGCACCGAGCCGTTGCAGTTCGTCGTCATAGATGAAGAACCGAAACTGGTTCGGGGCCGCAAAGCCGTTGCCGGTCAGGGGGGTGCCCGTGCTGGCCCCGCCAGAGTTGAAATAGCTGTAGTTGTCCGGGATGATTTTGGTCTCGTCGCGAGCCTTGCGGTCATAGCTGAGCGACAGCAGGGCTCCGAACCGGTCGTCTGCACCGAAGGTGTTGGAGACGGTGAGGTTGAAGCGGCCTTCCGGATCATGGTCGTCGCTGGTCGGCAGATCGCGCAAGGTATAGCGGCCCAGGGTCGCGTCGCCCCGGATCTGGAAGCCCGGTCGATCGAAGGCGCTGCGGGTGACCAGATTCAGATACCCCCCGACGGCATGCCCGTCGATGTTCGGGGTGAAGGTCTTGAAGATCTCCAGCCGGCTGACCGCAGTATTGGGGATGACCTCGAGATTGACCCCGCGACCGCCCCCACCGAAGGCGTCGTGGGTGGCGACGGCGATTCCGTCGATGGTCACCAGATTGTACTCCGACGACAGACCCCGGACGGTTACGAACCGCCCTTCGTCCTCGTCGAGGGTCGCGCTGGCGCCGGCGATGCGTCGGAAGGAGTCCGAGACGTTCAGGTCCGGCAGACGGCCAATGTCGTCCTCTACGACGCTGTCGTAGACGCCGTCCGCGGCGCGCTTCAACTGGATCGACTGCCGCGCCCGGCCCCGCTCGCCGGTAACGACGATCTCATCCACGGCAGTGGCCGCGTCGGGCGAAGCGGTCTGCGCCGTCGCAGGCGTCACGACCATCAGTCCGGCGGCCGCCAGCAGAATGCTAGCCGCGCCATGGGTCCGTTTGAACATCGCTAGTCCCCCTTTGTCACCGGTCCCTCGGTGCGAATTGAGACATAGGGTGGCGATTTCCTCACTTTGAGTGAAATTTCGATGACGGCGGCCTTTCGCCGTTGCCCGTGCGGAGCACGCGGCTCAGCATGAAGCCCATGCAAGCCGCCCTAGGCCGCAAGGCCCGCATCCCCGCAATCTTTCGTCGGCGCGGCGACCCGCTGACCGTCAGCGAGAACGAGCGGCGGGTGCTCGAGATCGTGCGTCGCTCCGGCGTGACCAGCCGTGCGGACCTGACTCGCGCGACCAACTTGGCACCCCAATCGATTTCCCGGCTGATCGAGGCGCTGATGAAGCGCGGTCTGGTGGAGTTCGGCGAGAAGCGAATCCGCGGTCGCGGCCATCCCGGACTGGCCGTCAGACTGACGCGCTCGGCTGTCTATGCCGTGGGACTATCCATCCGGACCGAGGGCGCGGACCTAGCCGTCGTTGCCTTCGACGGACAGGTGCTGGCCGAACGCACACTGTCGCCCTCCAGTATGGCGGTTACAGATGTGATCGCCGAGGCTCAGGCTCAGCTGGATGACGTGTTCACGGTGCTCGATCTGGACCGGCGTCGACTGTTCGGCTTTGGCCTGGCCATGAGCGGCTTCTTCACCGTGGAAGCTGGCCGGATGAACCCCCCCGATCCCCTGGCCCATTGGTCGGTGACCGACTTGGAGCAGACCTTCATGCAGGCGATGGACCTGCCGGTCTGGCTGGAGAACGACGGCAACGCCTCCGCCATCGGCGAAAGCCTGTGCGGCGTGGGCCTAACCCACCCCTCGTTCGCCTACCTCTACTTCACCTATGGCCTCGGGGGCGGGGTGGTGCTGGATGGGTCGCTGGTGCGGGGTGCCTTCGGCAACGCCGGCGAGTTCTCGGCCATGCTCTCGCCCGAGACCCACGCCCGAAGGCCGACCCTGGAATCGCTGCGGCGACTGATATGCGAGCACGGGGTCGAGGTTGTCTCGATCGCCGACCTCCAGGCGCGGTTCGACCCCGACTGGCCGGGCGTGTCCGTCTGGCTCGACCGCGTGAAGGAGCCTCTGTCGGATATCCTCTCAGCGATCTCGGGAGTGATCGACCCGTCGGCGATCGTCTTCGGCGGCCAGATTCCACGACCGCTGGCGGAGCGGCTGATCGCAGGGGTCCAGTTCCATAACCGCGCTCGGCGCGGTGAGACCCGGCCGACGCCCGCCCTTCTGGTGAGTGCCGTGCGAGGCAACGCAGCTGCGATCGGTGCCGCCTCAATGCCGCTCAAATACGCCTTTTTCCAGTAGTCGAAAGGATCACGCCGATGCGCAGACGCGGGTTCGTTACCGGCCTCGCCGCCAGCCTCACTCTGCCGGGCATGGCCTCTGCTGACGCGGACTGGGACGGCTACCCCCGGCTGCTGCACGGACCGATGCTGGGCTGGAGCGGACCTGACACCGTCACCATCTGGGCCCGGGTCTCCGCGCCGGTCGACACGGCGATTGAGTATAGGCTCGACGGCGAGTCCTGGACCCGCTCCCCACCAGTCCGGGCCGACGCTGCCGGAGACTATATCGTTCTGCACACGCTGCGGGGCCTGCCGGCCGACACAGCGCTGGCCTATCGCGTCATCGTCGACGGCGCTCCCGACCCAGACACAGCCCGGGCCGAACCGTTCCGGGCGCGAACCGCCCCGGCGACCCGGGCTCGGTTCCGGTTCGGCTTTGGTTCCTGTGCACGGCGTCAGCGGCACCCGATCCAGCCGATCTGGGATGCGCTGGAACGCTTCGATCCGGACCTGTTCTTCTGGCTGGGCGACAACATTTACGGCGACAGCCTGGACCCGAACATCCTGCGGGAGGAGTATCTGCGCCAGCGCGACGTCCCCAACTGCCGCGCCTTCATGGCCGGTCGCCCTCAGCTGGCGATCTGGGACGATCACGACTTCGCCCTGAACGACAGCGACGCGCGCAATCCGGTGAAGGGGCAGGCGCTCGGCGTCTTCAACCAGGTCTGGGCCAACCCGTCGGCCGGGCTCCCGGGCACACCAGGCGTCTTCTTCGCCCACAGCTTCGGCGGGGTGGACTTCTTCGCCCTGGACAACCGCTATCACCGCGACCCGGCGGGTTTGCCCGAGGGCCCCGGCAAGACCACCCTGGGATCTATCCAGCGCGACTGGCTGAAACAGTCGCTTAAGGCCAGCCGTGCCCCGTTCAAGCTGATCTTGGCGGGCCAGCCCTGGAACGACGGCAAGGCCGCCGGCCAGGAATCTTGGTCGTCCTTCACCGACGAGCGCGCCGACCTCATCGCCTTCATCGCGCGGGAGCGGATCGACGGCGTCGTCCTGCTGTCGGGCGACACCCACGTCGGCGAACTCAACTGCCTGCCGCACGCCCGCTATAGCGCGGGCTACGACCTTTTCGAACTGGTCAGCTCGCCTCTCGCTCAGGACACGGCGACCAGCTATCAGAACTACCGCCCGATCGAGCGCGTCCGTCAGGTCTATGCGGGCGGCTCCAATGCCGGGATCGTCGACCTTGACCTGACGGTCGACGACCCCACCCTTCGGTTCCAGGTGATCGATACCCAGGGGAGCGCGGTCTGGGCACCGATGGAGGTCCGGGCCTCTGAGTTGACGCCCGGCCGGTCCGTCTGGCGCGACAAGGCCGACGCGGTCTCCCTGTCCCGATGGGACCGGGCCCAGGCGGGAGGCCCCTACTATGGTCCGCCGCGTTGAGCCGGATCGATCACAGTCATCGCGCGATTACCGGGTCTGGGTTGTCGCGTTCCCAAGCCAGTGCCAGCGCCAGGCACCCTAAGGCCCCGAGTCCGGGGGTAACGATCATCAGCAACAACAGGCCGTCGGCGTCGCCGTCGCGGTAGTCCATGATCTGTAGTGCGGCCCCGAGGCCTAGGCCCCCGAGGGCCAGGGCCACCTTTGCAGTCGCAGTGAAGAGGCCGTAGGCTCGGCCCGCGCCGCCGGGCTGAGTGAAGCGCGCGACGACATCGCTGAAGCCTCCCCACAACACCATGCCGACGCCGCCGTTGCCCACGCCGAAGACGAAGGCGCTCGCGGCAAGAGCCGCCGGTGCCGCAGGAGCGAGGGCCCAGAACACGCCCAGTCCCACAGCCTGCGTCAGGGCCCCGACGCCCAGGACCGCCGCGCGAGAAAGGCGTCCGGTCAGGGCGTTCCAGATCGGCTGGCCTAGGGTGATCCCCAGCGCCATCGCCACCACAATCACTCCGCCCCAAGACGGCGACGCCAGACTGTAGGCGGCGAAATAGGGCTCCACCTTGGAGAACAGAGGCGTAGCCAGCGAGGTCAAGAACATCAAGGCGATCAGTATCCAGAACAGGGGCGGAGGCGCGAGTCTTCGGCGCGGCTCACTGCTGACGCCTACCGGCTTCGCGGTGCCCGTCCCTCGGACGACGCGCGCCAGAAGACCGGCGCTCAAGATGGCTGGTCCGGCGATGCCGACCGCGAGACCGAAATAAAGCCATGCCGTGGCCTCGTCGCGGCCTGCGATCAAGGGGCCGACGGCACCGGCCACCATAAGGGTGGCGATGCCGCTGAACCAGATCCGCGTCGCCGCGACACGGTCCCGCGATGCCGCGTCAGAGGTCGCAAGGGCCATCAGGGCATTCTGTGGAAGATCGTAGATGGCATAGGCGGTTCGAAACGCGAGGCCAGTCGCGAGGGCGTAGGCGAAGCGCAGGTCTGGCGGAATCCAGAATCCCAGAAAGATCGAAGCGAAGGCGATCGCACAAAGGATCGACCCCTTGAACTGCAGCGCTGCGGCCCCCGCCGCAGTCATCATTTGGCTGTCCAGAACGCGAGCGACGATCAGGTCGATCGCCGCGCTGACCAGAAGGCCGATCGCCAGCACCATTCCCATCTGCGAGGCGGGCAGGCCGACCAATTCCGTCAGGTAGAAGGCGAACAGAAGCTCGCTGGCATACCAGAACAGGCTCTTGCCCAGATGGGCGGAGCCATAGACGCTCGTTTCGCGCCAGCCAGTTGGTCGACCTAGAACTATGGCAAACCCCCAAACCGCGCCTGCTTGCCTAGCCCCGGATCGCGACGCGTTGATGATGGTCGAGCTTGCAAGTCCCGGAACCGGTGGCGCTCTGTGGCGAGTGACCTCGGCCTCCCCTGCCATCGGCCCCAGAAACTCGTCGGCAAGGCAGGCACCTGAGGTTTTGCGATAATCCGTAAAGCTGACGTCGGCGAGGGCTGCTTCGAGCCAGCAGCAGACGTTGGTTCAGCGCATAGGTCGATGTCCGCTAGTGGCTCGTTACCGACGTTCCGAACGGCCGCTTTCGGCAAGCTGCTGAGTGCGGGATCTTGTTCCGCCGAGCAACCGCCCTTGGCACCAAACAGCCATCTCGAATGAAGGTTGAACTCTGAAAGCATCGTCACACATGCGTAACGGTGTCGGCTCACACCGCCGTGATGACGCTGTTGGTAAAAGGTCAAAGTCAGAGCGCAGGCGCGATACCGATCGCGCGATATGCCGCGTCGCATTTTGGCAAGACCATTCTTTGGGCGACGACCGAAGTGTACGGCGTATTCAGCCTGACCGATCTGATTGGACTTTCGCCGGTAACGGCCGCTGCGACGTTTGTCATGCTGCTCGTTTGGAGCGCTCTCTGTGACCTCGCGGTGGGATTTGGACTGGATCGGTTCAAGAACGGGCGGCTGCCGACCATTCTGATGCGCCTCGCCGGCCTCGTCTCGGCGATTGTCTTCGCCTTCAGCTTCGTGCCCATTGACGCAGGATCGTCGTCCGCAGCCCTCGCGCTGTTCGCGACCTTTCTGTTCAGACTGTGTTTCTCTCTCGCCGACGTTCCCCACAACACCCTGTTGAGCCAGTTGGCCAACGGTCAGAGAGCGCAGCTCCGATTGTCTGTCGTTCGCATGCTGGCAGGGGCTGCTGCATACTTTGCGCTGAGCGGCATCGCGATGCTGATCCTGGCGGGCCAATCAGGGGATATCGAGCGCTTCCGGAAATTCATAAGCGTGTTGGGATTAATCGGTGCGGTGCTGCTTCTCACGGCCCCGGCGCTCCGTAGCCGGTCTGTAGAAGTCGAGACTCCACCAACAATGGGAGCACGCCAATTGTTTGGTGGATCCGTCTTGCGGCTCTTGGCGGCCACCATGATCGGCATCGTCGGTTTCAGTCTGGCGCTGAAGACACTTCCTTACGTGGCCAGATACGCCGTCGGGGACGAAGCCTGGCTGGGAAGTGCCCTGTTCGCCGTCACACTCGGAAAGCTCCTGACGACCCCCGTCTGGTGGTGGTTAGCGGACCGAAGAGGTGCTCGCCACGCCAATGTGCTCGCCTATCTGCTCGTTCCGCTGGCCGCTGCATTGACTGCCATCAGCGTCGGCGACGGGACCGTCCGCATCATCGGGTTTGGCTTGCTGGGAGCCGCCATTGGTGGTGCCAGCATGCAATCCTGGGCGCTCATTGCCGCTGCTGTTGAAGACAATGAAAGAGACGGCCAACGGGTTCAAGCCACGCTGTTCGGGGCCTTCACCTGCGCATCCAAGTTGGCCGTCGGCCTCGGCGGTGCGGTGATCGCAATCACCTCGGTGACCATCCAGAGTGAAGCTGCCGCCGATCAGGGAATTTGGCTTGTAAGCCTCATTGTCGCGGCAACTGGTGTGATCGGCGCGCTCCTGCTTTGGTCTGCACCGACCTACGCCTCGGAGGTCGTGAGCCCGGGTTGATCCGCCTCCACAACGAACCGCACTCGCGTATGAATCGGAGATCCCGGACGACTGACATAGTCGAGGACCTTGAACTCCGAGGTCCAGCTTTCCGGTGTAATGGTGCAAAGGAGGTAGCCGCGCTGGTCGTTGATCATCCGGCAATGTGGGTTCCGACTCAGGATCTCGGCCGCGCCCGGGCGAAGATCGGAACCGTCTCCTGCCGTTGAGATGGAAGTACCGACGAACTCGTGGGCGATGATCGGCGAGTCCGAAGTTCCGCCGTTAAGTCTGATCTCGCCGGCGTAGGCCTGATGCTCGTCTCCCGTCAGAACCACGACATTACCAAGCCCAGCAGCGTGAATGTGGTCGAGCAGGCGCTGGCGTGGCGCGCGATAGGCGGTCCAAGCATCCATGTTCAATAGCGGAACGGGAGCAATGTCGTCCGTGTGCCGATCAAGATCCATCATCATCACCTGCTGAGCGAGCAGGTTCCAGCGCGCCCGGCCCGGTTGCAGGCCCTCGGCCAGCCAGGCCTCCTCGGCCGTTCCGAGGATGGTCGCATCGGGATTCTCGATGTCAGCACACAGTGGCTTGACCTTGTCACCGCAGGGCTGATCGGAGCGGAACTGGCGGGTGTCCAGAAAGTGAGCCTGCAACAGGTCTCCGAACATGGCGCGCCTGAACATGGCTATCGAACCATTGCGAGGGAGAGATGTCCTGCGCAGCGGCAAATGCTCATAAAACGCCTGGAAAGCGGACGCCCGGCGCAGAAGAAAGACGTCCGATGGGGTTCCGACCTGATCGAGGTCCGCGGCCCAGTTGTTCGCGACCTCATGGTCGTCAAAGCTGCCGAACCATGGCGCGGCGGCATGGGCGGCCTGCAGGTCGGGATCCGAGCGGTACTGGGCATACCGAAGACGATAATCGTCAAGGCTGAACAGTGCGTCGCCGCTGTGCAGTCGCACGACCGGCGTGAAACCGCCCCTCGCGTTTCGCACCTGTTCGTTGGGCGTCATCTCATAGATGTAGTCCCCTGAGTGAAAGACGAAGTCGAGGTCGTCTTCCTGGGCCAGGTGTCGGTAGGCGGTGTAGTAGCCCTGCTCGAAATGCTGACAGCCGACAGACGCGAGACGGAGTTGCCGCACCGGCATCCCGGCCGGCACCGTGGTGCGGGCGCGGCCCGTGGCACTGCTGTGGCCATCGAGGATGAACCGGTACCACCAGGGTCGTCCGGAAGGGAGCCCTTCGATTTCGACATGAACCGAGTGACCTAGCTCTGGGTGCGCTATCGCCTCTCCGCTTCTGGTCACGGCGGTGAACCGCTCGTCGGTGGCGATCTCCCATTTGACGGTATAGGGCGCGCGAGGGAGCCCCCCTCGAGGATCTGCGGGGTCGACCGAGAGCCGGGTCCAGATCACAAAACCATCGGAGAGGGGTTCGCCCGAGGCAACACCGAGACGGAATGGATACGGTCCAACGCGCCCGGCCTGGGCCATCGAGAATGAAGACGTCGCGCCGCTTACCAGCATTGCCAGTGTGGACCGCCGAGACCAGCGGCCCTCCGTGGAGAAGGTCATTGTGAAGCTCCTTCGAGGCCATAGCGGTTCGGCCGGTTCAGATTGTTCCGCCGTCTTCGGTGGCGAGAAAATTTTGGTAGAAGCAGACCGAAGCCGCTCCGATCACTCCCGCGTACGGGCCAAGCGAAGATGCGACCAATCGCGGATGGGGCAGTACGCGGCTCGGCGCGAAAGTGGCATCTACATCGATAGCCATGAGCAAGGCCTGGGTAGTCATGGGCGGAAGTCGGCCGCCCACGATGATCAGCTCTGGGTCAATCGTACGCGCTGTGTATTCGATCCCCCGGCGCAACTGCTCACCGGCGCGAGCGAGCCATCGGCGGAGGGGGGGGCAGGATTGAGGCTCGAGCGATTCGAGGTCGTTGAAGTCGTTGATTGGTAGGCCGCTGGCCCTGAGCGTCTCGAAAAGATCGTGTCCGGACGGGCGCGGCTCACTCATCGGATACATGACGCCGATCGTGCCCGCGTTACCGCGAGCACCCCTCCAGGGGCGACCGTTAATCATCAGACCGGCCCCGACGCCATGGCCGATGTGCAGGAACAGGATTGAGTCCGCCGTCCTTCCGATACCGTGCACTCGCTCCCCAAGCGCCGCGCAGGTGCCATCGTTCTCGACGAACACGTCCACCGGAAGCGCGGCACGGAAAACGCTGACAAGATCTCGATCCCGCAAGTCGGGGAACGCAGCGTGAGCGTGGAGGAAATGTGGCGTTTCTAGAAAGTCTCCGGGGAGGGAGAATCCGGCCCCGACGACTTTGCTAAGAGCGATGCCTGTCTCTCGCAACTGGTCGATGAGCGCCTCGGCGGCAATTTCCGCTATGCGTTCAGGCGTCGCCCGGTCCAGCGCGCGCCGCTCGATGGCTACCGGTTCACCGGTCAGGTTGATCAACGCCAAGTCGATGTAGCTATGAGAAAAGTTGACGCCGAACGCATACGCGCCGTCGGCGGTCAATCGGAGCGGTCGCGGTGGCTGGCCGCGCGTTCCGGCTCGCTGCACGCCCTCATGGACGAACCCTCGGGCCTGGAGTTCCCGAGCCAGGCGGGTCACCGATCCATCTGAAAAGCCCGTCTCAGTTGCGATTACCGACCTTGCGACAGGACCGCGGAGCCAAACTGCACCCAGAACGCGTCGTTCGCTCGAAGTCAGCGGTAGTGTGGACGCATCGGTCAATTTAGGTCCGCGATAAAACTTAACGTGGGATTGGAAACGGCACTCGCATCGTCATTATGCAAGAGCTTCTATCGATTTGGCAAGGCAGAGAAGCCCGTCCAGATTTCATACTACTGTCACTTGATAACCTGCAACATGGAACTTAATGGGGTGGGTGAGGCGGCGTTGGCGCTGCAATCTACATTGGGGGAATCGATGCGGAACGTTCTGAAACGCAGCCTACTCGCAGGCATCGCGGTTGCGTGCGCGCCTACCACAGCCGCATGGGCCCAGACTGCCGAACCGAATGCCCAACCGGATACGGCCACGCTTGAGGACGTGGTTGTTACCGGCCTTCGATCCGTGTCCGGCACACGGCAGGAGATCAAACGCGAAGCCCAGGGCATCGTCGATTCGCTGACGTCAGAGCAGATCGAGCGCACGCCGGACCTTTCTCTCGCTGAAAGCCTTGAGCGGATCGCAGGCGTCAACGGGGTGATCGGCTTTCAAGTCTCCGAGTCCAGAACCGTCACGGTTCGAGGTTTTGATGCCCGCTACAATAGCTTCAGCATCGACGGTAATCCGATCTGGAATTCCAGCCGTAACAATCGCGGAACCCAGCTGGACGTATTCCCGACGTCGGTTGTCAACCAGGTCAGTGTTTTCAAGAGCGTGACCGCCGATCTGGACGCCAACTCTATAGGCGGCCACGTGGGTTTGCGTACGCTGCGTGCATTCGACGGAGGCGGCCGACCCTATCTCACCGCGCGCTCATCGATTGGCGGATATGATCAGGAGAGCCTGACGGGAGATGGGGCTCTTGATTATCGCGTAAGCTTCGCCGGAAAGCGCACGTTCGCTGACGGCCGCTGGGGCGTCGTCATTGGTGCCGAAACCCAACGCTACGACTATTACGACGAATACAATCAGGTAACGGGCTATGCCCAGGTCGGGGGCGTTGACGTCGTTAGCGGCAGCTTGTTCCGTGGGCTCTTTCAGCACCGCACACAGCGTGACGCGCTGTACGGGAAAGTCGAATATGGAGCCCAGGGCGACCTGTACGGCTTCTTGTCTCTGAACTATTTTCGCCAGCAGGATGAGGATGACAGCCACAGGGGCGGGGTATTTTTAAGCCCTGCCCGGATTACAGGTGCCGCCTCGGGCACCGGCAACTTCACCAATGCCGTGACAGAGGTTTACTTGGAGCGTTACGATCTCGATCGTGAAACGTTCCTTGCAGCGTCCGGCTTCGACTTCCGAGTCGGAGATACTGGCGCGATCAACGTTCGCGCATCCTACACTCGCTATGACAATGACGAGACCACCTCGCGAACGGAGCGGTTTCAGTTTTCAGGTCTGTCCGGCAGCTACGACATCTCGCGAACTGATCCCGCGGTAACTCTGATTCCGCGCGCCGGCTTCGATGACGCCACAAATTACGTTTACCGGACAAATCGCGACGCGTTCATCAACCAAATCCCACACAAGGATGATGTCTATAGCTTACGCGCAGATTTCAACGGAAACACTCAGCCAGGAGCCCAAGGGTTTGGCGTCTCCACGGGCCTTTATTTCCGTCGCCTCGATCGGCAGTTTGACCGAACGCAACTGAACTACCGGCAGCCGACTGGAACGACATTTCGCCTGAGCACAGTGGTCGATCCGGACGCGCCAAGCCAGCGCCCAACAGGCACCGGGCCCTTGATCGTGGACCCCGACAGCCTGTGGTCCTTCATCCGCGCGAACGGCACGTTTTCACAAAATGACTTCCTGACAGCGGACTATAATCTCGTAGAAGATGTCGTCGCGGGTCACGCGTCGCTTCACTATAATCTGGGCCGCTTTGGAGCGATATTGGGCGTCCGCGTAGAGGATACCAGCTACACGAACCAGAATGGGGAACTGCGCAGCGGCGTAGTCGTGCCAGTGGATCGCAACTTCGAATACACCGAGGTTCTCCCTAACGCGCAACTCAGGTTCGATTTGACGCCGGATTTCCGCCTACGCGCTGCCTACACTGAAACGCTGGGTCGGCCCGATTTCGTTGACTTCGCATTCGGTCGCACCGTGAACCTGGACGCCAACGGGAATCCGGTAATCAGTGGAACAAACCCGTTTCTCAAACCCCGTCAGGCCGAATCCTACGATCTTTCGGCGGAATATTACTTGCAGAACGGTTTAGTTTCGCTTGGTTTATTCTCGAAAGAACTAACGAACGAAACATTTACTCAACGAATTGAAACTCGAGATGCAAGTGGCCTGATCATTCTGACTGAAACAACCTGACGTGACCCCCTGAAACTCCTCCAGGAATAGCTAGAGTCCGCCCCTCGAAAGGACGGACAGAATGAAGCGATCACGGTTCACGGAAGAGCAGATCA